>CAMDVD010000011.1 GCA_945878115.1 Chitinophaga pinensis | reverse complement strand
ATTAAATAAAGTAATTGGGAAAATATCGGCTGTCCGACATAATTCGTAATATTGTCCATAGCATTATTTAAGTTCGCAAAACAAGTATAATGCAAAAGGGTGGTTTGCACCACCCTTTATTTTAAAAAAATTATCTCGGACAATAATAGTTATTATTCTGCTTCATTTAAAATTACTAAAGAAAAAAACGAATATAGTTTTAGATTAAGAAGTTTAACTAAGGAAAAAATATTCCTAAGGTTTTGGATATTATTATGTACTGCTCTAGTTTATTTCGGAGGAAAATATTTAAGGCCACTTAGACAAACCGCATTCAACTAGCAGTTTAGTGTGAGTGCAACTTTGCAGCTAATCAATCTTTTATTTCTTTTATCTTCTTTTGGTATTAAAACCAAACATTCTACTTTTGAATTCCGCACCTAACATTGACTGCTAAAACAATGGCGATAAGGCTCTCAAGACGCAAGATAAATCTCAAATAAATAAATGCTATGAATATCAATATTATTATTGGTATTTTATGAATCATTGGTGCAATTACACTTTTAAGCGCCATTGCTGGTACTTGGGTTTACGGTTATTTTAGGGAGAAGTTGCCGCATTAAAAAATAAAAAAAACGGATGTCACCATCCGTTTCTACAATTTCATTTTATGTGTTTAGCACTTTTCAATCACGATAGAAGAAGCTCCACCGCCACCATTACAAATGCCGACTACACCATACTTACCATTATTTTGTTCTAATATATTGATTAAGGTTACTAATATTCTCGAACCACTGCTTCCTAATGGATGTCCCATAGAAACCGCACCACCATTAACGTTTACCTTTGCTGGATCTAAATTCATTTTTTGCATATTCACCAAACTTACTACAGAGAACGCTTCATTCATTTCAAAAAAATCGATTTGATCCAAAGTCAATCCTGCTTTTTTTACTGCTAATGGAATTGCCACACTTGGCGATGTAGTAAACCATTCTGGTGCTTGTTCTGCATCGGCGTAACCAATTATTTTCGCTAAAGGTTTTAGACCTAATGCTGCCATTTTTTCACCACTCATTAATACCAAAGCAGAAGCGCCATCATTCATTGTGCTCGCATTAGCTGCGGTAACTGTACCGTCTTTAACAAAGACTGGTTTCAATCCTGGTATTTTATCAAACTTCACATTCCATGGTTCTTCATCTTTTTCAAACACTATCGGATTACCATTTCGCTGAGGAATTTCAACTTTCGCAATTTCATTTGCAAATTTCCCTGCTTCCCAAGCTGCCTGACTTCTTGTATAGCTTTCAATAGCATGTTGGTCTTGTGCTTCGCGGCTGATATTGCAATCAGCGGCACAAAGTTCAGCAGCATTACCCATTGGATAATTATGGTACACATCTAATAATCCATCTTTTGCTATACCATCCTCCATCGTCACATTCCCAAATTTATTTCCCCAACGCATGTCCTTTGCATAGAAAGGCACATTGCTCATACTTTCCATACCACCAGCTACTGCAATATCTGCATCCCCTAATAAAATACTTTGCGTTGCTTGCATTACTGCCTTCATGCCACTTGCACAAACTTTATTCACTGTTGTACAATTTACATGGTCTGGCAAACCAGCAAATTTAGCAGCTTGACGTGCAGGTGCTTGTCCCAAATTGCCTTGCAACACACATCCCATCAATACTTCATTTACATCATTTGCATCAATCCCAGCTCGCTTCACTGCTTCTTTAATAGCTACTGCACCCAATTGCGTTGCTGAAAAACTTTTCAATGCCCCCCCGAAACTACCCATTGCTGTTCTCACTGCGGAGACGATAAAAACTTCTTTCATTTATTTATAGTTTAAAATTTTGGGTGCGAAAGTACATAGATTAATGGTAAAAAGTGTGTTATAACAGAATAAAAGTTGAAAGCCTGTATATACCCAATTCAAAAAAAATCCAGCATCACAAATTGATGCTGGATTCTGAATTTAAATAATAATCTGAATTCAATAAGAAATAAAGTCTACTTCACTATTTTCATTTGTTTATTGATAATGCTTACTAAAATAAATCTCTTTACCACTATATAAATAACCGACAAAATAAATAAGATGAGGGCAGTGGTTTGCAGCGTAATGTTGGGGTGAGTGAATACCCATATATTGATACCAAACTGAATACTGGCATACATTGCAGCAACAGCTATTTGTGGCATATTTAGTTCATTCGCCAATAATTGATATAAATGTTTACGATGCGGATGAAAAATATTTTCCCGATTGTATAATCGTTGTAATAGGGTAAATACACTGTCTATCCCGTATAAAGCTAGCAATAAAATGTACTGGATGTTTTGTAGAAAATTACCATTCGTTTTGATGACTAATTGAATGATAAAATAAATGGTAATAAAGGCAATGGAAACACTTCCAATATCTCCAGCAAAACATATTGCTCTCTTTCTAAAATTAAAAAAACCAAAAATAAGTAATGCCATCACAATGTAGATGTAGGGCGATTGTTTTGAATAAATAGTGGTTTGCAGAAAATAAATAAATGGCAGAAAAATAGATAAGAAATAAAGGCCTGTCATCCCATTAATGCCATCCATAAAATTGATGGCATTCAAACAGCCAATACAAAATATAAAAGTACCCGCTAAAGCCCACCAAGGCAATACATTGATCAAATGTAATTGATAAAAGCAAAGTGAAAATGCAAAGACGTGGATAATAATCCGATACTTCGCGCTAATCGTAAGCATATCATCTAAAAAGCTAATTGTAGAAACAATGATTAATCCCAAAGTAAAAAATGGCAAAGGACATTGATGTAGAAAAAAATAAAGCAACCATGCAATCGGGAATATAATACCACCGCCTCTACGTGTCAAATAAGTATGCGATGAACGTTCACTTGGATTATCAATGATATTGTATTTTTTGGCAACATACAAATACAGGACCTCTAGTCCGAATAAAATAAAAAAAACCAATACCCAAGTCACCATAATTCTTACCCTAAATTTTCTAGTACATCATTCGTAACCCAACCCAATTCCTTTCTTGCTTTTTCATCAGAGAAGGTAAGAGTTGAAGTCATTTTTTCAAATCGTTTTGTATGTATCGGAGAGTAAGGAATATAATCTCCAATTTTTGCGAAAGTAGCAATCCAAGTCGGATGTATACGTCTTATTTTTTTATTCAGCTTCAAAGCAATTGCATTTTCAATGTCACAAAAATAAGGATGTTTTCCATCTGTCAAATTATATACTCCATCTTTGCCTGCCACTGTAGGAATAAACTTGGCAACATCCACGGCAAGTACCATTGAACGTCTCGCCTCTCCCTTACCAATGCCTACATAATATCCTTTGTGAATGGCTCTTATCATTGCTTCTAGGTTTCCTTTGGGCTTTGAGCCAATCAGTAAAGGCAATCGAAAAATAATGGCGTGAGTACCAGTTTTTTGCGCCCAGTCTATAATATTATGTTCCGCATTAATTTTAGAAACCGCATACGGACTTGTCCCGTTTAATGGTTGATCTTCTTTGATATCAACACCTCTATCTACACCATAAACAGCAACAGTACTCATAAAAATAAATGTTGTAGAACTTGCAGACATAGCTTCTTTTAAAGCTTCTAATAAATGAATTGTACCATTGGTATTGACCTCTATAAATTCTTTTTTTTCTTTTTCTGTTTTAGGAATACTATGTGCTTTTCCGGCAGCATGAACCACAAGGTCATATGACTTTGGAATCTGTGGGATTTGTGTTGCAAGATCGCAAACAATATCTGCTTTTGCATGTCGCCCCAAAGTTTCCACCGTATGACCTAATGCAATAAACTCTTGCAAAAAGATACGACCTAAAAATCCAGAATCCCCTGTCAATAAAATGGTCATGCTTTTGCCGTTTCAAACAGTTCAAAATAATCCATCGCCAATTTTTTAATACTATGATTTTGTGCTACAAACTGTTTGCCTCGTTCACCCATGTTTGCTCTTTCCGTTGGACTCATTTGAACTAACTGAAGAATGCCATCCACAATCGCTTGAGCATTGTCTGGTTTTACCAGAATGCCACAACCCGATAATTCAACTGGATCTTTGATCAAATTATTCGAATCCAAAATTGGTTTAGAGGCTAACATATAATCAAAGTATTTATTTGCAGAAACACCATGTTTAAATAATGGCGTATCATTTCTACCAACAAAACAAATATCAAAATGAGTAATCATAGCTTGCACTTGGTTCTTTCTAATTTTAGAAAAAAAAGTAATGTTACCAAATGTAGTGCTCTTCTCCATCAATTCCTTTTTTAAATACCCTTCACCAACAATGACAAAATGGAATCGAGTATCCTTTTGTAATAAACCTGCGGCATCGATTAAAAATTCAAGCGCATTTGCCAAGCCTATCGTCCCTGTGTAACCAATAATAAATTTATCTTTTGGTAATGCTGCAATCATTTCCTCAGGTAGAGGCTCATTTTGCAAAACTTCTTGCTCTAAGCCATTGGGTATATATCTAAACTTATTTCCGCATTGTGCAATTTCTTCAAAATGCCCAGCAGCATTGGGTAATAAAGAAACAATCAAGTCAGCCTTTTTATATCCAAATTTTTCGAACCAAGCAATAAATTTGACCGCAGGATGTGACGCACTTTTATTCCCCAACAATTGTAAAGTAAGCGGCCATATATCTCTTATTTCAAAAAGCAATTTCTTAGCTCCATACTTCCTCTTCAACCAATACCCTGTTAGAATTGGGAAAATTGGCATGGAGGATACGATAATAATATCCGGTTTACCTAATTTTCCGACTGGTAAAAAATACACTTTCGCTGCGAACCATAAAAAACTCCAAAATCGCTTAAAGGATCTTGGATCATACTTTGGGGTTTTAACCCAACAAAAATCTATTCCCTCTAATTGTTCATGATTATAGGCATTCGGTGCGTTTGGCAATTGATTAAATACATGATTATAAGAGCCCGAAATAATATTGACTTTACATCCTTTCTCCAACCAATATTTACTAAAATAATAATGCCTCTCGCCCCAACCTGAAGAAGGGGTACCCGCAAACTGATTAATGACCCAAATATTTTTTATCATTATTTTTTAAGATGCGAAATAACCGCTTTAAATTTTCCATTACTTGTTTGCGGAATTATAGCATGTTCTTGAATTACCACTTCTACATTGCCAAGTTGACTTTTCATCCGCTTTTCAATACTTGCTTTTTCTTCTTCACTTAATGGCATTCTATTCTGAATTTTTACTTCTATTCGATCCAAAGTGTGTTGAATTATTTGACCTCTTTCTATCGCAGGTATGCCAACAAAAATACCATGAAAACGAACCATTTGTCTTCCATCAGGTCCTATAACCACATCTTCTTTACGTCCGTCAATCTCTTTTATCAAGGGCATTTCACGACCACAGGAACATATACCAACTCCCTTTGTCATTCTATCTCCTATTTTATATCGGATGAGCGGCTGTGCATAATTGAGTAATCCAGTACAGACTACTTCACCCGACATTCCTTGCATTACCTCATTGCCATCTTCATCCACTATTTCGATGATACCAACATCCTCACTAATATGCAAACAACCTTCTTCACATTCCGAAACCAGTGCGCATGCTTCCACCCCGCTCCATCCATCGTAGACTTTGCAGGCATACACTTGTTCTAATGTAGTTCTCATGTCAAGAGTAAGTTTTTCACTACTGGTAATTACCGCTTTCATTGGCGGCGCCTTCAATCCAGCTTGTTGAATAAACAATGCCAACAAATAATTACTTACTGCATAACCAGTCATGTATTCCACTTTATATTTCCACATGGCAGAAACATAATTGGCAACATGATTTGGAGATATATGATAAGCAGAAAAATAAACTTGATTCTCCATTTGATTGTAGCGAAAAAAAGGAGGTTTGGCTTGTCCATCAGGTACTACTCTTCTGCCACCTATCATTCCTCTTGCCATTTGATTATTTACGCCAGCCCAGTTTCTAATTCGAGCTTCAAAAGCTGCCGACCATTTCTGGTGCATATTGGTTGAAAATAAAATTCGAGTAGGCGTTCCGGTACTTCCACTACTGGCATAAAACTCTGCGCCCTTTTCTTTACTTGATGAGATCAATGTAGACTCCCCAAAATTGCGCAAATCTTCTTTTGTAAGAAAAGGGAATTGCTTGAGTTCTGACAAAGTATAATTTTCTAATGCATCTCTTTGAATCCCAATCGCAGAAAATTTTTCCTTATAATAATCTACGGTATCAAAAGCGTGCAATAATAATTTACGTAATTCTATTGTTTGATAATCTTCCCATTCTGCACGACTATATTTTTCTCGAATTCGACAAGCATTTAATTCCTGTTTAAAAACGCCACCAAAGCGTCGTTTACGCCACGTATAGCCAAAAATAGAAATGCCTATATTCTGCAGAAATACAGGCAAATGTGGATATATCTTATCTTGAATAAAAGATGCCAAACTTAGTCTTATGAATTATTTTCTAGATAATTTTCTTTCCATAAATGCATCATCAATAATTGGCGAACGAATGTTCTTTCCATACCATTGTGTTTAGCTGCATTGTCGATGAGCTTATGCATATCGATAGCACCAACCCATTCACGCAACGAACCTTTTTTTATTTTTTGGATGCAATCTGCAAATCTCGCATCTTCTTTCATGTATTTTTCCCAAGGCACACTGAACCCTAGTTTTTTAAATTGCAATACTTCTTTTGGCAATTGTTGCGCAACCGAATTATACAATAAATATTTTCCTTTTTTTCCTTTCAATAAATACGAAGAAGGCAATGCAGGAATCATCTCCATTAAACGATAATCCATGAAAGGTACACGACACTCGATGCCAGCGCCCATGGTCATTCTATCATTCCGATCCAATACGGATGCCATGTGAATAAATAGGTCGCAATACATGGCTTGACGAGCAGGCTCTGTTGGATACAAATCCAACGCTTCCTTATACACTTCTTGTCGATAAGTCATTCCTTCTAATCCAATAGGCAAGCCCCATTTCGCAAAATCGTTTGGATATAAATTACTAGCATTTAATAAGACTAATGCAGACAATGAATTGCCTTTGACGTAGCGACTTAGTTTATCTAAACGATTCACTATTCCGCCGGAAGGAATTTTCTTGAGTACGTGCGCAATTTGTGTAGCACCTTGCAAAAAGTGATGATGATTCAAAGGTTTGTATCTAACGTAACCACCCATAAATTCATCGCCACCTTCACCACTCAACAATACGGTTACAAACTTTTTTGCGTGTTGCGATAAGGATAACATCTGTGCATCATTTTGATGTATCAAGGGCTCATCATGAAAAATAGTAGCATCAATAATGGATTTATATAAGTCGTTTCCTGTTAAAGAAATAGAATGAAAGTGAAGTCCGAATTTTGCACAAACCAATTCTGCCAAATGAGATTCGTTATATTCTTTCTCCTCAAATTGCACATTGAATGCCGCGATATTATTTTCCTTGTTGTGAAATAATGCAGCTGCAATACTTCCAGAATCAAGACCACCACTCAACATCACACCAACTGGCACATCACTGATAGTGCGGTAGGCAACCGATGAATAAAATAATTCTTCAAAATAAGCGTACGGATTTTTGGGTAAATTTTCACGATTCGCTTTTATTTTTTCAGGCAAATTCCACCAACGATATATTTGAATAGCCCCGCGCTTAATAGTCATTTGATGGCCAGGCAATAATCGTTTTACATGTTGAAAAACAGTGTTTTCGCCAGCTACATATTTGAAAAGCAATAGCTCATTAATACAAGAAGGATCCACGACTTTGGGAACGCCAGCCGCAAAAATTGCTTTTGGTTCGGAGGCAAAATAAAAGGTGTTATTGTAAACTGTATAATAAAATGGTTTCACACCAATTCTGTCTCTAGCAACAAAAAGTGTTCGTTCTATACTATCCCAAATAACAATGGCAAACATGCCATTTAATTTCTCCAAACAACTTTCGCCATACTTGATATACAACCTTAATAGAACTTCTGTATCCGAATGAGACTTCAAAATATCTCCGCCATTTTCAAATTCCTTCCTTAGTTCTAAGTAATTAAAAATTTCACCATTAAACACCATCACATATCTTCCGTCTGGACTATAAAATGGTTGCCTCGCATTTTCAGAAATATCAATAATAGACAAGCGACGATGCGCTAATCCAATTTCCTTATCGATAAAAAATCCAGCACCATCAGGTCCTCTATGTTGTAAAGAATCACGCATCTTTAGCAATCCATTTTCGTCCACCTTGCGACTCACATCAAAATGCAATATGCCACTTATCCCACACATACCTTAATAGTTTCTAACCAATATTTTTTTGTATTTTCCCAATTGTATTTTTTTACATGTTGAGATGCTTGCCATCCTATTTCATTTGCCGCTTCTTTATTATCTACCAGAAATAACATGGCATTAGAAAACGCACTTGTATTTCTTTCTGCCAACAAAATATTTTTTTTATCTTCCCATATCCAAGGAATTTCCCCTGCACTTGTTGATACACAAGGGATGCCACAAGAACCTGCTTCAATGAGTGCCACGCCAAAACTTTCATACCTTGTTGTATTGGTATACACTGCATGCGTATGAAAATAATTTGCTAGTTTCTTATTGGGAATTTGCCCAAGTAAATGAATAGATTTTGTCAAGTTCAATTCCTCAATTAAGGAGATGCATTTCGCTCTCAGCCCTTGATCAGGTCCTATCATGGTTAAAATGGCTTGCGGATATTTTTTATATACTTCATTAAAAGATTCAATCACCAATTCGGGATGATAAATATCGTGGAATGCTCTTACCCATAAAAAGGAATATGGGTTTTCAATTTGGCGTTTGTACGTAAAATTTTCCAGTTGAATAAAATTAGGAATATACTCAACTACATGTCCTTTCTCTTGTAAAAATTTCTGCAAAAAATAGGACGGTGTATTAATTTGAGTTACTCGTGAAAGCACCCGATGACACCAAGTTGGATGCTGTTCATAGAACTCATGAAAGGCACCACCCCGAATGGTAAACACGACAGGTTTATTCCATATTTTTCCAAAACGAGATATTATATCTTCTAAGTAAAAAGCGAATAGGCCGAAACATTGAACGAGTATAATATCATATTTATGAAAACTTAAAACACCAATTAAAGTATCGACGAATCGTAATATTTTATTTTTATACTTCGATTTTTTATACACCACAAAACCTTCTTCTCGCAATTTTGTATATAACTTACCAGGCGAACCAGAAGGGCCAGAAGGCTTGTCAAATATAGGCCCAGTAATGAGTATACGGGGTTGCTTATTCGGCATATTTAATCAACTTGGCAGGAACGCCACCGTAAATAGATTTCACTTCTGTGCTTTTTGACAACACAGAATTCGCAGCCAATAATGTTGTTTGTGCCATCACAACGCCAGCCAAAATAGTAGCGTGTGCACCTATCCAACAACCATCTTGAATTATTACTTTTTGCATTTGAATAGGCGGACCATCATAATAGGAATTATTTGCGATAGAATGATTAGAAGTAACAACCACTACATATGGACCAAACAAAATTTTATTCCCAATTTCTATTTCACCGCTACCAGAAAACCAACAACCTTTGGCGATATATACATCAAAACCAATTGTAATTTTCGAAGGATTATAAAATGTAACATCTCTACCAACTTGCAAATTTTTTCCAGCCGATTTAAAAAATGGGCGAATTAAAAATCCACGCAACTTGACGATAGCCACATTATCTGGAAGCCAATTGGTCAGCAATAAAATAAAATGCATAGGCCAATCATATCTTAATATTCTAATTACTTTTTGCATCTTACAAAAGAGATTCCAATTTTTCTACGAGCAATTTTGTTTGTTTTTCCAAAGTGTTTTCCTTTACCAATTCAAAGGCATTTTGAATGATTCTTTGTCGCAGTGGCACATCCTGCAAGAGCAATTCAACGGCATCCACAATATCTGTCACTTGTTTGGGCTCAATCAATATAGCATTTTCACGGTGGGTCAGGTAAGCTGGAATTGCACCAACCGTGGTCGCAATCACAGGTAATCCATTAGCCATTGCTTCCCAAATTGTTCGAGGAAAACCTTCATGGTAGGATGGAATGATATAAAAATCTGCTTGTTGATACATGGCATTCAACTCCACACCAATCGATTTTTTGCCATGAAAAACAACACGATGTTCTAGATTTTTTGCTTTGACTTTTTGCTTCAATTCGTTTTCAATTGGCTTGTGAGAAAAGTCTTCCCAACCAACAAAATTCAAATTCATATTGGGATATTTTTCTGCTAAAATAAAAAATGCATCCAGTAATTCATGTAATCCTTTCACCAAATCTATTCGACCAGTGTACAATAATTCTATGCTAGCACCTTGACAAACATCTTTACGTTCTACAATATGAGAAGCCGACAAAGTGGTTGTTTTAATTTGCTGAATAGACTTACAAATCGCTTGATAAGTAGTAAACAACTTCGGCGAGTTAACGATAATATCTGTAGTTCTAATTTGCTTTCTGAATAAGGCATCATTCCATTGTAAATACCTTTTAATCAATTTGTCGCGCAAAGTAGTAGGTGTCATTTGCTTCACACTTTCTAAGTAATCGCCAACAATCAAAAATACAGGCTTACAATTGCCAGCATAGGATTTAAAAAAAGGAGCTAAGGGGGTTGGAGAACGAACCAATAATAAATCTACATTTATTATTTGCTTCATTTTGTTTTTAAGAATTTGTCGATGAAATACATGCCGATACCAAGCTGGCGTATTTTTCCCTAAAGAAATGAATCGAATATTCGATGCTTTGATCGTGTAATCTTCTATCATAGGTTGATACTGAATAGATTCATGCATCAACAAAGTCAATGAATCTACTTCACTTGCCAAAGCGTCAATGAAGACACCAATATAACCTGGTGCCAAAATTTTACCTTGTTGCAATACAACTGGGGTATGATAATAAAAAGCTAATTCCAAAGTGGATTTTTACTTTGTTTCGTTAGTGCGATAGACATACCAATTACCATCCAGGGTATAGCCCCTGTAATGGACGAAATCGCATAGAAGTGCATACTGATTCCAAACAAACTAATTAAAGCCAGATTATTGATATTGAAATCTTCATCATTAAAAACCCGAAGTAAAGAGGCAATTGGCCTAAATAGAATAAGTATAAAAATAACGAACCCAAGAATACCAAATTCGCTTAGGATTTGAATATATGAATTATGTGCCGACCTACTGTTGTAAAAATCATTGGTATCACCTCCCAATCTTTGGTATCGAAAAAGCGTATACAAATCAGCATCATAATAAATAAAATTATTGGCACCAATGCCCAATGTAGGATACTTATTAAAAATTTCTTGACTTTTGTCAATCATCAATTTCCGAATAAGCCATGATTTATCCATTTCCAAATCGCCCTCGCCTTCCGACTTCAACAAACCAGCGAAGCGCGGACTAATAGACTCCACATTATTCGCAAAAATATTAATCAATGGCTGGAAGAATGCCGACTGTAAGGTAATGAATAGTATAACCAATGGGATAATAATAATCTTAATGGTTTTTAACCATCTTGGATACAATATACCAGACATGAGCATTACTTGAATGATGATGATAACCGCACCAGAACGACCATTACTTAACAGCATAACCAAAATAAAAAACCCAAAAAATATGTACATATTATTTCGATCAAAACGGGTAGACAAATAATTAAATGCAATAGGTATGCAACAAAGCAAAGTAAATACAAACCCATTTCTTGTTGGTAAAGTAGTAATTTTCAATGGTCCTATTTCTATTTTATAGACAAAAAGATAAAACCCAATGATAGAAGAAATTACACCAAAGAATAACCATTTACTTACTTCTACAGCACTATACCTATCTCTATACACGACGAAAAAAGCAGCAATCAAAATCCAATAACCATATTGTGTGATAATTTGAAATGAAGTCATAAAACCAGGATAACGAATCATTTCATCATAAGGTGCTAATATGGTTGAAAGTATTATAGAACCTATGAATACAATAAACAAAGCCTTTCCTTTATATGGCTTGGACCAAAAAGCACCGACCTTTGCAATAATCAATAGAAAAATATAAAATGTTATTGAATTTTTTAGGAAATCAATACATGGAAATGCTAGAAAGAAAACAAATGCATTGAGCAAATTTTGCACAGATCTAGCTATCCACTTTTCTCGGATTTGATTTATTTTATTATCTATGACCCTCGTTCCTAACATTCTATATTTTTTTTAGCTTCATTCATCCAATATTGGGTTCTGGATAATGCAACATCAAATGTAAAATGACTTGCCATTTTACATCCAATCCATGTACCAGTTAAAATTTCTTTTCGTTGCATATTTGGTCTACATAAATAATTACCCAACATGCCCATTAATCGCCAGCCCGTATACCAATAATAATGCATCCAGGCACGAAAATAGTTTTCTCCATCTAATCTTGTTTTTTCTAAAGATAAAAACAATCTGGAAAAAATAATTCGTTTAGAAAAATGAAAGGTATTGGTAGAGTAAGTGCTATCTGCTTGGTCGTTATGGTAAAAAAGGAGATTTGGATTATAGATCAACTTACCTTGTTTTGAAAGTCCGTATCCAATTATCGCATCTTCACCCATCCCCATTTTTTCTTCAAACAAATCCAATAATTGAAAATTAAAATTTTTAAATAAGTATTTCTTTTGCGCTGCAAATGCACCACCACTTAGCCATTCAGTAATTCCGCCTTCTTTTGGCTGAGGGCCTCTAATGCCACACAACCCCAATTTACCAGTTGCTGGTATTTTGTAACCTGTAAACCAATTGATGATTTTTTTATATTGTTGCTTCTGTGAGAAGAAAATAGAATTAGGCATTTTCGATAAGCTTGAATGCACATGCTTATCCGTAAAATGGAAAGCGATTCCAGCTAAATCAGTTTCCGTTTCAAATGGAGCAAATAAGGGCAATATCAAATTAGAATCAATTATTTCCATATCATCGTCCAAATATAGTAATAGATCTGCACTTGAAATCAGATAACCTACATAACGTTGATAGGGTTGGTTTTTATGCGTAGATCGAATATACTTCACTCTATGCTGATCCATGAATGCAGAATTAATTTCATCCGAAGAATCTACAACGATGATTGTACTGGATGGATGCAAACAGGCCAATAATTGTGTCACCAATGCCGCCACTTTTTCAGGCCGTCGATAGGTGGCAATCACAACATCAATTAGCATGACTTAGTATGGATTTATAGACCTGTATATTTTGTTGCATCACTTGATCTTCGGCAAAAGACCTTTCTACTTTACGTCTTGCATTTTTCCCAAATAATCGGACCTTTTCCATATCCGAGAAGGCTTCAATTATTTTGGCAGCCAATGCGTCTATATTGCTTGGATCAACCAACCATCCATCTTCACCATCGGTCACAATTTCAGGACCAGCTGCTTTATTGGTCATGATGATTGGTATACCACACGACATTAATTCGATAGCGGTTATACCAAAAGCCTCAGCCCTAGAAGGCATCACACCAAGCATAAATGAATTGATATACCTTGGTAATTCGTCATTGGGAATAAACCCACTAAATGAAATGTGTTCCCTGCATGTTGGATCAATCCTATTTTTCAATTTTTCCAAATAAATAGGATCCCCATTGCCAATAATAGTCAAGTGAATTGCCGAATTGCTTGCTACACAAATAGCCATGGCATTGATCAATTCTTCTATTCCTTTTCTTGCATCAATACGACCCAAAAAAACAAGGCTATGCTCCTTTTTGGGGATGCCTGCGAGTGGCATAAATTTTTTGGTATTCACAGAATTATAAATAATTGAAAAGTCTTGCTTAAAATGAAAAGCCGTTCGAGTCCATTTTGCAATATGTTTTGACACACCACAATAAAAGGTGGTTAAGAATAAATTCCTTTTTTCTAAGAAGTATATTAAACGCCTTACTGGTTTAGATTCATATAATTGATTTGCAGCATACGACCCATGTAATCTAATCAATAAAGGTCTAGAAGGCTTGAGCCACAAAGGACCGCTCCAATCTATACCTTCAATTAAATCTGGTTGCCAAGTATGAATTATCTGTTCTAATTTCTTTGAGAAATATCGTCTCTCCAAAATAGGATAAAGGTTTAATGTAAATCCTCCGATTCGAATTCCATGCTTATTTTTATATGGATTGACCAATCGAAACACATCAACTTTGTTGACGACTTGCAATTCATCCTCCATAACTTTTTCATCATATCCGATGACTGCAGTTTGGCAACCTTGCGTTAATAGTGCTTCCGCGATTGACTTTACAAAAATGCCAATACCACCATGTTTGGAAGGCGGATATTCATGACAAATAAATAAAATGCGCACAGATGTGTTTATCCCTTATTGGTTAAAATATGTTTCGGATAGAACAAACACATAATCAAGGTATCTCGCACAGATTTAGAATACTTGACCGACAATTTAAAATCTGGATACCAAGATGACAGTCCAATTTCTTTCTTTTTCAAAGATATCTTTCTCAACCTTTTTGCCAAATAAAAATCACCCATGGTTGAATGTCCAATATTCTTTTTGATGACGGCTGCGTAACTTTCTAAACCTCTAGGTGTTGTAAGAAGTTTCGTTCCCAGTGAATTCGTCACGATTCTATATTCCGTATCAATGTTTTCAATAAAATCAATTTTATATATTTTGGAAACCCGAAATAAAAAATCTAAATCTTCAAAAATTAAATTTTCATCATAAATCCCAACGGTTGAATACACTTCCTTTTTGACCATCATCGTGAGTGGTTTGCAAAACGAATTACTCATTTTACAAAGGTTCTCAAATACATTTCCTGTCAACCAAACATCTCTACTTTCTTCCTCGATAAAAACCGATTGTTCATCTATCAAATTCGATTTGGAATAACAGATACCAGTTTGCTCATCCGCACGTTCTAAATACTCTACTCTATTGAGAACAAAATTTGGCAAGTATTTATCATCAGTAGAAATGGTAGCGATATATTTCCCTTGGCTATGTTGAACTATTTTATTGAGCGACTTGCAAACACCACCATTGACAGAAGTTGTAAAGAATATCATGTTCAAATGGCTATTCTCTTGCATCCATTTTTCAATCACCAAAACAGAATCATCCGTCGAACAATCATCACTGATGATGATTTGTATATTCTGATAAGTTTGATTCTTTATACTGTCCAAGGCTTCCACTACAAACCTTGCATTGTTATAAGAAATAACACCTATCGTTACTAATGGCTGCCTATTCATTGTGCTGGTATAATATAAAATGCGAGGTTAAAATTAAAAATATTTAGGAGAATTGGCAATCAAAAAAATAGGCAATACTAAAATGACATTAAGATAATTTGGGCGGCACACACGCTTTCCGTTCCAATCTTTTTGCTTGCTTCGCTGCAAAAAGGATTTCCACTTCAATCGTTGCCGCAATACAAACTGCTTAATAAATCATATACTCGTAAGAAAATTCTAAAATCCCATGGTTTGTGTCTTCACAGATCAAATTATTGTATGGTTTGTGAAGCTACAAACCATGGGAAATAATTCAAAGTACAAAAATCAAACACATGCCTTCTAATATCCTTTCCTTAAAACCCCTGAACAATTCTCTTAAAATCTTCTAATTGAGCAACTTTGGAATAAATATGTTGAACATCTGCAATGCTAGCTTGCATGGTTTGCACAAGTGAAGAATAATTCGACACAATATTCTCTAAGTTAGAAAATAGCCTTTTAGATTCAGATAAATCGTAGGGAATAAAATTATCATTTGGACAAAATCCTTTCGGATAATTCCCATTTTCTGAAATCAATAAACTACCACATCCTAATGATTCAAAGAGTCGCATATTCGATTTATACTCCTTATTGTAATTGGTATATGCATTCAACACAAATTTTGATTTGCCAATTGCTTCATATAAATCTTCTCCATACAAAGGAGGCATCGCCAACTCTTGTACCCTATCCGATGGAAATTTCTTTTTCAAAAAAGGCAAACTAATGTTCATCCATTTCTGCGGCACCAAAGTTGGAGTCGGCATTTGTAAATGCACCTTAATATTCAAGGATGTTTTTTGTGTAGAAACCTCTAATAATTTCTCTATAAAATGACTTCGATTACTAAACTCCTTATACAAATATTGTCCGTAAAAAAGTATATCGATTTCTTTTTTATCTGTATTGTATTGTTTCCAATTATCTACAAAAGCAGGCTGCATTTCATGGGCAATATATCCTTTGTTTTGCCATTGCTGTACATAAGGTTTGTGCAAAGTAATTCGGATATCATATTCTGGAAACATCCATGGTTCATCGCGAATGATACCATACCAACATACTTTTATTATTTTTTTATCTATAGGAAATTTGGTCAAAAAATCTACATCCTTCATTGCCGAAAAATCATAGAACACATCTGGCTTATACCATTCAATTTGCGCTCGCTTTATTTCACCCAAATCGGTAGTAGTCATACCATGCTCCTTAGCCCAGGCATATTGCATGCGTTCATAATTCCAAATCGTAAAAAAAACCTCATCCGTTTTGCCTTCTATTGCTGGCAATAAAATATAAGATGAAGCATACCCGTTTTGAATAATCAATTGTTGCAATTGAGCAAAACTATGTCCTGAGCTATCCGTAATCCCATACTTCTTTTCGAAGATTGGAATATGCGGTGGATACTTGTGTATGGTTTGAAAAATTCTCATTCCCTTTTTAATTCAACAATTCTGTAAGCCATTTCTTCCTTATGTCTTGACCATACAAATGAGTCTCCAACAAGGCAATATTCTGTTCAATTTGCGTTACTGAAAGTGGTTCAATAAATTGTTCGTACGATTGCTTTGCTAATTCCAATTCTGAAAAGATATGAAACCCTAATTCTTTCAACAATAAATAAATAGTAGAGTTTGCTTTCAAATATACTTTTTTCCCTTTCTGCAAAAAGGCAAAAATATTTCCTCCTGCTTGCGAACGATTATGATACATCAAACAAATGTCAACACTATCCATTAATTGAAAATACGATTCACGTTGTATAAAATCTAAAAGCCCAACAAAGCGATCACCGAAGACTTCCTTGCCATTTTTATTTATTAGATTAGCATAAGTTTTGTTGCCATAATTTAATGGACAAATGACTTTAATATTTTCTTGCTTTAAAGACGAAAGAACATCAAATGCTTCCAAATGATTATTGGTCAAGGTATCCGAATTGCCTACCCAAATTACCATTTCTTTTTTTTCATCGAACTCTTGTGCTGCCTTTGTTCTTAATAATTCACCCGTTGCGTAGATGAAATTTTTATGATTTAATTGTACCCCATATAAAGTTTCCAGCAATTGTATATCGTGCTGATTCCAATGACAAATAGCAGATACTCTTTGTAGAAATTGTTCTCTTTCCTTTTTTATTTTTCTATAATTTGGGCCAGAGAATATGGGATAAAACTTAGATTTTAATTTAAACGGCAAAGACAAAATATTCTTCCATGCTCCCTCTTTGTATTCCTGTCGAACTACTTTTTTAATTTGATGCCGCACATAATCCGCATATTGTTTTTTATAAACACCATAACTTTTTGCATCGAATAAAAATGAACTTAGATGTGTATTTGTTCCACATCGTAAAGGATATTCTAAAAAGTCACCGCCCCAAAACATAGCGTATACTGTAGTTTGCGCTGGAATGGATTGCAATATACCAAGCACCTTTTGGTGATACCAATGGATAAAAACACGGTCACTCGCTTGTATAGTTTGGAGTATGGCATCCAAAGCCTCCGAATGATAGTTTGCATAAATTCCTCGATTCGACTTGACGTATTTTGCCGGTTTATCAAATGTAAAAACGTATACATTATTTGTAGAAACAGCATCCGCTTCTTGAATAAAATCATCAATAAATTTATCATCAATAAAGAAATGAAAATTCATGATTGAGCCAACTATTGAAACGCAGCATAAAGTAAAACCGAATTAGCCGACCTCACATTTTTTCCACTATAAAAAAAGTCAGATGCCAACACTTGTATAGTTGCCACATTATTTAAAACATCGCAGAAGTCTTCTGGCGCTGTCGTTTTACGTGAAATTTGATAAGAAAAATTGTAACTACCTGGTCGTAGATTGAAATTTGGAATTTCCAACGTAAAATAATTGTGCTCCTTCTCCCTAAACTGATGTGGCATTTCATCTGATACCCAGCTCACAATTTTATTGTCGTACTGGTCTGAAAAACTACAAGCTACTATCATATCATGAATAGGGATATCCATCTCCTTTTGAAATTGAAATTCTATTTTCAAATAATCACCACTCAAAATTTCTTCTGTTGCTAATTCCTGTCGATTAATAAAAATGATTTCATCCATTCTAATATGTCCATTCCCAATTCTGTCTTCCCTATTTCGAATTGGAACACCGACTCTACCTGAAGTGTCTATTAAATATTTCGTAACTGTATCTTCAATTAATCCAGCATATTCCAATTGTCCATTCTTTAGATACATGCCCTGCTGACACAAAGCTCTCACTGCGCCAATATTGTGACTTACAAACAATACGGTTCTCCCTTCGCCCCTACTCACATCATTCATTTTGCCCAAACATTTTTTTTGAAATTCTGCATCACCAACAGACAATACTTCATCGACAATCAAAATTTCACTTTCCAAATGTGCAGCTACAGCAAATGCCAATCGCACATACATACCTGATGAATACCGTTTAACCGGTGTATCTATATATCTTTCAACACCAGAAAAATCAACAATTTCATCAAACTTCCTTTTGATTTCTTTTTTTCGCATGCCCAAAATAGCACCATTCAAATAGATATTTTCACGACCACTCAATTCTGGATGAAACCCAGTTCCTACTTCCAATAAAGAGGCTATTCGGCCCCTGATTTTTATAACCCCTTTACTTGGCGAAGTGACTCTACTAAGAATTTTCAGCAAGGTACTTTTGCCTGCACCATTGCGACCTATAATACCGACAGCATCTCCTTGTTGTATATCAAAACTAATATCCTTCAAACTCCAAACAATATCACTGGAGCCTTTCGTGGTTCTATCATTTGTTTGTCCAATTTTATGAAATGGATCTTCCTTGCCTAATATTTTAGTGGCAAAGAATCGCTCAAAATCTCTGGAAATAGTTCCTGTACCGATTTGCCCGAGTTGGTAAACCTTAGATAAATTTTGTACTTGAATTGCTAATTGACTCATCCTTCTTTAAATCGTATCTACAAAGTTTTTCTCTGTCTTATTAAAAATTACCACGCCAAATATGAATAAAATAACGGTTACACTAGTGGCATAAATAATACCATGAACCGAGTGTTCTCCTCTTCCTAAAAATGCATATCTAAACATTTCGATAATGAAAGTCATCGGATTCAATTCCAATAAATAACGATACTGTCTTGGTGCTGCATGTAAGGGATAAATAATAGTTGTACCGTACATCAACAATTGAACACCAAAGCTTACTAAAAAACTTAAGTCTCTATACTTGGTGGTCAACGCTGAAATAATAAGCCCAACGCCAAGACCTAATAATGCCATTAATAAAATTAAATATGGGAACAATAAAACAGCAGTTGTTACATGCACATCTTCGCCTTTCATGTTGAAATAAAATAGCATAACTAAAAACAAAGCAAATTGAACACCGAATCGTATGAGGTTGCTCGTGATGATACTCAAAGGCATGATTAATCTCGGAAAATATACTTTTCCAAAAATATTTGCATTGTCGCGAAATACGGTGCTCGTTTTAGTGATGCAGTCGGCGAAATAGTTCCAAGCCGTGATGCCAGACAAGTAAAAAAGATATTGCGGAAGCCCGTCCGTACTTATGCCTGCAAGTTTTCCAAAGACAAAGGAAAAAACGATGGTTGTAAAAATTGGTTGCACAAAAAACCAAATCGGGCCTAAAATCGTTTGCTTATAAAAAGAAATAAAATCTCTTTTTACAAACATCATCAACAAATCGCGATAGCGCCAAACGTCTTTAAATTGCAAACTAAAGAGGGAGGTTTTCCCTTCAATAATCATGTCCCAATGCTCCACCTTTTCCTTCATGAAAACTATAAATTATTTTTAATATGCATTTAAGCAATGAATGATTTGTTCAATTTCTGTATCCTCTAGTACAGAACTTATAGGAATGCTCAGTACTTCATCATGTATTTTTTCACATATAGGCAATTGCAAAGTTTTCAATTCTGCATAAGCTTCTTGATGATGAATAGGTATTGGATAATGTATTAATGTTTGAATACCATTGGCAAGCAAGTAAGATTGTAGATCCAATCGATTGGCAGTACGAACCACAAACAAATGCCATACATGTTCTTTCTCTTGTAGAGGAAAAGTAGGCAGTATTAGTTTATCGTTTTTAATTTCAGTACAATATCGTTTGGCAATGATTCTTCTTTTGGCATTCTCTATTTCAATGTATTTTAATTTTACATCCAAAATGGCGGCTTGTATTTCATCTAAGCGACTATTCCATCCTTTACAAACATGGACATATTTTTGAGACGATCCATAATTAGCCAAAGACCTTATCTTCATCGCTAATGCATCGTCCTTACATGTAATGGCACCACCATCGCCAAGCGCGCCTAAATTTTTTCCAGGATAAAAACTATAACCAGCCACGTCGCCTAAGTTTCCCGTTTTAATGCCATCATACATGGCACCAATAGCTTGGGCATTGTCTTCAATAATTTGCAATTGATATTTTTTTGCGAAGGAAACAATCTCTGTAGAAAAAGAAACCTGTCCATACAAATGGACCAACATAATTGCTTTTGTTTTGGCTGTAATTTTTTCTTCAACCAAAGACAAATTCATATTGTAATTTGCTAAACTTGGTTCGACCAATACTGGCACCAAACGATTGTCTGTAATAGCGAGTAAAGAGGCGATATACGTATTTGATGGAACTATAATTTCATCGCCTTCTTGCATAAAACCCAATTCCATATAGGCTCTTAAAATAAGACGCAAAGCATCCATTCCATTTGCCACACCAATGGCATGAGGCGTGCCGATATAATTGGAAAAGTTTTTTTCAAATTGACGAACTTCCTCGCCTTGCAAGTACCAGCCACTTCTAAAAACTCGTAATAAACTCGCTTCAATCTCTTCTTGATATTGCAGATTTATTTTTTGTAAGTCTAAAAACTTAATCATTCTCTTATATTTTTCTGATCTCCTTAGCTGGATTGCCATAGCAAATCGTATTCGGTAAAACATCTTTTGTCACTACACTACCTGCGCCAATCATTGCATTTTCGCCAATGACAATACCAGCCAAAATAGTTGCATTTGCACCTATGGAGGCTCCTTTTTTAATCCAAGTTTTTTTCAATTCCCAATTCGGATTTTTTGAACGCGGGAATAAATCATTGGTAAAAGTAACATTCGGCCCGATGAAAACATGGTCTTCAATGTGAACACCATCCCATATTTGAACGCCTGGTTTGATAGTTACATGATTGCCAATAACTACTTCATTCTCTATCAATACATGACAATTGATATTGCAATTATTTCCAATTTTCGCATTCGGTAAAACAACACAAAACTGCCATATCTGCGTAGCATCACCAATATGCATACTTTGTACATCTGCTAGTGGGTGTATTTTAGCCATGCTGTCTATAATTTAAAAAATCTTCGTAGGAACGGATATAGTCCGTCTCATCATATTTTTGTGCAGCCAGTACTAAACAAATAGCACCACTTGAAAAATTGGAAATATCTCTCCACATACCTGGCTTCAGATTTAATCCTAAATATGGGCGATTCAAATGTATTCTTTTTTTATTTTTACCATCATCAATTGTAACATCAAAACTGCCGCTCACAGCTACTATCAGCGACTCCAAGTTTTTATGTCCATGCGCTCCTCTTGTCTCGCCACCTGGAATATCATATAAATAATAAACTCTTTGAATATCGAATGGAAGGGTAATTGAATTTTCAACAGGTGTAATGTTTCCTGCCCGATTATGGATGACCGGTAGATGCAAAATATGACAATCGAAAGCAGTATACTTCATCATGAATTTCTCATTTTTTTGAACTCTTCGAAATCACGAATATATTCATTCACATTGTACACATCATCTGACAATACCAAGGCAACACTATTTGTAGAAAAATTTTCTATACTTCGCCAATACATTTTAGGTACGAACAATCCATTATAGGATCTATTCAAATGATATTTAATTTCTTCCTTCCCATCATGAAGAATCACATCAAAGCTTCCACTCAAAGCAATAATAAACTCTTGTAATTCTTTGTATGCATGACCTCCACGAATTTCACCACCGGGCACATCATAAATCCAATAGGTTCGTGCGATATTAAAAGGAATATGATTTTCTTCTTCTATAAAAGACAAATTCCCACGAGGGTCAATAATTTTGGGTAATTGAATGATATGTGGATTTGCTGTATGCAATGAAAATAGATTTATAGATTAAAATCGAACCTCAATGTAGTAAAAAATCTTTACAGTCAAATAAAATAAAATCTAAGGACGAGCGAATATACTCCTTCCTTTGTTCATTTTTTTTGTTCAGCCAAATGGGCAATTCCTTTTTCAACATATCTGTTGTGGTACAAACTTCAATAAATTCACTTTGATTCACATCCTTCATAAAAGGTGCTTTTGTAAAATGTTCCAACTCAACAGATGGCTTTCCTTCGGCATCAAAGCCAATATTCAAAACAGGCGTTCCAGAAATAATGGCCTCGTAACCCGCCATGGAAGGGATATTCATACAAAGAGCTGCTTGTTGCAAAAATAATTTCCATTCTTTTTCACCTTGCACATATTGTATCGACCATTCTTTTTCGCTATCTCTTTCCCAAAGGTGATCGGCTATAATTACATTTTCTAAACGAGCTAATTTTTCAATCAGTTCCACTTTTTCCTCAAATGGATTACGACGAATAAGCAAACAAGGTCTATTTTCCTTTGCAAATAATTCTGTAATTGCATTGTTCAAAATTTCCAACAAAGCATATTCATGCGCAAACATTTTTTCATAAATCAAAGAATACACTATCCATTTTTTTCCTTGTAAGGCAGCATATTTCGACTGTACATTTTCGACTTCCGCATCAAACATCGAATTGACGAAAAATGCATAATAGGGATTCCCTCCACAAACTATACTTTCCTTATTTTGATGTGGATTGCTTTGTTGAAACAATTTGGTTTGCTCCAGATTCCAAGCATAAAATCGGTGCAAGGAAAATGGAATAAAATCATTCACGAAAAAAGTTTTCAAGGTATTCATTACCACATGCACTTTTATATTGGAATGATTTGCGGAAAACCCAAACAGCAATAATAATGGACTATTGTATTCTAATAATACCAAATCTGTGATATGCTGTTGTTGCAGAAAATCAACTACTTCTGTTTGTGTATAATGTTGTCGTAATTTTTTGATACCAACATACATAGCAAGCTTTACGACTAAGGGAAAACTTAGTATTCTATCCCTCATGGATATACCTCTATTTTCTTTTTGGAAATTATGAAAATTCCCTAGACCCTTTACACGCTTTCTTGCTTTTCGAATCGCTGTGATATAGGCTTCTAAACGATGTCTTCTTTTAAGGCTAGATGCGAAAGGAAGTCTTACCGCTTCTACATGATATTGGCTAATATATTCTTTCAATGCAGGTGAATCAATTTCTTGACGAACCAGTATACATGCATCATTCGATGCTTGTACTTGTTGTAATAAACCACTCAAGATAAAATGGCGAACTTCAACACCATGGTTTATTAAAAAGGCATATTTCTTCTTGTTACTCATGCCTCAATTTCATCGAAAGCGTGTATCACTTTCGTATCCTTTGGAAATGGATTATCAGAATTAATTACGCCAATAAAATCAATTTGATGATGCATAGCCGCTTCATAATCCGTCATTGCATCGCCAAAATAAAGTAACTCTTGAGATGAACAATTCAATAAGCTTTTTATCTCTGCAATAATCTCTTTTTTCTTTTTTGGCGAACCATATACTTTGGTAAAATAGGAATCTAATTTCCTTGCTTTTAAAATTAAATTTATTTCAGT
Organism: Chitinophaga pinensis; assembly: GCA_945878115.1. Lineage (GTDB taxonomy): Bacteria > Bacteroidota > Bacteroidia > Chitinophagales > Chitinophagaceae > OLB11. The sequence goes on along the minus strand of CAMDVD010000011.1, from coordinate 50,729 downwards.
TTCAGGTGTTCCAGTACAAATAAACAAAGGCAATTGATGTTGCACTTTTTCTATAAAGGACAATGCCCCTGGGATAAAATCTGCCGCTATTACTTTATCAAAAACCAATTGATTGAATTGTTCTCCCAATTCTACAGAAGCTTCATCGCTTAATACTTCATGTAAAAGATGATTGCTATAATGTTTAAATTTTTCGAAGCGACTGATACCGCCGTGCGCTAGATGATATTCAACAACTTGCTGTACAATATCCTCACCATAAAATGCATACATGGACGCGAATGCTTTTGTTTTCACATCTACAGAATCCAAGATGACACCATCAAAATCGAATATGATTCCTTTATACTGTTGCATGATATTCAGCATGAAATGAAGTGTAAAAATCTTCATTGCAATAAATGGTCAATTCCTTGTTTTGGGTTTGTACAGATTGCCAAAGTCGAATGATTGGCATGGCTACATTTTCTTGTTTAAAATAATGTGCAATACTTCCTTTTTCTTTTCCCAACAACCAAAGAATGATTTTTTGTGCCCCCATAAAAAAAGGAAATCCTAGAGATTTTCTGGCATAATTTTCTTGCGGCAAGCTATAGGAATGAAGGAATTTATTTTCTGCAAAATCACCATCATTTGGGAACAAAGAAGCGAAGTGTCCATCTAAGCCAACACCAATAATACAAGTATATTCCGTGGTTTGCATTTGCTGCATTTTCTCTTCAAAATTTGCCTCATGAAACCCGATCCATTTTTTATATAATGCAGGAAAATTATTTTTGATTTGCCCTTCATTGGAATTTGGGTTGCCGATAGGAACCATGCGCTCGTCGGTTAAATAAAAAAAAGCTTTTGGGAAAGAAGTGATTTGTTGTTCAATCGCGTTATACAAAGGCAGAACGGATTTCCCACCAGGTAAAATAAAATGTTGTGAATCTGGTTTTGATAGCATCTCTGCTCGAACTAGTTCATCAGCCAATATTTCAGGGGATTTCATGACCACCCAACTCAATCCTTTCACTTGAATTTCCACTACGAATTCGGTTCTTCTTTTTTTATTTCTTGATACACTTCATGTATACATTGCAAAATACCTTGCCCTAAATCATGATAAGCCGGCAGTACAATTTTCTTTGCAACCTTAGGTTTAAAATAATAAGGAGTCAACATATAATGCCCATCCAATTCGCCTTCTTCGAAAATTATGTCTACTTGATTTTCTAAAATCTCGCGTATCATCATGAGCACATCTTTCACCAGCATGGTTTGATTGCCCGTTATCATGACATACTCATTCGGCGATGTAGCATGTAGTTGATTAACCGTAGCGACTGCTGCATCAACAACATGTATATAATCTCTCATCTCCAATCCATCGCCTTTACGTGTAATTTTTTTTGTTTGCAACGCCTCTTTAATGGCATTATGAATAAAGTTAAAATGATTGGCGCGAGGTCCATACAAAGAACCATAACGCAACACGGAATAAGCTAAATTATATTCTTCAAAAAAGGATTCAATAATAATTTCTGCGCATTGCTTAGAGGCTTTATAAAAGGAGCCCATATTGCTATACACATAAATGGTGCTTGCATAAATCACTCGTTTAATTTGATGCTTCACACATAATTCTAAAATAGAAGTTAGGTAAAGCACATTGGTTTGTATGGTTTCATACGGATGATCATGTGCCTCTTTAATATCAGCAATGCCAGCAAAAATAAATATCGCGTCTTTGCCTTGGATTGCTTCTTCCAATGCTGCTTTATCCGCCATGCTGCTCTTATGCACGCTAACTATTTTTTCGTGCGCTGATGTTAAATCCTGCTGATCAAACACACTGGTATCATGCCCTTGGTGAATTAATTCATCCACAACATGACTACCTAAAAACCCAGCTCCTCCGATGACTAATACTTGCATACCTTTATAATTTAAGACTATGGAATAAATTTTCTACTGCCATCACGCCTTGTCGTTGTACACTATCCACTGTACGTGAAGCAATATGTGGAGAGATTAATACCTTCGGTAATTTTCTCAGCGGATGATTTTCTGGCATGGGTTCTATATCCAAAACATCGGTAATATAGCCCGCTATTTTTTCAGAAGTTAATGCATCAATGATTGCATCTTGATCCACCAATTCACCTCTTGCCGTATTCACGATCACTAGATTTTTCTTCGCTTGTTGTAAGAGACTTGCAGAAATGATATGCTTTGTAGAATCCGTTAAAGGTAAATTCAAACTGATGATATCTATGTCTGAAATCACATCTTCTAAGTTTGTAACAGATTGAATTGAATAGGCTTCCATTGTTTCCTTAGATAAAACTTGATCATAAGCATACAGTTCCAAACCGAATGCGGCTGCACGTTTCGCGATTTCTGAACCAATACGACCTAAGCCCATAATCAACATTTTTTTACCAAATATTTCATGACCAGTCATCCGTTTCCAAGTGCCTTTTCCTTGCACTTCATTGTATTCTAAATGAATATTTCGAAGGAAGCAAAGTAATAAACCAAAGAAATGTTCGGCAACAGAAACTTGATTTACTCCCGGACAATTGGTTACAGGAATATCATATTTCTTCGCAGCTTGTAAATCAATTTTATCTAACCCAACGCCATACTTTGAAATACAAATCAATTTATTTTCTTTGCCTAATCGAATCACCTTTTCGGTGAGTGCATCATCGCCACAAAGCAATGCATCGTATTCTGCAATTTGAGCAAGCATTTCACTTTCCGTCAAAGGACCTCTAGCGTAATGTAGTCGTAAGTCTTTGCTAGCAAGCATTTCCTGGTGTTTACCAGGTGTGTCTATAAATGAGGTGGATGTAACTAAGATATCGTACATGAATACTTTAGGAATAAGATTGCATTAATTTATCGTCTTGCATTAATTTTTCAACCAACAACAAATCCTCCAATGTGTCTACCGCTTTTGTTTTTACTTGCGTAGGCACCATCTTCACTGGAATACCATTTTCGAGTAATCGCATCATGTCGACAGATTCGATAATTTCCAAAGGCGTTTGTTCCATGTCGTTGTACTCTAATAAAAAATCTCTTTGAAATGGAATGATGCACACTTGCTTTTTCATAGGAACATCCAACACCCCTTTTCTTCGAGAAGGAATTGGTTCGCGAGAAAAATAAATCGCATTCATCTTATTATCCATGACCACTTTCACTTCATTCGGGTCTTCAAATTCTTCTATCGTTTCAATATCAGCAACCAAGTTTGTAATCTTTATGTTTGGGTTTTCCAATAATGGCTTCACTGCTTCATCAATCATGGAAGGAACTATCATTGGTTCATCACCTTGTATCATCACTACAATATCTACCTTCTTTCCTGTTTCTTGTTCGATTTTCAAGATTGCTTCTGCAGCTCTGTCCGAAGCGCGCTCATGCGTGTTTGCAGTCATCACACTTTTACCGCCTTTCGCTACAATATAATCATACACTTCTTCATCGCAAGTCGCTACATACACTTCAGATAAAAGTGTACTCATTTTACTTCTAAAAAAACAATGACCGACCATGGGAATACCATGTATCAATTTCATTGGTTTATTGGGAAATCTCGAAGATGCCATTCGAGCTGGAATGATGCCTATAATATTCATTGTATATTTAATTTTTGAAGTTCGTTTCTACAAGACATACCTAAAAATAAAGTGTCTATACTAAAGGCTATAAAATTATACCCTTTTGCCATTTTTTCTGCAATTAATTGATGTTGTGGTTGAATCACATGAAAGCCCATCCATTTGTCTACTACTTTTGCTTTTTGTTCATAAGTTGCTATCAGTGCTTGCACATCTGCCTCATCATACAAACCTGGTTTACCTATTGAACCCGACAAATCATAAGGTCCGATAAATGTACCATCAATGCCTTCTACAGATAAAATACTATCTAAATTTTGAATGGCTTTGATATGTTCAATCTGTGCAATGATTTCAACTTGGTTTGCCTTATCGGTTTTATATTTTTCAAATCCTTGATCTAATCCATAATGTTGCGCACGTGCCAAACCCACACCACGAGTGCCTTGTGGCGGGTACTTGCAATTGGCGACCAAATGTTCGGCTTCTTCCTTTGTATTCACCATGGGGCAAATAATACCATCCACACCAGCGTCTATGACTCGTTTCAAAATAATCGCATCATTGCCACCAACTCGCACAAATGCCTTCACCCCTTTACTTTGAATGGTAGCAACCATCACTTGCAAATCATAGTAATCGATCACACTATGTTCAATATCTATACATAACCATTCGAAGCCAGCCGTTGCCATTATTTCAGCAATAGCCATGTGGTTCAAGGTTATCCATGATCCGATGCGTACTTTTTTATTCATTGTTTATTTTTATTGTTTTAGAAAAAATCATTAATTCCTTCCCGCCTTCACATGGCTTCGCCATCGTCAGTCACATATTTTGACCAAACATGGGCACTCCATCATGGAACACAAACAAGTATTATGCGATACTCATTTGTCTTTTTTCCAAAAACGATAAAGGTATATTCACCTCTACTATACTACCTAAAGATTCTATTTTTACGACTACTCTATGTTTTCCTTGATATCGAATGCAATAGCCAGTGAGTCCAACAAAAGGACCTCGTATTACTTCTATTTCTTCTCCTTCTTCTAGCCTTTCCATATTGGTAACACTAATGACAGAAGGGTCTTTCATCAGTATTTTCAAATTGTCAATTTCACAAAGACGCACCCTCGCCGGCTTGCCCAAGTGACATAAAACCCGCACTACGCCTGCACATTGCAACACTGGCAACAACGCATTTATTTGTGTATGTATGAAAATAAAACCTGGAATTAATGGAATATGAACCTTTCTTTTTCTATCACTCCACACTCGAATACTCGGAATTAATGGGAGATATACTTCAAAGCCTAGGCTCTCTAATTTACCAAAAACCTTTTTTTCCGCTCTGGGTCGTGTGTATAAAACATACCAATTGATTGGGTCCGTATTTTCAAGGGTTTGTCTATGGCTTATCATGAATGCAACAATCTCAGTAAATAAATAAAATACCATTCATATCCTCAAAAGATACAATTAGAATTCATTCATTATTGTTTAATATACGTTCCAAATATAGTTCTAATTATTTTCTTTTTATTGAAAATTCTACATTAGTAGTAAATATTCATTTGAACTAGTTTTTCAATTCTTTTTATTGTATTTTCGACGTTTTTTTTCTCCATACCAAATTTTATTACAAATGATTCGAGACCCTTTAACCATCGCTGTAGATTTTGATGGAACTATCGTTGAAGAAAACTACCCAAGTATTGGAAAGCCCATGATATTTGCGTTTGAGACATTAAAAATGTTACAACAAGATAGACATAGACTGATTCTTTGGACATTCCGTTCAGGTAATCCGCTATTGGAAGCAGTAGAATTTTGTAGACAACACGGAATAGAATTTTATGCGGTAAATAAAAATTATCCGGAAGAGGAATTTAATGCAGAAACACCACGAAAAATTAGAGCGGACATATTTATCGACGATAGAAACGTAGGTGGCTTTTTGGGTTGGGGCAAAATTTATCAAATCCTTTCTCCAGATGGAATTATGCCAGTTGAAAAAAAGAAGAAATTCAGTTTGCGCGCATTGATTAATCAAAATGCATAAAGCTGGTTTCAGTCTTCCAACTCTTTTATTATTCCCATCTAAAAAACTTAATGGCTAAGGCATAAACAACAACTATCCAAATAGTTAATATGCCAATGGCTTGTCCGCAATTCCACAAGGAATTCCCTTCAAATGCAACAGAGCGCATGGCATTGTTGAGTTGTGTCAATGGTAATACTTTACAAAATGGTTGTAACCAAGTTGGAAAATTACTCACACCAAGGAAAACGCCTGATAGCAATAGTTGTGGCATGGTAATCATATTTGCCAAAGGTGGAATCATGGCGTCATTTTTTGCCAAACTACTGATAATAAAACCCATGCCAAGAAACAAAATAAGTCCATAAGCAGACAATAAAATCATTTGCAAGAAGGTGCTGAATCCGTGAACCAAGGTAAATCCAAAAGCAAAATGCCCAACGCCAATAATGATAGAAGCCGACATTAATTGTAAAATGAGTCTAGAGAAGCCTTGAGACAAAATAATATTAATTCGCTTGACAGGCGTGGCAAAAAATCGCTTGAGTACCAAGGTTTGTCGTAGTGTAAAAAACAGGAAGGCTGTTCCAAAAATGCCCGCAGACAATAAAGAAAACCCTAGCATGCCGGGTAGAAAAAAATCAAGATAACGATATTCTCTTCCAGCTAAACTAGGTGGTGTTTTAATAGTGGCAATCGTTTTGTTCTCTGGAAAAGTAACTTTGTTTAAAGTATCCAAAACCCCATTCAATACTGATTTTGCCACATTAATTTCATTACCTGCAGCTGCATTTGTTTTAAACTCGATGGAATAATAAGGTGGTTCTTTTCCACTGATTAATTGAATGTTTAGAATCGCTGCAATCTTTCCTTTATTAAACTCTTCTTTCATTTTTGTAGAATCCTCGAAGGTCATCACATGCATAACGGGTATTCGATTGAGGGTGGTGTAAATATAATTTGTTGTATCGCATTTCGCATCAAATGCAATGTCTACTTTATAACCGCCATTGCTGATTAATCCAAATGCTACAATGAAAATAAGTGGAAATGCAATACTAAAAAAAATAGCAGATGGACTTTTAAACATCGACAGCAAACTGCCCTTAGTGAGAGCCATCAAGGCTTTGGTTTGGCTATATTTTTTAGACATGCGCCAAAGATAAAGTTTAGGAACGAGAATTTGATAAATTTAACTGCTCCTCCGTCCATTCTATATACCGTTTATTTTTAAAAGCAAACCAATTTTGTCGCTGCTCATCTTCATTGTCAATGATGAACTTAAATCCGCTGAATGGTTTTTTATTATTCAGTGCATGAATGAGTTTTGATTGCAGTCTTTCATCTGCTAGTTGTTCTGTAAAATCAGCCATCACCCTAAAAGAATCTCTCGACTCCATTGCATAAATTTCTTGGTAATCCATGAAATTTTCTTCCAGCTTGTCCAGATCTTCTTGCCATTCTTCTGTGTCCATGCCGAAATTTTTATCCGTGTCTGGTACAATAATAAGTTCTCCTGTTTCTTTGTGGTAAAATACTCTTAATCCACAGTCCAAATCATCTGCAATTTCCTTTATTTGTTCTTTCGTAAAGGTCAACATAAAGTGATTAATTTAAATTTCTTCCCTCCCCTACTGCCATAGTTGCACCATAATCCCAACGCGATAATCCAAGGTTTGATAATAACGGGCGTTTGGGTTTTGCACCAAATCATAACCTATCATTACATAATAATAAGAAAGGTCGCTCATCTTTTGGATAAGGCCACCACTTACCAAAACAGAAGGGACAAATATTCTTCTCGAAACATCTTGTAATCTTCCAGTATTCAAATTGTATTCTGGGTCAGCAATGAGTTTGGTATTATTCAACTCAGGCTCAAATCCAATAATAAACATATCGCCAATTAGATAACGCGCAAAAACAGAAAATGAATAGGCCGGCAATTTATACTTATAGGTTTCTTTTTCTAAGGTCAATAAGTTCTGATAATCAAAAGCTTGTTGATAGTAATTAAATCCCAAGGTAGCGCCTACATTAAAATTATCCGTAAAGGCGTACGCAACGGACGGTGCCAAGTTAATCGAAAACGCCCTAGAAGCTGCACCAAATCCAAGTCCTGGGCCAAGCAATATCCTTGTTTTATCTATCTTACTTTCCTTTTTCTTGGCTGGGCTAAAGCTGTTTGCGATATAAAAATCGTGCACACCAGCTAAGGATAAAAAACTAGAAAATACGAAGAATGCGCAAAGGAGTTTTTTCATTTCATTAATTTTTGTAAATATAAAATAAATGTCTGTGTAGCAACCAAATAATACCATCTTGATTTAGAAAATAGACCATAGGGCTATTTAGAAATCTTAGATGGTATTATGCCGATTGAATAATGGATGGTCTATCTATTAATTCACATCGGTATAAAATGTAAAAAGGCTGCCTAAAATTGACAGCCTTTTTATGTAAGATCAGTAATTTATTTCTTCGTAAATGGATAATAATATTTGGTATGATTGATATCTAAGTATAAAATATAATTCCCGGCAACTACCGATTGTGTATTTATTTTGTACCCTGTATTGCCCATATTTTCTATGTTTGCAGGCATCATAGCACCAAGTACATTCACAATTTTTGCTTCAATATGCGTAATGGCATTATCCGATTTTAAAATCAAATTATCAATAGATGGATTTGGATAAATAGTATACGGAGAAGAAGCAATATCTTGAATACTTGTAGGCATTGTTGTAAAAACCATATCTGTACTAAATGTTGTATCCACGCTATTAATTGCTCTCACTCTATAATGATAAACAGTTGCTTGTGTCAACAAGGTCAATCCAGCTGTTACGGCTGATCCTATATTCCCAGTAGTTGTTGCAGGTGTTGTTATTTTCGTAGAACCATAAGCTGCTGTTAGACCATATTCAACCAGTATATTAGTAGAGGCGTTGTTTGCATTTACGGTTGCATTGATAGTAGCAGTAGTGGTAGTAATTGCCGTTGCCGAAACCCCTGTAATGGTTGGCGCTAGTGGCAATGGTGCAGTAGACAAAGTAGTAAATGTACTATCTGCACTATACGTTGTATTCACCGAATTCACCGCTTTTATTCTGCAGTGATATAAAGTAGTAGGCGCTAATCCAGTAATAACAGCACTTACAGCAGTAGCTGTGTTACCTGTAACTGTATTTGGCGTTGCATTCATGGAAGAACCATAAGATGTAGTCAATCCATATTCAACTGTTACTGTTGTACTAGCCCCATGCGCATTCACAGTTCCATTTACAGTCGCACCACCGGAATTGATAGCATTAACACTCGTCAAAGTCACGGTTGGCGCAGTTGCTGTACTTGCAGCAGCATACGTTAACACAGTTGTTGCATACGAATCCCCTGATGACAGTCCATTTAAATTAACCGCGTTACCAGCTACATTAAAAGTGACCGCTAAGCTACCTGCCGCTGGAGCTGTCCAACTAAAAGTCCAAGAAGTAGTGCCTGAAATTAATGATTTGGGTGTATTATGACGAATTTCTGTAGTCCCATTTAGTTGTGTACCAGAACTAGGTAAACTAAGGGTACCCGCACTACAAGTCAAATCAAAGCCTGCAGCAACTTGCGACATATTAGTCAAACCCAAAGTCAGATTATAGGTAGTTCCTGCAACCCATCCATTTGGAGGTACGCCTGTCAAAGTCATAGAAGTTCCACCAGTAGATGTACTTGTATGGCATCCAGTGCCGCCGCAACCAGCAGTACTTTGTCCAGATATTCCACCGCTATAGGATGAAAAAATAAAATAGCCCATTAATAAGGCGACTAAAGAATAAGTGAGGGGTAGCTTTTTTAATTTCATGGTTCTACAATTTGAAGATTTGAAAATTTGAAAATTCGGCAATTTGAAAATTTGAAAATTCTATAATTAGATTTTGGAATTTTACTAATTGCAATTTCACCTTTTAGAATTTACATCATTCAGCGCCAAAGACGAAAAATCCAGAACCTTAGTTGGTCAATAATGCTAAATTTAAAAATTTGAAGATTTTGAAATTTAAAGATTTTGGAATTCGAATTTAAGAATTTGGAATTTTGGAATTTTGAAATTTGTCCTCTAGTTTGTTAGTATAGCTCTAGAAATAACCAGCTTCTGTACTTCTGAAGTGCCTTCGCCAATAGTACATAATTTACTATCTCTATAATATTTTTCAACTGGAAAATCTTTGGTATAACCATAGCCTCCAAATATCTGAACGGCATCCGTTGCTACTCTCACCGACACCTCAGACGCATAGTATTTTGCCATGGCACTTTCTTTCGTCATTGGTTCACCACGCATCAGTTTATCCGCAGCTTGATAAATTAATAATTCAGCTGCTTCAATTTGCATTGCCATGTCGGCAAGTTTCCATTGTATGGCTTGAAAATTTGCAATCGGTTGATCAAATTGTTCACGCTCTTTGGCATATTTTACAGAAGCTTCAAATGCACCTTTTGCAATACCTAATGCCAATGAGGCAATAGAGATACGACCTCCATCTAATATTTTCATGGACTGTTTAAAACCATCACCTACTTCACCCATACGTTGCGCATCCGAAATTTTGCAATTATCAAAAACCAATTCACAAGTTTCAGAAGCACGCATGCCCAATTTATTTTCTTTCTTTCCTGCTGTAAATCCTGGTGTTCCTTTTTCAATAGCAAAGGCAGTAATATTATTCTTCGCACGAGGCTCACCAGTTCTACAAAGCACTACGGCCACATCACCAGATTTACCATGGGTAATCCAGTTTTTTGTACCGTTGATAATCCAATTATCGCCATCACGGGTTGCTGTACATTTCATATTACCAGCATCCGAACCAGTGTTAGCTTCTGTTAATCCCCAAGCACCAATCCATTCACCTGTCGCTAATTTGGGAATATATTTTTTCTTCATTTCTTCACTACCAAATTTATAAATATGATTGGTGCAAAGTGAATTATGCGCCGCAACGGACAATCCAATGGAACCGCAAACTTTCGCAATTTCAGTTACAACGGTAATGTATTCAAAATACGTAAGGCCTGAGCCGCCTAATTCAGTTGGTATTAAAACGCCCATCAAACCAAGTTCTCCAAGCTTACGAAAAACCTCTATCGGAAATTCTTGGCTCTCGTCCCACTCCATCATTTTAGGGCGAATATTTTTGTCTGCAAATTCTTTAATCATGTCCGCAATTTGCGTCTGCATTTCAGTGGGTGCAAAATTCATATTTTTGAAAGGTGTTTATTGTAGTGATAAATAAGGTACAATCTTACGAAAAATTTCTTCATTTATCAATGGAATTTCCTTTAACTCTTCCAAATTGTCAATCTGATAATGTTTGCTTTTTCGAAAGTCAGCAATAGCAGTGGCTATTTCACCATGTAAATAGGGATGCGCATTCAGTTCAGAATAAGTAGCAGTTTGCAAGTTAATTTTCTTTGTTCGATGTACTTGCACCCTACAATTCGGCGCAATGATAGCAAAGGTTTCAGGCGAAATCCCATACACTTCTTTTAATTGATTGACATGTACAAAACCACCCAAACGCTCTCGATATTCCACGATACGCATCGCCAATTTACTACCTATCATGCGAAGTTGAACCAACAAAGCCGTATCAACTGTATTGAGTTCAACGTGTATTGCAGATTTCGATTTTGCGTACGAATTGTTGTTTTCTATTTCAATAAAGGGTTCTAGTTGATTGTACTCCTCTGTTTGCAATCCATAAATCCTTCGCAGACTTTCTTTATTATAAAATTTACCGCCTTTTTTTCTATAATTTAAAAGAGTTGCAATCAATTTATCTCTCAGACCTAATTTCTTAAACCCTTTTTCATCCAAGGTATTGGGATCAAAAGGAAAAGGATTAAGTTTTGATGGTCGTACATCTCCATGCGAATGTGTTGAATTTTCGTAAAAGTTCGAATCCACTTCTATTTGCGCCATCCATTTTTCCAATTCCCCATTTGGCAACATTTGTTTTTGAGAAAACAAACTAGGAATAGAAAAATAGAAAATGCTAGCAAGAAAAATCAAAATCAATAAAACAATAAGGGCTCGATGTTGACCTTTGGTAAAGGTGAAAAATTCTTTCATGGACGATAACGGTTTTTATTACGCACAAATGTATTCAATCTAATTTTATTCAGCAAGAAAATAGTAGTGAGTAATTAGTAGTTAGTAATTAGAGGATATGATTTAGAATTTAGAATTTAGAATTTAGAATTTAGAATTTAGAATTTAGAACTCGACCTTTGGAATTTGGATTTTTCACCTTTGGAATTTAAAACTTGGGTGTGTCCCTTCGGGTCGGGCTATACGCTTCAATCTTTTTTTCTGAAAAAGAAAAAAAGGATTTCCGCTTCTATCCCTCACACAGCGGCACTTTTGGAATTTGAATTTTAGGATTTTGCATCTGATTTCTGTTCAAATATTCCTTGAATTGGCTATAGGTCATATTTTCTGTTTCCTTAGCAATTTTTTCTTTAATTTCACGGAACACCTTTACTGTGTCAAATTTTTTTTCCGCTTTATTCTTCGCTTTCATTATTTACAATTTCTTTTGGTGAACGAATGTCTAGTTGAATATATCCACTTTTCAAATTTACAGAATTATAGCCACGAATTCTAAATACATTCACAATATGTTTGAAATTCCAACTTACTAAATAGTCAACTTTGTTTATTGTTGCTGTAGCAATATGCCTACAATCATCAGTACTTGTTTTTCCTACAACTTTCTCTTCTAAATATTTTTCCGCAAGTTGAAACGCTTCTTCTGTGACTTCAACAAATTCTAAATGTTCTTTTGGCAATTCATTAAAATGAGTTTTCACATTTTCTGGCGCCTTACTTAATTCTGATACAGAAAGGTCTGAATAAACACAAACAATTTGTCCTAATCTCACTTTTTCAAAAAGCAAAGTTGAAATTTCTTCGAAGTCTTCATCAAAAACTCCACCGAACACTAACGTATCAAAATATAAACGAGGCTTCATTCGGCAAATCTAAAATCTTTTGTTCAACTTTTTCCTATGTTAGTGTTTCAGCAACCAATATTCTCAATTCACTTTGCAGAATTGTCTAAAACTGCAATTCAAATAGTTTGAACTAAGATACTTTGGCTTTGCTCACCACGTATTTTTTGATTGGTATGATTGCTATAATTCTCAATGCTCTTCATCATAGTTTTCATTTCATCATTCAAAAAACCCGTACTAAGCGCAGTCGAAGTATCCTAGTTCAAAAACAGTTTCCTAGAAATGCCATTTCAAAATACTTGAGTGAAAAGTTTCTAATTTTTTAGCATTCGTTTTTATCCAGCTAGTTGAATTTGACTAAATTTCAATTGCCCATTTTTCAAAACGTTGAAAATATAAATTACATTGTATTCCACAGGGTCTTGGATTTCTTGTCCGTTTCCATCTGTGGCTTTTATTGTATCATAATATGCCATACTTAATGTCAAAGTATTTTCCTTAGAATCAAAAACTGCGTATGTTTTATAGGTAATGCTTCCTTCTTTGAGTTCAATTGTTTCGCATTTGCCTTTCGTAAATAATTCTACAGTCTTCAATTTTAGAATACTTCTGATAAAAGTTTTTGGAAATAATTTGTCAAAATATTTATCGAAGTCTTTCTCATTGAATGGCTTTAATTTATCCGTAAGTAAATTTAAACTACTTTCCTTTCCATCATACACTAAATACCAAATTTCGTTACCTTCATTTAGAACAGGGAATTCAATAAATGATTTCACTTTGCTATTATCACCATTATATACAGCGTCTCTAAAGATTTTAAAATTTCAATCCATGCTGAGTTTCCTTGTGAATAGATTTCTATATTAGAAAGAAATATTAAGGTTAAAATTATAAGGCAAATTCTATTCATAGTTGCTTTTGAAAATTGTTACATCCATCAGATTTATACATTGATTTTTCAATTAATATTTTTTAAAACCCTTATCAACTGAAATCTATTTTTAAATCCCATTGAATAATGATACAAGTTGGTAAATTATTATTCAATAAAAAAAATCACTGCTTTCGCAAATATCGAATTAATGCAATGCCACCAATAACATAACTCAAGGCGTTCACACTTATTCCTACAATAAGAAGCGGTCCAGCAAAATACCAATGTTGTAATTTAAATAGCGAACCAATAAGTATTAATATACCGGAAAACACAAATAAGGTAACAGCGATTATCAATAATATTTTTAATTGTTTATCCATCTTTTTTAAATTCCAAAATTTAAAATCCCAAATTCAAAAAAAATCACTTCTAATTACTAACTACTCTCTAAATACAACTTATGCCTTACCACTTACGCCTTATGCCTTACTACTTACGCCTAACTTCTCACTACTAAATACTAACTACTCACTACTAACTTCCACTTCCTTATTAATCTTTTTAACTAATCCTTGCAACACATTGCCAGGACCAACTTCTGTAAATAAGGTAGCCCCATCCTGTATCATAGCTTCAACACTTTGGGTCCAGCGAACAGGTGCTGTTAATTGTGCGATCAAGTTCTTTTTAACTTCCTCAGGATCCGAAACAGCTTGTGCATTTACATTTTGATACACAGGACAAGTTGGTACAGAAAACAAAGTCGCTTCAATAGCTTCTTGTAATTCTTGTCGCGCTGGTTCCATCAATGGCGAATGAAATGCACCGCCAACAGGTAATACTAAAGCACGTTTTGCACCAGCTGCTTTCATGCGTTCACATGCCAATTCAATTCCTTTCACACTGCCTGAAATAACCAATTGACCAGGGCAATTATAATTTGCGGCTACTACAATTTCGCCTTCTATTTCGCTACATATTTTTTCTACAATTGCATCGTCCAAATTCAAGACGGCAGCCATGGTTGATGGATTCAATGCACATGCTTTTTGCATCGCATTTGCCCGTAAGGAAACCAATTTTAGTCCATCTTCAAAGGTGAGTGTGTTGTTGGCAACCAAGGCTGAAAATTCACCTAAGGAATGTCCAGCAACCATATCCGGTTTCAATCCATCTTGCACCAAAAATAAAATCACAGAATGCAAAAAAACCGCTGGCTGTGTGACATTGGTTTGCTTTAAATCTTCGGCACTACCGGTAAACATAATATCTGAAATTCGAAAACCTAGTATCGAATTAGCTTGTTCAAATAAGGCTTTTGCTCTTTCATTCGTATCGTATAATTCTTTTCCCATTCCTGAAAATTGAGATCCTTGTCCAGGAAAAATATAAGCATGCTTCATGTATCTTTTCAAATTTTGTCGAATATAATCGCTCATGTTTAAATGGCAAATATTTTAGGAAAGAAATATATTTGTACTATTGTTCAAAATTTAAAATTGAAGCAATTGATTTCACTTGTAACCCATAAAATATTGTCTATGCGTTTAAAATTACTTTTCTTTTTTGTAAGCTTTCTTTCGGTACAAAGCAAAACATTTGCACAATCTATTTATCAATTAAAATACAATTATCACTCTTCGCGCGACACGACAACGTATAATGCCTTTTTTATCCTGTATGAAGATGGCAGTGGTTTTATGCGCACTGTATACCAAACACCAGAAGATAAAAAAGACATGTTAGTAGAAATGGATTTAGACCAGGAAATAATCTTAGATAAAAATGACAAACCTAACCCCAAAAAAATTTACATCACAAGCATCAACCCTAATATCATTCAAACCGATTTTGCGCAGCATCCCGATACGCCCGTTTTTCTATTTACCTACAACAACAAAACAAAATTTATGGAACCATCCAAATTGGTTTCTATAGACCCGAATGGTAAAAAATATATCGACCCGAAATCTACTTTGATTGTTCAACAGCTCGACAGAAAAACGATTACACAAGCCTATTTATCTAATTACTTCAGCCCTTTCGATAGCTTTTTTGTATACTTCAATAAAATGCAAACCAGAAGTATTTTACCACCAGCAAAAGATATAACCATGCATTTAATCATTGTTGCTGGAACCTTAGATCCACATATCGGAAAAGAATGTGGCATGGATGCAAAACGAACGATAGACTTATACACAGGAATAAAAAATTATTTAGGGTTTCAATTGAAAATTTATACCATAGATGGACAACAATTTTCATCCAAAAATGTATTGGATACGCTTGCCAAAATAAAACCAAATTCGCAAGATATTATGGTCTTTTATTATACAGGACATGGCTTTAGGATGACCGATGACAATCACTTATTTCCGTATATGGACTTACGCATCGACTCAACAAAAAATCATATTAAATCTTCGCTGAGCATGGAAAAAGTGGACTCTATTATTAGAGCAAAAAATGCACGTTTAAATTTAGTTTTTAGCGATTGTTGTAATGCCGATGTATTGGCACCAAAAAAAGTTGCACCCGCACCAATGAAAGTAAAATCAGGTGGCGTTTTCTGGAATGATATCAATTGTCGGAATTTATTTCTAAACAATAATCAATTATCTATATTAGCCACAGCAGCCGAGAGCGGACAGTATGCAACTAGCAATCCGCAATTTGGTGGATTCTTCTCCTTCTTCTTCAAATCCTCGCTGGAAGGCTTTTGTAGCGGGCCAAAGTTCTTCGTTACCTGGGATCTCATCTTGCAAGAAGTACAAAATAATACCGTAAAACTTGCGAATAGAATTTATTGTGCCGAACCAAAAATTCCAAGTAATAAATGCAAACAATTTCCATATTATCTGATAAACTAATGCCCTCTGGCGTGCGGCATTTAATTTGAACGCCTGCTTGATTCTCGTCGATATTTTTTTACCAAGAGATTTTAAAAAGTGTAGAAGTAGACCTACTGCATTTATTTAATGACTCTAAAAACGATGAGTAGGACAATGACCAATATTCCAATCAATGCTGTTACAAATAAATAATCTGCAATTGTCTCAAAGCTTTTTTCTCTTTTACTATTTGAAGTTCTGATGGAGATGAATGAAATTAGACCCGAAAAAATGATGAGTAACGCAACCCCAGATGTAAATTCGTCAATGATGCTTGTTTCCGAATAATTTGTGACATGTAAAGACGTAATCACTAGAAGGCAAAAACCAAGAAGATTAGCAGAAGTATTTAAAATATGTTGGGATGTATTATTTGCCATGGCGAATAATTCGATGAAGTGATTTATGTCTACATACATACCTGCGCCTCATTATTATTTGCAGCCAAAGAAGTATTTTGAATTACTAAGGCCAGGAACTGAAGATTTTCTTCCCAAAAAACATTGCATCCCTATTCACGTAATTAGCCAATTTTATAAAATAGACGGCCATATGCTCCAGAATCCATGCAATCACAAAAAAACAGACATTCATCGTAATAATGAATATTAACTTTTTGATTCTGTCTTAGTTTGCCACAAGATTCTGAGCCACTGCTACAACGAGTCTATCAAAAAGTCTTTTGCCAAAATATCTTCGATTTAATTTGTAACAGAACTCATCTAAATAATTTTGCAAATACTTGGCATTGATTTTATGATAGATCCCATTGAAAGTTCTTTTGGCATTACTTATGGCAACGTGTACCCATTTCAATGTTGTTTTTGTAGTTTCGTTACTTGAAAGTTCTGTATAATGAGCTTCAACATACTTTTCAATATCTACATAGCTTGTGCTTTTATCTGTAAATACTATAGTTTGAGAATCAACTAATTTTTCTACGATTTCATTGACTTCTGTTGATTTTTGACTTTCTGTTACCTTCATTTTGTAGTATCCACAATGACTAGATCTCTTGCCAGTTTCTATGTTTTCTAATTTTGTAGATTCTGCCATTACAGTGATACTACTATGTGTTACAGTTCCTCTACCTGCTTTCTGCTTTTTCTTCTCTTTTTCTGTAGTTTCTACTGTAATATAAGCATCATCTAGTTCTATTGATCCTTTGAGTTGATAAATACTATCTCTATTTCCCATGGCTTTGCGTATTTTATGAAATAACAACCAAGTACTTTTATACCATTTTCTATCAAACTGCCTTTGTAATTCTTTAGCAGAAATCCCTTTTTTGCTAAATGTAATCAAGCATATTGCTTTATACCAATCGAGTAAACTGAATTTTGAATCTTCCATTATGGTACCGCTTTTTATAGTTGTTCTAAACCTGCAAGATTTGCACTGCCATTGATTTTTTGAACTAAGCCAATAATGGTCTTTACAACTACATCGCTTACAAACAATACCCTCTTTTTCTCTTTCTTTTCGGAAATGGGTTATACAACTTTCATTGTCAGTGTAGAGTGTACTGAAATCTAGTATGTTCATATTCTTAGTTTAGAATACAAAGTAAACTAGTAGCTACATAACCAGCTTACGTTGTGGCAGACTTCGACAGAATCATTCTTTTAATCAACCTATCGGAAATTGGAATACAAGTAGCGTTAGTGATATGTCTAGTATGTTTCATGGAGCAACCTCATTCAATCAACCTATCGGAAATTGGAATACCACTAATGTTACTAACATGGCTGCCATTTTTTGCCAGGCTTCTTCTTTTAATCAACCTATCGGAAATTGGAATACCACTAATGTTACTAACATGGTTAATATGTTTGGGGGAGCCACGTCATTTAATCAACCTATCGGGAATTGGAATACAGCTAACGTAACAAATATGTCCTATATGTTTTGGAGTGCTACATCATTCAATCAACCCATCGGAAATTGGAATACAGCGAATGTTACCAATTTGCATCAAATGTTTAGAGATTCACCGTTATTTAATCAACCAATTGGAAATTGGAATACAGCTAACGTAACAGATATGTCCTCTATGTTTTGGAATGCTACATCATTCAATCAACCTATCGGAAATTGGAACACAGTTAATGTAACTAATTTATCCGGGATGTTTGACGGAGCCACGTCATTTAATCAACCAATTGGAAATTGGAATACAGTTAATGTAACAGATATGTCCGGGATGTTTTATGGAGCTACTTCATTTAATCAACCAATTGGAAATTGGAATACAGCTAACGTAACAGATATGTCCTATATGTTTTGGAATGCTACATCATTCAATCAACCTATCGGAAATTGGAACACAGTTAATGTAACTAATTTATCCTGGATATTTGGCGGAGCCACGTCATTTAATCAACCAATTGGAAATTGGAATACAGTTAATGTAACTACTATGTTCTTTATGTTTGCCGGAGCCACGTCGTTTAATCAACCAATCGACTCATGGAATGTATCAAATGTAATTTATATGCAGGATATGTTTAACCGCGCAACATCATTTAATCAACCTATCGACTCATGGAATATATCAAATGTACAGGTTATGTATAATATGTTTTTTAATGCTACATCCTTCAATCAATCACTTGGTAGTTGGCACCTTAATACTAATGTTCACATCAATTATATGTTAGATAGTTCGGGCATGGACTGTGTTAATTATTCAGCTACACTTAATGGGTGGGCAGCCAATATAAATATACCAAGCAACTTAATACTAGGTTCTAGCAATTTGCATTATGGTACTAATGTTACTACAGCGCGTTCATATTTAATAACAAATAAAGGATGGACTATTACCGGTGATATTATGAATAGTGGAAGTTGTTGTTCTCCAGTAACAGTAACGACAATCAATCAAACGACTTGTAATTCATATACTTTCAATGGTCAATCACTTACTACAAGTGGCACTTATTATGATACACTTGTAAATTCAAATGGTTGTGATAGTGTAATAACATTAAACCTAGTAGTGAACACACCATCTGCAATTATAATTAATCAAAATTCATGTAACTCATTTGTATTTAACGGGCAAACACTTACCACAAGTGGCACCTATTATGATACACTTGTAAATTCAAATGGTTGTGATAGCATTATTACTTTAAATCTTATTGTTAATACATTATCTTCAAATACAATTAATCAAACGTCTTGTAGCTCTTTTGTTTTTAATGGACAAACACTTACTACAAGTGGCACTTATTATGATACACTTGTAAATTCAAATGGTTGTGATAGTGCAACAACATTAAACCTTGTAGTGAACACACCTTCTGCTAATATAATTAATCAAACTTCATGTAACTTATTTGTTTTTAATGGACAAACACTTACTACAAGTGGCACCTATTATGATACACTTGTAAATTCAAATGGTTGTGATAGTGTAATAACATTAAATCTCACTATTAGCAACATCAATAATACAGTCACTCAAAATGGAACTTCATTAACTTCGAATGAAACCGGAGCAACATATCAATGGCTTAATTGCCCATCTTTTTCAATCATTATAGGAGGGACAAATCAAACTTACAATGCAACTAGTAATGGAGATTATGCTATAAGTATTACAAAAAATAATTGCTTTGACACATCTAATTGTTTTACTGTAATTGGTGTTGGAATGAATAGCATAAATACTTTGACAAATATTTACATTATACCAAATCCAACAAATGGGATTTTCAATATTTCATCTCAACTGGATTATGACAATTCGGAAATAAAAATCTTAAATTCTATTGGTCAGGTAATTCTAACAAAAGAAATAGAAACTTTAAATTTTAGCATAGACATTTCATCATATGCAAATGGGATTTACTACATAGAAATAATAGCGGACAATAAGACATACAGAACAAAACTAGTTAAGAACTGATTTGATAATGCCAGCCTTTTGCTGTTCGTGATGTTAGCGCATCGCATCTCGAACTTTCGATAAGAAGCGATTTTTAATCGTGGGTGAGCAGATTATAATTCTTCCATTATCTTTACTTCGACATGCCCTGCGAAATATATTGAAGAGCGGGATTTTTGAAATGAGCAAGGCTGTTGAGGTAATTGTTTTATAAAAAAATATTCGATTAGTTTGCTGAAAGCAAAAGAATATAACTTCGGAGCGAAGGACGCTCCGAAGAACGGAAATATATGAATCAAATGGCAATGGCGAAGGTCGCATACATGATTTTAGCAGTAGTCTAAACGACAACAGTGATGCAAAAACCATAAACTTTCTAACTACAGGTCAACAAGCTGCTACATTTTCTTGGCAGGATAAACGAACACTTTCAGAAATTGAACAAATGACTGGATATAAAGTAAAACCAAGAGGGGTTGTTTTGCAATTTAAGCATGGTGGATTTGTTATTTACGAAGAAAATGGGCATGGTTTAGTTGCAGCAATCACAGATTTAGGATCAATGGATTGGAACTCTGCCAAAACGGCCTGTGATGAATTGATATTAAATGGTTACAGTGATTGGCATTTACCTTCACAAGAAGAATTAAATGCACTTTATGTTAATTTAAAACAGATCGGAGTTGGCGGTTTTGCGAATAACGACTATTGGAGTTCCACCGAGGGCTATAGTAACGGCGCGTGGAGGCAGGACTTCGATAATGGCAGACAGACCAACGACTACAAGGACAACGAATTCAATGTTCGGGCTGTGAGGGCTTTTTAACTATTTATCAATTTAACTATTTTAAATAACCGCGTAGCGGTCGAATTTTTTTTTTAAAAATGGCGCTATATTATGATTTACCTGTTTATAGAGACACTTATAAGCTAATATTGAAAATATTTGAGTGCACAAAGGATTTCCGCCGTTGTTGGTGTTATCACCAACAACTTAGTTCCTTGAAGCTACCCCAAATTCTTCAACCCTTCAGCAATTATCCTAGCTCTCGCAACGCCAACTACAGCAGCTATTTCAGCTTCAGTACTTGCTTTGAGTCGTTTCACAGATTTAAAATGTTTGAGTAATTCTGTCGCAGTTTTTTCGCCAATGCCTTCTATGTTTTCTAATTCATTTTTGATGATGCCACTGCTTCTTGTTTGTCGATGAAAGGTAATACCAAAACGATGCACTTCATCTCGTATTCGTTTTACTAAGTTCAATGCATCACTTTGAAAATTCAATTTAATGGATTCACTATCGCCAGGGAAAAATATTTCTTCTACATTTTTTGCTAGGCCAACCACAGTTACTTTTCCATTCAATTGTAAATCGTTTATACTATCCATAGCTGAACTTAATTGTCCTTTACCACCATCAATAATAATCAGTTGTGGCAATGGTTTTTTTTCATCGAGTACTCGTTTATATCTTCGGTACACAATCTCTTTCATACTCGCAAAATCGTTAATACCTTCTACTGTTTTGATATGAAAATGACGATATTCTTTTTTATCTGCCAAACCATTTTTAAAACAAACCATAGCCGCTACCGGATAGCTTCCCTGAAAATTAGAATTATCGAAACACTCAATATGTATTGGTATTTCAGGCAATTGCAAACCTTGTTGTAGTTCGTGTAGAATTCGATTATTCGATTCTGCATTTTCTTCACTCAACAGTAAAGTTTTTTTACGTTTTTGTTCTTGAATAAAATAATTCGCATTTTGTAAACTCAACTCCAATAACTTTTTTTTATCGCCCAATCTTGGAATGGTCAGAGTGATTTGCGGATCAAATTCGAAGGGAATAGGTACAATAATTTCACGACTGCTGCTTTTGAATTTTTGACGCAATTGATACAATGCGATAGGTAAAATTTCTTCGTCTGATTCATCTAATTTTTTTTCGATTGCTACAGTATGCGTTTGAATAATACTACCTTGTACTACCATCATAAAATTGACATAAGCCATGTCTTCATTGGATAGTATAGTGGCAATATCTACATTATCAATTTTGCGATTGACAATGATGGATTTACTTTGGTATTGACTGATATATTCTAATTTCTTTTTGACGATTGCCGCTTTCTCAAATTGCAAATTCGATGCGTATTCCATCATTTCTTGTTTGAGGTGCTTTGTAATTTCGCCTAACTTTCCTTTAAATATTTCACGTACTTGTTGCACATGCCAATCATAATCTTCTTTGCTCTGTAGCCCAACACATGGGGCTTTGCAATTGCCAATATGGTATTCTAAACAAGCTTTAAATTTACCCTGTTCGATATTTTTTTTACTCAAATTCAAAGTGCAATTACGAAGTGGAATCGTTTGTTTGACAAAATCCAAAAGCAAACGAACTTGTTCAACAGAGGGATATGGACCTAAATATTCAGAACCATCTTTAATCATTTTTCGTGTGAGAAAAATTCTGGGAAAAGTTTCATTTTTGATCACTACATGTGGGTAGGAGCGATCATCTTTCAACATCAAATTGTACTTTGGTTGGTATTGTTTGATGAGCGAATTTTCGAGTAATAAAGCATCTTGTTCGGAATCGACAATGGTAAATTCCATACGCACAATTTCAGAAACTAATTTTTGCGTTTTGTAACTATCGCTCACTTTACTAAAGTAGGAAGATACTCTTTTGCGAAGGTGCTTTGCCTTGCCTACATAAATTATTTTATCATCGGCATTATAATATTTGTAAATACCAGGCTTGATAGGTACAGCGGCAGCAATAAGTTGAAATTCATCTTTGGTCACGGTGGCGAAATTAAGTGGATTAGATGGATATTAAAATGGCTAACTTCAAAAGTATGGCTCTAATCCATTTTCAAGACGGAAATTGTTTTGTCAGACCTCATCCTCAACTCTGCCCTTCAGGAGAAGGGAGCACTAACTCCTACTTTACAAGTTCTTTAATGGGTGAGTACTTTTTGAAATATGAGGTATAATTTCTATTATTTATTTCATTTATTGATTGGTCAAATGTTTTGACAAAAATGATCTTTAGTAGTCGATGTATTGCGGCAACGATTGTAGCGGAAAGCCCGTACCACAACGCCTCGGGGTGGACGGACTTGGAGCGAAAAGCGTGAGTGCCGCCCAAATTATTTTCGTACTGAATTGAGTAAAGTCATTAAAATATATTATTGGCAGGATTACACATTTCAACCATAATTATTTAGCCCCTTTCAATTTCTGTATATACATTTGCGCCATGAAAAAATCGGGTCGTGTAAAAAGTATTTTATTGGGTGGCCTACTAAGTCTATTTGTTCCTCTTGGCGCTTATTATTATCTGAAAATTGGCGGTCATAATGGACATGTTAAATTGCCTTACTTTTATGGTATTGATAAGATAGATAGTGCGTTGGCTAATGGGAAAATGAAATACGATACAACCTTTCATACAGTGCAAGATATAAGCTTGGTTAACCAATTGCATGATACGGTGAGCCTCAATGAAACACTAAAAGGGAAAATTTTAATTCTCAATTTTTTCTTTACTTCTTGTACAACGATTTGTCCCGTACTTTCTAAAAATATGAAATTGTTGAATAAGGCATTTCTCAAAAACGATAGCTCGATTCAATTCTTGTCTATCTCTGTAGATCCAACAACAGACAGTGTTTTACGCTTGCGTGAGTATGCCGATAAAATGTTTGCCAATCATGATAAATGGTTTTTCTTAACAGGAGATAAAAAGGCAATTTATAATTATGCCCGCAATGAACTTAAATTGGATTTACAACAGGGCGATGGTGGCGTAAATGATTTTATACATCCTGAACAGATTATCTTGATTGATAAATATAGAAATGTCCGTGGATTATATAATGGATTGGATTCCGATAAAGTTCGTTTATGCGCAGAAGATGCGGCGTATCTGATGTTGGAAAAAAATAGATTTCACGAAAAGAATAAGGACTAAACTAAAAATGGAATGATAAAATGAAACCAATATTTTATGTAGAAAAGTACTTGGCGTATATAGACCTTTATGAGCAGGAGTTTGTTGCTCCCTTCTCTTCGAGGAGAAGGGATGGGGATGAGGTCTAACCAGATTATTTTTTCGTCAAAAATTTATTAAGCCAAAAGAAAAATTAAAAAGTAGTAACAGTATGATAAAAAATGATAAAAAAGCGCACATCCTGATTTGGATATTTTCAGCAATTGTATTTGCTGCCGTTGTTATTTTAGATAAAATGACATTGCCGATGCAACTCGGATTTAACCCGCATATTTTTGCGATGTTAAGTGCTGCGGTTAATAGCATAGTGTCCATTTTATTAATTGTGGCGTTGATTTTTGTGAAGCAAAAAAATATTGCAGCACATAAAAAAACAATGCTCTCTGCCATGGTATTGTCCATTTTGTTTTTGGTGTTTTATATAGCGCATCATCTGCTTACAGGTGAGACCCATTATGGCGATATGAATCATGATGGACTAGTAAGTGATGATGAAAAAGTAGCGGTAGGAATGATACGGTATGTATACTATTTTATCATCAGTACACATATTACATTGGCAGGAATAGTCATGCCATTTGTGTTATATAGTGCTTACCGCGCCTTGATTGGTGAGATACCACAACATAAAAAACTGGTTCGATATACCTTCCCAATTTGGTTATATGTTGCCATCACTGGGGTTGTGGTATACCTGATGATTTCGCCCTATTATATTGGATAAGGAAAAAATAAATTGTTCGTTCTAATAAGAAATACATGTACTTGTTTTTGATTATCCTATGCCTTTTTGTTTTACTCGTATTTGTCTTTTTACAACAAGAAAAATTTGGAAAATTACCAAGTGGAAAGCGATTGGAGAAATTGAAGCAATCGCCAAATTATAAGAATAATTCATTTAAGAATATCAATCACACACCAGATTTGACAGAAGGTGTAAGTTATTACGAATTGCTGAAGGAGTTTTTTTTTGATAAGAAAGTGAGAGTCTATCCGAGTACTATTATCCCGTCTATTAAAACCAATTTATTAGATCTAGATAGCACAAAGGATGTATTAGTTTGGTTCGGACATTCCTCTTATTTTATGCAAGTAGATGGGAAACGAATATTGGTAGACCCAGTATTTAGTGGAGCGGCAACGCCATTGCCATTTGGAACAAAAGCATTTTCTGGAACGAATAATTACAGTGTGGAGGACATGCCCACTATCGATTATCTTTTTATTTCGCACGACCATTGGGATCATTTGGATTATGATACGATTAAAAAATTGAAACCTAAAATTAAACAAGTGATATGTGGACTTGGTGTAGGGCAACACCTAGAACATTGGGGGTATGATGCAAATAGTATTATAGAAAAAGATTGGCATGAAAAGATAGAATTAGACACTCATGTTATTGTGCATACCGTAAGTGCTAGGCATTTTTCTGGTCGCGGTTTACGAAGAAATAAATCATTGTGGATGTCTTATGTTTTGCAAACGCCAAGCATGCGAATATTTAT
Organism: Chitinophaga pinensis; assembly: GCA_945878115.1. GTDB lineage: Bacteria > Bacteroidota > Bacteroidia > Chitinophagales > Chitinophagaceae > OLB11. The sequence continues at coordinate 24,853 of CAMDVD010000011.1, read as the reverse complement.
TGGTGGGGATAGCGGCTATGATAAGCACTTTGCCGACATCGGAAAATCCTTCGGACCATTTGATATTGCCATTCTAGAAAATGGACAGTATGATCGCAAGTGGCGATATATTCATTTGTTGCCAAATGAAATTTTACAAGCGGCTAAAGAATTGCTAGCCAAAAAGATTTTGCCAGTGCACTCTTCCAAATTTGTTTTGGGCAACCATGCGTGGGATGAGCCTTTACAATTCATCACAGAAAATAATGAAAAAGAAAATTTACATATTCTTACGCCGATGATAGGTGAAGCAGTGTATCTAAAAGAAGAACAAAAATTTTCCCATTGGTGGAAAAATTTGGAGTAGTAATTGATTCGTAACAGTAATTACTAAACCAAGAACTCGTTCTTCGATTCGTCTTCGCTTCAAAGGAAATATTCTTTTGCTTTCAGCAAACTTGACAAAGCTACATGGAATAAGCAATCCCGAAAATCAATTTTAGTCCGTTTAATTTGTTGTGCTCTTGTACTCGTAATTTATATCTATCAATAATTTCCTTTCGAACAACCACATGCAGAATCATAGTAATCATTTAATCCAAAAAAAACTTACTGAGCGCTGACGAAGTTTCATAGTTCAGACAATATATTTATAATAGACACGGGTTGCAAACCTCGCGCCAGCCAAGTAGCAAAGGTTACATAAACACCCCTAACTAAACGCTTCTCTTATTTTGTCAAAGAAACTCTTATCGCTTTTAGACGCATTAGGTTTAAAATTAGGCGAAGCGTTCAGTTTATCTAACATCGCTTTTTCATCTGCGGTTAAATGCTGTGGTGTCCAAACATTGATATTGATGAGTTGGTCTCCTTTTTCATAACTATTTACACTCGGAAATCCTTTTCCTTTCAATCGCAATATTTTTCCAGCATGTGTGCCTGGTTGTATTTTAATTTTTGCTTTGCCACCTATGGTTGGTATTTCTACTTCTTTACCAATGGCTGCATCCGGAAATGAAATATGTAATTCATACAAAACATTCAATCCTTCTCGAATCAATTCCGCATGTTTTTCTTCTTCAATTACAACCAACAAATCGCCTGGATAACCATTGCGTTCGCCAACATTACCTTTACCACTTACACTTAGTTGCATGCCTTCTTGGACACCAGCTGGAATATCTATTTGAATGGTTTCTTCACCATACACTCTGCCTTCGCCTTTGCAAGAATTACATTTATTGGTAATTTGATTGCCGTCTCCATTACAAGTTGGACAAGTACCAACCGTTTGCATTTGTCCTAAAAAAGTATTGGTTGTTTTGCGAACTTGCCCACTTCCTTTACAAGTGCCACAAGTTGTTACCGATGATTTATCTTTAGCGCCGCTACCTGTGCAGGTTTCGCAGCGAACATATTTTTTTACTTTAATCGTTTTGTGAACCCCTTTGATGATGTCTTCAAAATTGAGTTTTACTTTGACACGCAGGTTAGAACCTCTGGCTCCACCGCCTCTACGTTGTCCGCCACCGCCACCGCGTTGACCACCAAAAAAACTTTCGCCAAAGACATCGCCAAAGTTTTCAAAAATATCTTCCATGCGCATACCGCCGCCGCCAAATCCACCATGATTACCCCCGCCAGCAGCACCGCCTAAACCAGCATGACCATATTGATCATAACGTTGTTTTTTGCTTTCGTCACTTAGTACTTCATAAGCCTCGGCAGCTTCTTTAAATTTTTCTTCAGAAGCTTTATCACCAGGGTTTCTGTCTGGATGATATTGCATAGCGGTTTTACGGTAAGCTTTTTTTATTTCGTCAGCGGAAGCACTTTTGCTAACCCCTAATATTTCATAGAAATCTCTTTTCATTTTATTTTTTTTCGTTCACCTAAAAGGTAGTTTAGGAGAGGATGATGTATTTATTTTTTTCGAAAGATATTCGGCGTTTTAAATTTATTGCCAAATATTTTCGTTCAGTCGTTCGAAGTTTTTCCCACTACCACTTTAGCATGGCGTATCAATTTGTCGTTGAGTAAATAACCTTTTTGCACTTGGTCTATTACTTTTCCTTCCATATCGGGAGTAGGTGCTGGAATTTCTGTTATAGCTTCATGTTTTTCTACATCAAATTCATGCCCTATGCTGTCAAAGGATTGAAGGCCTTTGTGCGTCAATGTAGATTTTAATTTGTTGAACACCAATTGCATCCCGTCTTTCACCGCTTGCATATCCGTGGCAGTTTCCATTTGTTTCTCTGCTCTTTCACTATCATCAATGACTTCGAGCATACTCAAAATGATTTCTTTGCCAGCAGTTTGAATCGTTTCCATTTTTTCTTTAAAGGAACGCTTTTTATAATTGTCAAATTCGGCGAAAAGACGCATGAATTTATCTTTCCATTCGGCTGCCTCGCGTACTGCTTTCTCTAGTTCTGTTTCTGTGACAGTTTGGTCAGAAGATGCGACAGTATCTGCCATATTCTCTTCTATCGATGATTCTTGTATAGGTTCTTGTTCTTGCAAAGGCAAGTTTTCTGTATTAGACATAGGTATTTTGTATTTTTTTAGTTTGCAAACAAGCATCGGCAAATTTTTTGCCAAGCATTTGTTTTAGGACAAAATGACGGAATATTTTATTGTAATATGAATAAAAATGTCGAATCTAAAAGGGTGTGGTTGATTAAAAAATAGTCTGAAAATTATTTGGGCGGCGGACACGCTTTCCTTCCAATCTTTTTGCTGCAGAGCCAGCAAAAAGGATTTTCACTCAATCGTTGCCGCAATACAGACAACAAAGAAACTTTTTCGTATAATTAATCCAAGAAGGTTTTCAAAACCGTCTCGGATTTCTGCAAATATTCATATCATCGCAATAATTATGTCATTCCTATTCACATTTAATCCCTTCGGGATTCAAACCAATAATCATTGCATTCCCATTCATATTTCATCCCTTCGGGATTTTAAAAACCCAATTATCATGTCATTTCTATAATCATTTCATCCCTACGGGATTTTATTGCCGTTAATTGTTTCGTTTTATAATCATGTCATCCATACGGGATTTTGAAAACCCAATCATCATATCGTTCCTATAATCATGTCATCTCTATGGGATTTTATCACCGTTAATTGTTTCGTTTTATAATCATGTCATCCCTACGGGATTTTATTAACGAATCATCATGTCATTTCTATAATCATTTCATCCCTACGGGATTTTATCACCGTTAATTGTTTCGTTCTATAGTCATTTCATCCCTACGGGATTTTGAATTTGTTAATAATACATTCCTATTAATATTTATTCCCTTCCAGATTTGAAAACAAATGTGCATTTCATTCCAGATTTAAAAGACAGATACACCTTACGCCTTTTGCCTTACGCCTTATGTCTTACGCCTTACGCCTTTTGCCTTACGCCTTTTGCCTTACGCCTTATGCCTTACGCCTTTCGCCTTTTGCCTTACGCCTTTCGACTAACTACTAATTACTAATTACTAATTACTAATTACTCAACACATGTCCTATTAACTATTCACTTTGTCTTTTTTACCTTTTATCATTAATTCCATAATTTTTAGAATAAATATTTACTTTTACCCTCATAAAAAAAACGAAACATGAAAAAAATTATTTTAACACTTGTAGTTGCATGTAGCATGTTATCTGCATTTGCACAAACTGCCGAAGAAATAGTTGCCAAACATATCACGGCTATTGGTGGTGCAGAAAATTGGAAGAAGGTAAAATCTGTAGTGATGGAAGCTAACATTAAAGCACAAGGTGCCGAAATAAAAGTGACTAGAACTATGGTAGATAAAAAAGCAATGCGTATGGATATTTCCGTGATGGGAATGGATGGATATTCTATCATTACCAATAAAGAAGGTTGGAATTTTATGCCATTTGCTGGACAAACAAAACCTGAACCCATGACTGCGGATGAATTAAAATCGTCGCAAGATCAATTATTGGTGGCTGATGAATTTTTAAGCTATCAAGATAAAGGCAAAAAATTAGAGTATATCGGCAAAGATGATTTGGAAGGAACCGATTGTTTCAAAATGAAATTGACAGATAAGGACGGACAGGAAACAACTTTCTGGTTAGACGCAACAAATTATTATATCCTAAAATCATCAGCAAAAATAAAAGCAGATGGTAAGGAAGTTGAGAACAGTAGCACATTTAGCAATTATAAAAAATTGGATGAAGGTATAGTGTATCCAATGAGTATGGGCGGCGATAATGGCGAAATTGAAATTACAAAAGTGACCATCAACTCGACAATTGATGAGTCGATTTTTGTACCTAAAACGAAATAGATAATATTAAAAATAGGAAGAAAGGTTTGGCAAAAGTTCAAGCCTTTTTTTTACACTTTTTTGATTGGTAATACTAAAAATGAATGAGAAAAATAAGCTTCTTTGTTGACTGTATTGCGGCAACGATTGCAGTGGAAATCCTTTTTGTCGGCGCAGCCGCAAAAAGATTGGAACGAAAAGCGTGTGTGCCGCCCACATTTTTATGAAAATTTAGTATAGCAAAATCGCCAGTTGACATTAGAAAATAAGGGGTAAAATCCCAAATAGTTTAAGTAAATTCAAAAACAATAAAATACAGAAGAGATGAAAAATAGTTTTCTATTCCTTTGCCTATTATGCGCCTTCCAATTGCATGCGCAGCAACAAATTAATGCTGGTATGTTTGGTACTTTAGAAGCTCGACAATTAGGACCGGGCACTATGAGTGGTCGTATTTCCGCCATAGTAGGCGTGCCCACTGATAGTAAAATATTGTATGTAGGTACTGCTGGTGGCGGTGTTTGGAAATCGACAAATGCTGGTGCCTCCTATAAGTCCATGTTTGATAAATATTGTCAATCTATTGGTGCAATTGCAGTGAATCCTAAAAATCCAAATATCGTATTTGTAGGAACCGGAGAAAGTAATATGCGTAATTCTGTTTCAATCGGTAATGGTTTATACAAATCTACAGATGCAGGCGACAATTGGAAAATGATTGGTTTAGATAGTACCGAACATATTTCTAAAATTATTATTCACCCTACCAATCCAGATATACTTTATGTAGCAGTACCAGGCCCGTTATGGAGCGATAGCAAACATAGAGGATTATATAAGTCTTCAGATGGGGGGAATTCATGGGAGAAAATTTTATACAAAGATGAGAAAACAGGTTGCGCGGATATCCTCATTGATCCAAATAATCCGAATATTTTATTTGCTTCGATGTGGCAGTTTAGACGTTTGCCTTTTAGTTTTAATTCGGGTGGAGAGAGTAGCGGTTTCTTTAAAAGTATAGATGGTGGAGCTACATGGAAAGAAATAAGTAATGGACTTCCAGCGAAACCGTTTGGGCGAATTGCCATGGCATTAGCACCGAGTGATCCTAAAAAAATGTTGGCCATTGTAGAGAGTAAAAATACTGGTTTGTATATTTCGGAAGATGGTGGCGAAACGTGGAAAAACCAAAGCGCAACCATGAATGTTTGCGCAAGACCATTTTACTTTAGTACCCTTGTTTTTGATCCGAAAGACGCTAAAAGAGTTTATCGTCCAGCCTTTGAATTTTCTTATTCTAGTGATGGTGGCTATTCATTTTCTGGAGCGAGTGGTGATGGTGGCTGGGTGCATAGCGACATGCATGCATTATGGATTAACCCGAACAATACCGACATTATGTATGTTGGAACCGATGGTGGAATTTATACCAGTCTGGATAAAGGAGCGACTTGGATTTTTAATCATGGTTTACCAGTTGGACAATTTTATCATGTGTCATTTGATAACCATGACCCATACAATGTATATGGTGGCTTGCAAGACAATGGTAGTTGGAGAGCACCAAGTGCAGCACCAGGTGGCGTGAATAATGGTAGTTGGAATCGCTTGTATGGTGGTGATGGATTTTGGACACAACCTGATGAAGATGGGAAGACCGCCTATGCAGAATATCAAGGTGGAAATATGGGACGTATCGATATGAGGACCATGAAAGGCGAAGACATACAACCTAAGCAAACCAAGACGGAAGAGAAGCTTCGTTGGAATTGGAATACACCAATAGTACTCGGAAGTAAGAATCCAAAAAATATGTATGTCGGTGCACAGTATTTGTATAAATCAACAAATCAAGGCAGATCATGGAAGAGAATTTCGAATGACTTGACAACAGATAATAAAGAGAAACAAAAGCAAGAAGATAGTGGTGGATTGAGTGCGGATAATACGAGCGCTGAAAATCATTGTACTATTTTTACCGTAGCTGAAAGTCCCTTGGACGAAAATTTGATTTGGGTTGGAACGGATGATGGTAATGTGCAATACTCTAACAATGGCGGTACGAGTTGGAATAATGTAACAGCCAATATTACTAAAAGCGGTATTGCTGCTGGTGCTTGGGTGAGTAGCATAGAACCATCTCATTTTGATAAGAATACCGTGTATGCCACTTTTGAAAATCACATGTATGGCGATCATGCAACCTACTTAGGTAAGAGTACAGATTTGGGCAAAACATGGACAAGAATTCAAAGCAAAGAATTTACAGGTTTCGCTCATAAAATTTGCGAAGATGTAGTGAATAAAAAATTATTATTTCTTGGTACAGAAATGGGATTATTTGCCACATTAGATGGTGGCGACAATTGGTTTAGAATGAAAAATAATATTCCAGAGTATGCGCTGGTAAGAGATATAAAAATAAATCCAAAAACCAACGATTTAATTATAGCAACACATGGAAGAGGTATTATGATATTAGATGACATCCGTGCCATGCGTAACTTGACCAGTGATATTTGGGACAAAGATGTGTATGTATTTCCAATGCCAGATATGGTGCTCAATAATGGACGATTTGGTTGGGGCGGAACGGAAATTTCGGGCGGCTGGGGAACGGGCAATCCATCATCTATTCCTACAATTGATTATTATTTGAAAGAAAGATTAAGCACTGGTAAAGTAGAAATTGAAATTTTAGATGCAGCAGGTAAATTGCTACAAACCATACCAGGCACTAAACGCAAAGGAATCAATAAAGTATTTTGGAACATGCGTGGCACACCACCTAAAGTAGCTGCTGGTAGTACCAAAATGGATGGTGCAGGATTTACAGCACCAATGGTTTTACCAGGAAAGTACACCATTCGCATCAAAGTAAAAGACCAAGTATTTACCAATACAGTGAATTGTGTACATGATACAAAAAATGCAGACTTGAGTGAAGCCAACAGAAAATTAGTATATGATAAAAGCATGGAGTTGCAACAGTTGTATACCAAACTAAGTAATTCTGTCGATACGATTTCTAAATACCAAGCCCGCACCAAAAAAGATACAACGGATATTACCAATAAAGCATTCAACGCAGATTTGGAAAAAATTAGAGCTGAATTGATGGCAACAAAACAAACTTCTATTTTCGCAGATGAAGAAAGAATTCGTGAAAAATTATCGCAATTGTACAGCAATTTTTGTGGCATGGAAACTACGCCAAACGATACCCAATTAAAAGCCATAGAAGCCATCACAGAAGAGTATAATGCACAAGCAGAAAAGCTAAAAAAAGTGATGGAAAAATACAAGTCGAAATTGGATCCGAGTTTGTAGGGGGAAAGTAGTTAGTATTGAGTAGTCAGTAGTGAGAAGAAAGTAAAAAGGCGTAAGGCATAAGGCGTAAGTATTTAGTAGTTAGTAAAAAGTAGAAAGTAAAAAGGCGTAAGTAGTCAGTAGTTAGTAAAAAGTAGAAAGACATGAAGCGTAAAGCAGTCGAGAAAATATTCTAGGTAAAAGAACGATATGTCTATATTTTAAAATCCCGTAGGGATGACATGATTATAGAAATGATATGATGATTGGGTTTTTAAAATCCCGTAGGGATGAAATGATTATAGAAATGACATGATGATTCGGTTTTTAAAATCCCGTAGGGATGACATGATTATAGAAGAAATAATTATCGTGTTTGAAAATCCCGTAGGGATGGCATGATTGTAGGTTTCAAAATCAGAAGGGATTAAATAGGAATAGTAAAATGATAAATTGTGTCATAAGCCTGAAATGGTTGAATAGGTGACCATATTCTATAAAATATGGAATGCTTTGAACACTTTTAACCTATACTCATTTCATGATTTAAATCATATATTCAGATTATATAGATGTACTTCTTAGAAATACAAGATTTGCCTATTATATTCGCATCAAGTACAAATACATGAATCCAGCGATAACACTTACCAGACAAGAAGTAATGCTATTTTTAGAAAATGATGTAGATACCGTAGGTTCTAAATTTCTTAATTCTATTGAAACAAATTGGCAACCTGGCGATTTGCTTCCTGCTTCTCATACCGAATCTTTTTTTGAAGATATAAAAACTATTCAAGGTCAAGCCGAAAATATGGATTATGACTTGCTTGCGGTATTGGTTGGCGATACCATTACAGAAGAAGCATTACCAACGTATGAAACTTGGCTAGGTGCACTGGATGGTATAAAGCAAAATGAAAATGGCGGATGGATGAAATGGATACGCGCTTGGACTGCCGAAGAAAATAGACATGGCGATGTATTGAATAGATTCCTTTATTTATGCGGTCGAATTGATATGCCAAAATTTGAAGTCTCTACGCAATTTTTAATTGCAGATGGTTTTAACTTAGATACGAAAAACGATCCCTATAGAACCTTCATGTATACTAGCTTTCAAGAATTAGCCACCAATATTTCTCATCGACGTGTAGCTACATTAGCAAGAAAAAGTGGCAATACAGTCTTATCCAAAATATGTGGACTTGTAGCTGCCGATGAAGCGCGACATGCAAATGCATATAAAACTTTCGTTGGTAAAATATTTGAATTAGATACCAATGAAATGATGTTGGCTTTTGAAGATATGATGCGAAAAAAAATCGTAATGCCTGCGCAATATCTTCGTGAGCTAAATGAAAGACTAAATAGTTTCTCTAATTTTTCTGATGCGGCACTTCGTCTAGGTGTATATACCCCAATTGATTATGTCAACATTTTGAGAGAATTAATTGACGAGTGGAAAATTGATGGACTCACCAACTTGAAAGAAAATGGCGAGAAGGCGAGAGATTATGTAATGGCACTTCCCGATAGATTAACTCGAATTGCGGATCGAATGCCAACTCCTACTAGAGATGTAAAGTTCAGTTGGATTATTGATTAAATCAAATCCTGATGATAACTATTCTGCCATTAGGTTTAATCGCTTTAAAGTCAATAGCGGTTTATTTATTTATTATACTTGCCATCCGAATTTTTGGCAAAAAAGAATTATCGCAGCTTTCTATTGTTGATTTGGTATTTATTTTACTAATCAGTAATAGTGTACAAAATGCAATGGTTGGCGATAATACCACATTGCAAGGAGGGCTTGTTGCAGCCACTGGATTATTTGTTGCCAATACTATTTTGAAATTTGCATTTAGAAAATTCCCACGCTTCAGTGTTATTGCCCAAGGGGATAAAATCATCTTAATTCATGAAGGTATTGTGCAACAAGAAAATCTAAAATCGTCTTCTATCACTCGCGAAGAATTAGAGCAAGCCATACGTGAACATGGGGTCAAAGATGTGCGAGAAGTGGATCTTGCTATTTTAGAAGTAGATGGAAACATTAGCGTGTTGTCCAAAGATTATTCGCATAAAACGGTAAAGCGAAATAAAAAAATTCAGACTGCACATAACCCATAATTCAGAAGAATTATAAGGACTCTCTTGTCAATATAGTTTATTTTCGTCGATTCAAATGGCTACCTTGCGTAAAATAATTAATGATCCTGTACATGGTTTTATCACAATTGATGATGAACTTGTGTACGCCCTTATTGCACATCCCTTTTATCAACGTTTGAGAAGAATTAAACAAATGGCACTTGCGTATCTAGTGTATCCAGGTGCTGTGCATACTCGCTTGCATCATTCTTTAGGTGCATACCATCTCATGCAAATTGCCATTTCAGAATTAAAGCAAAAAGGAATAGAAATAACTGAATCGGAAAAGCAAGGTGCATTAATTGCCATCCTTCTGCATGATATTGGTCATGGACCTTACTCTCATGCACTTGAGCATACCTTGGTGGATGTGCATCATGAAGAATTGTCCTTACTGATTATGCAAAAATTAAATGCAGAAATGCAAGGGCAATTGAGTTTGGCTATTGAAATTTTTACAAATAAATATCCAAAAAAATTCCTGCATCAATTAGTGAGTAGTCAACTAGATGTAGATCGAATGGATTATTTAGCAAGAGATAGTTTTTTTACGGGTGTGTCTGAAGGGGTGATTGGTTATGATCGAATATTAAAGATGTTGACAGTTCATAATGATGAATTAGTAGTGGAGGAAAAAGGAATTCATTCAATTGAAAAATTTTTAATTGCCAGAAGATTAATGTATTGGCAAGTGTACTTACATAAAACCGTTTTAAGCTCTGAGCTCATGTTGGTCAATATTTTAAAACGTGCAAAAATGCTGAGTAAAGAAGGACGGAATTTATTTGCAACGCCATCCTTACAGTTCTTTTTACAACATTCGCTTTCTACCGCAGACTTTGCTTCCAATGACAATAACCTCATCCAATTTTTACGCTTAGACGACAGTGACATTATCAGTTCTGTGAAGGTGTGGCAAGAGGATGAAGATAAAATTCTGTCTGATTTATGCACACGACTCACGAATAGAAAATTACTGAAAGTCCATTTTTTTAAAGATAAAATCACAGATAAAATAAACGAAAAACGGGCAGCTTGCATGCAAAAATATAATTTGAATGAAGAAGAAATCCCTTACTATTTTGTAAATGATGTGGCTTCAAACAGAGCATACAATGCTGGTGCTGAAAATATAAAAATTATATTCAAAAATGGGGAGGTAAAAGAAATTTCCCAAGTGGAAAATACCTTAATTAGCGATGGGCTTTTAGTACCCATAAAAAAAGAGTACATTTGCTCCCTTAGTTAAAAATTAAAAATTCTATGAAATTTACGGCTCAACAAATAGCCACAGTAGTACATGGTGAGGTAGTAGGTGACCCAAATGCAATGGTTCATTCATTTGCGAAAATTGAAGAAAGTAAAACTGGTGATTTATGTTTTTTGGCAAATGCTAAATATGAAGAATATTTATATACTGCGGAGGCATCTGTCATTATTGTGAATGCCAGTTTGTCTTTGAAAAAAGAAGTGCAAGCCACCATGATTAAAGTAAAGGATGCTTATGCAGCTTTTGCTTTATTATTAAAAACTTATCAAGAAATAACCAGCAAGACTGCAAAAGATATTATTGAACAACCTTCTTTTGTAGCAAGTACTGCTACATTAGCGGAAAAAATTTATGTCGGTGCGTTTTCTTACATCGGCGAGAATGCCCAAATAGCGGCGCAAGTCCAAATATTTCCGAATTGTTTTATTGGAGATAATGTTAAAATTGGGGAAGGTACAGTAATACATGCCGGCGTAAAAATTTACAAAGATTGTGTCATTGGAAGTCATGTCATTATCCATGCAGGAACAGTGATTGGAAGTGATGGCTTTGGTTTTGCTTTTGAAAATGGCAGTTTTCAAAAAATACCACAAATAGGGAATGTGGTGGTAGAAGACCATGTAGAGATTGGTGCAAATTGTACTATAGACAGAGCAACGATGGGCTCTACTTATATTCGTAAAGGCGTTAAATTAGATAACCTAATACAGTTGGCGCATAATGTGGAAATAGGTGAGAATACCGTGGTAGCAGCACAAGCAGGTATATCGGGAAGTACAAAGGTTGGCAAATATTGTATGATTGGTGGTCAGGCTGGAATCATAGGACATATTAAAATTGCAGATGGCACAAAAATTAATGCACAAAGCGGTATTGCTAAAGAAGTGAATGAACCCAATACTTCATTGACTGGTTCACCTGCTTTCGATTATAAATCAAGTTTAAAAAGTCAAGTATTGTTTCGCCAATTGCCGGATTTAGCTAAACAAATAAATCAACTGGAAAAAAAGGTTCAGGAACTAAGCAAAAAATAAGATTACTATTTTACAAAAAAAGAAATAAGCATGCAATATACAAATCAACATACGCTGAAAAGTGAGTTCGTTATAGATGGTGTCGGATTACATTCAGGCATTCGATCCGTTATGACTGTAAAGCCAGCAGCAGCAGGTCATGGCTATAAATTTCAACGAACAGATTTACCAAATGAACCCATCATCAAAGCAGATGTAGACTTTGTGGTGGATACAGCTCGTGGTACTACACTAGAACAAAATGGTGCGCGCGTTGCTACCGTTGAACATATTTTGGCTGCACTTGTGGGCATGGAAGTAGACAATGCTTTGATACAATTAACAGCAGAGGAAATTCCGATCATGGATGGTAGTGCCATTGCTTTTGTAAATGCCATCGAAAGAGTGGGTATAGTAGAACAAGATGCTAAGAAAATTTATTTTTCTATCGATACCAATATTGCATTTACCGACGATGAGAAAAATGTAGAGATGGTTGTCACGCCAAGTCCAGAATATAAAGTGACCACCATGATAGATTTTAATTCGAATGTATTGGGTACGCAGCATGCTTACTTGAAAGGATTAAAAAGTTTTAAAAAAGAAATCGCGCCTTGCCGAACTTTTTGCTTTTTACATGAGATAGAATATTTGCACAATAATAATTTAATCAAAGGTGGTGATTTGGACAATGCGATAGTAGTTGTGGATCGCATTCTAAAAGAAGAAGAATTACAAAAATTAGCAACAATGTTTAATAAGCCAAACATTGAAGTAAAGCAAGAAGGCATTTTAAATAACCTTAAATTGCATTACTCCAATGAACCTGCACGACATAAATTGCTAGATATCATTGGCGATTTAGCATTGATAGGCTATCCAATTAAAGCCAATGTAATTGCGTACAGACCAGGTCATAAAACCAATGTTGCATTTGCAAAAAAAATAAAAGAATATATCAAAAGAAATAAAAGCATGTTGGACGTTCCGGTCTATAATCCGAACGAGCCGCCTATTTATGATGTGAATTATATTTCAAAATTATTACCGCATCGTTACCCATTTTTATTGGTAGATAAAATTATAGAACTAAGTGATAATCATATTGTCGGCATTAAGAATGTAACGTTTAATGAACCGATGTTTACGGGGCATTTTCCAGATAATCCTATATTTCCTGGTGTACTGCAATTAGAAGCATTGGCACAAACAGGAGGCGTTTTGGTTTTAAATAATCAAGGTGGTCCTGAAAAGAAATTCGATACTTACTTTTTAAAAATTGACAATGCTCGTTTCAAACAAAAGGTTGTACCAGGCGATACCCTCATCATGAAAATGGAGTTGACACATCCTATTCGTCGAGGTATTTGTGAAATGAAAGGGACAGCATACGTAGGCAACAAGCTCGTGTGTGAAGCAGATTTAATGGCGCAAATTGTACCAAGGGAAAAGAGGGAGGATTAGGGAATGAAGAAAAACCAAGAAGCCTTCTCATAGCTACTATTTGTAGGCAAAAGTAGACCTCATTTCGCACTACACATTCTCAATTTGCTTCGCTAAATTGCACCAAGTACAAGTGTCTTTTCCGCAACCTGTATAGAAATCATGGTTTTGAATTTTTTGCCATGTTGTGGTGATTTGTTCTTTCACTTGTTCCATATTTTCTTCCGTAAATTCTACATAAAATGGATCTGTCAATAGCTTGGTTTTTTTGTCGGGTTCTACAAATTCATATTTAGCAATATGCGCTTTGTATTTTCTTGGATGTTGGTTGTCTAATAATATTTTATAAAAAATAGCTTGTCGCCAATAATCACCACCTATGGAATCTTTGTCTTGATCTATGGATTTAAAATTGTCTTTTGCGTAAACAGAAGTTGGATCACCTGTTTTATAATCTACGATGGTATCTCCTATTTCGCCATATTCAATTTTATCAATAAATCCTTTAATTGGTATGCCATTTATATTTGCAGATACATGCACTTCTATGTCAATATTTTTCTCCCAAGTAGATAGATTCTTTGTATATAAATTCTCTAAAATATCATAGCCATATTCCAATTTCCGTTTAAATCCTTCTGGGCTGAATTTTTCTTTGTTGCGATTCATGTAAAATAATAAATGACTCTTGAATCGATCTAATGTAGCAAACTCATTATTGTTCGTTTTCATGTCAGCAAAAAAATGCTCAAGCGCATGGTGAATGGCACTTCCAAAGGACATGTTTTCAGAAAGTCCAGAAGGAATACGAACGATATTGTTGTAATAAAAATGTAAAGGGCATTTTAGATAATGATTCAATGCAGAGACATTCATTTCAAATTTTTCCAATTGCTTATTTACAAAATCTCTTTCCAACTCGCGCAAAACAATAGCCGAATCTTGCTCCTTTTGCAATGTAGCAAATTCAAATATTTCTTCATTGCTGAGTAATGGTTTTAGCGCCTTGGCTTCCTCTCCAAATATCTCATATAGGAACAATGATTTTTCCATTTCCTTTTCTTTATTATCTTGGCTATAATAGCTGACATGTAATTCTTTTTTTGCTCGCGTTAGTGCCACATACATGATACGTCTTAATTCATCATGATCTTTCGTATTCAAAGCGGTTTCAAATACATTGTCAGGAATTTTAATACTGGAAGAAGGGGTTCTTTTTTCTTCCCAATTGGTCTTTACACAACCTGCTACAAATACATATTCAAACTCTCTGCCTTTAGATGCATGTACCGTAAATAAACGAACGGCCTCTTCATTCCCATATAACTTAGTGCGAGGTAATGCCAAATTGTTTTCTTCCATCAAGTTTATCCATTCCATAAATTCTGTAACTCGCAAACTAGGATTTCTATGAGTTTCTTCTTTGACATAATCAAATAATGCCGTCAAGATTTCAAGGTCTTCATACTTATTTTTTGATGTAAAAATATAAGTCAGCAGATTGCATTTTTCAATGATGGCATCCATCAATTGTTGGAAAGAAAGATTCAAACTGTCTTGTAATAAATCTTCAATAATCTTCGCAGCAATGTATAACTGTTCGGTTGCGGAGGGTGTAAATAAAGTTGGTTTTTGTAATTGCAATTGTTCTTGCAAATACAAACGAAAGGAGTTTTTTCTTTTTCTAGTTTCACTATTATATTGACTAGATAAAATAGAGGCTTTCGCAATTTCTATCGAAGACACGCGGAAGAAGTGATAATGCAATATTTCAAATAATAAATCGTCGGCACTATAAGGATTTTGTATTTCTAAGCTGATGTATTTTAAGATCGTAATGATTTGTTGCGCAAAAGCATCCTCCAATAAGTTCTGCTTTTTTTTACTATAAAATGGAATTTGCAAAAGGGTTAAATATTCTCCCAATTCGATACAAGAATTATTGTCGTAATACAAAACAGCAATTTCTTTTGGGGCAACGCCTTGCGCCAATAGGGCCTGTATTTTTTTTGCAATTGTAATTTTTTCATAACGTGGATTAGGATAACAAGATAGGGTAGGTGTACAATCTAAACCAGTTTGTTGGGAAGAATAGGATACTAAATTTTTGTCCAAATTGGGATTGGTATTTATTAATCTGCCCCCTGCATTTTCAATTAAATTTTTGGCAGCATCTAAAATGCCAGTATACGATCTGTAGTTGGTTTTCAAACAAATCACTTTCAATCCTTCCTCCGCGTATTTCGTTTGAAAGTGCTGCATATTTTCTACGCTAGCGCCTTGAAAGCGATATATCGACTGGTCATCATCGCCTACTACAAATAAATTTGGAGAAGTGTCATAAGAAGAAAGTAGATGAATGATTTCCATTTGTGCGCCATTGGTATCTTGAAATTCATCAACCAAAATATATTGAAAGCGTTCGTAATTATTGGCAAGTACATCCGGGTTATTTTGGAATAATGTAATCACCCAATTAATCATATCATCAAAATCATAACGGTGATTTTTTAGCATAAGATTTTTATAATCATCAAATAATTGAATAGCAACCAATGACTTTTGATACGCCTCGATCTGCTTGAGTACCTCCACTTTAATTTGCCCTTTTCGTTTCCCGGTTTTGCTTAGACTGCTTTCATCATTTTCTAAAAAATAAATATGCTCTTTTGTTTTTTCTGTCAGAAAATTGGCATCCCAATTTTCTTGTTTCATTTTTGAAAAAAGGCTCAATAAATATTTTGCATTTGCCGTTGGATTTTTTGGATTGTACAATAAATTGTTCTTTGGTATTTGCAGCAGTATTTCTTTGATATATTGTATTTTTTCTAATTCTGAAACTGCATCCAAACTTTCTTTCTGAAACAAAGCAAGATTTTGTTGTATAATACTATTGCAAAAGGAATGGTAAGTATGTACTTGAATATATTGTGCTGTTTCTGCACCAACTAATTTGAATAATCGGTCGTGCATATTTTTTTTTCCTTCCTCTGTATACGTCAAGCATAAAATATTTTGTGCTTGTACTTGTGCTTCACTCAATAAAAGATTGGCAATTCGTAAGGATAGGATTTGTGTTTTGCCGGTACCTGGTCCTGCTATCACCATTACTGGTCCATAAATTGTATCTACGGCATCCCTTTGTTCAGGATTTAATTTTTCGTATTCTTGTTCAAATAGATTTTGATAGTGGTTTGCTTTCATCATTAAGGTTTGAAATACAAAAGTAGTTATTGAGTGCGTAAGGAGTGTATGTATTGAAACTGTTGCAAAACTATTTACTAACAATATTAGTCCCCATTAGCGAAGGCCGCCAATTGATTTTGTTCCATAAAAAAAGGGCTACATGAAGTAACCCTTTTTGTTTTATTGTGTAAATATTTTTTAGAATCTTGGACAAGCGAAGTTGTAGGTGCGACTTTCGTTACGAATAATACAACCATTGTAAATCAATGAAACTTCTAAAGCACCGTTTCCTTTTGTAGCTGGTGTAAATCCAGAAAGATTCACATCATAGCTAACACCAAGTTTAGCTTTTGCCCACTCAAATCCTACATAAGGAGCAATTGCATCACCGTAACGATACCAAGCACCTAAGTAAAATACGGAATTAGTAACATCATCTTCATGATTAGGATTCATGATAAATCCAGAAGCTGCACCAATTAATAATTCGCTGGCTTTACCTTGTTGTTGATACATACCACTTGCGAATAGCATTAAGTTCTCATTCATTTGTAATGAGCCACCTAAAGAAGCAGTCACACGAGAATTAATTTTATGATTACCATTTAAAAATGTTTCAACTGGTTGTGTGATGTGGTAGTAAGAAAATCCACCATACATATTTGCTCTTTCATTTACATAACCTGAATACATGATGCCAGCATTGAAATCTGGATAGGTCAAATCCGCGTTACCAAAGTTCTCGCCACTTGGATAAGGTGTACCACCAGTAGTAGCGTCATATTGGCTTTCGAATTTTAATTTAGTAAAATCTATACTTTTTTGAACAAGAAACCCTTGCACACCAATAGAAAGATTTTGCGGTTTTTCTTCATCGCTACTTAGTCTTTTATGATAAGCTAATGAAAGACCAGTTGTAATATTTTGCAATGCCCCAGTACCAGATTTGTCATATAATCCTATAACACCGATACCTAATGCATCTCCGCCTAATTTGCCTTTTAAAGCAGCCATATCATAAGAGATAGTACCTGTAACATAAGGTGTAGAATTTACACTTCCCCATTGGGTTCTATAGTTACCAGCAACTCGCCAATCGCATTTTACCAATCCCGTATTCGCAGGATTTAAAGTAAGTGGTGATGTAAAATATTGTGTAAAGTGAACGTCTTGTGCGGTTGTTTGTAATGCTAAAAATGCACCAATCGCTAGTAATATTTTTTTCATTTGAATAGAATTTATGTTTTTAGCTTTCTAAGCAGTTGTGAAGATAGAATGATTTTTTAAATAAAAAAATTTGGATTGAAAAAAAGACGCTCGAATGACATTTATAGTTTGGTTATCAAGTAAAGCGAGGGTCTGTTTCCATCACATGCCCACAAGATGTACAGGTTCTCTTTTCGATAGAGTTATAATAATCTTTAAAATGTGGTATAAAATCCGTTTCAATATTTTTAAGCTCAAAGTAAGTCTCATGTAGTTTTGTATTGCATTTTTCGCAGAACCAAAGCAGTCCATCTGTAAATCCTTTTCCTTCTCGAACTCGCTCTATCACTAAACCAATGGAGTTTTCGCCTCTACTTGGCGAATGTGGAATATTGGGAGGTAACAAAAACATATCGCCTGGGCCTAAAGGTATTTCAACCAATTCGCCATCTTGTTGCGTACGCACATTGATATTTCCTTCCAATTGATAAAATAATTCTTCGGTTTCATTGTAATGAAAATCTTTTCTTGCATTAGGGCCAGCAACTATCATGACGATATAATCTGTGCCTTCAGGATACAAATTTTTATTGCCTACAGGCGGTTTCAACAAATGTCTATTTTCCTCTATCCATTTATTCAAATTAAAAGGGGCTCTTAGTTTCATAGGGATGTATAAATTTTCCGTAAATTATTTCATTCTTCTCGTATTTCAAAATTAGTGTTAAAATAAAATTTTAAATAGAAGCAAAGCAGATTCATATTCTGGAATCCTTTACTTTTGGAAAAATTTTGAACATGCTTAGGTTTATTTTTTCTATCGCAGTCTTTTATGTGGTTATTAAAATAGTTCGACTGTTGGTAGACCCTTTTTTTAAAACCAATACTGCACCTTCCAATCGCATGAACACTTCACCAAAAAGCAAACCGCAAGAACCAAACTTGGGTGAGTATGTCGATTACGAAGAAGTGAAATAATTTATTTTAATGCAAATTTTTTGGGCGGCGAACACGCTTTTCGCTACAATCTTTTTGCTTCAAAGCAAGCAAAAAGGATTTTCGCTACAATCGTTGCCGCGATGCACCTACAAGCGAAAGCATCCCATTTTTTGACTAAAAAATAAATGCTACTGGTAAAATGCCGTAGCGTATTTTTTGACAAAAAAATAAATGCTACTGGCACATTTTCCATTAAGGCACTTTGAATATATTTTCTTCCATGGTCATATTGTCTTTCACATGAATCACTTGTAAGCCAAGACTACTGGCACTTTCGATATGTTGGATACTATCATCGATGAAAAGAGTTTCGTACGGCAGAAGATTATTTTGTTCTAATACCAATTTGAAAATTTCGGGATTGGGTTTGCGCAGACCTACTCGATGCGATAAATAAATTCGATCGAATAGCATAGCTAAAGTAGGGTAGCCACAAGTCTTTTGAAGTAGGGTATTAAAACACTTTTCATGAATTTCATTGGTGTTACTCAGCAAAAAAGTTTTATAATGCAATTGCAATTGTTCCAAAATTTGTAAACGTCTTAATGGAAAATCAAGGATAATGCTATTCCAAGCATCGACAATGCTTTGGTGCGAAATGTTTTTCCCGGATAGTTTCTGCACTTGCTCTACAAATTGCGCTTCATTGATTTTACCAGTTTCCAAATCATCAAAGAGTTTATTTTGATTACTCTTCGAGTAAATATCCTCGACATGTTGCACGCCCAATTTTTTAAATTCTTTTTGTGGTAGCTCATAATCGATATTCAGAATAACGCCACCCAAATCAAAAATTATATTTTTTATCCCTTTCATTATTTTATTTAAAATAGATTTCAAAAAAACAACATTATTATATACTTTTGCGCTCCTAAAGATTTTTTCTTTACAAGATTTTGAAAATAAATCTTTGGACCTATAGCTCAGTTGGTTAGAGCACCTGACTCATAATCAGGGGGTCCTAGGTTCAAGTCCTAGTGGGTCCACAAAAACAGAATGAAAGCCCTTGTAAATCAATGATTTATGAGGGTTTTTTCTTTTTGGGGTAAACATAGGGTAAACATTTGAAAACAGATTGTGGATTTGATGCTTTAGATGTACAGTAAAAGTAATTTGCAACAGTACATTGGGTATAGCATTGCACAAAATATCTGCCATTTGAAAACGACCAACCTGTGTATTGCTGCCACCTACTTTGTGGCACTCGTCAATTACCAATAGGTCAAATTCGGCTTCTAAAACACTTTGTATGCGATAGCGGTTATATTCATCCACTTTTTGTTTGCTCCAACCTTGACGGGTTTCAATAGGCTTTAAAGCGTCCATTGAAACAATGATTTGATTGTGCTGTATAAAGAGGTTTATTTCATTATCTACTTCGAGCCTTGCAAATGTTTTGCTTACTGTATTGATATAATCGGTATCGTAAATATGGAATAGCTCATTGAAATGTTTTTTCATTTCTTGTTGCCATTGACCCATTGCAGATTTGGGAACAACAATTAAGGTGCGTTTAGCAATGCCTCTTAATTTCAGTTCTTTTAAAATTAATCCTGTTTCTATGGTTTTACCCATACCTGCTTCATCGGCTATTAGAAACCTAAGAAACTGACCAGCCATTACTTTTTCTAAAGCCAATATTTGGTGTGGTAATGGAATAATGTTGCTCTCAATAGGAGCTAACATAGACTGCTTAAATACCTCACTTTTAATTTTTGTTGCAATGGCTTTAAAGGCTATATCAGCATCCGTGGGTAATTTGGTTTCATCAGATAATTCAGAAAAAGGAACAGATTTTACCTCACCTGTAGACAGTATTTTAACCTCGGCTATTTGTTTTCCAAATACCGATTTCTTTGATAGTATCTCTATTTCTTTTCCTTGGTAAAGCATATTACTTGTTTATTCTTTCAAATCTTTCTGTTACTATTTGTTTGTACTGATTTTTAAAATCATCTGTCATGAAACTAATTTCTATTTGTTCCATCCATTTCGATTTTGCTTTTTCCATTTTAATAAAAATATTTTCCTGCTGTTTTTCGTCTAGTTTTAAAGTATTCATAGCAGCTACAAAATCTTGTTTTTTTAATTTCTTCTTTTTACCATTTAGATTTAGAGCCATTTCTTCATCATCTGCTGGATTTACCAATACAGTGTTTACTAAATCATAAGCTGGTGATAATACCATTCCCAAACCTGGTTGCTCCAATAATGAAAAGTTTTTCAGGTGCATATCTGCATTGCCTGTTAGAAATGAAAACAATACCAATTCAAAGAAATTCACTACATCCAAACCTGATGTAACAGAATATTTTTGAATTGCTTTTGCAATTTGCTCATTGCTGCCATGGTACTTATCTTCTGTGAGTCGTTCTGTTAATTGGCACATGTCTTCCATGGCAAGCTTGCCTTTTTTAACTCTGTCCATACGTTTTGTTATATAAGCCAGATTGCCTGAATTTAAACGAACAAGACTGTGCGGTGCTGTTTTTATTTTTGCTATGCTTGCTAAATGCATCGTTACATCTTCAACTTCTGGCAACTGTTGATATAATGGAGTAGGTGGTTTTAAAATGTATCCACCCCAAAGTCCCACAATGGTAAATCTTTTGCCTTCTCCCTCTTGTTTATTGTTGGTTATGTGAAGTGATAACTTGGCTTGCACACCTGTTACAGCCGTTTGGGTTTGTATTACTTCTTTAGCCAATGGTTCTAAATCTGCTTCTGAATATGGTAATGCAGGAGATGTGGGCTGTCCAAATATTTTTTTTGAACAAGTGCCGTGAAAATCCAATTCATTTTCGGCCAATGGTAGGTAGCAAAATAAACATCTGGTCATGGCTTATTCTCCTCTTTTACTTCTTCTACACTCACTGCTCCAATGCAATCTTTGCAACAAGCTAGTAGTAAGCCCATACGGTCTCTTGGATTTAATTTCCAATTTTTCTCGGCTATATCCAACAACCAACCTTCGGGTATTAATCCATCAAAAAATGGAAATAATATATTGGATGTATAAATAGCCTCTTGCAAGGGCAGCGTTAAACTTACCGGTTTTGCATCTATTTGGTTTAAATAGGTTTTGGCATATTCAAAATGATACCCTTTATCATCTTGCGTTAGCCAGCCTGCCATCTGTGTATCTATTTTTATAATTGCCTTTCTCATTATTCATTTTCTTTTTTAGCAGGCACAGCCCCTACTTCATAACTAAATAAACGTAGTACCTGATTTACCTTGTCTATGCGTAAACTTTGCTTTCCCTGTTCTAATTCACGAACAAATCGTAAGCCCACACCTGCCTTTTCAGCTAACTCAGGCTGGGTTAGGTTTACTGATTTTCGCTTCTCTTTTACAAAACTTGCTAATTCCATTTTATACCCTTTAAGGTGCAAATATAGTTTATATTCTTTAAATTATACCCATTAGGGTATAAATTGTTTCAAAAATAATTTATTATACCTTTTCGGGTGTAATAACTAAAGAAATGGCCAAAATATACCCTTAAGGGTATATTGTTAAAAAAATAAAATAGGTTTGTAAAAAATAAGAAAAAATGAAAAAAACAATCATCCTTGCATCCTTGATATGCAGCGTGGCATTTGCAAATGCACAAACAAAAAACACTACACCAACAGCTACGAAAGTAAAAGTTGCAACGACTGCAAAGCCAGCAAAAGCAACGGTTAAAGAAGCTGCGAAAGATACAAAAGCTGCCGTAAAGCCAACAGCAATTGTTGTAAAATCTGCTTCTGGAGCACCTGTACAAGCAACTGTAAATAAAGCAACAGATAATGTGGACGACAGAATGAAAGGACCTAAAGGTGAAAAAATAATGATAGGTGCGAATGGTGGTCGATATTATATTAATGCTAAGGGAAACAAAACCTATGTTCCTTACAAAGGGAATAAAAAGAAATAATACTATAGCATTAATTTTTTAAATAAAAAATACGCTATAGTATTTAGCATTAATTTTTTAAATAAAAAACACGCTATAGTATGAATTCTAGTGATTCTTAGTATGGCGGCAACGATCGAATGGAAAGCCCGCACCACATCCGCTTCGGTGTGGGTGGACTTGGAAAGAGAGCGTGTCTGCCGCCCCAAAAAAAAATTAAGTAAAAGAAGTGGAATTTATTTTTTCCATTAAAAAAAAGCCTCTTCCAATGAAGAGGCTTTTTCATTTATTGTAATCCGTTTTCTATCATTTGAATTTTAAAGGCTTTCAAAAATAAAGCACCCATATTTTTGTGCGGCGGAACGTAATCATTGAATTTGTCTTGTAAAGCTGCTGTGTTCATCAAACCACCTAAGTCTTTCCAAAGCTCTATCCAATTGATGTCTTTTCCTGCAATTAATTTGTCATTGATGCGGTTGATAATTGGTTCATTGATTAATCGTGTTCCTGTTTGCTTACTGGAAATGATATGTGCATCTTCGGACAAACCTAATATAGTAGATAAATTATGATAGCCACCACATGAACCCAATACGATTATTTTTGTGTACGGTGTAATAAATTTCAAAGTGGTAGGCAAGTGATAACTATGCCCACGATGTACAATCACAGATGGTCTTATTTGTTTGTCTTGTAAATATTTGACCAATACATTTTGCGCATCTTCATCATTTGGTTCATCCAAAGGGAGGTTAGCATAAATGGTAACTGGTTTACCAACAATAGATGTGAGTGAAACCCATTTATCATTTTTGTCAATTTTCCAAGCTTCTGGTTTATATGCCGACATAAAACCAGCGTAAGCGTCTCTGCCATCATCATCGCCATAAAAGAAAACTTGTTCAATTACTCTGTCACTACTGTCTAATAAACTGGAGTTACGAACAAAGGTAATTGGGGGTACTTTTAATTCACGTTGCAATTCTTCATTTGCATCATCGGGGTTGATGATAGAAGTACCTAAAGTGTGTAATAAAAAGTAAATAATTAAGCCGCGTTTTTTATCTTCCTTATACGTTCTTTCATAATCTTTTTTCAATTCAACCAATAAATAATCTTGCAAAGTTGGGTCGGCAATACTACCCATGGCATCGGCTACATCTACTGCATCTTCTACATCGGTTTCTACATTGTCATCAATATGATGTACAAAAGAAGCCATTAAAACATTTCTATTTTTATCTTCTACTGTTGCTAAAAATTCATCTAATTTATTATAACCAGCACACATACGAATGAAGGTTCTAAATTTATCCGAATGCAAATTCGTTAAGAATACATCGCCTTTTTCGGGTGCCATTTTAAGGAGCATTCTATTGAAAGATCCAACGAAAGTACTGGTATAAATTTCGTCACTACACAATACCATTAAGAAATAGATTTCTTTAGCCGTCAATGGTTCTATACATGCAAATCGAATGGGATCAGTTGCTTCATGCAATTCATTCATTGTACGAACATATTCGAGTGCTTGTAATTTACTTTCGCGTTCAATTATTTTTTTCGACAATGGATTTGCCTTCATTCTTTGTTCTATCAAACTCTTATAATACAAGGCATTGTCGCTTGTAATCATGTTCACTTGTACAATCGTTTTGCTGCCATCCAATAAGTCATCTAAAAATGAAATTGCCCTTAATGGTGTTTTTGTTTTGTCGGCGATTTCAACTATTTTCCTCACCAAAGTATCTTTACAACGACGCACAATATAGCGTTCCATGGAAGTACTCGTGGCGTAAGTCAATATTAAACTAGGTTGTAGTTTTGCTAACCAAGCCATCAAATCTTCTGCTGCTTCATAATCCGAATATTCACCCAAACGAGGTCTCATTTCTTTAGGATAGAGTCGTACTAAATTTTTATAAATTGCTTCAATTGCTGGTTGATCATTTTTGAACATGTTGATGTTGGAAAACATCGCACGATTAAAATTGGAATTGATATATTCAACTATGCTTTCATTGTTTTCCAATTTTTTAAAAAAAACTTCAAAGTTGTCCACCAGGTTTTTATAATATTC
>CAMDVD010000010.1 GCA_945878115.1 Chitinophaga pinensis | reverse complement strand
TATTACATAACTGCAAATTCTCCAATTTTAACAGTTGGTTTTTATGATTGTTGTTATGGGGATAATTGTGGAAATATAAGTTTTACAATTAATAATATAAATACTGCCTGCCTATGGTCTACTGGTGATACAACTGCAACTATCAATGTAAATCCAACACAAACCACCACTTATTATTGTACGGTAAGCAATGGTATTACAAGTTGCACTGATAGTGTTACTGTAAACGTAAATTCTTTGCCAACAAATATTTTTGCGCAAGATACAATTGCTGCTTGTGGTTTAAGTTACACTTTATCAACTGGGATAGGATACAGTAATTACAATTGGAATACAGGTGATACTACATCTTCTATTGTAGTTAATAATTCAGGTTGGTATCAGTGTACAGTAACCAACAGTGCAGGTTGCACAGCTACTGATAGTGTTTATGTTATAATTAATCTATTGCCAAATGTAACTGCTAATGCAAGTGCTTCCACCATTTGTGCTGGTACATCAGTAACATTAAATGGTGGTGGAGCAACCACGTATACTTGGAGTGGTGGTATTACTAATGGAGTAAGTTTTATTCCAACAGCTACGGCAACGTATACCGTAACTGGCACGAGTGCTGCGGGTTGTACAAACACGGCAACAACAACAATCACAGTCAATTCATTACCAACAGTTAATGCTACTTCTAGTACTTCAACCGTTTGTGTTGGAGCATCTGTCACATTGAATGGTGGCGGAGCATCTACTTATACTTGGAGTGGTGGTGTTACTAATGGAGTAAGTTTTATTCCAACAGTGACAGCAACGTATACAGTAACAGGCACGAGTGTTGCAGGTTGTACTAATACTGCAACAAAAACTATCACAGTAAATCTATTACCAACAGTCACTGCAACATCTAGTGCGTCATCAGTTTGTGCTGGTACATCTGTCACATTAAATGGTGGCGGAGCAACCACATATACTTGGAGTGGTGGCGTTACCAACGGACTAAGTTTTTTTCCAACAGCGACAGCTACCTATACTGTAACTGGAACGAGTGCTGCGGGTTGTACCAATACAGCAACAACAACTATCACAGTAAATCTATTACCAACAGTCACTGCTAACTCAACTGCTTCATCTCTTTGTGCTGGTACATCAGTAACATTAAATGGTGGTGGCGCATCTACATATTCTTGGAGTGGTGGCGTTACCAACGGAGTAAGTTTTATTCCAACAGCGACAGCAACGTATACCGTAACTGGTACTAGTACTGCAGGTTGCACGAACACAGCAACAACAACAATCACGGTCAATTTATTACCAACTGTAACTTCCACTGCAACTGCCTCATCAGTTTGTGCTGGTTCAGCAGTTTCATTGAATGGAGGTGGAGCAACCACATATACTTGGAGTGGCGGAGTTACCAACGGAGTTAGTTTCGTGCCAACAGCGACAGCTACCTATACCGTAACTGGAACGAGTGCTGCAGGTTGCACAAACACAGCAACAACAACTATTACAGTAAATTTATTGCCAACAGTCACTGCAACATCTAGTGCGTCATCAGTTTGTGCTGGTACATCAGTAACATTAAATGGTGGTGGCGCATCTACATATACTTGGAGTGGTGGCGTTACAAATGGCGTGAGTTTTATCCCAATATCTACAGCTACCTATACCGTAACAGGTACTAGTGCTGCAGGTTGTACAAACACAACTACAACAACAATCGCAGTAAATTTATTACCTACAGTTACTGCTACATCTAGTGCTTCCACCGTTTGTGCAGGTACATTAGTAACATTAAATGGAGGCGGAGCAAATACCTATACTTGGAGTAGCGGCGTTACGAATGGAATTAGTTTTATTCCAGCAAGCACAGCAACGTATACTGTAACAGGTACTAGTGCTGCAGGTTGTACAAATACAGCAACAAAAACTATCACAGTAAATTTATTGCCAACAGTTACTGCTTCATCTAGTGCTTCAACCGTTTGTTCTGGTGCATCTGTAACATTAAATGGAGGAGGAGCAAATACCTACACTTGGAGTGGTGGTGTAACAAATGGAGTAAGCTTTATACCAACAACAACTACAACTTATACTGTAACAGGTACTAGTGCTGCAGGTTGTACAAATACAACTACAACAACAATTACAGTCAATTCATTGCCAAATGTAACTGCTACTGCAAGTTCTTCAACCGTTTGTGCTGGAACATCCGTAACATTAAATGGAGGTGGAGCAAATACCTATACTTGGAGTGGTGGTGTAACAAATGGAGTAAGCTTTATACCAACAACAACTACAACTTATACTGTAACAGGTACTAGTGCTGCAGGTTGTATAAATACAGCCACAACAACTATCTCAGTAAATTTATTGCCTACCGTTACTGCAAATGCAAGTGCTTCCACCATTTGTGCCGGTGCGTCTGTAACATTAAATGGAGGTGGTGCAAATACCTATACTTGGAGTGGTGGTGTTAGCAATGGAATTAGTTTTATTCCAACAGCCACAACAACGTATACAGTAACTGGTACAAGTACTGCAGGTTGCACAAATACAGCCACAACAACTATCTCAGTAAATTTATTACCAACAGTTACTGCTATATCTATTGCTTCCACCATTTGTGCCGGTGCGTCTGTAACATTAAATGGAGGTGGTGCAAATACCTATACTTGGAGTGGTGGCGTTACAAATGGAGTGAGTTTTATTCCAACAGCGACAGCTACCTATACCGTAACTGGTACGAGTGCTGCGGGTTGTACAAACACAGCAACGAAAACTATCACAGTAAATTTATTGCCAACAGTCACTGCAACATCTAGTGCGTCATCAGTTTGTGCTGGTACATCAGTAACATTAAATGGTGGTGGCGCATCTACATATACTTGGAGTGGTGGCGTTACAAATGGAGTTAGTTTTATTCCAACTTCTACGGCAACGTATACCGTAACAGGAACTAGTTCGGCAGGTTGCACAAACACAGCCACAACAACTATCACAGTAAATCTATTGCCAACTGTGACTTCCACTGCAACTGCGTCATCAGTTTGTGCTGGTACATCAGTTTCATTGAATGGTGGTGGTGCATCTACATATACTTGGAGTGGTGGTATTACTAATGGAGTAAGTTTTATCCCAACAGCTACGGCAACGTATACCGTAACTGGAACGAGTGCTGCGGGTTGCACAAACACAGCAACAACAACTATCACAGTAAATCTATTACCAACAGTCACTGCAACATCTAGTGCGTCATCAGTTTGTGCTGGTACATCAGTAACATTAAATGGCGGTGGCGCAACTACATATTCTTGGAGTAGCGGAGTTACCAATGGAGTTAGTTTTATTCCAACAGCTACAACAACGTATACCGTAACTGGAACGAGTGCTGCAGGTTGTACAAACACAGCTACAACAACAATCTCAGTCAATCTATTGCCTACCGTTACTGCTAATGCAAGTGCTTCCACCATTTGTGCTGGTACATCAGTTTCATTGAATGGCGGTGGAGCAACTACATATTCTTGGAGTAGCGGAGTTACCAATGGAGTTAGTTTTATTCCAACAGCGACAGCAACGTATACCGTAACAGGAACTAGTTCGGCAGGTTGCACGAATACAGCAACAACAACGGTGACAGTGAATGCATTACCAGTTTTAGTTATTTCTGCCTCATCACAACTATATTGTTGGAAAGATGCAGCAGGAACGCTTACGGCAAATCCTACAGGAGGTGTTTGGAGCGGAACAGGTGTTTCAGGAAATTCTTTTAATCCTACTGTTGCTGGTCTTGGTTCATTCAATATAGTGTATACCTACTCAGATGCTAATGGTTGTTCGAATACAGATACATTGATTATGACGGTTACAGCTTGCGTTGGCATTGTTGAAGCACCTACGGCGAGTTTATTTAGTGTTTATCCGAATCCAACTACAAGTGAAATCAATGTTACAACTGATACGCAATTAATAGGTTCAGACTACATTATCTGTGATAATGTCGGGAAAACGATACTCACAGGGAAAATACGAGGTACGAACACGATGATTAAATTGTCTAATTTCTCATCAGGGGTTTATTTATTAAGTATTGGAAATCATTCGAATCTTAAACAATCCATTAAGGTGGTAAAAGAGTAAAGTAAACATAATCAATATTCAATGCATCCTTATGGGATGGAGTATTACTTCGGCAGGGGTGTCAGGCTACCTAATCCCATCATTACAAACAAATTTATTTAGGTGCATAAATTCAAGGGTTTAAAACAAGATATAAAACCAGTCCCGTACCCGGTGATGGCAAATTTTGTTCTGCAAGTCCATTTTTGCCAAACAAAATTTAACTATTGAACCCGTCATTTGTGCCTTGAAGTATAAATGGTTTCGTGATTGCCAAGCAAATTTCAATATCCCAGGAATACAGAATCAACTCGGAATGTTATTTTTCTCGCTAACTTATACTTTGTTACAAAGTATAAGGTTTTTTGTTTTATACTGATAGTCAACGCCTTACAGTCATTATTTTTAGGACTTGAAATTTTAGCTAATACTTAGCGCTTTTTAGGCGGCAAGTATTAGTTGCGCTGTTATATTAGCCAAAACAAATTTTATGAGCTTAAAAGGACAACGCACTACAACCACTTCAATGGATTGGGATGATTTCAAATCATTGATTTCAAAATTAGAAAGAGACCGAGAATATAAATTCTGTTTGCTGGTTTCAATTGGAGTTTTCAGTGGATTACGTATCAGTGATTTATTGGAATTACGCTACCATCAATTCATCAATACTGAAATTCTTACAATACAAGAGAAGAAGACCAAAAAGACACGTAGAATCAAAATCAATGAGGACTTGAAAGAACTTATAATACGTATAAAGGAAAAAATCGGAGTTTCGGATGATAACCAGTTGATTTTCATCAATAAGTACGGAACGAAACCCATTGACCAAAGCTATGTTAATGTAAAATTAAAGGAACTTCTAAGAAAGTACGGTATTGTTATGGAAGGTAACGCCAGTAGTCATCTATTCAGAAAAACCCTCGGTAATAGGGTCTTGAGGTTGAATAATTACTCCTCTGAATCGGTAATACTATTAATGGAACTGTTTTCTCACAGTAGCCCAGCAATGACCAAACGATATTTAGGTATAAGAGAAAAACAGATTATGGATGTTTATGATAGTGTGAGGTTGTAATATTTAATAGAACCCATCGAAACTTACAATCTGTTCAATATTTTCTGAAAAGGTAAGAATCGCTAAATTAAAAAAGTAAGTGTAGCAGAAATGGTAGCAACCCACCTATATTTTGGTCAATTTAGATGAGTTAAGATAAGAAGAGTATAATAGTAAACCTTTTATAT
The DNA here is from genome assembly GCA_945878115.1 of Chitinophaga pinensis. Classification (GTDB taxonomy): domain Bacteria; phylum Bacteroidota; class Bacteroidia; order Chitinophagales; family Chitinophagaceae; genus OLB11. The sequence goes on along the minus strand of CAMDVD010000010.1, from coordinate 70,431 downwards.
TCAATCGTTTAAGAAGATTTAGATTAAATAAGATAAGTTCCCAGACCCCCGTCCGGTCCGCAAGCTTTAAATTAAAACCCTTGATTGTTCATACTTTCAAGGGTTTTTTGTTTTTGGGGGTAACATAGGTACAACAAATTACATCTAAATTCCTTAAACCAACTTCATAAGCAACTTATGTTAATTTCTACATTTTTGGTTATCCTATTTATTGAATACTTTTAGCAAAATTATTTTTAATGGACAGCAACCAAGGAATAGTATATGTTTTGATTAACCCTGCAATGCCGGGATTGATAAAAATAGGAAGAACAAATCAGGAAGATGTAAAATATAGAATGTCTCAGTTGTACACAACCGGAGTACCTCTGCCGTTTGAATGTGTTTATGCTGCCACAGTGTCTAATTTTGAAAAAGTAGAAAAAGCTTTGCATATCGCTTTTGGTCCTGATAGATTAAACCCAAATAGGGAATTCTTCGAAATTGAAGCATCACAAGCAATAGCCATTATTAAATTAATGGAAATACAGAATGTTACTCCACGAGTCGCTTCTGAAAAAGAAGTTGTAGATGAAGTTGACCGAGATGCTGGGATAGCTTATGGCAAGAAGAAACGCCCTCGGTTTAATTTTAGTGAAATGAATATTCCAGTAGGAAGTGAATTAATCAATGTTACCAATGGTGAAATTATTACCGTAATTGATGATAGAAATGTCAATTTTAGAGGGGAAGAACGATCACTCACCTATGCTACAAGAGTTATTCTTGATAATTCTTATCATGTAGCACCAGGGCCTTATTGGACATACAACGGAATTCCACTCAGAAAAATCTATAACCAAACGTATCCTGCTGAGGAATAGACCTATCTAATATCTATTGAATCAGATTATCCAATAGCTAATAAAATCTAAACAAGGTTTTTGTTTATACAACTGTATTGCAATAGATTTTTGAAAGATGTATAAAAAACATTCCAATAAAAATACATGCTTCACTTTTTGAAGAAAGGCTTAGGGTATCCATATTTTGTATTTTGATTTATGTAATAAAAAACGTGTAAGTAAAAAAGTGAATATTTTGGGAGAGAAATTATTTACATTTCTTGCAGCATTGCCTACATCAGTTTTTTTACGAGTCTACCTTTGTTTTTTCATCCTCTTTTTTTTCATTCTTTGATTATTGAATAGTGATAATCGGTTCCAAGGTGACTTTTGTTTTTATGGAATTGGCAATGGCACAAGCCTTTTCGCTCATCTCTAGAACCTTTTTTGCTTTGCTTTCATTTTGCGTGGAAGGTATAATGAGAGTGGGTTTTAAAACGATTTCTGTAACGCCATATTTGCCATTTATTTTTTCAATTTTCCCAACTGCATTGCAGGCAAAACTAACGAAGGGCAATTTTGAGTTGTCGGCAACCAATAAAAATGTGGACATTAAACAGGAGTTAACCGCAGCAATAAATAAATGCTCAGGAGTCCATTTTTCTTTTGTTCCATTCGTAAATTCGGGGGGTGTTTTCACTTCAATTTTGCTCGCAATTTTAGGTGAACATAATGTTCCTTGCGTTGCTGCATTCCATAGTAAATTGACTTCGTAAAAGTGTGTTTTGTCCATTGTGCTCTAATTATTGGTTGAGTAATGCGTAGTAATAATCCACAACAAGTTCATTTTTTACATGCCAAATACCAGCTGTGTTTTGCGCTAAAGAACTCGCTATCTCTTTTTGATTCCAAGAGTTCACTGTTCCTGTTAAGGTAACCGTTGTACCAGATACCAAAACATGAATATCACAATCATCCATTAAGCAACTCTGACCAATAGCATCTTCCACATCTTTCTTTTCTAGCGCATCGTGTATTTCCTCTTTGATGTGGATATTGTTGGTAATGCCTCTAAGGCCTATGATATCGTTTAGTGCATTTACTGCAGCTTCTTTCTGATAATTCCATAGCAGTTCACCTTCTAATGTAACCCATGCGTCTTTTACCTTGACCGTAATTTTGTCATTGGGAATCGACCAATCGGATTGTAGTGCCATCTTTACTTCTTGCATAATTTTGGCATCCGATTTTTTCCATGAACTTGGAAATTGAATGATCAGATTTTCAACTAGAGCTATTACACCAATTACGTTTTTGCTTACCTTTTCTACTTCTGTTTTCTTAGCACAACAATCCAATACGCCAGTATGAAAAACTACACCGTCCTTAGCTCTAACGCCTATTTCTTCATCATGCAATAAAGGGTTCCATTTGATTGCGTTCTGAACGTCTATTTGTAATTCTACATTGTTTTTCATGGTAAGCAATTGTACTGATGTAAATTTTTTACAACAGAACAAAGGTTGGAAATATTGCTGCTGTTTGTCTTACACAATAAAAGAAGAGAATAACATGATTCCTACATTTGGTCTGTTGTTATGCGAAGGAAATGTAGCAATGGTAGATGTTTAATTTGGGAGATTAAGCTTTGCATAGTTTTACCAATTCAAACCAGATTACAGAAATGAAACCTATCGCGATGCACGTTATCAGTTGTATCCAATTTAATGTTTCAAATTCAAAAAATAGGGTCAATGGTTTTACAAAAAGGAGTAGCCCTACAATGGCGATGGTTATAAAAATGATAGCAAAAACCATGTTGTTTTTATACTTCAGTGTTGTAAAAATAGAATAGTAAAAGGAGCGGTTTATTAAAGTAAGAAAAATGTTTGCGACTATTAAAACAGTGAAGGTCATTGTCCTTGTTAAGTCTTGACTATAAGCATGGTAAATGGCGTATCGGTAAACAAATAATGTCCCTACCGTAATGACTAAACCTTGTATAATGCTGATGGATAGCTCTTTCCAATTAAAGAAAGTGTTGCTCAATGGTTTTGGTTTCTGTGACATGGTATTCTTTTCCATTGGTTCATTTTCATAAATGATAGAACATGTTGGTCCCATAATTATTTCTAAAAAAATGATATGAACAGGTGAAAAGATGTTAGGATAAATCCATCCTAAAGCTAATGGAATAAATACTGTTAAAATGATTGGGATATGAATCGATATGATATATTGAATTGCTTTTTTTAGGTTGGCGTAAATTTTTCTGCCCATAGCAATGGCATCCACCATTTTAGATAAATCATCTTCCAATAAAATCAAGGATGCTGCTTGTTTGGCTATTTCAGTTCCTTTTTTACCCATCGCAATACCAATATGTGCTGCCTTCAAAGCTGGTCCGTCATTCACGCCATCGCCGGTCATTGCAACGATTTGCTTGTTGCGTTTTAATGCATTTATGATTTTTAATTTTGCTTCTGGAAACATGCGGGTAAAAATGGCGGTGTTCATGACGCATTGTTGTAAATCTGCATTATTTAATTTCATGAGTTCATCGCCTGTGATGCTGTTCTCATAATCCTTAAATTCAATTTGTTTGGCAATAGCTGTAGTTGTTTCCGCATTATCGCCTGTTATTATTTTTACAGCAATGCCAGCGGTATAAAAGTCTTCTAATACTTTTTGAATGTTCTTTTTTGGGGGGTCGTAAAATGCAACAAGACCGATAAAATGAAAGGATAAATCTTGTTGTTTTTCTGGGTAATTTTCACCACTGAAATCGGATACGCCAATGCCTAATACCCGATAGCCATCTTTCGCCAATAATTGAATGGCTGTGTTTATCTGTTCCTTTTCGGATGATGAGAGATTTGATACATTGATCAACGCTTCTGGTGCACCTTTGGCTGCTATAATTTTATTGCCATTTTTATCCTGAAAAATATGCGTCATCATAGGCGGTTTGCCTTCTAATGGATATTCGTGTACAAGCTTGTAATTAGGTCGTTCATCGTTTTGCATTACTTCCTTGTAGGTTTGATGCAATGCTATTTCCATCGGGTCAAAGGGAATTGGCTCACTTGCCCAAATGGCTATTCGGATAAGTTCTTTTTCCTCGTCAGTTTGTATTTTGTTTGGTTCCGAAATTTTATTGGATGACAATAAAAATAGTTTCGCCAAACTCATTTTATTTTCAGTGATAGTTCCTGTTTTGTCGGTACAAATTACAGTAGCGCTTCCTAATGTTTCAACAGTTTTCATTTGCTTTACTACGATTCCCATTTTCATTAAACGCCAAGCACCCAATGCCATAAAAGTGGTAAATGCAACGGGTATTTCTTCTGGCAGAATGCTCATGGCAAGTGTTAAGGATTGCAATAAACTGTTGAGTAAATCTTTAGAATGCCAATAATTAATCACCCATACAATGACAAAAACGATAGCACCTGCAATTGCCATTTTTTTTACAAAATTTGCAATCTGGATTTCCAATGGTGTTTTTTCTTCGTTGATGCTTTCTAAACTGGTTCCAATTTTACCTAATTTGGTTTCGTTGCCAATAGCAGTTATTAATACAATGGCTAAACCGCTAGCTACCATCGTGCCGCTATAAATATTTTTATCTTCTTTTTCTTTATCCTTAAAAACAGCCAATGACTCCCCAGTGAGTATGGATTCGTTTACGGAAAAATCATTGGATTGAAGGATGGTTCCATCTGCTGGAATTAAGGTACCTTCTTCCACCATTAAGCTATCGCCAACTACTATGTCCTCGCTTTTAATTTCTTGTGTCTTTCCATCTCGTGTCACTTTGCAAGTAGGCTGCGAAAAGTCCTTCAGTTTTTCTAAAGCATTTTTACTTCTAGCAAATTGATAGAGTGAAATGGATGTTTGTAAAATGATGGCAACGCTTAGGAAAATGCCATCACCTATTTTGCCACTGATAAAGTAAATAGAAGCAGCGGTCAATAATAAAATCATCATTGGATCCTGCAAAATTCGCTTTGCCGTGTCCAAAAAATTGTTGGTTTTTTTGTAATCTAATTTATTAATACCAAATTCTTCTCTTGCAAGAATTACCTGCTCATTTGTCAAACCGGATATATGGAATGGATTAGTTGACATGTTTCAGGATTGCTTTAAGTGGGTGAGTTCTGTAAGGGGCGCAACACAATGTTAGTCTGTCTTTTTACGTCGTATCGTTTTCAAAGATATTGATAAAATGGTCAAATGCGGAAGAAAGAAAAAAAGGAAGGTAAAAAAAATAAACTAAGAATAACCACTTGCCAAAAGAATGAAATTGAAAATATTGTCCACTAATTGTAATGACGTCTAAACGATACTATTTATCTGAAAATTAGCGAAGTTGTTTACTCGAAAAACTTTTATTGGACTAATTATTTGGCACCATTTTATTGTTCTTATTTCTCAAACTTTATCAACTCCGTATTGTAATCAATGGTAACTTTTAGATATTTTAATCCAGATCCTCCTATAGCGCCTTTCACCACTTTGTCCATGGTATTAATCATGCCAGTTGACCAATTTTCGTCTGCTCTTTTTGCAAATAAAACTGGTCCGATTTCATGGCTTCCAATTTTTACGAAAGGGACTTCAATCACGTCATTTTTCATATCTGCTTTTGGATAATACTTCCACTCTGGATGTTCCTTTCTCCATTTATTAAAGATGGACGTTGCAATAAAAGAACCGCCTATAGTTTTTGCATTCTTGTTTAATGCTTTTTTGCCATCATCAGATAATGAAATCGTTGCGCCAGTATCAAACAATACGTCTATTTTTTCTCCATTTACCTCTATAAACATGCTAGGGTGTCCAAAAATAGTTTCGCCATTGCTGTTTTTTTTGAATCCTAATTTCTGCACATTTGGATTGCTTTTGTCTTGCTCTGTGAGAGGCGTATTTACTGTGATATTTTGATGCATATAATCTATAGTCCATGCGTGGTGCATAAAGAAATTCTGACCCAAAAAAACTTCCATGTCCGGCATAGATTGCGTAATGAATTTCATTTCTTCATCCATGGGCGGAATGAATAAAGAAGATTCAGTCAATCTTGTAAATGGTTGTCGAATAATAAAACTTCGCAAAAGAGATGGTTGTGGAAAATGAACATCGGAAACCAAATCTTTAAACAAGATGTAATGCACTGGCATAATGCCTTTCAGTAATCCAGTGCTTATTTTAGCACTGAGATTTTTTTTCTTCACAGTAGCAGGAAGCATCATGGAATTGCCACCGCCTGTATCGCCAAGTGCTAGGATGGTGTCGCCATTTGCCAAAGGGAGTTTGATGTAAATTCTTTCGCCTTCTATAAATGTTGATGGAATGGCATATGGTAGATTTTCTTCTAGTTTTTCGACATAGAAATTATTCATTTCTAAAACTTGGTTGTCCAGTTTTTTGATGATAATAAAATGAACGATTAATAGTACAATTACTATAGCTATGGGAAGAAGAAAATATTTTTAAATTTTTTTCATATTCAATCTGTTTGAAGTTGCAAGTTAATTTGCTATTTCTATTTCGGAATGATAATTCAAATGAACAATGTATCATAACAATGGTGCAAAGAAATATTATGGAAAGTCAGAATTCGCAACTGGAATTCAAGTGAAAAGTATTTAGTATTTGGTTTTTGGTATTTGTATTTTGGAATTTCGTACAAGGTATAGCATTTTCGAATATATTTTGTACTTTTGTCGCATTCCTCCATTTGTTTCCAACCTTTTAAATTCTATTTATGAAAAAAATTATTGTATTATGTATTGCGTTCGCAGGTCTTCATTTTAACGCATCTTCTCAGGCTTTTGATATAAATGATTTCTTTTCAGATTATACCGCCATTACTTTTTATACCGCCGATTCCAACAATTTTATCTTAGACGAAATTACCAATTATGATGATTTAAAGAAAACGATTGCCAAGGAATGTCCTTTCTCTATTTATAATGCAGAGCATTTAGAAAATATAGTTCCATTTAATGTATTCACACCAATTTTGGGTTTGCACAATCAGATACCATGGTATGATACTGTGTTACAAGAAGTGAAAGGAACATTTTCAATTGATACTTTTGTAAAAAATTGGTATGGCTATTATAACAAATCTGTCGTGGATACCACAACTGCTTTTTTAATAATACCTGGTTATGGCATACATGATGGTTGGCATATAGCAGCAGGTGATACCGCCTACTATATGAATCGTCCAATGCCAATTAAGGATAAATGTTTGCAGCATGGAGATGTGTATGCCTATGCAAAACCAAATGAAGATTATCGTAGCATTTGGAAAAAAGTTGGTGGTGATTGCATGAAATTGGATTACAATTATTTTACTCCTTATACAGATATGCATGGCATCAATTGGGCAGCCAATATGACGATAGAATGTACTGCCATCGTAAAGTGTCTAAAATTGAGATACAATAAAGTTATCGTGTTGGGCTTGTCTAATGCAGGGCTAGTTGCTTTGATTGCGGGTATGGAAGGTGGGGCAGATGGGGTTAATTGTGCCTCTGGTTTGTCTACAACGGATTATGATGGTTTTCCTTTAACTAATTATGAAAATCCGTATTACTACAACGAATTGAAAAAATATTGCTTGGATTCTATTAAATCAAAAATGGCCAATACCTCCGCTTACTATTTGTTTAGTTATGGCGACGGTGATGCTTCTACCAATTTATATGAATACACAACCCATAGTTTGCAAGATACTTTTTCTACTCTGCCTAATAATTGCCGCATTGAATTTACCTACAATTTTTATGGGCATCATTACCCAATTGCTTATCTCGACACATTCATTCAGCATGTAAAGAATGATTCTTGTCCAGCAGTGCCACTCATGGTGAATAATATCAACAAGCCAAATGATAATATTACTATTTATCCTAATCCTGCACAGAAAAAACTGATTATCAAAAGTGATGCGAGTGATATTCAATCTGTGCAAGTTTATTCATTGACTGGAGAAGAAATTTTATTCCGAAAAAATATACAAGCGCTCAGTACCACTATTTATTTACCTGCTTTGTCGCAAGGAAATTATATAGTCAATGTGATGACGAAGAATAAAAATTATGCGAAGCTGGTGAGTATTGTCCAGTAACGTAAATATTTAAAAATATAGAATACTAATGGGGGCATTCCAATCTCCTTTTTGCAACGCAATTTATTTCCAACGGTTTTAATGGATTTTATGTCTTAACTGTTTATATTTATCTACTCAATTATTTGGGCAACTTTGTCGAATAAGCCTATGAATAAAATTTACGCACTAATTTTCCTTTGCCTATTTGTGGGCAAAATAACTTGTCATGCACAAGGTGGTGTATGGACATGGATGAAAGGGGATTCTACCATTTTTAGTGGTGTGCAGTTTGGGAACTATGGTATTCAGGGTGTTTCATCCCCTACCAATGAGCCTCCCGGAAGGTATCATCCAAATTACTGGACAGATCAACAAGGTAATTTTTGGATTTCTAATGGACAAATTTTTAATGTAGGGCCACTCAATGATTTGTGGAAATATAGTATTTCAACCAATGAATGGACTTGGATGAATGGCGCACAGATTATTACAAATACAGCTGGAGTTTTAGGTACGCAAGGCATTCCATCTGTCAATAATTATCCTCCTTCCGGAGGTCTTTCTGGATTTGGTTGGTGTGATTTCAATAATAATCTTTGGTTCTTTCATTCTTATGGAGATATGTGGAAGTATAGCATTGCAACTAATGAATGGACTTGGATGAAAGGCACTGGTGTAACCTTGCAACCTGCAGTTTACGGCGTAATGGGTGTACCCAATATCAGCAATACGCCTGGTCATCATGGTGAAAGCAAATGTGCATGGACAGATGCCTCAGATAATTTATGGATTTATCTGGATGGTAATATGTGGAAGTACGATATTTCAACAAATATGTGGACATGGATGAAAGGTCCTGGAGCTGCGATGCCAGTCGCCAATTACGGAACGATGGGTGTAGCAAGTGCAACGAATCAACCCGGAATATCCCAGAGTTGGGATTTTTGGAAAGATAAAAATGGCAAATTTATTATTGGATATAGTTCTTCTAATTCTAGTTCCATGTGGCTGTATGATCCACTTACGAATATGTGGACTTGGATAAGCGGTCTTCAATCTATTACATCAGGTACAGGGGCTACATTTATTAGTCAGTGCACTGCCTCAACAAATCGTAAGCCAGGCAAGCGAATAGAATCAAGGGGCGCAAATTACAATGACCCTACTTTGTGTAATGAATATTTATGGTTTTGTGCTGGTCAAAGCTTTGGCAGTTTCAATGATTTGTGGGCTTATAAACCTTCACAAAATACGTGGACATGGGTTTCAGGCGACAGTGTAACGGGCAATCTTGGTAACTATGGAACTAAAGGCGTTCCTTCGCCAAACAATATGTTGCCATGCAGATTTGGACATGCTATGTGGGTGGATAGTTTGCAACAAGTCTGGATTTTTGGAGGCGTTGTTCGAGGACTAGTTTCAAGAGGAAATGATTTATGGCGATTTACTCCAGAGCCTTCTTGTTTAGGAATAGTAATTGATACATTTATATTAGTACCTCCTGCAGATTCAGTGATTTGTAAATCAGAATCTACTAGCATGAACGTGGATACTTCTTATACTATTGGTGTGAATCCGGCTTTGTATTTTTCGGCAAATGCAGATACATCGATACTTACATTTAATCCGCCTGTAACTACAACTTACACAGTCACTGCTTCGAAGCTTGTCAATAATTGCTTGCTTTCAAAAAATATTTCATTCACCATATACGTCAATGATTATCCAATGCCGCCAATTGCGGATACGGTGATTTGCGCAGGAGGTGAATATGTGGTGTCCTTGGATACTAGTTATCATTTTACTTTTTCGCCCAATGCATTACAATATTTAGTCGGTAACGATGCGGCTATATTTAAACCCAACTTAACGACAACGTATACCATAGAGGCTACAAAAAATGGATGTAAAGTCTTAGATACTACAAATTTTACGGTTACAGTTTTGCCAATTCCTATTGCAGAATTTACGCTCAATCCAACAGTGACAGAAATCAATAATGCTTCATTTACGCTAACGAATGAATCTACTTATGCAACAAAATATCAATGGTTCATCAAGAATCAATTGATAGATACTTCAAAAAATTTAAGTTATGTAGCACAAGATACAGGCTTGATTTGTTTTCAATTAATAGCAACCAATACATTAGGTTGTGTAGATTCAATCACCCATTGCGGAACGGTATTACCTGATTATATTGTTTTCATTCCCAATGCATTTAGTCCGAATGGAGATGGCGTAAATGATGTATTTAAAATTGTAGGGAAGAATATTAATTTGAAAGTATTTATTATTTATGATCGCTGGGGTAACGAAGTATTTTATACAGATGATATTCAAAAAGGTTGGAATGGAATGTATAAGGGCGAAAGTTCAGACATGGATGTTTACTTGTATTATGTTGAGTATACAAATTTATTCGGGAAGCAGTTTATTCGCAAAGGTGATGTGAGTTTGATTCGATAGTTTGCATGTAAATACTCATTTTTTTTGTGCAAATTTGAAATGTAAATAGCCATTTTAAAATTACATTTGACAATGATTCGACAACTAATTTTTTATTAAAAATCGGAATTATTTTACAAACAAAATCAATGAAGTTCGCGATTAAAACAAGACTATGGAAATACACTAAGTCTATTTTTGTAATAGGAATATTATCTCTCTTTTTTGCTCATGGGCCACATGGTGGTTGGATAGTAGGATTAGCCTTTGCATTATTTGTAGGACTTACTTTGACAGCAACAATTTGGCTACTCGATTTTACATGGTAATGGAATTTAGTTTGTGGGCTTTTAATCTCAACTATCACATTGGCAATAGCAATTGCAAGTTCAAAGCAAATTCAGATTGAAAATAATGAGGCGCTTTCTAATAGTATAGACTGTGCAGTTATTTTAGTTACATTTATTTTCTTAATAGAATTAAGCAATGCAATTGGCAGACGAATAGGTAAACGCAGAGAGCCGCAGCCATAGAATATTGTTTTTAATTTTTTAATAACATGGAAATGACTTTGAAATATTTTGCATAGAAAAAATAATGCTTCGGAGAACTGTCTATTTTGATTTTTAAAAATGAATACTTAGGTTTGTGTGGTACTAAAAGTAACGTAGATTTAAACTTTAGGTTGTTCGATTGAAGATGGAAAGTTTGGTGATGGTAATACACGCATAAACTGAAATTGTAAAAAAACATTTATTCTGCTAAATCGTATTCAATTTTTGGAATCAATAATTATTTAAAACTTACAAAAATGGAAGAAAATGTATTGCAACCCATACCGACATTTAAACTATATAAAGACAAGGCAATTTATCTAGGAACCTTCATTGGTGGGCCTTTGGTAGCAGGCTATTTAATCGCAGAAAACTTTAAACAACTCGGCCAATTAGGAAAAGTAAAGACTACTTGGATTATTTCCATTTTAAGTACCATCGTCATTTTTGGTGGATTGTTTTTAATTCCGAATGTAGAGAAGGTGCCAAATTATATTATTCCAATAATCTATACAGGAATAACCCAAATTCTAGTAAAGAAATTTCAAGAAGACGCTATTAAGGCTCACATAGAAACAGGTGGACAAACATTTTCAAATTGGCGAGCTGCTTGGATAGGGATTGTAGGACTCGTCATTTTAATCGCAATTATTTTCGTCATTGTGTTATTAGCTAATAGAGAATTGTTACAAGCATAGAAGCTACGATCATACATATTTTTGTTTTCTTTACATACTACTTTTTTTTTGGGGCAATGTGGCAACTGAAATCCAAATCAAAATAGAACCCAATATTCATCGTTTAACCTGTTTTGCCAATAACCTCAATTGCACCTTATTTGTGTCTTTGGAAATAAAACTTTCCACCATTGTCGAACTTGATAATGCAAATTTTAAACATAGCATCTATCCATTCGCAAATAAAATATTATGCAGATTGTAAATCTTTATTTATTGCTTTTAAATGATTTTCTGTAAGACCAATATATGGACTTGTTTGTATTAAATTTCCTTTATAGAATTCAGGGAGTTCATTCAAAGATTGATCATCATCAATAATAATAAAGTCTTCAGTAATAGGATTGATTTTAAACCAATTCATGATTTCTTCTTTGCGACTTAGGTTAGAAATATTTTTTGGAAGCGTTGCTAATTCTTTAATAATAATACCTCTATTCTTAAAAATGGTTTTCCATTTTTCAATGCTGAAATTTGATTTATGGGAAGTTGTCAGCATGATTGTAACCTTATCAGAAATTAATTTTTTAAGTGTATTAGTTGCATGGCTGCTAAACGCTGGGAAGCCGTCATCCAACAATTCAGGGGCTTTCCAACCTTTGGCTGGAACCATTACACCGTCTATGTCTAAGAATAATAACATAATAAGCAAACTTACAATTTATTATTGCAACAATTCAACGATTTTTACAATTGGTAAATTGTTATATGCAGCGTCTTGTTCATTTAACATATTTATTTTGTCTGAGGTATCCCAATCTTCTTCATCAAAAATAATCGATTCCCAACGAACTAATTTCGTTGCCGATGTACTGATTCCTGAGATTTGTTCAATAGGGAAATTTGCGAATAGCGAAGCTACATATCTATGATGACCATCACATATCAATTTGTTATCTACTTTTATTCCTGCGAATTTAATACCACCACACATTTTTTTATAAATTCTATTGATAATTGGTATACACAATTTTGCATGTGTTGAGCATAAAACAATTTCATTTTTTTGAATCAGTTCAAGAATCATTTTATTTGTAACACTTTTCATAACGGTTTATTTTATTCGCCAAAAATACTCAAATTAAATCTGAATATTAACAGTGCACTACTCAGTATTTATCACGACCTTGATCATTTCTATTTCTTCGCATCAATTAACTTCAAAGCCATCCCCAAAATATAATTCCATTTCCTTCAGCAATATTTTTAGATTTGTAGGATACATTTTTTATATGCATAAAAATATCCTTTGCTTATTTGTTTTACTGACGCTTTCTCTATCAGGAATAGCCCAATCCTATAATCCAAATTATTTTGATGCCATGCAATGGCGTATGATAGGGCCTTATAGAGGTGGACGTACCGTAGGTGCTGTGGGCGTGCCTCAACAACCCAATGTATTTTATATTGGTGTCAATAATGGAGGCGTTTGGAAAACGACTGATTATGGTCGTACTTGGTTGCCAATTTTTGATGACCAGCCTACTGGTTCTATTGGTGATGTGGCTGTCGCAAATTCAAATCCAGATGTCATTTATGTGGCTAGTGGTGAAGGTATTCAACGTCCAGATTTGTCGGTTGGTGACGGTATCTATAAATCAATAGATGCTGGTAAAACATGGACAAAAAAAGGCTTACAAGCTGCACAACAAATTGGTGGATTAGCGATTAATCCCAATAATTACAATATTGTTTTTGTTGCTGCATTGGGGCATCCGTATGGTGCGAATACAGAACGAGGTGTGTACAGAACTACAGATGGCGGCGACACTTGGGAGCGTGTATTGTATATCGATGAAAATACAGGTGCGATACAAGTGACCATTGATCCCAATAATTCAAATATCATTTTTGCGGATATGTATGCAGGTCGATTGGCACCTTGGGAAAATGGCGCGTGGAATGGAAAAGAAAGTGGTTTGTATAAAAGTATAGATGGCGGTAGCACTTGGAAAAAAATGACGAAAGGATTACCAACTACCGAACAAGGTCTTGGACGAATTGGTTTTTGCATTGCCCCTTCGGATTCAAAAAGGATGTATGCCGTGGTGGATGCTGGTGCAGCTGGCGGTGTATATCGAAGTGATGATGCAGGGGAGAGTTGGCGTAGAATACAGACAGATGAACGCTATTGGGGTAGGGGTAGCGATTTTGCTGAAATAAAAGTAGATCCAAAAAATGCAGATATCGTATACGATGCGAATGTCGTTACATGGAAATCAATAGATGGCGGCATGTCGTGGAAAGCATTTCGAGGAGCACCTGGTGGAGATGATTATCACCGAGTTTGGATTAATCCCTACAAGCCAGAAATTATTTTAATTGCAAGTGATCAAGGTGCTGCAATCACTGTGAATGGCGGTGAAACTTTTTCGTCGTGGTATAACCAACCTACGGCACAATTTTATCATGTGAGTACAGACAATGCCTTTCCTTATAACGTGTATGGCGGGCAACAAGAAAGTGGAAGCGTGGGCATAGCATCAAGAGGGAATGATGGCGGTATTACATTTCGTGAATGGCATCCAGTAGGCGCGGAAGAGTATGGTTATGTAGCAGCAGATCCGAAGGATCCAAATATTATTTATGGTGGAAAAATTTCACGCTTCGATAAACGAACAGGACAAGTCCAAAATATATCTCCAGAAGCAGTGCGAAGTGGTAAGTATCGTTTTTTGCGAACTGCCCCTATTTTGTTTAGTCCTGTAGATAAGCAAACTTTATATTATGCTGGCAATGTACTTTTCAAAACCTTGAATGGCGGCAAGAGTTGGCAAGTGATTAGCCCTGACTTGAGTAGGGAACAATGGGATATCCCAAATAATATCGGCATCTATACCAATGAGGAAATGAAAAAAATGAAAAGGCGAGGTGTGATTTATACCGTTGCCCCATCACAATTTGATATCAATACTATTTGGTGTGGTACAGATGATGGGCTCATTCATATTACGACTGACGGTGGGTTGCATTGGAAAAATATAACACCAGCAAGTGTCACTTCATGGAGTAAAATTTCGATGATAGATGCGAGTTATTTTGATAAACAAACAGCTTATGTTGCCGTGAATAGAATACGTTGTGATGACCAGCATCCCCATATTTATAAAACGAGTGATGCTGGAAAAACTTGGAAAGAAATTACGCATGGCTTGCCAAATGATCCAATCAATGTTGTGCGAGAAGACCCTGTACGTAAGGGTTTGCTGTATGCTGGTAGTGAACGGGCGGTGTATGTATCATTCGATGATGGTGAAAATTGGCAAAGTCTTCGATTGAATATGCCAGCAACTTCTATTCGTGATTTGGTGATAAAAGATGATGATATTGTAGTTGGAACACATGGTAGAAGCTTTTGGATTTTAGATAATATTTCTATGCTTCGTCAACTCAATAAATCGATAACAAGTGGGATTGATATTTTATACAAACCACAAACAGCATTTCGTGTGCGATGGGATATGTATACGGATACGCCTCTTCCACAAGAAGAACCAGCAGGACAAAATCCACCAGATGGGGCTATGATGGATTATTATTTACAAGATGCAAGAAACGATGTTAAACTAGAAATTTTCGATACACAACATCATCTCATAAGAACCTATACCAACAAGGATACTTTGTACACAATACCAGCGGGTAATGTGCCAGAGTATTGGATAAGGCCTCAACAAATTCTATCTGCACAAAAAGGTGCACATCGTTTTTTATGGGATATGCATTATCAATCTTTGAATGAAACTGCAACTTATTCTATTGGTGCTACTTATAGGAACACCGCGCCAGAAGCCACTTCGCCTTGGGTGATGCCTGGTAAGTATGAAGCGGTATTGACTGTAGATGGACAAAAATATAGACAAACATTTTCTATCAAAATGGATCCACGAGTTACCACTTCTTTACAGGATTTGCAGAAACAACATGATTTGTCTTTACGTTGTTATCTTATTAAAATAAAATGTATGGAAGTGCTGCAAGAGATAAATAAATTTCGTGTGCAAATTGAAAGCAAATTAACAAAGGATAATAAGTTATCTAATTTGGATAAGGATATTCTTGATTTGGAAAATTGTACAAAAGAGCCTAAAGTTTCAGATCTGCATTCTGTGCTGAATTCTTTTTCTACATTATTAGAAAGGATGCAACAAAGCGAAAGACCTATAACATCACAGGTAGAAAAGGAATTTGTAGAAACAGAAAAAAAGATGGACGCATTGGTTTCTAAATGGGAAGTGCTTAAAAAGAGAATTTGATTTATCCAATCACATGAAGTGAAACCTAATTCATTAGGATTCCAAGGAAGGCTTCGCTCAAAGCGAAGCCTTCCTTGAGTAAATAAAGTAAGTATAAAGTCTGAAACTTCTTTTAGTGACTGTATTGCGGCAACGATTGAAGTGGAAACCCTTTTTGCGGCGAAGCAAGCAAAAAGATTGGAACGAATAGTCTAGATTCCGCTGCTTTGAGCGGAAACAGATCCTGACATTTATCGTCATGACGTGTGTGCCGCCCATACTGTAGCATTAATTTTTTTTCAAAAAATACGCTACAGTATTACATCAGTAGCATTAATTTTTTTTCAAAAAATACGCTACAGTATTACACCAGTAGCATTAATTTTTTTTCAAAAAATACGCTACAGTATTACACCAGTAGCATTAATTTTTTTAAAAAAATACGCTACAGTATTATCCCTATGGCATTAATTTTTTTTCAAAAAATACGCTACAGTATTACCCCTGTGGCATTAATTTTTTTTTGTCAAAAAATACGCTACAGCATAAACCTTATAATAATTGTGGTACAGCCAAACTCATCAACGCTTCTTATTACAAAGTCAATCCTTATATTTGCGACTCAAATAAGTATATGACAATTGTAAAAGAGAAAGTCCTTGTGATAGGCGCTTGTGGACAAATAGGCGTAGAGCTTACCACTGAACTACGTAAAATGTATGGCGCTAATAATGTGATTGCAAGCGACTTGCGTGATGAACATGAACTTCTTAAAGGCACAGGTCCTTATGTGAGTTGCGATGTGATGAATAAAGAAATGTTGCATGTATTGATCATTCGACACAATATTACGCAAGTGTATTTATTGGCTGCTATCCTTTCTGCAACAGGAGAAAAAAATCCGGCATTGGCATGGCATATCAATATGCAAAGTTTGTTGAACGTATTGGAAATTGCGAAGGAAGAAAAACTAACGAAGGTTTATTGGCCAAGTTCAATTGCGGTTTTTGGGGTTACTAGTCCGAGAGAAAATACGCCACAACATACGATCATCGAACCAACCACTATTTATGGCATCAGTAAATTTGCTGGTGAAAGATGGTGCGAATATTACCATAAACATTTTAATGTGGATGTTCGTAGTCTTCGTTATCCAGGATTGATTAGTTATAAATCTGCACCGGGCGGAGGTACTACAGATTATGCGGTAGAAATATATCATGAAGCTTTGCGAGATAAAGATTATGAATGTTTTTTGAATGAAGAAACGTATTTGCCAATGATGTATATGCCAGATGCTATTCGTGCAACCATTGAATTGATGGAGGCACCAAAAGAAAATATTAAGATTCGTAGTTCGTATAATTTGGGTGGCATGAGTTTTTCGCCGAAGGAAATTTATGCAAGTATTAAGGCGCATATTCCTGATTTTACCATGACCTACAAAATTGATTTCAGACAGGAGATCGCGAATGGTTGGCCTAAGAGTATTGATGATACGCATGCACGTGAAGATTGGAATTGGAAGCCTGAATATAATTTGGAAACGATGACTGTAGATATGCTTGAGAATTTAAAATCGCAATATCTGTAGATGAACGAAATGCCACTTCATTGGCAAAAAACAGCCAAAGAAAATAAAAAAAAATATAGTCAGTTTTTAAAGAAATGCAATCAACGTGAAGTCATCAAGCGCTTGCCAGCATTGCATGAAGAGGCTTTTTCGAAGATTGATTGTTTGCAATGTGCCAACTGCTGTAAAAATCATTCGCCTCGTTTTAAACAACCAGATATTAAGCGCATTGCGAAATATTTAGGCATGAAGGAAGGCGATTTTATTCAAAAGTATTTACGTCTAGATGAAGAAGGAGATTATGTGAATCAATACCAACCTTGTGTTTTTTTGCAGCAAGATAATACTTGTTCGGTGTATGAAGTTAGACCAAGTGATTGTGCTCGATTCCCATACACAGACGAAGATGTATTATTGAAAAGAGAAGCATTGACACTAAAAAATGCAGAGGTTTGTCCAGCGGTATTTACCATATTAGAAAAATTAACGGCGTTGTAAAAACAAGGACTTAGGCTTTTTAAAATGTCGATAAATTAAAAGGTTTTATATTTACCTTTTCTAAGTAACACAGAAAGGATTTATGATTCAATTGGTAAAAAAAATATTGAAGAAACTGCCATTAGCATTTACGCAAAATCAGCGTTATGATGTACAAACGAAAAGAGTAATTAAAAAAGTTTTTAATGTCGATTCCAATGGTATAGATATTGGTTGTCATAAGGGAGAAATATTTGATTTGTTTATCAAACATGCGCCGAAAGGCTTGCACATGGGATTTGAGCCGATTCCAGTTTTGTTTGAAGCGCTTCGAAAAAAATATACTTCATCCAATCATGTGATGTATAATATCGCATTGAGTAATGCCAAAGAACTAACTTCTTTCAATTATGTAGTCAGCAATCCATCTTATAGTGGTTTAAAGAAAAGAGATTATGATAGAAAGGATGAAGTAGATACGTCTATTATGGTGCAAACAGATTTATTGGATAATTTACTCTCGCCAGAAATTCGAATCGACTTTATAAAAATTGATGTAGAAGGTGGTGAATTGTTGGTTTTAGAAGGCGCGAAAAAAATAATTTCCAAATGGAAACCTGTTATCATTTTTGAACATGGTCTTGGCGCATCAAATCATTATCAAAGCACTCCGGATAAAATATTTGCATTGATGCAAGAAGCAGGCATGCAAATATTTACGATGGAAACTTGGTTGGCAAATCAAAAGCCATTTTCAGAAGAAGAATTTGCAAAGCAATATTATGATAGGCTGAACTATTATTTTTTAGCAGCAGCTAAAAAATAAAAAAAGTGCTAATCAAAAGCGACAACAAAATTCTTTCGTTCTACTTTCTTCTACAAATCAAATTTGATGCCTTGCGCAAGTGGCAATTTATCGGTATAATTGATCGTATTGGTTTGGCGACGCATATATACTTTCCAGGCATCAGATCCACTTTCACGACCACCACCAGTTTCTTTTTCTCCACCAAATGCGCCACCAATTTCAGCACCGCTGGTACCAATGTTTACATTCGCTATGCCGCAATCGCTGCCTGCATGAGATAAAAATAGTTCAGCTTCTCGCATATTCGTAGACATAATAGAAGAGGAAAGTCCTTGCGGTACATCGTTTTGCATAGCAATTGCTTCTTCCATTGTTTTATATTTCATGACGTATAAAATTGGGGCGAAGGTTTCATGTTGTACGATCTTGAAATTATTTTTTGCTTCAATGACACATGGTTTTACATAACAGCCACTTTCAAATCCTTTGCCTTTTAAAACACCACCAGGAACCAAAACTTTGCCACCTTCTGCTATTGCAGATTCGATGGACAAAGTATATGCTTTCACAGCATCTTTATCAATCA
The DNA here is from genome assembly GCA_945878115.1 of Chitinophaga pinensis. GTDB lineage: Bacteria > Bacteroidota > Bacteroidia > Chitinophagales > Chitinophagaceae > OLB11. Next base: position 51,063 of record CAMDVD010000010.1, on the reverse strand, counting down.
ATGGACCAACATGATTTTTTTCATCCAATGGATTTCCGATTTTAATTTGTTGATAGGCGTTGACTAATTTTTCGATGAATTTTTTATACACTTTTTCATGAATAATCAAACGACGTGTTGTGGTACAACGTTGACCAGCCGTACCTACCGCGCCAAATACACTGCCAACTAAAGCAATATTCATGTCTGCATTTTCTGTAATAATGATGGCATTGTTGCCACCTAATTCTAATAAACTTCGTCCTAGTCTTTCACCAACCGCTGCGCCAATGGCTTTGCCCATACGAGTGCTGCCAGTTGCCGAAATTAAAGGAATGCGTTTGTCGTGACTCAACCATTCGCCCACTTCACGCCCACCATTGATTAAACAACTTACACCTTCTGGTACTTGATTTTGTTTGAATACTCCACTGATTATGTGTTGACAAGCAACAGCAGTTAAAGGTGTTTTTTCAGATGGTTTCCAAATGCAAACATCGCCGCAAACCCAAGCTAGCATGGTGTTCCAAGCCCATACAGCAACTGGAAAATTAAAAGCAGATATAACGCCTACTAATCCAAGTGGATGATATTGTTCATACATACGGTGACCAGGTCTTTCGCTATGCATCGTTAGTCCATATAATTGGCGACTCAAACCGACTGCGAAATCACAGATATCAATCATTTCTTGTACTTCACCCAGACCTTCTTGCAAACTTTTTCCCATTTCATAACTAACCAATTCACCCAATGGTTGCTTGTATTTACGTAATTGATCGCCGATTTGGCGAACCACTTCACCTCGTTTTGGAGCAGGTACAAGTCGCCAAGTTTGAAATGCTTTTTGTGCTTGTGTGATTACTTTTTCATAATCATTTTTTGACGTAGAAACCACGCTAGCAATCAAATTGCCATCGACGGGGGAATAACTATCTAATTTTTCAGCTTTGCCTTCAAGCCAGATGGAACCAGTAGAAGTGCCTTTATTTATTTTACTTAGGTGGAGTTGTTTAATTGTTTTTTGCATAGAAAAAAATTGCTTTAAATATTGGATGAGTGGGGCGAAGTTAATCTCTTCTGTTAGAGTAAAAAAAAATAGCCTGAGAAAATAAAATAATCGCTAACAAATCGAGGATGAACTTCGTATTCAGGGTACGTAAATATTAAAAGTGGCAATTTGCCTATGAGAATGTATTTTTAACACGTAAAAAAAGGGAAGTTTGATATCGCAGGAAATCATACAAGGATGTATTCAGAATGACCGCAAGTGTCAGCGATTGCTGTATGAGTACTGCTTTCCAATCATGATGCGTGTTTGTAAGCGATATACAATCAATGAAGATGAGGCTGTGGAGAGTATGAATAATAGTTTTTTAAAAATCATTAAAAATTTACACACGATAAATGACTTGAATAAACTGCCAGGGTGGGTGAAGCAAATCGCTGTGAATACCTCCATTGATGGTTTTAGAGTGAAACAGAAATACAATGAAAGAAATAGATTTACGATAGATACAGAATATTCAAATATTGGGAATACCCATTTTAATATGGATTTTACAGAAAGTAAAATGGATAGCCAAGAAATATTTGTAATGATGAATCAATTACCAGAAACAACTAGGGCAGTTCTTAATTTATTTGCCATCGATGGTTACTCGCACAAAGAGGTTGCCACGATGTTGGATATCAGCGAAGAGGCCTCTAGATGGCATTTACACAGAGCTAGGAAAATGATGACAGAAAAATTACAACAAGCAAATTATCCTTTAAATCAAGCGTCACATGCAGAAAGATTATAATCAGCTGGACAGTTTTCTACAAGAAAAAGTAGAAATGACCAATTTCTCCTTCAAGGAGGAATATTGGGAAAAGATGGAAGTACTTCTCGATGATAATGAGAAAAGTAAAAAGAAACCTTTTTTATGGAGAGGTTTGTCTATGTTTTTTGTAGTTATCGGTCTTGGGCTTAGTGCTTTTTTATATCCAAAATTAAAATCTGCAAAATCATCTACTCCTGAACATATTGTAAGCAAACAAACAAATTCACCTTCAACAAATAATAATACAGAAACTTCTACTCCTTCCGATTCTAATACACCGAATACACAAAATATTAAAATACAAACAAGCACATCAAGCAATTCGAATGCAAGCGATGAGCAAGTGGAAAATAAACTTGAAAATAATAATAGAGAGAATGTTGTGAATCAACAAAAAATGGACAAGAAAATAGTGAATAAAAGTTCAAATCAAGAAGTTATAAAAGAGCAAGAAGTAATTACACAAGATCAACAACAAATGAGCGTAAGTGCCAATAATAATGTAGCCTCCACAGGTGAAGTTGTGCGTACAAAAAATTTAACCAATCCAAAAAAATCCACGCAAAAATTAAGGGGCATTTTCAATCAAAAATCGAATCAAGAAAAAGCCATTGCGAACAAAGGAAAGGGGACACATTTGCAAGATGCAACACAATCAGACTTGAACACGGATACAGAAGAAACAGTTGGAGCAATTAATAACAAGCCAAGTACTTCTGGAAATTTGTCAGCCATTCATTCGTCTGCAAATAATAATACAAATGCAAATGGAGCGGCAAATAAGCCAACAAGTACGGTCAATATTGCTGGAAGAAATATGAAAGTTACAGATTCAATAAAGTATACACAAACTGCAAATGCTGCAAATCCAAAATATCATCCTCGTTACTTCGCTTCCTTAACTAATTATGTACCAGAGATGATAGATCATATTACTTTATATGACTTAAAACCAGTAGAAAATACAGAACCAACTACAGCAAGTATTTTAGAACCTAACGAAGCGGTAACGCCTTCCACAGAACAAATTAAAATACAAAGAACCTTTGAACCTGTTCCTTTTTCATTGTTCATTTTTGCTGGAATGAATGCCAATAAAGGGTTTAAAGGCAATATCAATTCGCCGATGGGGTGGGGATTCTCTCCATATGTTGGTATGGGATTTGAAAAACCAATCGCCGAAAAAATTACCATGGGGGCTAGTGTCGGATTCACTTATTTCAATGGCTTGAACACAGAGAAAAAGCAAACGAATTATATTTATTCATTCGGTTATGATTCTACTGAGTTTTCTGTAGACCATAAGAAGATGTTTCAAATGGTTGTTCCACTTTCTATTCAATATCAATTGTTATCCAATCATTTCTTGAGCGCAACATTAGGCGTATCTTATGCATATGATATAGCTAGTGATGTGAAGGAGACAAAAGATGCAAGTACTAAAAAACAATTTGGTTATAGCACAGGATTTAATCAATTGGATGTGTTTGCACAAATCGGCTATGGCCTTAGATTGTCTGATAGAACCATGTTTCAATTGATGTATCAGCAAGGCTTCATAGACATGACTAAAAATACTTATTTTAATAATACCAATAAAGATAAACAAACTCGCATTTCCATTGGATTCAAATATTCCTTCCATAGAAATGAGTACTAAAATAAATAAATCATGAGACACTTATTTTTTTTATTCGCACTTCTTACTGTGTTTTACAGCTGTAAGAAAAAAGAACTTCCAAGTCCGACAGCAGAACCAGCATTTCAATTTGTTGGTACATTTGGAACGCAGTCATTGGTGTACTTTGGTGGCATCAATCACAATTATATGCAAACCAATTACTATCTGGATAACCAAAGTTTAATGACTTTAGTTGGAGGATTTGTCAATGACAGTTGTATTACTTGTGAACCAGAATTGAAGTTTGAAGTGAAAGATGTTGCGGTATCTGGAACAGGTACAAATTTGTCTGGTACTATTTATGATTTACTGAATGGGGCTTCTAATTCTAAATCTTTTTCTCTAGATTCTGTCGTTACAAATAGTACGAATGAAACATTTCATTTTTCGCCAGGAGTAAGTAGTGGAACCAACCAAAATTTCACTTGGAATTTCGGAGATGGTACGCCACAAGTACAAATGATGAATCCTTCTCATGTCTTTACTGGTGTGGGTGTAAAATCGGTAACTTTATACAGCGCATTGAATGGTGTAACGGATACCATTTCTATTCCAATTGATGTAACGCCAGGTTCAACTTGTCGCGTAAAATTTACTGCTATAACCGACTCTAATTTAAATGCAATTGTAGATGCCGATTTGGGTTATACTTCTTATGTTTGGGATTTTGGCAATGGAGCGAATGGTACAGGTGCTAATTATACATATGGCTATAGTAATCCAGTCTCTACTAAATATACCATTACTTTGACTGCCACTAGAAATGGATGTACCAGTATTTACAAAAGGCATGTTGGCTTTAATGTTTTGGCCTATTATTTGGCGAACATTAATTATACAGTAGACTCCACAGTTACGACTACATTATCACCTCGAATCAACGCTTCCGCGATTGTGATTACGTATGCTAAAAATGGATCTATTTATAAATCGTATAAAACCAATACCTCTGCTAATCAAAGCAATAATATTTCATTTACCTATTTAGGTTTTGAAAATTATGCGAACAATGCCAATGGACAGAAGGTTGTAAAAATAAAAGGGAATGTGGATGCCTATTTATACAATGTCGCAAACAATAATGATTCATTGCGTTTAGTATCTAGTAAATTATCTGTTGGTTTTGCGTATCCGAATTAAGAAAAATTAGTATATTTTTCTTTGATTCAATTTACTAATTGAAATATGAAATGAGTACTAAGCTAGAATGAGTTTTTAGTTGACGTTTCACAAAATATCTTCTTTCTGATTAGCATCTTTTTTTGTACTTCTTATTTTTTTCTCTTTAGTCTTTCTGTTTACCGTAAAGCATTTAACTCTTAGGCCAACTGTCAACTGACGAATTTTATCCTTTAGGAATTTTGGGTTATTTTTTAGAATATTATTTATTCCATAGTAATAATTCCCTTCCAATGCGAAGTTCTTATTAAGATTCAGAATGAAACCAGCACTTAACCCAAAATCAAATTTGTCAAATCCGCTTAGATCTGTGTACTTGTTTTTCCAAGTTAAAGTATCTCCATTATTATTTGCACCTCCTTTTTCGCTAATATTTCCGCCAAGTCTTAGGTTAGTTTGTAACCCAAGATTTACATTCAATTTCTTATAATTGTATCCAACATAAATTGGTAGTCCTACATAAGAAAAGTGTCGCCATAATGTGTCAAATGAAAATCCATCAATTGGTTTGCCGTTGATATCCGTAAATGGAATCCCTATGAATTCTTTGCCGTTAATTTGGATAAAAATTATTTCGGAACCAAGTTTTAATTTTCGAGACAAAGAGGTAGAATAATATATTCCAGATTGATAAGAAGCTTGCGGATAGAATTTATGATGTAATGTTTGTCCGTTATTATATCTTACTAATACGTTACTAAGTCCTGCATTCAGTTTAATTCCGACAGTATGTTGTCCATACATATTTGAATCGAAATTCAATAGGATTAAAATGAAAAAAATATATTTCATAATGGTTATTCTCTTATGTTAGCTGTAAATATTATGGCTCTTGTAAATCCTCTTGTTCTACATAAATACTAGCGAAATATTCTTACAGTTTTATTCGCCAAATTATTCCAACACAATTTTCCCTTGCATCGTTTTTTGTCCAGCTTGTAATTTGTAAAAATAAATTCCTCTAGGTAATTTTTTACCAGACAAATCAGTTCCATCCCATGTGTGCGAGTGATTGCCAGATGCTTCCATGCCGCTCTTTATTTTTTGAACTTCCTTACCCAAATTATCATAGATACTCAATTGCACATATTGCGCTGAAAGTAGAGTATAATCTATATTGGTGAGGGTGGTGAATGGATTTGGATATACATTTATTTGTGATAATGTTAGATCTGTACTGCTATTGCTTGTAGGATAAAGTAATGGATCATTGGCTAGTATTGCTGCGATATCTACATTCTCGTCACCAGCTTGATATAGTGTGTAAATAAAGCTATCAAAAAGCATTTCGTCGCTAGTAAAGAAACCAGGTATTACAGGTGCATTATGATTTGGCGTGCGTGGATTGTTTGTGGTGTTATCATACAAATGCGCGGAGAATAAATGATAGTCAATCGGTAATTTGACCATCTTGTCAAATGTGTATTGACCTTGCCAATGGAAGTCCCAATGAGGAACTTTAATCAATGGAATGGTATCGGTATTCTTATAAGCGTAATTGATAATCCTTGTGCAAGTATTATGAGAATGTACAAAAGTTGAATAGAGAGAAATGTCAATGGGCATGCCAGCAGCAGTTGTTGGATATTTTTGTGTGACAACTACACTATCATTTGCTGGGATATAAAAACTCCAGTTTTGTAAAATGGTTTCAAAAAACATTGGTCGAATATTTGGTTCATTGATTGGATAAAAGAAAAAGTGGACTTCCGAACTATCCGATTGTCCAGATGTGCCTTCAGGAATATGCAATTGTAGAGATAATATTGAATTGGCTTTCATTCGCATTCCCAGTTTGGTTGGTGCGACACCTGGAAAAACCGTGGGCCCCATGCCTGGTGCATAATCACCAATATTGACTTGTCCTTGAAAATTAGTGCAATTTCCGGATAAGTCATTTACCGCAGTGTTGGTTGTGTCAATTGTAACAACTGCATGATGAATAATTGCAGGATTACTTGGTACATATTCAAAGGCTCGGATATACCTATCTTGGGTTAAATTATTCGGAACATTTAGGCAGATATATTTATCTGTAGCGGTTGAAGTACTTGTATATTTTGGAAATTTTAAAATTAAATCGGGTGTGCCATTCAATTGCGTATTTGTAAATGTTGGAACTGGCGGAGCCAATGTAGTATCGCCTGCTAGCATACCTGCATTAATCCAATTCACTAATTTAGCTTTATCTGTAGCGCTCAATATTCTTTCATGCGCATAATGTTTGTAGTTCGCATCTGGTGGCCAAGGTGGCATACGACCACTTTGCACATCATTCAAAATAGACGTGCCATAAGCAACCACTGCACTATAATTTGTGAGTGAAAATTCGATGCCGCCGGTGTGGTGACAAGTCGCACAATTGGCAATAAAAATTGGCGCAACATCCTTATACATTGTTTGTGCATTTGCGGAAATTGTGCCAATACAAAGCAAGAATAAGAGCCCAAATGAATATGGTATTTTCATCTTTTAAAATTTGGTTCTAAATATAGGGGTTTTTCGATACATCTTGTAGAAAGGGAATTCTTTTTATAAATATTCTATAGCAAACAGGCGGACTTACTTGGGTATGTACGGCAATGTATTTTAAGTAAATTTTGCAGATTTTATAGGATTATTTGTCACGCGATGGAAATTAAAATGGGACTGTTTACCTGAATGCAAATAATTTAAAATTGCTTAACATTTTCAATTTATTTTTTTTTGGACGGTATATTATTTTTGCGCTCAACTAAAATAATATATATATGAATCAGAAAATCCATAGTACATTATTGAAATGGCGAATACCAATTTTTTTTCTTTTGCTCATTTGTAGTGTAACTTTTACCTATCGAAATCACTTCCATAATTCTTTTCATTTCGATGATTCTCATACTATAGAGAATAATGTATTTATTCGGAGTATAAAAAATATTCCTTTGTTTTTTAAGGATGCAACAACTTTTAGTACAATTCCGATTAATCAGCAGTATCGTCCAGTCGTTAGTAGTTCGCTTGCGTTAGATTACTGGATGGGGAATGGATTTGATTTATTTTATTTTCATCTTTCTTCATTTATTCTTTTTCTATTACAAGGAATATTGATGTTTTACTTCATGTCAAAATTTTTTAATTTAACTTATCCCGGGAAGTGGAATTTTTACGTGGCTGCTATTGCTGTTGCTTGGTATTTATTACATCCTGCAAATGCAGAAACGATTAATTATATCATCGCGCGTTCAGATTTGCAATCGACTTTTTTTGTAATTCTAGGTTTTGTATTATATCAATATTCACCATTATGTAAAAAGACCTACTTATATTTATTGCCCATAGCAATTGGCGGATTAGCGAAACCTACTGCTGTAATGTTTGCGCCATTATTCTTCTTTTATGTTCTACTTTTTGAATATCAACTAAGTATTCCCGCCTTTTTTAAAAAGGAAAATAGACATTTGATATTCCCCATTCTTAAATCTATTATTCCTGCATTTGTTTTTTGTGGTATCATATACGCCATCACAGAGAAAATGAAGCCAGACACTTTTTATGTAGGTGATATTTCAAGATGGCAATATCTGATGACTCAACCTTTTGTCATTCTTCATTATTTTGTCACTTTATTTTTGCCTCTAGAATTAAGCGCTGATACAGATTGGGCACTCTTGGAAAGCCCTTGGGATATTAGACTATTTGTTGGGAGCGCATTTATACTCGCTATGCTTTTTATTGCCTACAAGACATCCCAAATCGCTAAATGGCGACCAGTTTCTTTTGGGATACTCTGGTTTTTTATTGCACTAATTCCGACTTCTAGTATTATTCCTCTTTCGGAAGTATTAAATGATCATCGTATTTTCTACCCTTATGTAGGGATGGTCATTAGTGTATGTTGGGCTCTTTGCATACTATTTGAAAATCTGACGAAAAATATTGCAGAAATTAAACAGTTCGAGCGTTCGATTTTGGTATTGGTTCTGGTCATTTTATGTGGATACGCTTTTGGTACTACACAACGAAATCTAATATGGAAATCTGAATCTACTTTGTGGCAAGATGTTACAATAAAAAGCCCTAAAAATTCTAGAGGATTAATGAATTATGGACTTACTTTTTTGAGAGCAAATAACTACAAGGAGGCGGAAAAGTATTTTACGATGTCCTACAATATGAGGTCTCAGTATTGGGCAATTAACACGAATATGGGTGTTGTTAAGGCATTTTTGCATGATGATGTGAATGCTGAATTTTACTTTAAAAAGTCTATTGAAATTGGGCCTACCTTCCCAACGCCACATTATCATTATGCAAAATTTCTGAATAGTCGCTCACACACAGCGGAAGCCATTAATTTATTAAAACGAAGTTTGGAAATAATGCCTGGATATATTTACTCCAGAAGTTTATTATGTGCAATTTATCAAAATACAAAACAATGGGATAAGTTGGGAGAACTTGCACAAAAGACATTGGAAATTGTGCCAGGTGATCCAGAAGCAACTAAATTTTTGGAAGCTAGTAGATTAAGAAAAAGTGAAACAGATATAAAAGAGGATGAGATAATGAAAGCACCTACTGCAGAAAAGTATTTAGATTTGAGCTTATCCTACTATAATCAGAGCGAATTTAAAAAGTGCATTTCAGCTTGTGAAAAGGCCATTCAAATTAAACCTAATTATCCGGAGGCTTATAATAATATTTGTTCTGCAAATAATATGCTTGGCAATTATGATGCAGCAATTATTGCTGGACAAAAAGCTACACAATTAGATCCAAATAATCAACTAGCAAAAAATAACTTAGCTGATGCTTTTAATAGAAAAGATAAAGTAACTAGACTGCTTTATGCAATACAACAAACCCCATCTTTAGATAATTATTTAAGTTTAAGTTTGGCGTATTTTAATATGAAGCAATATAGACAGTGTATTGATGTAGCAGAGAAGATACTTCAAAAAGGAGCTAGTGATGCGGCCTATAATAATATTTGCGCTGCACATAATATGTTGTCTGAATGGGATAAGGCGATTGAGGCTGGTGAAGCAGGATTGAAAATTAATCCAAATAATCAATTACTAAAAAATAATTTACATGCTTCTTATGAAGGGGCAAAAGCATTTAAGTAGAAATGATCATTATAGAAATAGAATATTCAAATATTAAAAGTCCAATGAGTGTATTTTACAAGGCTTTTGCTATTTTGAGATGGGATTTTTTTTAATAATTTTTAATAGAATTCCTATCATTAGCGGATTCGGGTTTTTGTTTTATGGACTAATATGTTACATTTACGCTCAATTAAAATAATATATATATGAATGAGAAGATGCATAATGCTTTATTAAAATGGAGAACCCCTATTTTTTTTATTTTACTTATTTGTAGTGTAACTTTTACCTATCGAAATCACTTCCAGAATGCATTTCACTTTGATGATTCCCATACCGTAGAAAATAATTTATTTATTCGGAGTATAAATAATATCCCTTTATTTTTTAAGGATGCTACGACTTTTAGTACAATTCCGATTAATCAGCAGTATCGTCCAATCGTTAGTAGTTCGCTTGCATTAGATTACTGGATGGGGAATGGATTTGATTTATTTTATTTTCATCTTTCCTCATTTATACTTTTTCTGTTGCAAGGAATATTGATGTTTTACTTCATGTCAAAAATTTTTAATTTAGCCTATCCAGGTAAGTGGAATTTTTACGTGGCTGCTATTGCCGTTGCTTGGTATTTATTACATCCTGCAAATGCAGAAACGATTAATTATGTCATCGCGCGTTCAGATTTGCAATCGACTTTTTTTGTAATTCTAAGTTTTGTATTATATCAATATTCACCATTATCCAAAAAGACTTACTTGTATTTATTGCCCATTGCAATAGGCGGATTAGCGAAACCTACTGCTGTAATGTTTGCGCCATTATTCTTCTTTTATGTTCTACTATTTGAATATCAACTGAGTATTCCCGCCTTTTTTAAAAAGGAAAATAGACATTTGATGTTGCCCATCCTTAAATCAATTATTCCTGCATTTATTTTTTGCGGCATCATTTACGCCATCACAGAGAAAATGAAGCCAGACACTTTTTATGTAGGTGATATTTCAAGATGGCAATACTTGATGACTCAACCCTTTGTCATTCTTCATTATTTTATTACTTTATTTTTGCCTCTCGAACTAAGCGCTGATACAGATTGGGCTCTCTTGGAAAGCCCTTGGGATATTAGACTTTTGGTTGGGAGTGCATTTATATTCGCTATGCTTTTTATTGCCTACAAGACATCCAAAATTGCTAAATGGAGACCGGTTTCATTTGGCATACTCTGGTTTTTTATTGCACTAATTCCGACTTCTAGTATTATTCCACTCACCGAAGTGTTAAATGACCATCGTATTTTCTATCCTTATGTGGGTTTGGTAATTAGCGTCTGTTGGTCTCTTTGTATACTATTTGAAAATTTAACGAAAAATATTGTGGAAATTAAGCAGTATGAACGCGGTTTAATGGTAGTTGTCTTTTTAGTTTTGTGTGGATATTCTTATGGTACTACCCAACGAAATGAAGTATGGAAATCTGATTCTACTTTGTGGCAAGATGTTACTATAAAAAGTCCTAAAAATGCCAGAGGATTAATGAATTATGGACTTACTTTTTTAAGAGCAAATAACTACAAGGAGGCAGATAAGTATTTTACGATGTCCTACAATATGAAGTCTTGGTATTGGGCAGTTAATACGAATTTGGGGGTTGTTAAAGCATTTTTGCATGATGATGTGAAAGCGGAATTTCACTTTAAAAAGGCTCTTGAAATTGGACCTTCCTTTCCTACGCCATATTATCATTATGCTAAATTTCTGAATAGTCGCTCACACACCGCTGAAGCCATTAATTTATTAAAACGAAGTCTGGAAATAATGCCTGGATATATATACTCCAGAAGTTTATTGTGTTCAATTTATCAGAACACAAAACAATGGGATAAGTTAGGAGAACTTGCACAAAAGACATTAGAAATAGTACCAGGTGACGCAGAAGCAACTAGATTTTTGGTGGCAAGTAGATTAAGAAAAAGTGAAACGGATATGCAAGAAGATGAGATATTGAAAGCACCTACTGCTGAAAAATATTTAGATTTAAGTTTAACCTATTATAATCAGAACGAATTTGAAAAGTGTATTATAGCTTGTGAAAAAGCCCTTCAAATTAAACCTAATTTTGCGGAAGCCTATAATAATATCTGTTCCGCTAATAATATCCTTGGCAATTATGATGCAGCAATTATTGCTGGGCAAAAAGCTACACAAATGGATCCAAATAATCAACTAGCAAAAAATAACTTAACGGATGCTTTTAATAGAAAAAGTAAAGGGACAAAACTTCAAAATTTAATACAACAAAATCCGACAGTAGACAATTATATCAATTTAAGTTTGGAGTATTTTAATATGAAGCAATATAGACAGTGTATTGAAGTAGCTGAGAAAATACTACAAAAAGGACCTAATGATGCGGCCTATAATAATATTTGCGCCGCGTATAATATGTTGTCTGAATGGGATAAGGCGATTGAGGCTGGTGAAAAAGGATTGAAAATTAATCCAAATAATCAACTACTAAAAAATAATTTACATGCCTCTTATGAAGGAGCAAAGGCATTTAAATAGTTAATCTTTGAAGATTTTATCAAATGTGAAATGTAGTTTTTGAGCTCACTATATTTAGGCTCTATTTAATTATGCAGACTGGAATTGCAGCGGAAAATTATAATCAGCAACCGATTATTCTAGACCATTTTTACAGAATAATAATTTGCCTAATATTATATTCTGGCGTGAATTTCCTCGTGTTTGCTGAAGATATTCAATGGAAAGTAGTTCTTATTTAAATTTCACTTTAGAGTTGACCCAGCCCTTTTTCTCTAGAAAAGAATAAACAGCAGAATGTTCAAAGTTGAGTTTTCCTGCTTCAGTATACTGATAATTTTGTTTGAGAAGTTCCTTTTTTAATTCTATTTGAATTTCGTTTTTGAATCTGAGAGGTAATTGCTTTTTGTAGGATGTAATTTCTTTTTTTAGATTTTCTGTTGCATTAAATGCAGAAAGTTTTGGTAAATAATCTTCTTCCGGCAAATGAATGGATTTTAATTTTGATGCATAAAAGGAATTAAAAGAACTATAAAAACTATTCTTGTCTGTAGGATATTTTTCAGATTGTAAACTTCTATATTGGATACAATAATGTACAATAATTTGCGATTGGATAATTGCCTGAACAAGATTAGGAATGCTATCTTTTGTATTGCACTTAATATCTGGATCAACTCCTTTTTTACCAATGTATTTTCCTGAAGGTGTGTAATAATGTGCTGAAGTAATATACAAACAAGATCCATTTTTGAGAATATGTGTTGTTTGTACTAATCCTTTGCCAAATGTTGTTTCGCCAGCAAGAATCGCTCTATGGTGATCTTGCAAACAACCAGAGAAAATTTCTCCAGAGGAAATAGTTTTTTTATCTATCAAGGCTATGATTGGCATTATAGTATCTATTGGAACTTCTGTTGTTCTATAAGCATAATTTTGCGTACTATCTTTCATTTTTAAACTACAAACTAAAGTGTTGAGTGGTAAGAAGGTACTTACGGTAGAAGTGCATTCGTCAACCAATCCACCAATATTACCTCTTAGATCAAGTATCAATCGTTGCATGCCGCTTGATTTTAACTCGCTAAATATTTTCTTAAATTGGATGGAAGTTCCACGTAAAAATTGGCTCAATTGAATATAGCCTGTACTGTCGTTTTCCATGAAATAGAGTGGAACTGTATTTTGAACGATAGTTTTTCTAACCATAATGAAGTTCAACTTTTGGTTTACATTAGGTCTTTGAATCATTAACTGCAAACTATCGCCTTCATTACCTTTCAATTGTTTTATAATAGAGTCGAAAACTATATGTTGTACATTTTTATTATTTATTTCAAGAATCAAATCACCGGTACGTAATCCCGCTTTCATAGCTGGCATATCAGTATATGGGTATGCAATGGTTGCACCACTATCTGAAGGATTAATACTAGAACCAATACCAGCAAACAGAATGCCCTTCCAGTCATTATTTCTTTTGTCATTTTCTATTTTATCATAATATCCCGAATAGGAATCTAATTCTGCAACAGTTTTTTTCATGGTCGCTTTCATTAGATTCTGTATATCAACTGTGTCTACATAATTCTTATCTAATTCGGTAAAAAAATCGCCAAACAATTCTAATTGTTCATATAATAATTGTTGACGTGTTTCAAAATAAGTGAAAGAAACAAGAGTTAATAAAAGTGCCGAAACTAAAAATTTACGCATGTGGAATGTATATCGATATTATGTATAGATGAATATTGAATCGGTGTAAATTACATCTTCCCATCCAAATTGCATTCATTGGAATCATCAATCAATTTGTACTGTCATCTTTGCATCTCCATCAAATTGCATTTTATCTAGAAATAAAATTGGATTAGTTAGCTACGATGAAAAATTGATAGAATACAGCACTAGATTTCAATTTATTTTTTCTTGCGAATCACGATAATAAGATGCAATGTAAAAACAGAACGAATCGGAATAAAGATAAATTCAAAAAATTTAATAATTGGAGAAAAAAAGGAAGGAAGTAATTGTCTGAAATTTAATCCTCCAGCGAATAAATACTGCAAATAATTATTGAGCGGTTTTTGTAGTACAATTTCTAAGTTTGGATACATGCTTTCCCATTTTTTTTTTATCTCGTTGAAACACAATATAGGAAAGTGCTTGATTCGCACCATTCATAAACCCAAGTGATTCATTGACCCATTCTTTTTGATCCATATCAAAAATTTCGGAGTTAAATATTTTTTTGTAAAATCGTCTAGACGTAAAACCATAATAGGGGTCAATTAAAATACAAGCACAGCCTATATCTAAAGTGCGTTCCAATTCTTTAAAGAAAAGATTGGGGTTGGGTAAATGATGGAAACAATTGATACCATAAATTGCTCGAATAGTATTATTTTCAAAAGGCATATTTTGCGCGTCCACTACCATATCCAAATTGTCGGCATGTTTGATATCCGTAGAAATAATTTGAGGGTATTTTTTTGAAAAAAAACTTACACTAGCACCAATTTCTATTCTTTGTTCTTTGCTATTGCCAAAATATTGATTATCCAATGCAATACAAGTATCATAAAATTTCTCAAAAACTTCACGTATCATAGGTTTTTCATATAATATTTTGCTATGTACAACAAGCATTTCATCGCTATCTGGATCTTTTCCAGCAAGCCTTGGCTCTTTCAAAAAATCTCTAATTTTTATAAATAATGATATCTTTTATTATTTTAATAATGATTGAAAACTCTCTTTATAATTTTTAATAGTTATTCCAAATTTCAATAAATCTTCCTTGGTCTCAAAGGTGGTCATTTGTTTTAACCCCAACAGATTGTCAGATGTTACTGGGAATTTGATATTCAATTTTTCCAATAATCTACATACTACATACATCCATTGCAAAGGAATAGAAACAAATGTAATTTTTTTATGTAATTGATTTGCAAGTTCGGAATAAAATTCTTTTAAAGTAATTGGATTTGGTTCTGCAATACAATATTTGCCAGATAAGTTTCTGGATAGAATGACATCGAGAATAGAGAATAAATCTTCCATAAAAATGGATTGTACCTTTTGTTTTCCTCCATCAAGCAAAGGAAAGAAACGGGAATGATTCATTCGGTATAACATTTCGCCGAACAAACCTTTTTTGCCAATTACTAAACCTGTTTTTAATACTACTTCTTGTTGCAGATCAAATAATTTTTCACATTGTAATTTACTTCTACCATAATGAGATTGCGCATTTTCGTGCGCGGATAAGGAAGATAAAAATATCATTTTGATTTGACTCTTTCTGCAAAGTTCAATCAGTGTTTTTGTTCCATTACAATTTATTTCATCTGCATGCTTATTTTTTTCAAATCTTACATAAGCGCAATGAATAAGGGCATCCACTTCTTGAAAGATACTTTCATTTGGTGTTTGCATCATGTTGTAGGTAATATATTCAACATTCGGTAGACCAGTCGTTGGCAGTCGATGTACAAGGGCTTTAATTTTCCAACCCGAAGATAGAAAATGATTTACTAAGCATGCTCCGATAAAACCTCCTGCACCTGTAATGATAATTGTTTTATTCATTTTTAAGGGAGTTTAATGCGGTTAAATGTGCATTCGCCATAAGAGACCACGTAAGACTTTTAGCGGGTAAATAATTAAAGCCAGATCCATCTGCAATGAATATATTTTTTGTACCTGCTAATTTGCCATTTGGGAGTGTAGTGAATAAATTTCCTGATGTATCCATTGGCAAAGATCCAGCATAATGAATGCTTGAACCAGAACCGGGATTAATACTTTTAATGGCATATGCGCCTAATGCTCGCAAACGAGATTTGAATTTTTTTTCACGTGCGGATATTTTATTTTTTTCTAAGTCATCTAATACATAATTAATTTTCAATTTGTCTCCAGTAATTGCATTCATATCGTGTATTAATTCTACATACTTTGTAGCACTTTTATTTTCGGGATGGTGTAAGCCCATGATTAAAATACCGGACATTAAATAACGCATAATAATACGGGCATCCGCAAAATTCAACGGGGCTTCTTTGATAATCCGGAATAACATAAGGGATTGATAGCTATAAATAGAGCCCATCGCAACATCCATATTGTCTCCATTTTCGTCATGAAATATAGATAGTTGCGCAAAACCTAATTTGTGTTTTTCTGCTTCCTTGCCAAACATAGCTGGTTGCACACAAGGTATATAGGAATAGGCATTCGTTAAAATGGGAAGGGTTTTATGCTGTTCTTCAAAGGAGCGTAAAACAATACGAGCACTTCCTAAAACTCCAGTTGCAAGAATTAGTTTTTTGCAATGAAATATTTTGGGTGTATTTGTTTCTATTTCCAGACAATGAATATCTATGTGGTCTGTCTGTTCTTTAAATTTGATGAACAGTAAGCCATTGATATATTGGAAATTATTTTCTTTTTTTAGTTTGTTGATAGTTATCCATGGGCGGTATGCACTTTCATCATTATCGGAATAAAAATCCATATCCTTGTAAGCGTATGCTTTTCTATTTTCTTGAGATTGTGTGAGCAAAGCCAAAGCGGGTCTTCCCATATAGAAACCATGTTTTGAAAATGATTTTTTTTTCTGTTGATAGTTTTGATATAAAAGGCTATGATTCCTGTCCATCACTGGAGCTGTTTGAAAATCCTTTAGCTCTCCGATAGTATATGGTGAAGCATCATCTTGGGCACCACAAATGCCAATGCGTTTAGCAATGGTGTTATAGGCAGTTTGCATGGCCGATTTATTTAGCCCAACTGCTTGTAACTCTACATCTGAAAATTGACAACAGCCTAAACCCCAAGCACAACCTAAGCCACCATAGGCAAGGCTTTCCATTGGGAAAAATGTTTGCGACTCTATCGGTAATAAATCATCAACCCATTTTAAAATATGTTTGCGAGATGGAGTCAAATGTTCACCTGTTTTGATACCACCCCATGCAATACCTTCGCCTGCATCACCTATTAGATAGCGATATTGTTCTTGTTCTGTTTTACGAATACTTAAATAATCCTTGTCTGGGATAATGGAAGAATACTTACTTTCATCTGCACCTGCATCAAGTAATGTAACATGAACACCTGATTCAACAAGTGTTTGTGCCGCCATTGCACCAGTACATCCAGAGCCTATTACTACGTAATCAAGAATTTCCATGTCGTGTAATTATTTTTAAAAGAATAATACCAAAAAATGCTTTGAAAATGCTCCTTGCACCACTATAAAAGATGAAAAATAAGTATAGCCAATTTCTTTTTGTTGGTAAAAATAGTGAACAATATTCTGGTCTAGATTCCAAAATGGCGAACATAAAATATAATCTTTTTCTTAACTCAGTATTTGATTTTACGAGAGCTTGTGCGGCATCTAGAAAGCCAATACTCCATGGATGATGCAGTGCAAATTGAATTATTTTTTGGTCATTCGCACTAGTAGAAGAAGTTTTATGTGGATTTGTTTGTGCATATATTTCTATGGTCTGCTCATTAGGCAACTTATCTAAAAAGTATTTTCCATAAACTTGAGCTTCCTGTCGTAATGAAAAATCATTCATCTTTATTTTTCTCTAGCTTTTGTTTTAAAAGAGCAAATTCTTGCCCCATTTGTTTGTTTTGCGATTGTAATTTGGATACAATTAGACTTAAATGTAGCAAATATATAAAAATCATAAAAATGGCAACAGTAAATACTAAATTAGGTGGAGAATAAATCCCCATGATATGAGAAACCACATCTAATCCTTTTCTCCAAAAAGAAAATACAACTAAAATAGTAGTAGAAATGATCCAGACGATAGAATATTCTTCTCTAAGTTTTCCGCTAATAATAAGTCGTATGACGAAAAGTAGAAAGATTAAACTTAATCCAATTGATATGATTTGTATTTTTTCCATGAAAGAAATTTTGATGAATATAAATAATTTTAATTTCCTTTTTTAAATTTTATTCGCATGAAAGTAAATAATATTGCTAAGGTTACTTTTAGCATATAATAGAAAGAAGAGAAAGTGCCGATAGACGAAACACCTCCTTGCCTTTCCTTCATAATAACTGGAACTTCTTTTATTTTTAAATGGTTCAAAGAATACACAATAATTGATTCTGGTTCTGGGTACTCATCTGGGTAATAGTTGTTCACTATTTTTAAAACTTTTCTATTGATTAATCGATAACCAGAGGTGCAATCGTGAATTGTAATATTGACTAGAAAACGGTTGAGCCATTTGAAATATTGAATTCCAAATCGTCGGATGGCGGAAGATTGAAAACCTTCTTTGGCAATAAATCTAGACCCAATCACTACATCATAACCCTCATGAACAGCAGCGTCTACTAATTTTGAGATTTCGGATGCCGGATGTTGTCCATCGCCATCAATTTGAATGGCGTAATCAAAGTTGTTCTCGTAAGCGTATTTATAACCAGTTTGTACCGCACCACCTATGCCAAGATTGATGGGTAGGTTCAATGCGATACAATGTAATGTTGCAATTATATTTTTTGTATTATCTGTTGAGCAATCATTCACAACGATGACTGTGATCTTTAATGCAGTGGATTTTGCATAATTATTAATATCGCTGACTACAGAAGCAATTGCATTTTCTTCATTATATGCTGGAACTATTACAGCTATTTTCATTTCAATAATTTAATATTCTTACAATGATAAGACCTTTGCACTGAATCGCAAAATGTGCACAATCCAAAATGAAATAGAATTTGCAATAATAAAAAAAAGTATTGAATATAGATTGTTAACTACAATATTTTTTTTTAGCCAAATTTATTTAAATTTGCCGACTAAAAAATCATAAATAGTATTAAATAATGGAAACAAATAACACAGAAGTAGTAGAAAAAGAAACGCCAAAGTCGAAACAATATATTATTTGGATCGCTTTATTACTTATCCCTATTTTGATTTTTTTTGTAATGTCAAAAAAGAATTCTGGAAGTGCCGATATTGCTGATACGCTAAAATCTACTGCTCCAGCTCAAGCAGTTCAAGATCCAAAGGTCGGTGCATTAATTAATGCGTCTTTAGAAGCTTATAATCAAAAGGATTACCAGAAATGTATCAATTTATGTGATGCTGCCATCGCTATAGACCCAAATTCCTACATAGCATACAGTAACAAATGTTCATCACTAATTCTATTACAACAATATGATAAAGCAATAGAAGCCGGTGAAAAATCAGTTTCTATTAATCCGAATTATAATTTTGGAATAGGCAATTTAAAGTGGGCAAAGGATGAGAAAGCCAAAGCAGAGGCTGCTAAAAAGTAATTTTTTTTCTTAATGGCATTCTTAAAGTATTATTTTATAAAATGAATAATACTTTTTTTTAATGTAATAAATTGGTAAAAGATGTATTCCTATACTACGATATAGCAATTCGTCAGCTAAAAATAAAGCTATTCAATAAAATGATTGTGGTGTATTGGTGATTTCAAAGTCCATCTCCATTTTCTTGCCTACATATCCCATTTTTTCTAACGAGCCATTCAGCATATACTTAATTGCCTTTTTACCTGAGGTAGTTTTGAAATACATTTCTCTATTTCTAGCGTCTTTTTCAAATACATAAAACTCAAAAAAATTAATTCCAATGGTCTTCTGGGTGAAGTGCTTTTTGTACCTGAAGAATTATGGTTTAGCAAACGATTTTGAATATTAGT
Source organism: Chitinophaga pinensis (assembly GCA_945878115.1). Classification (GTDB taxonomy): domain Bacteria; phylum Bacteroidota; class Bacteroidia; order Chitinophagales; family Chitinophagaceae; genus OLB11. The sequence continues at coordinate 31,034 of CAMDVD010000010.1, read as the reverse complement.
AGTAAAGCCAATATACAAGAATAAATCTTTTTGGCTAAACAGAATGTAAACACAAAACGGGAGTGGCATGGTGTAATATTTTCTACAAAAAGCAATTTGCTTTTTGTCAACCAATATCGATATAGCGATATGTCAAAATAATGTAGATTTCATGCCTACATTCCTTTATTTCATGAACAAAATAACGTCATACAGAGGGGAAATGAGTGTTAAGTGGTTTAGCAGACTTCGAGCCTCTGTTGCCATACCAAGATATAGCGATACGCCAATGAAAAACGCCATAAAGAGGAAAATCTTTATGGCGGATCTGCTATAAGGTGGTTGCATCATCGCAAAGTCGAATCTTTCGAATGATTATTTTTCAATTTTAGAATAATAAATTTGATTAAAATAAGAAAGAGAAAGAGTAGGGTAAAGAGAAAGGATTTTATACTTCATTCTCATTCTCTTTTTCTTTCTCTTTCTGTTCTGTGGAAGTCACAGAACTAATTTCGAACCACTATGTATTTTTAGAGCGAGAAACAGTGTGAGAGCGAAGTAAAAATCAGAGTGAGTGTTCATCGCTTTCGCTCTTCGCACTCAATCTGATTTCTGTGGAGGATAACGGATTCGAACCGATGACCTCTTGCATGCCATGCAAGCGCTCTACCAACTGAGCTAATCCCCCGTTTCTAATTTGAATGTCAATAATGAATATCAAACTGGAGTGGAGGGCAAATATAGTTTACATATTTAAAATAATGGAAGTAAATTTGGTGCATGAAACAACCAAGCATGTGGAGTCAAATACTTACTTATTTGTACATCAAAAAAAGAGATAAAGATGCGCCCATCAATACCAATATCAAACTGATGCATGGTATGAATCGAATTTCAATTATGATGTTTTTAATTGCCTTGATTGTTTTGTTGGTTAGATTGATCAAGGGCTAAACCATATATTATTTTCGCTACATTTTCGCTGGCATTACCTTCATGTAAAACGCCTTCTAATGCTTTGTAATCATTCGCCAAATTCGTTTTCCGTTTTTCGTCATGCATCAATAAATTGATTTCTTGTTGCAGTGCTTCAACAGTCAAGTCAGCTTGTATCAATTCTTTTACACTTTCTTTATTCAATATCAAATTGATAAGTGATATGTATTTCACTTTTACAAATTGCTTTGCGATGGCATACGATATTGGATTCGCGATATAACAAACCACTTGTGATACACCAAATAATGCGGTTTCTAAAGTAGCAGTTCCAGATGTAACTAAAGCAAGAGAAGCAACCTTGAGAATGTCATACGTTTTGTGTTGTAATAAGCTTACAGCATCATTTTGAAGGAAAGGCGCATATACATCTTTTTGTAAATTTGGGGCTTGTGCAATAATGACTTTATAGTCTGGATAGGCGCGAATGGCCTCTAGCATAATTGGCAACATTTTGTTGATTTCTTGTTTGCGACTACCAGGCAACAATGCAATGATTTTTTTTTCTTGAATAGATGAGGGGATTAATTTTTCTTTTGCAATGACTTCAGCCGTTGGATTTCCTACGTAATCGACAGTGTAATTCCATTTTGCGTAAAAAGCTTTTTCAAATGGTAAAATGCAAATCATTCTATCTACATACTTTTTTATGGTATGCACTCTATTTTCTTTCCAAGCCCATATAGTTGGTGATATATAATACGCCGTTTTGTAACCTTGTTTTTTTGCCCACGTTGCCATACGTAAATTAAAGCCCGGATAATCTATCAAAATCACAACATCCGGTTCGAAATTTGTGATTTGCTCTTTGCAAGTTGTAAAGTTTTTAAGAATGGAAGTAAGGTTCATTAATACTTCTACAAAGCCCATGAATGCTAGCTCAGTGATAGGTTTGAGAATATCAACGCCAACTGCTTTCATCTTGTTGCCTCCCCATCCTACACAAGTTGCATGAGGATCTTGGTTCAGTAATTCAGTCACTAAATTGCTGCCATGTAAATCGCCACTCGCTTCTCCTGCAATGATAAAATATTTCATTATAGCATATTGAATTTATACAATACAGCAACGATACCATACAGCATGATGGCTACAAAAATTCCTTTTAATGTAGCATGTAATTTCCTGTTTTTGTAAAATGTAATCAAAGGAATAGTTGCCAAAAGACCTAGTGAAATAATTTTTGGAATCATGTACTGATTGGATTTTATTAAAAATAAAAAATCAGTAAAAGATAAATTATCTGGCATGAATTTGAATAAATAAAAAAAGAATATGCCAATCATTGGAACCATTATTCCCAATAAAAAGCCTAAGAAAAAATGATCTTTTTGCATGTCACAAAGATGCTGGTTAAAGATGAAATTACAAAATAGGGTGAAATAAAATTAGGCTTTCATTTTTTGTTTCATGGCTTCAAAACAAATGATACCAGCGGCTACAGAAACATTCAGACTATCAAAATCACCAACCATCGGAATGCAAAAAGTTTCATCACATTGTTCTTGTGTGGATTTTGAAATTCCTTTTTCTTCTGCACCTAAAACGATGCAGCACGGGGTTTTGAAATCAATGTCTAATAAAGAAGTTTTGGCTTGTAAATCGGTTGAAAATATTTTAATGCCATTTAATTTTAAGGTATCCAACACAGTTGAAATATTGCGTTCTCTACAAAATGTAATTTGCATCATGGCGCCAGCGGAAGTCTTGACCATGTCTTCATGTAATGGTGCTGAATTTTTTTCTGTAAAAAGAATGGCATCCACACCACAACATACTGCACTGCGAATAATTGCACCAGTATTTCTAACATCTGTAATGCCATCGAGCAAAAGGAGTAATGGCGTTTTGCCTTGGTCGTACAAGTGAGAAATGACATCTTGTAAAGGGGTGTAGTCAACGATAGCACCATAGGCAATGATACCTTGATGGACACCCCTCACCATGGTATTCAACTTTTCCATAGGTACACGCACAATAGGGGTATTGGCTTCTTTAGCTAGTCTGATAATGTCACCAATATTGTCGCCACTGATGGTATGGTGCATCAATATTCTATCTAGAGGTTTTTTATTTTGCAATGCTTCTAACACGGGGTTTCTGCCGTAGATGAGCGATTTCGTTGAACGCATGTATTTTATTTATTAATGATAAGTTTGGATGTTTCTAAAATTTTGCCATTGCCGTCTTTTGCAATAACAACATAAACACCATTTGGGTAAGAGTCCATTTCTTCAAAATAGACTTCGTCAGAACCAGCTGGAAATGGCTTGTCTATTAGTTTCTTGCCTATTAAATTGCGTAATTCTATTCGAGCAATTCCTGAATTGAAATTATTTAATTTGATGGTAAGCTTGCTTACGTGTAAAGGAATAGGAAACATAGAAAATAACTTCTGCTCATCGCTACCACCAAATAATTGAAGGTTGCAAAGGACTATAAAAAGCAGGATGTAGATTTTATTCATGGATACGTTCACAAAAATATACTCATTTTGAATAATTAATCTAGAAAGTTTGCTAAACTTTTTAAATAAGCCTTATATTTGGAAATCAAAATTGAAACATCATGCACTACATTCAGAATAGTTGGTTTATGGTAAATGGTATGTGGATTATCTTAATCATGTTAGTAGCCCTTGCCGTGATTGCTTATATGAACAATCGCTTGGCATTGTTAAAAAAATTGGCTGTTTCATTCGTTTCCATATTTATACTTTTAGTAACACTACACATTGCCTTACCTTCATTGAATACATCCGTTGATACTGCTTCTGTTTTTACTGAAAAAGCAATGGAACAAACGGAAGTTTCTAGTTCGTCCATTTTTAATTCGGCAATTGATTTTGTGTTAAGTGTTTTGAGAGATAAGGTGTCGGACTAAAATTAATAGTAAATTATTTTGGGCGGCGCACACGCTTTTCGTTCCAATCTTTTTTCGGCTGTGCCGACAAAAAGGATTTCCACTTCAATCGTTGCCGCAATACACCGACAATGAATAATCTTTTTTCTAAAACTATTTAGAATTAGACCAAACTAGAAATGTAAATAGAAAAAGAAATCAAGTATTCTATTTCTAAAAATTGCTCGTCGCTTAAAGATATTTAAGAGTACGAGGTTGTTTCTCCCTTCTTCCAAAGGAGAAGGGTTGGGGATGAGGTGAATGAAGGTTAATTTCTAATCAAAAATTTAGTAAAGCATTCAGTTTGACTTTATATAAATGCTTTTCTTTCTCCGAAGTGTCTCCGCCTCGGGACACTGCGGTATGATAGCATCGCAGTGTGCCTCACAAACATTTTACGCGCATACATGATTAGAGTCGAGGACACACTGCGAGGAAACAAGGTTCTCAAGGAAGGCTTCGCTTTGAGCGAAGCCTTCCTTTTTCTCCGAAGTATCTCTGATGCGGGACACTGCGGTATAGTTGAATCGCACTGTCCCTCACAAACATTTTATTTGGATATTTGATTAGAGAAGAGGACACGCTGCGAGGAAAGAAGTCATCTAACATTAAACCAACTCATGTTCAAAATCATTGGTGATGTAAAATTTAACACCAGGATTATTCGTTCGTTCAGTGTTCAAATACCATTCGCTTTCTGCGAGATAAACCAAATGACCTTCTTTATCTTCTACGATATTGGCCTGCTTGAATCGAATAAAATCATCTACTTTTTGACGTTCACCTTGTATCCAACAGGCTTTGAAAAATGGCAAAGTTCTGAAGCTACAAGCAGCGCCATATTCTTGTAACAAACGATACTGAATCACTTCAAATTGCAAATCACCTACACATCCAATAATTTTTCTATTGCCTCCATGTTGTGTAAATAATTGCGCCACCCCTTCATCCGTTAATTGACGAATACCTTTTTCCATTTGTTTCGTTTTCATCGGATCATTGTTCACGAGTTCCTTAAATATTTCCGGTGAAAAACTTGGGATACCAACGTAATTTATTTCTTCGCCTTGGGTTATGGTGTCACCAATTTTAAAAGTTCCCGTGTCAAACAAGCCAACCACATCACCAGGATAAGCATCATCTATCACATTTTTTTCTCTAGCTAGAAAAGTATACGGATTACTAAAACGAACTTTTTTATCAGACCGCACATGGTGATAAAAGGTATTGCGTTCAAATTTACCAGAGCAAATTCTTAAAAATGCAACTCGGTCGCGATGGCGTGGATCAATATTCGCATGAATTTTAAATACGAAGCCAGTAAATTTTTCTTCATCTGCCTTCACTTCTCGCTTATCGGTCATTCGAGGTTTTGGCGAAGGAGCGATTTCTATAAATGTATCGAGCAAATCTTTGATGCCAAAATTATTAACTGCACTTCCAAAAAACACGGGTGCCAAATCGCCTTTTAAGTAAGCTTCTGTATCAAAGGAAGTATATACACCATTGATTAATTCCATGTCTTCTCGCAAAGAAGCTGCGTCTTTTTCGCCGATAATGTCAACTAACTTTTCAGTACTCAAATCGGGTAGGGCAATTATATCTTCATCGGTTGCTTTTTGGTGCGCCCCAAATGTCAGTAAGCTTTTATTGTGGATATTATAAACGCCTTTAAAATCTCTACCCATGTTGATAGGCCATGAAAGCGGTTGGGTTTTGATGTTTAGTTTTTTTTCTACTTCTTCTAATAAATCAAAAGGGTTTCGTCCATCACGATCCATTTTATTGATAAATATAATAACTGGGGTATCTCTCATACGACAGACTTCCATTAATTTTTCGGTTTGTGTTTCAACGCCCTTCACACAATCTATAACCAATACGACGCTATCCACAGCAGTCAAGGTTCTATACGTATCTTCTGCAAAGTCTTTGTGGCCGGGCGTATCCAATAAATTAATCAGTTTGTCTTTGTATTCAAAACTCATAACAGAAGTGGCGACAGAGATTCCACGTTGTCTTTCTATTTCCATGAAATCGGAAGTAGCATGTTTTTTTATTTTATTTGATTTTACGGCGCCAGCGGTTTGAATGGCACCACCAAATAGTAAAAATTTTTCGGTTAAGGTCGTCTTACCTGCATCGGGATGCGAAATGATAGCAAAGGTTTTGCGTTTTTCTATCTCTTGAGTATATTTCATAAAGTGAGCAAAGGTAATAGCTTAGAAGTAAATTGCCATTAGCATTTTTTTTGTCAAAAACTACGTTTCAGTTTTCTTCTACTTGGACGAATATGAAATTGTTGCTACTAATAATGTTTTGTTCTTTTGTCTTGACACAAAAGAACCAAAAGGTCAAGGCTGTGGATAGTTTAGCTAAAAAATGTTCGTGCTCGACGCAAATCGTCCAAACTCACAATCCTCCTAACGTCGGTTGCTCAAACAGGGACGATTTGTTCGCCGATCTCTCCATTTTTTTACGCCAAACTATCCAAGGCCATTTGCTAGTTCATCATTAGAATCTCCAATTTAAATACACCGATTTGCATGCAAAAGGAAGCCGGTATTCCGAATTTATTATTTCCCGTTTTTTGCTTTAGTCCAGCCAATCATTACCCCAAAATTTCCATCTTGTTGTATCCAATTTTTTTCTAGTAAATAAGTTCTCGAAACAAAGCCGTCAAGATATAAAGCTTGTTGGCAACCTAAACTTTTAAAAAATTCTGCAAAGTCATAAAAGTTAATTTCCTTTTTCGACATGGCGAAAATAATTTGATGGTTTGGTAAAATGCCAACACCATTTCTAATATTGACATTGCTTGAACCTTTGATAAATGCTGGATGTATTTGCCCATCTATTACCAGCATAGGTCCTGATTGTGTGGCGTATTTTATATGTTTATCTTGTATGAAATTTTCTGTTTTACAAATTTTAGCTTCATGATTCATGGTCAAATAAAAAATGCCATTTGGTTTTAAATAAAAATTTCCACCACCATTGGCATGATCTATTTTTTGAATTAGTTTTTGGTTTTCAATATAGAGTCCTTGTGGTGAAAAATCTTTTTGATACATGCCACCATTCATGGCGAATAACAAGGTTTTTTGTTGACCCTCTACATACGTTTTTAAGTTGCTAAAATTATGAATAAATTGACCTTGATTGTCTTTCAAGTAGAATTCTAAATTGCCTGATTTTAGGTCAATGATTTTTGTGACGAATCTTTCGTCATCCGCATGATTATAAGAAGTGAAAATGAATAGACAAACAACACAGAATGCGGAAAAGAAGCAGGCTAATTTAATGTTGAATAATTTCAAGGTGTATGTAAGATGAAATGTTTTGTGTATCCAAATTCATTAAGCTCTGCTCTTTTCTAAATCCGATGTTAGCTTATGCAGTAGTTCGTCGAATTTGATTTGCAAAATATTGGATGTTATACTTATCGGCGTGTGATACGTTTTGTAATTCATTTCCATCATTTTTCTTTTCATACTATTGGGTTGTCTTGCAATATATTCTTCTGGGTTATTTACTTCTATCATTATTAATTTTTGTCTATACATTTCCATCACAGAAATGTTTTCAATATCAGACCATGCGATAAGTCCAACAGAAAGCGCGCTTGAATTATCTGTAATGCCTTGCTTGTCAATGATTAATCCAAGTGCAGAGCTTCTGAGCTTTTGGATATACATAATAGCAAATATGCTGAATAATATAATTGAGGCAATTCCTCCGCAAAAGATAACAGTAGGGTTACCAAAATATGGATTACTGATAACTGGAGGTTTTATCAATAACCAAATGCCAATGACTATAAAACAAATGGAAACAAACAATTGTTTAATTATTTTGTTTTTGCTTAATCCAATTTCCATCTTGGTTATTTCATGCGCCATAAAGAAAAATATTTTTATTAAAGAAATCTTATGATCAAATAGCGGTTTATCTGATAGGGTAATTCTTGATTACAATCGAACGATGTAATTAAAAATCCTCTCCCCATCTTTATACATTAATGTAAATTCATTTGGATAAAATTGAATCACACGAAATGTAGAGAAGTTAACACCATTGATATCAGCATCTACCATAATTAACCCACTTTCATTATACATTTTTGAAATGTGGACACTCTTTTTTACATCTTTTTGATCCATATCAGGTTCTCTTTGCGACATTTTAAATATCTCTACACATTCAAATTGTGACCTTGTGCCGATTAAATTATTGAAGGTTTCATAACTTGGTAATTGATTGGAATAGGCTACTCCCGCAAGATTTGTTTCTGTAGAATTTCCTGCTTGGTATTTGCTTCCTTGTTGATTGCCTGTTGTTGTATTTTGTGTCAAGTAAATAATATTTGCACCCATCATAGCAGCTACAATTTTCAATTTTTTGTAGGCACGTTCTTTTACTTTTTCCATACTTGCTAAGGTTGTAGTGCCCTTTGCTTTCGCACTTACATCCCCTAATTTAAAAAGTCCATTCACTTCGTTTTGTACCGAAGTCAAACTTACATTTTCATAATCTTCGGCACCTTTCACTGTTTTAAAATTGGTGGCTTCAGCAAAAGTTTGTGCTCTTCCAGATTTAAACACAATTTTTTGAACTGTATTTTTATAAACTGTATTGATCATTTCCTCACCAGGGTAAACAAATTTAATGGCGTCTTGACTTACTTCTTTTACACTGCATGCAATTTTTTCTGCATTGGTAAAAATAGTATCTGTCTGTGCGAAAGTCCATAAGGAAGTGAATAGGAGGCTAGCGATAATAAAAACATTTTTTAGCATACGATGAATTTTTTTTTATAGAAAGTTCGGTAGAAAGGGGTTTGATAATTTAATCATCAAAAGTAATTATTTAGTAATTGAGACCAAATATTTGAATTTGATTATTTGTTAAAATTTCTAATGTTGACATACGCAACTGAAAGTGAATTTAATCATCAAAACCTTAAGGTTTTCCTCCTCTATTCGCCATTACTCACTCACCTTTACTTTCAATTTACTTCCTTCACTAATCGCATCGAGGTAATTGCTTAATTCTCCTTTTGTAAAATAACCGTGCGCGAATGAATCTCTGCCATGTGTATTTTCATTTTCAACAAACAAAAACCATTGCCCATCTTCTTTTTGAATATTGGTCCAATCAAATTCGCCCGTCATCTCCGTCTTTGGTTTTATACCAGAAAATGTTTGGGTACTATTATTTGCTTTAATGATAAAGGAAATCGGAAAGGAATTGTTATTGGTCACATGAACTTGTGTGACTTTTCGATTATTACAAGCACCAAATAAAAGCAAGGACAAAGCAAGTATTTTTATTTTCATCTGGTAAAAATAATCTTTTCTGATTACCAATTCATTCGATTTTTTAAGGAAGTAATATGCGCTAAATGGTGATTGCCATGCCAAGCGTATAAACAAATCACGTCTTTGATACTAAAGCTCCTTTCGTATTGAGAATGGTAATAGGTTCGATTTAATTCTTCTTCATTTAAGCTTCGTAAAATGCGAATTAATTTTTCATGAATGCAAAATAACAACGTGATTGAATTGTTGTAAGGCAGTTGATAGTCGGCTGTTTCAGCCCATAATGCTTCTTGATATGGCTTGATGCTTGGGTTGTCTTCTGTCAATGCCATTTTGATTCGTAGCACTGCATTCATGTGACTGTCTGCACAATGATGGATCACTTGATTGACTGTCCAACCTTCAGGACGATAGGCAGTTTGCAATTGATATTCGTCTAAATGTTGTACCGCCAATTCTAATCTTTTCGGAAAAGTTTCTATCTCCAACAACCTATTACGCAACATGTCTGCGGTATATTCTGTTGGGTAATTACAATGTCCGATTGGGTAGCGAAGTTGTTCAAGTTGTTCTGGTTGCATGTACAAAAATTATTATGGTTATGTCTTATTATTCGAAAAATCAAAAGTAGATTATTTGTTCAAAAGATGCAGTGAATTATAGCTAAACTAATTTTCTAATGACATCTTATGTCTTTAGGTGCAGGTGTATTGCGGCAACGATTGCAGCGGAAATCCTTTTTTGCTTGCTCTGAAGCAAAAAAGATTGGAGCGTAAAGCGTGGGTGCCGCCCAAATATTTCTCAGGAGATATTTAGTTTTGCCTGAATCATCAACTGATTTCTTAAGATTAATTGCAAACGATTTTTATTTTTCAGAAATGTAAAGAACATAAAATCCTTTTATACATTTGCGGCATGAATCCAAATAGACATTTAATGACCATTGATGAATTTACTATTTATCAATCTCGACAATTTTCACAATCAACTGGGGAGCTTTCTATTTTATTGCGTGACATTAGTTTGGCTTGTAAACTGATTAATAAGCAAGTAAATAAAGCTGGGCTAGTAGATATTTTGGGTGCACATGGCGCAGTGAATGTGCAAGGTGAAGAACAAATGAAACTAGACATTTTTGCCAATGAGGTTCTTATCAATGTACTAAGAAACAGTGCGGATTGCGCGGGTATTGCATCTGAAGAAAATGATGATATCATTGTATTTGATGATGCGCATTCTTTGCAGTCGAAATATGTGGTCATGTTTGATCCATTAGATGGTTCGTCTAATATTGATGTGAATGCTTCTATTGGAACTATATTTTGTATTTATAAAAGAGTAACCCCATTGGGGACGCCTTGTACTCGAGAAGATTTTTTGCAAAAGGGAAATAAAACCATGGCAGCAGGATATGTTATTTATGGCTCTAGTACGATGATGGTTTATGCTACCCAATTGGGTGTGAATGGTTTTACATTAGAACCTAGTATTGGCGAATTTTGTTTGTCGCATAAGGATATCAAATGTCCGGTGGATGGAAAAATATATTCAGTAAATCAAGGTAATACCAATAAATTAGATCCTAAATTACAAAGCTATCTTGCCTATTGTATGGAGAATGACAAGGAAACTAAACGACCTTATTCGCATCGTTATATTGGCAGTATGGTAGCAGATTTACATCGCACGATAATTAAAGGTGGAATATTCCTTTATCCTGCAGATTCGAGTAATGCTTCGGGTAAATTGAGGTTGTTGTATGAATGTAATCCAATGAGTTATATCGTTGAAATGGCTGGTGGTATTGGGTCTACAGGTAGTCAACCAATATTGGACATCATGCCAACGGAATTACATCAACGAGTACCGATTTTTATTGGTTCGAAAAACATGGTAGAAAAAGCGCTTGAAATGATTTCGTAATCACTTAAGAAAATTTCATTTTCCAAACGCCCAGAATGGCCTCTTTTACGATTCCTTTTGACATTTTTGAATTGCCTTCTTTTCGGTCTACAAAAGTGATAGGCACTTCTTTTATTCTAAAACCTTTTTTCCATACACGGTATTTCATTTCGATTTGAAAGGCGTAACCGATGAATTGTATTTTGTCTAAATCTATGGATTCAAGTACATTACGTTTATAGCAAACAAAACCAGCAGTGCAATCTTTCACATGCATCCATGTAATCAAACGAACATAAACAGATGCGCCGTAAGAAATAAAAATTCTATTCATAGGCCAATTTTCGACTTTGCCACCTTTAATATACCGAGAACCAACACTAACATCACATGAATTGTTTTGCACTGCTTCGTACAATCGAGGAAGGTCATTTGGATTATGGGAAAAATCGGCATCCATTTCAAAAATGTAATTGTATTTTTTTTCAATGCTCCACTTAAACCCAGTAATATAAGCAGTCCCAAGTCCTAATTTGCCTTTTCGTTCCAACATAAATAATTGTGTTGGAAATTCTAATTGCATTTTTTTTACTTGCGCAGCGGTTCCGTCTGGTGAACCATCATCTACAATTAATACATCAAATGATTCCTTCAATGCAAATACGGCTCGAATGATTCTTTCGATATTTTCGATCTCGTTGTAAGTAGGAATAATGACTATTTTGCTCAAAAAAAATGGATTAAAGGTGAAAATTAACAGATAGAGTTTAGAAAAACAAAATGAAAATGAAAATGGCCTGTTTTTACACCTTTTTTAACATTGTTTCGTGAAATAATTTCGAGATAACATTCTTGGTATCTAATGCAAAATCTCCTTTCATGATCCAATCATAATATTGTGGTTCTTTTTGTAAAACCTCTGAAACTGCTTTGTCTTTATACTTTCCGAAATTAAATACTGGCTTGCCTTGCACGATTTTTACTCTGCGAGAATAATCCATAAAGTCTTCTCCTTTGGAGAAATTACCCAATGATTCTACGTCGTTTTGTAAGTCAGTATATCTATCCAACTGTGCCAATAATATTTCAAAAGTAGCCAGTGCATCTGCTTCTGCGCTATGTGCATTTTGTAATTCTTTTTCGCAATAAAATTTATAGGCTGCTGTTAAATTTCGTGGTTCTTTTTTGAAAAATATTTGTTGTACATCTACTAAATGCTTGTCTCTAAAATTCACTTCCATGCCGACTCTTAAAAATTCTTCCGTTAGAATAGGGAAGTCAAAACGATTTGAATTGAATCCACATAAATCGCAATTTTCTAAAAATTGTTTGATGCCATTTGCTAACTCTTTAAAAGTAGGTTCATTGGCAACATCACTATCTGAAATGCCATGCACAGCAGTTGCTTCAGCAGGTATTGGCATTTGCGGATTTATGTATCTTGTTTTGATTTCTTGAGTGCCATCAGGATAAATTTTGATGATGGAAATCTCAATAATTCGATCTTGTGTAATGTTTATACCTGTAGTTTCTAAATCTACACAGGCTATTGGGCGTTTTAAATTCAAATTCATGTGGCAAAGGTGGGAATAATGTTCGTAAGATACAATAAACAATTTCGTTGTCTATTGTTTTTTTATCCACTTTAAAATTTCGTTTTCATCCAAAGTCATATAATTCGACTCTTTCAATAGTGTAGTATCTTGCACCCACTTGATAGTAGGTAATGCAGTTCCTCGGTTCAACAACGTAAATTGCACTACACCGTTAAAAAGGGAGTGGTCAATATTTGTGGCTTTGGTATCCAGTAAAAAATCTTGCAAGTTCTCTTTATCTCCATTTAAGATGATATAAAAAGGCAATTCCGGATGTTTCTCTTTCATGATACGCATTCGTTTCGCCGCCTTTCGACAAAAGCCACAGGTAAGGCTCATGAAGGCAATGATATGCTTTCCTTTTCGTAGTTCTGTTGCGGGCTTGACATTGTTGCTAGAGGTATACAATAGATTAAGTGGAATAGGTTGATTAATTTCTTTTTCTTTTTCACTGATATAAATGCTCTCTGGTGGGCTAAGGTAAATTGGAGTAGCGAGACAGAGTAAGAGGAAGCAGACAATTAACCAATTGCCAAATTTATGGTTCCATTCATAAGAAGATCCCCATTGAATGATAAAAATAAGTACAATTAATACTATGTTTTTGATGACAGATTCTAATGGTGTCATTTTAATCACATCGCCGAAACACCCGCAATTGCCATCACTTCCATACCGACGAATGACCAGTAATAAATAAATACTAAATACACTGAGTAAAAATAAAGATATTGGAATCGCCAATTTGCGAATACGAAAGTGTGCAATAAAAAGTACGCCTAAAAACAGCTCTAAACCAATGAGAATTCTTGCAGACCATTCTGCTGCAGTCCAATGGAGAAAGGTGGTTTCTACAATTGTCCAACCAAATTGCTCTAGAGTTGGGATTTTAGAAATGGCTGAAAAAATAAAGGTAGCTCCTACGATAATACATAAAGTGGAAATAAGGAGTCTTAAGAAAAATTGTTTAGTCACTGGTAATTTCTGGAAGGTAAAAATTGAATTCTTAAAGATTTTAAGAGGTAAGTGCTTAATCTTTGAAAGCACAGAGGAATTGAATTAGGTATCTAAGCCAAATTGTTTCAAATGATGGGTAAAATGTTTGTTGTGCATTGTCATCCATTCATCGTGATTCAATAATCCCATACGTGGTTGTACATGCATGGCATCTGGATTTTCTGTATAATGATTTTCAAAGTAGTCTAATTCCAATTCTAATTGAGTCAATGCTTCTACTAAGGAATTGTATTTTAATTCAGCCAAACCTTCTCCAACCAACGGACTAATAATACCCTGCGGAATTGCCATGTCACTAAAAATTAATTTGCTTTTAATCTTCTCGCCTTCTTCTCGCGTAGTTGCTTGTTCTACCGTTTTTTTTCCGGCAGAAACTTGGATACTTATAGTCAAGTGTTCGATGGCATGTTGTGGCGACATCTTACCCCATAATGCGTTTGCACTTGGAGTGAGTTGATGCAAAATTGTACGTAAAGTGTCGCGGTCTGAAATATTTATCATGGTTCAATTTGTTTAATATAATGTCAGAATTTACTAATGTAGATCTGCACTGATTAATCGTAGAAATTCAGAACGTGTTTTATCGTTTTCGAACTCACCACTGAAAGCAGAAGTAGTGGTGGATGAATTTTGTTTTTGAACACCACGCATCATCATACAAAGATGTTTGGCTTCAATTACAACCGCTACGCCTAAAGGATTTAAGGCATCTCTTACAGCGTCTAATATTTGATGCGTCATTCGTTCCTGAACCTGCAATCGACGTGCATAGCAATCAACCACACGCGCTAGTTTACTCAAACCTGTAATATAGCCATTTGGAATATAGGCTATATGTGCTTTACCGAAGAATGGCAACATGTGGTGTTCACACATGGAATACAATTCAATGTCTTTCACGATTACCATTTCGCTATAGCTTTCTTTGAATTTTGCAGAATTGAGAATTTCTAATGCATTCATTTGGTAGCCTTGTGTCAAAAATAAATTGGCTTTTGCTACACGCATTGGCGTCTTCTCTAAACCCTCACGACTAGAATCTTCACCTATAGATTCTAAAATATTTTTATAATTAGCAGACAATTTTTCTAAAGCCTGTTCATCAAATTGTTCAATTTTTTTATATGACATTTTTTTTCTTTATTTATCCATTATCTCCAAAATACTCAACGTAAATTCTTTGGGTTTCAATTAATTTTACGCAATGTATTTGCGCACCATGTTTTTCGATTTCAGCTTCCAATAAATTCCAAATTGCTACTGCAAAATTTTCGGCTGATGTAAATTTGCCCTTCATAAATGGTACGTCCATATTGAGGTTGCAATGATCTACTACATCTACAACTTGCACTTTCATGATTTCACCAAGCTCTTTTGCATTAATAACAAAGCCTGTATCTTCATGCATATTCCCTTTTACGGTTACATGCAATTCGTAATTGTGGCCATGATAATTTTCATTAGCACATTTGCCAAACACCTCTTTATTTTTTTCTGCCGACCATTTTTCATTCCACAATTTATGCGCTGCATTAAAATGTTCTACACGAGTTACATGAACCATTCTGTTATTTTTTTTGCAAAGATAATTGGGGAAATTGATAATTGGTGCAATGCATTCGACGGATAAAATGAAGAATGGTAATAAATGTCTAATTCGCCTATTTGCTTATCGAATACCAATTGATTTTTCAACAAAGGCTGTAGGGCTTTTCGATATTAAATGAGCAGGTACTCCGCCATTTTACGAGTCACTCCTAATTACATAGGTTTTCCATTCATTTCTGTAAAAACTTTTTCAGAGATGTTACTGATCACTTTGGCTAAAGTTTCTGCTGAAGCTCCTTTCGTCATTACTGTAAGTAAATAAGCCTTATTGTCTAAATAGACAATGCCAGATTCATGTAATTGTTTTTCTGTTTGGTTGCCACTTTCTCCAAATTTACTGGCAATTTTATATTCTTTTGGAATCGGTTTACGAAGACCATTTTCGAAATCAGAAGTGATCAATAGTTCTAAAGCGTATTCAGAATGTTCTTTTGTTAAATATGCACCATTATATAAGGCACGCATAAAACAAGAATATTCAGCACATGTAATGTTTATGTCTTTGTTTTTGCTATTTGGTGCTTTTAATCCAAAATCGGAAAATACTTTTTCCAACAAACCTCCTTCAATATTAGAAGCCACTAAGTTGGTTGCATTGTTGTCGGAATATTTAATCATGTAAGTCATTAATTCTTTAACAGTATACGTGCTACCTAATTGAATTGTTTTAGTAATAATGTTTTGGGTTTTAGGGCTGTTGTAAGGAATTTTAAAAGTTATTTGTTTGTCCAAAAAGCCAGGTGTGGATTCACTCATTTTCAATATTGAAATTAAGAGTGCTACTTTCATTAGCGAAGCAGGGACATAAGTTTGTGTTTCATTGATACTCAAATAATCATTACTTTGAAAATCTTTTATATAAATAGATGCATTATTGATTTCATTTTTACGTGCATAACGATCTAACATATCTGTAAGTTTACTTTTTAGATCGGCAAATTGAAGGCCTTCACAATTATTGTCCACAAAAAGAATAGGCTTCACATATTTGAAATCTTTCATTCGTTTTATAGAAGGGGTGCAATGGCTTTCTACATTAGTATATGTCTCATTCGCGAACGGATCCGAATTGTTGGAGTAAGAGTAAGAGGTGGCGATAAATACGATGAAGCCTGTTACACAAAGAATTACAAAGAGTTGAAATAAATTGACTTTTACATTCTTTAGTTTCTTAATCATCATGGTTTTAAATATTTAAAGTCTAAAAGTAAAACTATTTTAATCAAATAGGTAGTAATGTTGAAATCTAAATAAGGTTGGTATCTTTAATCTCATTTTTTTTGAATTAAAATGTAGAGAATTAGGTAACATCTAATATTTGGTAGCTGCTGTTATTTTTAGCATTTTTGCCAAATGAATATTGCTATTGTAGCTGCAACTGAATTTGAATTGAATGGTATCGCCAAAAAATGCAATTCGGCAAAGCATAAGATAGAGACATTTATTCATGGAGTAGGGCTTATGGCATCTACTTATCATCTAGCAAAGCTTGCAAGAGGTAACCCAAATTTGATTATTCAAATAGGTATTGCAGGGAGTTATACGAAGACGCTACAATTGGGTGAAGTCGTATTTGTGAAGCAAGAAATATTAGGGGATACTGGCGCAGAAGACCATAATCAATTACTAGACTTATTGGATTTAGAATTGCAAGAAGCGGATGCATTTCCTTTTAAAAGTATGATGTTGGAAAATCCAATGCAATATCCATTTTTCAATCGACTCAAAAAAGTAAGAGCATTGACAGTGGCATTAGCTGCTGGTTCTGCGCAAACAATTCAACTGCGACAAGAAAAATTTAAGGCACAAATTGAATCTATGGAAGGCGCCGCATTGCATTATATTTGTTTGCAAGAAAAAATTAATTTCGTGCAATGTAGAGGGATTTCCAATTATGTTGAACCTCGTAACAAAACCAATTGGCAAATACAACTAGCAATTGCAAATTGTCAACAAGAAGTCCTTTCCTTTATTCAATCTATTTCTTAAGCCATGAAATTTACAGTTGGTATATCCCCTTGCCCTAATGATACTTTTATTTTTGATGCGATGTATCATAGCTTAATAGATACACATGGGATGTCTTTTGAATTTATATTTGAAGACGTAGAAACGTTAAATAAATTGGCGCAACAAGGTAAGCTGGATATTGTTAAAATGAGCTATGCCAACTATTTTTCTGTTTTGGATAATTACATCATGCTTCGCAGTGGCAGCGCCTTAGGCAACGGAGTTGGTCCTTTATTGATTGCAAAAGAGAATTTTCCAATACAAGAGATTTCAAACTTATCTATTGCTATTCCTGGCATACATACCACCGCAAATTTTTTATTGAGTTTTGCTTTTTCGGAAAGCCAAAACAGAACAGCGTTACCATTTTCTGACATAGAAAACAAGGTGCTCCAAGGCGAATTCCAGGCTGGTGTTATCATTCATGAAAATAGATTTACTTATCAGGATAAAGGACTGATTCAATTGTTAGATCTTGGGGAGTATTGGGAACAAAAAACGGAATTGCCGATTCCACTCGGCGGTATTGCTATTCGCAGAAATTTGTCAGATGAAATGCAAAGCCAAATTAATTTTTTAATACAATCAAGCATTTCTTATTCTAGAAAAAGCTATCCAGTACTTAGTCAATTTGTAAAAAATCATGCACAAGAAATGGACGAAGCTGTGATGCTAAAACATATCGACTTATATGTTAATGAAAATACGTTTGAGATATCCGCAAATGGAATCGATGCGGTTACTAAAATGGGTTCTATTTTACATCATAATTCTTCACTTCCTTTATTTGTTAAAACTAATTAAATGATACAATTCAAAGCTTATACCTTCTCGGAATTGAACACCGAATTATTATACCAAATTATTTCCCTGCGTTTGGAAGTATTTATTATGGAACAAAATTGTTTGTACCAAGATTGTGATGGGAAAGACTTACAGGCCGTTCATTTACTGGGTTTTGAAGAAAATCAACTAGTGGCTTATTGTCGAATTTTACCCGAAGGAATTTCTTATACTGGTTATTGTTCTATCGGTAGAGTGCTCATTAAATCTACGCATCGTGGCAAACAATACGGCATTGCGTTGATGGAAAAAGCGATAAGTATTTGCACAACAGAATATAAATTCCCATTAAAAATAAGTGCACAAGCCTACTTGGAAAAATTCTATGCTAATCTTGGTTTTAAAACGGTAGGAGAATTGTATTTAGAAGATCATATTCCGCATATTGGAATGATTTATAAACACCGTACTACTTAATGTCAAATTGCATCGGCATAATGGTTTGCAATTGATTTTGTTGCGATCGCAATTTTTGAATTTCTTTATATACCACATAATCTTCTCCAAGTACTTTTTTTACAACAGCTTCTTCTCTTTTTTGTCCTGTCAATTTAGAAATAATTTCTTCTAATTTGTCGACTTGTTTTGGGTACTCTACTGTTTTATAGCTGCTTAGTTTAGCCAAAGCAGAAGCGCTTTGCAAAGCTCTTGTCATATTGCCAAAATCATCGATTAAGTTTATTTTTTTTGCACTCACGCCACTATAAACATGCCCTTGCGCTAGATCTTCTACTTGTGCCATCGTCATTTTACGGGCTAATGCGACACGGGATTTAAACTGAATATACGTACTGTCTAAATAACTTTGAATCCATGTCCTTTCCAAGTCTGTCATGGGGCGAGACATGTTTGGAAAATCAGCGAAAGTACCTGTTTTTACAACATCTGTAGTTACACCCAATTTGTTTTTAAGCATGTCTCCAATATTGAACATCACACCTACAACACCGATAGAACCTGTCAATGTATTTTGATCAGCAAAAATGCTATCCGCTGCACATGCAATATAATAACCACCGCTTGCCGCATAATTACTCATACTTACCACGATAGGTTTTTTCTTTTTTAATTCCATCAATTCGTGATAGATGATTTCACTTGCCATCGCACTTCCACCAGGTGAATTAATACGAAGCACAACTGCTTTAATAGATTCGTCATTCGCCAATTTGCGAATCACTTTTATATAATCTTTTGAATGTATATCTTCATCACCTTCTCCATCATAAATTGTACCATCTGCGTATAAAATTGCAATTTTATCTTTTGATTTGGAAGTGCTAGGGATCAATGCTGCATACTCATCAGGGGAAATAAAATTGATTTTGTCCTTGGCTTTCAACTTCATTTTTTGTTTAACAATATTTTCAACAGAATCAGAAAATAAAAGACCGTCTACTAATTTTGCCTCTAATGCATCTTTCGGAAAACGAACGGAGCCATTGCGTGCCATCGCAGCTAGCGTAGTTGTATCTGTTCCAGTTTTTTCAGAAACGCCACGTAAAAATTCAGCATAAAAATCGCCCAATAAAACGCCCAATTGATATCGATTTGGATCGCTATATTTTTCTAATTTATAAGGTTCGTAAGCACCTTTAAATTGACCGCAATGAAAAGCTTCTGTTTTAATATCGAGCTTGTCTAAAGTGCCTTTGTAAAACATGCCATTAATTGCCAATCCTTTGTAGTCCATGCCACCAGCCGGATTCAAGTACACTTTTTTACAAGCGCTTGCAACATAGTAAGATTTATGGTCAGCAACTTCGCCATAAGCAATCACAAATTTGTCCGTTTTTTGAAAATCAATTAAAGCCAATCGTAGCTCTTGCATGCTCGCCCAGCCATTTGGACAAATTCCCATTTTGACATAAATGCCATTGATTTTAGTATCCGTTTTTGCATTTTCTATGGAGAGTAAAACATCATTTAAACCAATTGTAGTACTGGATTGGTTGGAGAGAATAGCCAAGGTATTCTCTTTGCCTTGTTCCATAATTGGTTCATTCAAATCAATGAGTAAAACGGAATTTTTTCCTACCACTTTATCTTTACTCGAAGAACTACCTGCAGCTACACCTAAAACAATAATAAATAGGATTAGATTAAACAGAATAATGGCACATAAACTAGCAAATAAAAATTTAAAAAATTGTCTCATTGTTTTTCTTGATATTTGCGCAAATGTAATAAAGCAACACAACAAACGACATGTAATTGGTATGAACGGTATGTATGTTATTATAGGAGGCAATCAAGGAAAAAGGGAAGAGTTCCTTGCTAAAACTTGTACGCTTATTGAAAAGGAGGTGGGTTTTATTGTACAAAAATCTAGTGTTTACGAAACTGCTGCATGGGGCAATACGCAGCAGGCTTCATTCCTCAATCAAGTACTATTTATTGAAACGGAATTAATGGCGATGGACGTATTAGTGGCTTTTCTCCAAATTGAAAAAGATCTAGGACGAGTTCGACAGCAGAAATGGGAACCAAGAAATATTGATATTGATATTCTTTATTTTAATGATGAAATACATGTGGAGAAAAAATTATTTATTCCACATCCAGAAATGCATAAACGTAAATTTGTATTGATGCCTTTACAAGAGATAGCGGCATTTACAAAGCATCCAATTTTACACTTGTCTTGTACAGAATTATTACTGGCTTGTGCGGATGAGCTAAAGGTGAGTATAGTACAAGCGTTGCATTCGGACATGTTGGTTTAATTTCATGTTTCCTTATTTGATTGCTGTCCAATAATTTCAATTGACGTTAAATGACTATATCCCCTCAATAATGTCTAAACTGTTTTTAATCATCCCCTCAATACTTTTTGCACTATCCTTAGAGAAAGTTTTTTGAATACGATTGGCAACTATGGTATTAATAGACAAGCAATGATGGCCAAATATTTTTCCTAAACCAAAAATGGCAGAAGTCTCCATTTCAAAATTCGTGATTCGATGGTCATCAAATTGGAAGCTGGATAATTTATTTACTAACTCTGGAAATTGAAGTCCTGCGCGCACTACACGACCTTGCGGCGCGTAAAAACCCGGACAAGTAACCGTTATGCCATGGTGATATCCAGTTGTGAAATGATGGAGTAATTCTGTAGATCCTTGCACCACATAAGGAATAATATTTTTATTTTCTAATTGCACATGTTTTGTAAATGCCGATTGCATATTGTTTTCATGCGTCGAATTTTCTAACATATAAAAATGCAACACATTATCTAAACCGATGCCATGACTGGATGCCACTAAACTGTCTACTGCAATATCATCTTGCAAGCTCCCAGAAGTGCCAAGGCGAATGATTTGCAATGCAGTATGTTGTTCTTTAATTGTTCTTGTTTCAAACTCGATATTGACCAATGCATCTAGTTCATTCATCACTATATCAATATTGTCTGGACCTATTCCACTTGACATCACGGTCAATCTTTTTTTGCCGATTCTACCTGTATGGGTTACAAATTCGCGGTGCTCCGTTTTAAATTCTATCTGGTCAAAATATTTAGAAACCTCTTTGACTCTATTTGGGTCGCCAACTGTGATGACAGTATTAGCAAGGTCTTCAGGCTTTAGGTTTATATGATATACTCTTCCTTCTGTCGTAATTATTAATTCGGATTCGGCAATGGTAGGCATATAATTTTTTTACAAACTTAATCAAATTTGCTATTTCTAAAATAAGTAATATATTCGCACCCTATTGGTCTTGTAGCCGAGTGGCTAGGCAAAGCTCTGCAAAAGCTTCTACACCGGTTCGAATCCGGTCGAGACCTCCGATATAGCAGATGCGCCCTAAATTGATTCATTAATTTAGGGCGTTTTTCGTTTATGAAATAAAGTGATGGAGGCACGACATCTACTTTATTTAAGCGCATCGCTATATCGTGGTATAGCGACTGAAACAAAAGGAATGTAAAAGGAATCTACTATATATTGAATTCTGCTATATCCCCGAAATAGCAGATGCGCCATAAAGATTTTTTTTTCTTTATGGCGTTTTTCGTTTAAGAAATATTGGTTGGAAAATCTAGTCTTCTAAATACGATATCTACTTTTTGTAAGAGCATCGTTTTATGGCGACTGAGGATGAAGCGACTGAGGCACGAAGTCTGCTTTATTCCGAAGCCTGCTTTATTCCGTCCTTATCCAATTTGTTTGTATACTTGCTGTCTAAAAAAAACATTACAAAAAAAATAATACCCTTACTATGACACTACCAAAATTTTTAATAGGCGACAATACAGATTTCCCAGAAGATATTTTCATTGTTCATTTAGATTATCCAAGATTTGTAATCAATTTGAAAGATGATGATTTAGAACTTTTAGAAGAGGTAGATGATATTAGTGAAGCGGAATTGAAAACGGAATTGACAGACTTAGTTGCTTTAGCTGTTGAGTTTTATGATAGAGAAATGAAGCGGTATGAAGAGTAATCGTTTCTACAGCTTACGCAAAAAAAATTGTCAATAAATTTTTGATTGCCACAATTTCTGCTTGATTAACTCCCACATACGATAAACTTTCGTTCATGCTGGATGGTGAATATTCTGCAGAATGTGTGACGGCCTGTCTAGCTGCGGTATGAAATTCTTTCGCTTGCGTATGCTTAGCCAATAATGCAATATTGCTGCTATTTACGCCACTACCAGGCATAATGATAATGCGATCTTTCGCCTGTTCGATGAGAGCCTTTAATAAGTCCATTCCCTGCACAACAGAAGGATATTGTCCACTGGTAAGAATTCGTTTACAACCACAATCTATCAATTGTTCTAACGCTTTTTGTGGTTGTGCACAACGATCAAATGCACGATGAAAAGTTACTTCCATATTACCTGCTAATCGCACTAATTCTTGTGTTCGATGGATATCAATTTCTCCATCTTTGTCCAGTATCCCAATAACAACGCCACTATAACCTAACTCTTTACAAACCACAATATCTTCCTTCATGATGTTGAATTCTGCATCTGAATAAACAAATGAGCCACCTCTTGGGCGTATGATGGGGAAAATGGGAATCGAAATTAATTGCTTTGCCATTTTTAAAAAACCATACGAAGGTGTTGTTCCACCATCCTGCGCGTTCTCGCAAAGTTCGAGCCGGTCTGCGCCTGCCAATACCGCATTCAGTGCGCCTTGTAGACTAAATACTGCTATTTCTAATGTAAAAGGTTGTGCCATTTCTTCTAAGAAAATAATGAAGGGGCATGAATCACTTTTTCGCCATTGGTATCTACAATAGCCATTGTAAAATTTGGCAATAAAGAATAACAGCCATATTCACCTTTTTTATTGAGGGCTATAAAACCAATCTGTACATTCTTTGCATAGCTTTCTCCTTTCATACTTACCAATCTCATCAACGCTAACTTACAAGCCTCTTCTGGACTTTTTCCATAGCGCATGGCTTCCACAATGGTGTGACTTCCGCAAATCCGAACCACTTCTTCACCAACGCCTGTCGCGGAAGCCGCTCCAATTTCATTGTCTACATACAATCCTGCACCAATTATAGGGGAGTCACCTACACGTCCATGCAATTTATACGCCATGCCACTTGTAGAGCAAGCACCACTTAGGTTTTGTTGTTGATCAATCGCAATCATTCCAATGGTATCATGGTTTTTATGTATCCTTTTTTCTAATTCTTCAATGGTTGTCATAGGGTTATACTTCGCAGTTTCTAGCCATTTTTTCCAAGCTTTTTTGGAATTTTCTGTCAATAAATTTTCTTTTTTGAATCCATTTTCCAAGGCAAACTGCAAAGCGCCATCCCCAACTAATTGAACATGTGGTGTTTTTTCCATGACCAATCTAGCTACACTACTGGCATGTATAATATTTTCCATACCCATCACAGCGCCTATATTGCCAGCATGGTCCATGATGCAAGCATCTAAAGTTACTATGCCGTCTCGATCTGGCAGTCCGCCAAATCCAACACTTTGGTCTTTTGGGTCGGCTTCTGGAACCATCACGCCTTGATGCACTGCATCTAATGCAGAACCATTAGATTTTAATACCTTCCAAGCAGCTTGATTTGCTTTTTTATTTTGATCCCAAGTAGTAATGACTATTGGAAAATTCGATGAGCCACCTTCTCCGAAACTAGTTAAAGGCATTACCAATGCTGGTGTAACAGCTCCAATTATTTTGACAAATTTCCTTCTGTTCATATTTTTTTATTATAGAGGTAAAAATAGTCGAATGTTTTAGAATTTCTTTGTTTGTCCTGTTTTTTAAAGGGAAACTATATAAGTTGTGAGATACATGCCGTAGCGTATTTTTTGAAAAAAAATTAATGCTACAATGTAATGGTGTAACGTATTTTTTGAAAAAAAATGAATGCTACAGTGTAATGGTGTAGCGTATTTTTTGAAAAAAAATTAATGCTACACCATGGGCGGCACACACTTCCTGACGATAAATGTCAGGATCTGTTTCCGCTCAAAGCATCGGAATCCGGACTTTCCGTTCCAATCTTTTTGCTTATCCGCAGCAAAAAGGATTTTCACTACAATCGTTGCCGCAATACAAAGCATATAAAGATTATTCATTTCTTTACAGTATTAGTTTAGCCTTATTTATATATTAAATCAGCTTGGCTAGAAGGTTTCTTTTTTGTCCATCTTCCTAATTTCTGAAATAATAATACATGCATACCAAAAAATTAAACTTTTTGTTTACTTTTGCCCACCTATAAAAAAAATCATTTTAAAAAAGCAAAATGGCTAAACAAGATTTATATACCGCTCCGCGACAAAATACCACCACGGTACAAGAAGATTTATCCATTCCTTCGGCAGAAGATCGTTTGAAAGGCGTCGAACATTGGTACCAAAACAACAACAAAATAATCAATAATATTTTGATTGGCGTCTTAGCATTGGTTGTAGGCATTTTTGCTTACACGAAATTTTACAAAGGGCCACAAATGCAAAAATCAAATGATGCTATCTTTCGTGCACAAACTTATTTTAATATAGACTCTGTAAATAGAGCATTAAATGGCGATGGACAATTTGATGGATTCCTTACTATTGCTAAAAAATACAGTGGTACGCCAGCAGGTAATATGGCACATTATTACGCAGGAGTTTGCCTATTAAAACAAGGGAAATTTGAAGATGCCGTTAAACAATTAAATGATTTTGATGGGAAAGGTACCTTGATAGCTGCAATGGCAAAAGGTAATTTGGGTGATGCTTATATGGAATTGGGAAAAACAGACGATGCCATCAAAGCTTATTTAGATGCTTCTAATGATAAAGATAATTTATTACTATCTCCTATCTACATGCAACGTGCAGGTATGGCTTACGAACTGAAAAATAACCCAACGGAAGCTATTAAATTGTATCATCAAATAAAAGATCAATTTCCGCAAAGTAACCAAGCTCGTGAAATGGATAAAAGCCTAGCTCGATTAGGTGATTACAACCCATAGTACATGAACAATACACAAAATAATTCGCATTTAATTGCTACTGACAACCTGCAAATTCCTATTTCGCAGGTTGTTCTTATTTATACAGAATGGAATGAGCCTATTATTTCGGAACTGAGAAATGGCGTAAAAAGGATATTCGAAAATTTTACACAAGTCGATATTACTGAAATAAAAGTACCGGGCTGTATAGAAATTCCTTATGCCATAAAACAACATTACAAGTATATAAAAGCCGATGCCTATATAGCATTGGGATGTGTGATAAAAGGAGAGACACCGCATTTCGATTATGTTTGCGACAGTGTTACACAAGGCATTTCTCATTTAAATACAGAATTAGATAGCCCAATCATTTTTGGTATACTGACAGTGTACAATGAAGAACAAGCGCAAGAAAGACTCGGTGGTAAGCATGGACATAAAGGAGAAGAAGCTGCAGTCGCTGCATTAAAAATGATAGACTTGAAATATCAAATCATGAAATCGTAAGGAAAACAAAAGCCATGAAAGTACAATTATTTATTCCTTGTTTTGTAGATCAACTCTATCCGGAAATAGCCGTGAATACAATGAAGATTTTAGAAAAAGTTGGCTGTACAGTTTCCTATAATCCGAATCAAACTTGCTGTGGGCAACCAGCCTATAATGCTGGATATATTGCAGAAGCAAAAGCAGTGAGTGAAAAATTTTTACATGATTTTTCAAGCAATGATATCATCGTATCACCTTCGGGTTCTTGTATAGGTTTTATTAGAGGTAGTTTTGAAGAATTGTTTGATAATAGCAGTAGTCATAATAGCGCAAAAACTATCCGCAAACGAAGTTTTGAATTGAGTGAATTTTTAGTTGAAGTGATTAAGGTAAAAAATTTAGGCGCATCTTTTAAAGCAATCGCTTCTTATCATGATGCTTGTGGTGCATTAAGGGAGTGTGGCATTAAACAAGCACCTCGTACTTTATTGCAACAAGTGAAAGGACTTGAATTGCGGGAAATGAAAGAATGCGAAACTTGTTGTGGTTTTGGTGGCACCTTTGCGGTAAAATACGAACCTATTTCCATAGGCATGGCGCAAACAAAGGTAAACAGTGCCTTAGAGCAAGGTGCTACACATATTATCTCAACAGATATTTCTTGCTTAATGCATTTAGACAGTTATGTAAAACATGAAAATGTAAATATCAAAATGGCACATATTTCAGAGGTATTGGCAAGTGGTTGGTAGGGGCACCCCTAGTGGTTGCCCATATCATTTTGGGCTGCCCGTACAGCATGTATTTCTAAAGAAATAATCCATGCACACAACTAATTTCTTCAGTCATATTTATATTTGATTATGATTGAATATGGAATCATTATTTTTCATCAATAAAAATAAATTAGATAAAAAATGTCAATACAAGAATTAGCAAACAAAGCAATGATGAATAATGTGATGGGTATTGTTCTGACCCAATTGTAGCAAGAGATTTTTTTAGTCTGAGGATGAGTTTAGATGCGACGATGCAAGGAATGGGCTGAATGAAAATAGATGAAACTTGCGTTTACAAAGTGAAAGCTGGAATAATTATTTTTGAGCAATTCTTTTTTAATACATAAAAATAAATTCAATTCTATGCGTTATCAAATAGGAACGAAAGAAAATCCAATGGCTTTAAAAACGCCACCATTGTCTAGTGAATACACTATGCATGTTGACCAAAAAGATGGGAAAGATATTTTAGTTTGTACGGTTGGTAAAACAGTTCTGCATTATAATATAGATTGTCTAGCTGATTTGCATAAAATGCTGAAAGACCACGGAGATTGGATAGACCTAGGAAGTGCTGACGAACAAAAGCCAGCAAAGGAAGGAACTGTCGAAGCGTGGGGACGTTCAGAAAATAATCCTGTTGGCGGTTGGTATGGTCTCAAGAAAGGACTACGTGGACGCTTCGGTATGTATATACCACCATTGATGGAAGCACTTGGACTTGCAGAAGTTACACATGAGGCAAAAGGAAATAAAATGAGAGCGAAATAACTTTTGTGAGCATGTGTTGGAAAATTGTGTTTGCGTTTTAAATTGAAATTGAACTGAGTAAAAACCTGCATTATTTCGCGATTAAAAAATACTGTTTTGAAATTTGTAACCAAATAAAAAATGCCATTCAATCATAACATTCATCATCGTAGGTCAATCCGTTTAAAAGGATATGATTATTCACAAGCAGGTTTATATTTTATAACAATATGTTGCAACCGTAAGGGCAATCCCTTGTGGTTGCCCTTGTGGTTGCCCTTTGGCAAAATTGAAAATAAGGAAATGATTTTAAATGATGCAGGTAAAATGATTGAAACAGAATGGGTGGCATTAATCACACGATTTCAAAATATTGAATTGCACGAATACATTGTAATGCCAAATCATTTTCATGGGATATTGCAAATTGTCGGGGGAACCGTAGGGGCAACCACAAGGGTTGCCCCTACGAAAACCATCGGTGATATGATGGACGCATTTAAATCAATAACAACTGTTGAATACATTCGTGGGGTTAAAACATTGGGGTGGCAACCTTTTAATGGAAAAATATGGCAACGCAATTATTACGAAAATATAATTCGTGATGAACAAGCGTATCAAAACATTTCTAATTATATCCTAAATAATCCTGCGAAATGGAATGAGGACAAGTTTTTTACATCATGAAAATAGAATGTCGAATTATTTGCATTTGTAATTATTCGATTCTATTCTTGCTATGCATATAAGTTTGACCAACTTGAAAAATATTCTTGAAAAATAATAATCACTTTTAAAAGAAAATGAATTAAAAATGAAAGCGACTAAAAATAAATTAAGTGCTGCACAATTAGCCGAATTAGTAAGCACATTAAAAACTCGTTTTGAAAAAAATATGAACCGACATAAAGCTCTCGAATGGTCTGCAGTGGAAGCTCGTATTTGCAGTAAAGGTAATGATGAAAAACAATGGTCTTTGTCTGAAATGGAAAGAACTGGCGGCGAACCAGATGTGGTAGAAATGGATAAAAAAACTGGTGAGTATATTTTTTATGATTGTGCTGCTGAAAGTCCTAGCGGTCGTAGAAGTTTTTGTTACGATGCCGAAGCATTGGCTTCAAGAAAAGAGAATAAACCGAAGGATAGTGCGATCCATGCTGCTGGAAGTATGGGTATTGAAATATTAGCAGAAGAACAATATCGAGAGTTGCAGCAACTGGGTAAGTTTGATACCAAGACTTCCAGTTGGATAAGTACGCCAGATTATATTAGAAAACTAGGCGGTGCTATTTTTGCTGATCATCGTTATGGTACAATTTTTATATACCATAATGGTGCCGAATCCTATTATGCAGGACGCGGATTTCGAGGTATGCTTCGGGTATGATTTTTGAAATAAAATTCATATTAAAGATTCGCATAAAATATTAAAATTGAAAGAAAACTTACCATGCACAAAGTAGAATTGAAACAATTTATTCAAGCTAATATTCCAACTTCGGAGCAAATAGTCCTGCAAATTGGAGAGCAATTTGATGCGTATACGATTTTGAAAAATGAATTTTTTCTGAAAGAAGGAAAGCTGAGTAATGAGTATTTATTTTTAGTCACTGGATTTATGCGATCATTTACTTTGGATACAGAAGGCAATGAAGTAACTACTTATTTTTATTCTGCGAATGGAGTTGTATTTGAAGTTTCTTCATTTTTTCTGCGAAGCATTTCCACAGAAAGTATTCAAGCCTTGACAGATTGTACAGGTTATACTATTACTTATGAGAAACTAAATTTTCTATTTCATAGCATTCCAGAATTTAGAGAATTTGGTAGGAAAATTTTGGTACAAGAATTCGCGGCATTTAAACAAAGAACATTATCGCTCATTCATAAAAGTGCGGAAACTCGTTATGCAGAACTACTGCAAAATAACCAAGATGTATTCCAACATGCGCCACTCAAATACATTGCTTCTTATCTTGGTATTACCGATACTTCATTGAGTAGGATCAGAAAGGAATTTGCAAAAAAATAAAGTGGATTTTTATTTCTTATCATTTGACAAGTGCTCTTCATGTTGGATGTATTTTCTTTGCATAAAAATAGGATCAAATGGAAAATGTACCACTCTATGTTCACTTCATTTTTGGATGTACTGTTTTGTTAGGATTTATTTTATTCTACAAAGCAAGTCGAAACGCTAAATCGTTTTTATACATCAGTTTAGGATGGATTATTTTTCAAAGTGGTTTAAGCATTGCAGGCTTTTAAGAAACGATGAATACGATGCCGCCAAGATTTCCTCTCTTGTTATTGCCACCAGTAATATTCATGATTGTCTGCTTCAATACCGCAAAAGGGAAGGCTATGCTAGATCATTTAGATATTAAAACCTTGACCTTATTTTCTGTGATTAGAATTCCTGTTGAAATCGTTTTGTTTTTTTTATTTGAACATCAAACCATTCCACAGCTCATGACCTTTGAAGGAAGGAATTTCGATATTCTTTCTGGCTTATCGGCACCAATTATTTATTATGTATGTTTCATGCGTCAAAAAATCAATAAGAATATACTTCTCATATGGAATATTGCTTGCTTAGCACTTTTACTCAATATCGTTATCAATGCCATTCTATCTATACCAAGTAGTTTTCAACTCTTTGCATTTGACCAACCCAATATTGCCATTGCCTATTTCCCATTTGTGTTACTACCTGCTTATTTAGTTCCACTTGTTTTGCTATCGCACTTGGCTTCTATACGGCAAATACTATTGAATAAAGGAATTTAGAATGAGGTGAATGGGGAATGGGATAATATTATTTTATTCCCTTGAAAAAAGTTGTTCCTTTATTGGAAATTGCTCCAAGAAATAATGAGCGGTTGTCTATTCAGTGCACAGGTATAGCGGTGTGAGGCATGGTAATGTTAGTGAAAACTAGGGAGGCGGCTTACTCGATAGTAGATAGTTTTCTTTCTATTTTTCTTTCTCCAGAGATGGTCGCTTAAATTGAGAAGCGTCAATTTTCTTTTTAGGCTTACTTAAAAACTTGGAAAACCATCTGTCATTATCGGCTAAATTGTATGCGTAGATTGAATTTTGCCCAACCACGAATCTAACTTCCAAACCGAATTGTATGTTTGAGTCTAGTGGTACAAAACTGGATGTCACACCAATAAAGTTTCCTCTTACGAATGAATCGCATTTGTATTCCACTTCTCTACCATACAAATATTCTCGTATTACTTTAAAATGATTAAATACGGTATCCCTACTTTTATGATGATTAATCAATGAATTGGTATCTAACATTTTAAATGCTTTCTCAAAATTGTCCTCTAAAATATAATCATGAAATATATTATCGATACTCCTTATTTTTTT
>CAMDVD010000009.1 GCA_945878115.1 Chitinophaga pinensis | reverse complement strand
TAGCCAACAGGCAGCTGTTTATACGTTGTGAGTTGGTTAGAAAAATTGAAAAATATTGTACCTATGATGCCAGGTATGATAGAGAAAATTATGAACAGCAGCTCGAAAAAGCTATCTTAAGTTGACGCACATGCCTTTCAGGGCTTGGGGTTGATGCTCACATTCCTGCTCTCGCTCTCACTCTCACTCTCCTAAAAGGATTCCTTTTAACTTTATATGGTAATATTAAATAGTTTCCTATTTTTACACCCGTGAATTTTCTGTATCCCCTTTTTACATTTGCTGCCTTACTTATAGCCGTTCCCATTCTGATTCATTTATTTAATTTCAGAAAATACAAGAAAGTTTTTTTTCCTGATATTCGATTTTTGAAGGAATTGCAAGAACAAACGCAAAAGAGTTCTACTTTAAAGCATCTGCTCATATTAATCAGTCGAATCTTGGCTGTACTTTGTTTGGTGGCAGCATTTGCACAGCCTTATTTTAGTAAAGATGCAGAAAAAATAACCGCAGGACCAAAAGCCGTAAGCATTTTCATTGACAATTCCTTTAGTATGGGTATTGAAAAAAATGCATTGTCGCTTCTTGATTTGGCAAAGGGAAAAGCAAAATCTATCATAGAAAGTTATAGTAGCAATGATCAATTTAAGTTGTTAACCAATGAATTTGGGTATGATGAAAATAAATTTTTAACCAAACAAGAAGCCTTACAACAAGTAGGTCAAATTCAACTTTCGGCAAAGACCAAAAAGCCAGATATCATTCTAGAAAAACAAAAGTTGTTATTGAATACCGTTCCAAACGCGACGAAACAAATTGTATTCATTTCTGATTTTCAAAAAAATAATTTCCCGGCTAACCTTACTACCACCGATTCTATTCGCAAGTATTTTATTTCGGTGAATGCTACACAAATACAAAATATCTCATTGGATACCGTGCTATTTGAAACGCCATCTCTCCTATTGAATGTTGCTAATCCAATGCTTGTCAAATTGAAAAACAATGGTGACGAAGATGCCAACACTTCCATTACAGTTAAGGTAAATCAGCAACTAAAAAGTGTTGTGAACGTGACACTCAAAGCGCATGAAAGCAAACAAGAATCTATATCATTTTCTACATCAACTGCTGGCGCACAACAAATTCAAGTGTATATCAACGACAATCCAATTAGCTTCGATGATACATTTTTTGTTGCAGGAAAAGTGAATGCGAGTTATGCGGTCATGGTATTGAATCAAACGAATGCAAATGCATTTTTAAGTTCTGTATTCCCGCCTGGCTCCCCTTTCAAATTGGATAATAATAATGTCAATTCAGTGAATCCTACTCTACTGAAAAATTACTCGCTGATCATTTTGAATAGTGTTATAAACCTTAGTCCAGCACTTTCAGAAGGACTTAGCACATTCGTAAATAATGGTGGTACCTTATTGGTTTTTGCTCCAACTTCGAGTAATACTGGGAATCTAAATGCATTCTTGAGCAATACAGCCGGCTGCACCTATTCGCAATTAAGTGCCGACAAATCCTTCGTGACTAACTACAATAAATCGCATGCCTTATTTACCGATTTATTTGTCAAAACCCCTGATAATATTGACTTACCGATTGCTTACCAACATTTCCAGATCGATCATGCTGCATTAAGTAATGAACAAAAACTATTCACTTTTTCAACTGGTAATTCTTTTTTAAGTGCTTATAAAGTTGGCAATGGTAATATATATACTTGCGCTTCAAGTGCAGAAGCGAATGCAAGTACTTTTCCAAAATCCTATTGGTTTTTACCACTCATTTATAAGATGGCATATAGTAGTTCGGGCAATACCATCAATGCCTTAACCTTAGGCAGAAATGAAAGTATGACCATCAACAATACCAAAATAAATGACAAAACAGTTTATCATATTTCGGGTAAAGGAATAGATGCCATTCCAGTACAAAGAGCAATTGGCAGTAAAATGCAAATTCAAATGAATGAAGCTATTACGAATGCTGGACTATATTCCATCTTTTTACCGAACACAAAAGACTCAACAGACATTGGCATTAATTACGATCGTGCAGAATCAGATTTAAGTTTTTGGAAAGTAGAAGATTTAAAAAAGACAACCCATTTAAAAAATGCGGAATGGCTTTCTGAAAATATCAATGCAGTGAGTAGCATCAATGAATTACAACACGGGATACCGCTTTGGAAAATTGCTATCTTGTGTGCCTTACTTTTCTTATTGATAGAAATCTTACTTATCCGTATCATGAAATAAATGGACAACAAAAAAATGAATATGCAATTACTCATCAAGAAAGTGACAATCATTTCACCGACAAGTAAATACCATTTAAAGAAAAAAGATATTCTAATTAACAATGGAATCATTGACAAAATTGCGGATTCAATTGTTGAAAAAAATGCCAAAGTAATAGAAGGGAAAGGGATGTATGTAAGTGTTGGCTGGATGGATCTATTCTCCGATTTTTGCGACCCTGGCCATGAGCAAAAAGAAACTTGTATTACAGGTAGCAAAGCCGCAACTGCTGGCGGTTATACCGATGTATGTTTGATACCAAATACCAACCCAAGCAATAGTAGCAAATCAACTGTTGAATATCTAAAAAACAATTCTACTATCGTTAACCTCCACCCTATTGGCTCCATTTCCAAAAACATAGAAGGGAAAGATTTGGCGGAGATGTATGATATGCGATTGAGTGGAGCCATTGCATTTAGTGATGGTAAAAAACCAGTTCAACAAAGTGGTCTTTTATTGAAAGCTTTAGAGTATATCAAAACTTTCGATGGCATGATTATCGAAATTCCGGAAGATTATTCTATTGCACAAAATGGCCAAATGCATGAAGGTGAAATGTCTACAAGATTAGGCATGCAAGGCAAAGCAAGTATTGCAGAGAGCATTCATTTACAACGAAATATTGAATTGCTGCAGTATACACAATCCAAATTACATGTCACTGGCGTAAGCACACAAAAAGGTATTGAACTCATTCGACAAGCAAAAAAGAAAGGATTAAACATCACTTGTTCTGTGACACCACATCATTTATTACTTACCGACAATCAATTAAAAACCTACGATAGTTTGTATAAAACAACACCTCCTTTACGAACTGAAACAGATAGAAAAGCACTCGTCAAAGGTATATTAGATGGAACAATTGATTGCATTGCAACACACCACACACCGCAAGATTGGGACGCAAAGCAAGTTGAATTTGAATATGCCAAAGAAGGCATGATTGGCTTACAAACTGCGTTCTCACTGCTTTTGTCGGTTGATGAAAACATCCCATTAGAAACTTGGATTCATTTATTAACAGATGCTCCTCGAGAAATACTACAAATAGACAAGCCAGAGATTGCAGAAAAATCGAAGGCCTGTTTGACCCTTTTTAATACCCATGAAAAATGGAATTTTGATGCCAGTACTAATCAAAGTAAATCAACAAATTCGCCCTATTTCGGACAAACCTTGACGGGAAAAGTAATTGGCATTGTCAACAATAATCAATGGCATATTAATGAATAAAAAAATATCTACACGTATTGGCATATTAACTGCTTTGGCGATTCAATGTTACTTGATTGCGATACAACGATTTATATCCAATGCCCATCCGAACCTTATTTTGTTTCAATTTTTATTTCTTTTTGTTGGGCTATTTGTTTCTGGTATATTGCTGTTTCGCCATTATGCCGATATCAAATTTATCGATGCATTCACACACCATATCAAAACGCTTTCTGTAATCATTGTATTGATGGTGATTTGTAATTCCATTCTATTTTTAATTTTTAATAAAAATGAGCCAACGCAAAATCTAACTTTCATCATGATGAAAACTATTTTTTCTTTTGCATTGAGCGGTCTACTAAGTTCGCTTTTTAGTTCATTCCTTTTAATTACATTTACAAAAAAATAAACCTTGGATTTATCAGTTATCATACCTTTTTTAAATGAAGAAGAATCGTTGCCAGAATTAATTTCTTGGATAGAGACGGTGATGAAACAACATCGCTTTTCTTACGAAGTCATTTTAATTGATGATGGCAGTGTAGATAATAGTTGGGAAGTTGTACAAAAATGTCGTGCGAATAATAGCCAAATTAAAGGCATCAAATTCCAACGCAATTATGGCAAGTCGGCTGCGCTCAATGAAGGATTCAAAGCTGCACAAGGGGATTATGTAATCACGATGGATGCTGACTTACAAGATTCTCCAGATGAAATTCCAGCTTTGTTGGCGATGATTAAAAATGGAAAATTTGATATTGTCAGTGGATGGAAAAAAGAAAGACATGATAATACATTCACCAAAAATCTTCCGTCTAAATTATACAATTCTGTAACTGGAAAAATGAGTGGCGTGAAATTACACGACATGAATTGCGGATTAAAAATATACAGAAGTAAAGTCATCAAATCGATTGAGGTATATGGCGAAATGCATCGCTATATTCCTGTATTGGCTAAATGGGCAGGCTTCAAAAAAATAACCGAAAAAGCAGTTATTCATCAAGCTCGAAAATATGGCGTGAGTAAGTTTGGCTGGGAAAGATTTATCAATGGCTTTTTAGATTTAGCATCTATTTTATTTGTAGGTAAATATGGCAAAAAGCCGATGCATATTTTTGGTTTATGGGGCACCATTGTATTTCTCATCGGTGCTGTCATTTGGATTTATTTGGGAATAGAAAAGTTTGCTTTCTCGAAATATAATATGACCGACAGACCATTATTTTATGTAGGCATTATTTCATTGGTTATAGGCACACAATTATTTTTAGCTGGATTTATTGGTGAATTAATATCCCGTAATTCAAGTGATAGAAATTTTTACCATATCGAAGAAAAAGTTGGGTTGTAGGGAAAATTCCTTTTGCCGACTTGGATATTATTTTCTTCATTCATTTGACCAAACTAAAAATGTAAGGAAAGGAATATTCTTGATTTGCAGTTGTATTGCGGCAACGATAGAATGGAAAGCCCGGATTTCGCTGCTTTGAGCGGAAACGGCCTTGGAGTGATAGCGTGTTTGCCGCCCAAATAATTCTGATAATAAATTGAATTTCACCATTTTATATCTTCCGACTTATCCAAAAAATTCTCTTTCATCAAACCTCTTCGATTAATAGGGATTCCAAATATTAAAACATAAATTTGCCCCAATTAATTAAAATAAAGCTTAGCGCATCGAAATGTATACTATCGATTTTTCTTTTGAACAAAAAAATATTCCTTCAATTACCATTCCCAATTGCCCCGTAGATGATAGCATCTTGGAGATTGCGTTGAAAAATAATATTCATATACACCATAACTGTGGCGGTGTAAATGCTTGTAGTACTTGCCACATATACCTTGAATCTGGCGAAGATTTTGTAGAAGAAATCTCGGATAAGGAAGAGAACTTTATCGATCGCGCACGTAATCCAAGAATCAATTCAAGGCTCAGTTGCCAATGTGTATTGTTAGAAGGAACAGGGCGTATTCAAGTCATAGTTCCCGACCAATCTGTCATACACGGTGAATAATTTTTCTAAAAAAAATATACGATAATGAACGCATACGAACCACCAATACATTGGAATGATTATGAAGATATTGCCCTCAAGCTGTATGAGCGATTTGGCGATGACTTCAATGAATCCAAAATCTATCGCATTCGATTTACAGAATTGCTCGAATGGGTTCTTGCCATCCAAGGCTTTGAAGGCACGCGTGCAGAAAGCAATGAAGGCCACCTAGAGATGATACAAAGCAGTTGGGTGTATGAATGGAGAGATAACCAAAAATAATTTTCTCCATTAGCTATGGACATCCATAAAACCATCCAAATTAAATATTACATGCATGAAGAAAATACTAATAATTGATGATGACAAAAGTATCCGAAAAGCACTACGGGAGATACTTATAGAAGAGGGTTATAAAGTAGAAGAGGCGACAGATGGTCATGAGGGTTATCATTTAATTAAATCGAACAAATATGATTGTGTATTGAGTGATATCAAAATGACTAAAATGGATGGTATTACGATGTTGGATAAAATCAATAAGGACAATATATTAGTTCCTATCATCATGATTTCTGGACATGGATCTACCGAAACAGCTGTAGAAGCGGTTCGCAAGGGTGCTTTTGATTATATTTCTAAACCGCCTGATTTAAATCGATTACTCATTACGATTAGAAATGCGATTGACAAATCTACTCTGGAGAAAGAAACAGTTGTCTTAAAACAAAAAGTACATGGCTTACAAGATATTATTGGAATTAGTAAATATGTTCAAGATATAAAAAACACCATTGCAAGAGTAGCACCAACAGACGCAAGAGTATTGGTTACTGGCGAAAATGGAAGTGGTAAAGAACTGGTTGCTAGATGGTTGCACGAAAAAAGCAACCGCAATGGAAAAATGTTGGTGGAAGTGAATTGTGCGGCAATCCCATCAGAATTGATAGACAGTGAATTATTTGGTCATGAAAAAGGATCCTTTACTTCTGCCATCAAACAAAGAATTGGCAAATTTGAACAAGCGGATGGAGGCACCCTTTTTCTAGATGAAATTGGCGATATGAGTTTAAGTGCACAAGCAAAAGTTTTGCGTGCTTTACAAGAAGGAAAGATTACAAGAGTTGGTGGCGAAAAAGATATAGATGTAAATGTGCGAGTAATTGCCGCTACTAACAAAGATTTAAATAAAGAAATTGAGCGCAATAATTTCAGAATGGATTTGTATCATCGTATCAATGTGATTCAAATACAAATACCTTCCTTGAATGAAAGACAAGAAGATATTCCGTTATTGGTTAAACATTTTTTTGAACAAATTTGTGGTGATTATAAAATGAAAATTCCAGAGATAAATAATGCTGCAGTTAAACTATTGAGTAAGCACCAATGGACTGGAAATATACGTGAATTAAGAAATGTAATAGAACGATTAATCATACTTTGCGACGGAAAAATAACTGTTTCAGATATTCAAAAATATGTATTTCATAGTTAAGATATGGCACAGTATTCGATGCAAGAAGCGCTGAACAAAATGCTTGAAGAAAGCAATTGGAAATACCGCTATCAAGTTACTAAACTAAAACAAGATTGGGAAAAGTTAATGGGAAAAACAGTGGCTAAGCATACCCAAGATTTGGTGATTAAAGATGGTAAATTGTATATCTATACGAATGTAGCGCCGCTCAAACATGAACTGTCTTACAATAAAAATTTAGTGATCCAAAAGATTAATCAATACTTTGGTGAAGCCTTTATTAAAGAAGTGATTATCGTATAAAAAAAATCGGCTATATTTCAGGCTTTACTATATTTTCGAATAAAAAATTAGCTTGTTAGACCTCATCCCCAACCCTTCTCCTGCAGGAGAAGGGAGCAACAACTCCCTGCTCTTGAAAGTGTTTAAAATTCAAGTACTTTTCAGAATAAAATATTTGGTTTCTTTTTCCTCATTACATTATTAGTTTAACCATTTTAAGCTAAAGCTTGAATAATCGGTAAGAATAATTCAGCTTTCAAAGCAGCTCCACCAATCAATCCGCCATCTACATCTGCACAAGAAAATAATTCTTTTGCGTTGGATCCATTGCAACTGCCGCCATACAAAATAGTAATTTCATTTGCCATTTCAGCGGAGTAGGTTTCTGCTAATAAGTGTCGAATACTTGCATGCATTTCTTGGGCTTGTTCTGTACTTGCTGTAACGCCTGTACCTATTGCCCAGATTGGTTCATAGGCAATCACAATATGTTGCATGAATGTTTCAGGCGATAAATGAAACAAGCTCTCTTTCAATTGAGCAGTTACATATTCATTCTGTGTGTTCGCTTCTCTTACTTGCAATGGTTCGCCACAACAAAATAATATCTGTTTATTCGCAGCTATTAATGCATCCACTTTGGCTTTTAAAAATGTATTGCTTTC
This sequence comes from Chitinophaga pinensis, assembly GCA_945878115.1. Taxonomy (GTDB): domain Bacteria; phylum Bacteroidota; class Bacteroidia; order Chitinophagales; family Chitinophagaceae; genus OLB11. The sequence continues at coordinate 68,350 of CAMDVD010000009.1, read as the reverse complement.
TCCAAAATATTGTCTTCTTTCCGAATGTCCGATAATCACAGAATGCACGCCAACTTCCGTTAACATGGGTATGGAAATTTCTCCTGTAAAAGCGCCAGCTGCTTTGTCGTGACAATTTTGAGCACCTAAAAATATATTGTGTTTAGATGATTGGTTTACTATTTCATTTGCCACAAATAATTGCGTGAATGGCACGCAAAAAATGACTTGATGATTCGAGGCTAATGCAGGCATTTGAGAAATTACTGAATCTAATAATAATTTTCCTTCCGCAATGGTGGTATTCATTTTCCAATTACCAGCTACTATTTTCTTTCTCATGTATCTACTCTCTTTTTATTAATGTTGAATTCCTTATTTTTTTGTGTTCATTCCTTTGATAATATCATTTGTAACATCCAAACCCTGGTTGGCAAATAATATGGAGCCATCTTTAGAATAAGAAAGAATATAATCATACCCTTTCTCTTCATTATACAATTCGATATACTTATGCAAATTGTCATGAATTTCTTTGTTAAATGCCTCTTGGTCTTTCATGTATTTATCCCCTAATGTTTGGCGCTGCAATTCTAACTCTTGCTGCTTTTGTATTAATACTTGTTGTGCAGAGTTTCCCTCTTGTTGCGACATTTCACCTTTCTCTGCTTTTTGTTGCAAGACAGAATATTCAGCTTGTAAAGTATTCGCCATTTTTTCTAATCTAGCATCAATCTCCTTTTGACGGGTTTCAAACTCTGTTTTTTTCAATTTAAAATAATCGTAATTGGCTTCTAAAGTATCAATATCTACGAAAGCAATTTTACAGCCAGAATTTATGATTTCCTTTCCTTGTGCGTCACGAGCTGGTTTCGCACCGAAATTTTTTGGTTTTTTCTCATTCATTTTCATGCCGAACAAAATGGCAACCAAAACGAAAGATAGGGAACTCAACAGAATGGGTAGATTTTTCATAGTTTTTATAAGTCGCAAATGTAATAGAAATGTTCAATTTGAAATACCAAAAAACTTATAATTTAGTTAATTAAAAAAGCATCTCAAAATAGCATGCTAATCATTTTACCAGGCATCACCTTAATTATATTTTGCATTTCCAAATTCAGTATAGATGTTGCAATTTGCGAACTGTTCAAATCTGTCAGTATATATAATTCATCGATATGTACTGCCGTTTTTTCTTGTAACACATGGACTATTTTTTCTTCTATAGGAGATAAATCGAGGAAGAGTTGGCGTTGTTGCGTTTTCTTTTTTACGATGGTATTCCAACCCAAGTGCGTTGCAATATCCTCACCACATGTTACCAATTGTGCTTTCAAAGATTTAATTAAAAAATTACAGCCCGCACTTTTCAGGTCAGTTACCTTACCCGGGTAACAATACACATCTCGATTATAGGAATAGGCAATGTCCGCAGTAATCATAGAGCCGCCTTTGATATCTGTTTCTATCACTACTGTAGCATCAGACATACCCGCTACTATTCTATTTCGGGAAGGAAAATTTTGTTTTTCGGGTTTTGTATTTGAGAAATATTCAGACAATAATCCGCCGTTCAATTGCATGTCAGCAGCTGTGCCTGTATGTGCATACGGATAAATCGAATCTAAACTATGCGCCAAAACTCCGATGGTGGTTACCTCATTCTTGATACAAGCTTTATGAGTTAAAATATCAATACCATAAGCCAATCCGCTAACTATACAAACATCATATGGAAGCAATTGCTGTACCAATTCCTCACAAATTCTTTTCCCATATTCTGTATAGGATCGTGTACCAATTACAGATAATACTCGTTTATTCTGTACCATTGGGGTGCCTTTATAAAATAATACGCTAGGACTATCTGCACATAACTTTAATTTTTGCGGATATGTATGTTCATCAAAACACAATATCTGAATATTATTTTTTTCGGTGAATGCAATTTCGCTTTCTATTAAAGCATAGTCAGAAAATGAACGAATCATTTCCGCCATCTTAGGATTTAATCCCATTGTTTTTCTTAAAAATTTACCATCTGCTGTCATGATTGATTTTGCGCTTCCGGCAAATTCAATCATCTTTTTATATCGCACTGGACCTATTCCGTTGATCTGGCTCATGGCCAATCTGTACATTAATTCTTGTTGTTCCATAACATTTAAAAAGTAAAAATATTAAACATACTTTGTATTACCCACAATTTGATTATATTTGAGATTCAAAAAATATGTGAATGAAAATTTCTATTCGTCTAGTCTGTTTACTTGGGTTAATTTTTGTTTGTAATCTGTTTTCTTGTAAAAAGTCTAATAATAATGATTTATTCTATAATTCATTACACGATACCATTCCACCAGTCAATGCAATCAGTGTACCAATAAATACAGGCGGCACTATTACCTATCACTATGGAGATTATATTCATTTTGTAGGCACAGTTACTGATTTAGAAACAGCTTATAAAAGTGGCAAATTGAGCTCCTTAATTCTTGAGGTGAATCAAGTCAATTTATCCGATAGCAATATTCGTAATTATTTGACAAGTACCCCAAATGTAGATGGTAAAGATGGCTTTACTTTTAATGAACAATTAATTATTCCGGTTGGAACGCTTCCCATACAATGCAAATTCACCATCACTTCTACGGATTACTCAGGCAGAAAGGATAAGGATAGTTTGTATTTCCAAGTTATCAATTAGATTAGTATAGTCATCTAATGTAGTGATGATAAGATGTAAGTTTTGGAGAATGATAAAGCATTCAAATCCAATCAAACTTTCTTGCTCGAGCTGAGGTTTACTTTTTCCTCACTGTAAGTTGCTCTATTCTCTTTTGGTAATTTTCTCCTTGAAATATTTTATGTACATAAATTCCAGGAGTATGAATATGATCTGGATTTAATTCTCCTAATTCTACTATCTCTTCCACTTCTGCTATCGTAATTCTTCCAGCCATCGCCATCATTGGATTGAAGTTGCGTGCGGTTTCTCTGTATACTAAATTTCCTTGCGAATCTCCTTTCCAAGCTTTGACTATAGCGTAATCACTTTCAAATGCACGTTCCATCAAATATTCCTTTTCCTCACCATACATTGTAAAATGTCGAGTTTCCTTACCCTCAGCCACTTCTGTGCCTACCCCTGCTGGTGTATAGATGACTGGCATACCATAGCCTGTTGCCATGCATCGAGTAGCGAGAGTGCCTTGGGGAATCAACTCTACTTCTAATTCGCCGCTTAATAATTGACGTTCAAATTCTGCATTCTCACCAACATAGGATGAAATCATTTTCTTCACTTGTTTTTGTTGCAGCATCAATCCTATTCCAAAATCATCAACACCTGCATTGTTAGAAATACAAGTCAAATTCTTTACTCCTTTTTTCACTAAAGCCGTGATGCAATTTTCTGGTATCCCACACAAACCAAATCCACCAAGCATAATCGTCATTCCATCTTGAATATCTTGAATGGCAATATCCGCGTTCGCCACTATTTTATTTAATCCCATTTTGAATTATTTTATTGTTTTCAAAAATTATAAAAAGCCTTTCTCTTTCATCCACTCATCATTATATATTTTGCCTACATAACGACTTCCGTGATCATGTAAAATAACGACAACATAATCAGTAGGTTTCAATTTATCTTTCATTTGCAAAAGTCCTTGAACAGCAGCGCCAGCAGAAGAGCCACAAAATAATCCTTCTTCTCTTGCCAATCTTCGGCACATCAATAATGATTCTTTATCGTGAATCGTTTCAATATGATCTATATATTTTCGATCATAATTCTCCGGAATAAAATCTTCACCCATACCTTCAACGGCATATACCTTAGCCAATTCTGGTTTTACTTCCCCTGTATCAAACCAGTGCTTTAGAATAGAACCATCTGGATCGATGCCCCAAACTTGTACATCTGGATTTTGTTCTTTCAAATACATTCCAGTGCCAATCAATGTTCCACCTGTTCCAGTTGAAGCAACATAGTGTGTAATTTTCCCATCAGTTTGATCCCACAATTCGGGGCCAGTAGATAAATAATGTGCTTCTCTATTGTGTAAATTATTGTATTGATCCGGATTCCAAGCACCACGTTCTTTTGCGATACGCGCGGCGACTGAATAATAGGAACGAGGATCTTCTGGTTCTACATCTGTCGGACAAACATGCACTTCAGCACCCATCGCTCGTAGTATATCCACTTTTTCTTTACTCATTTTGGATGCCATGGTAAACACGCATTTATATCCTCTTGTCAATGCAACCAGAGCCAATCCCATTCCCGTATTTCCGCTTGTACATTCTACAATCGTACCGCCAGGTTTTAGCAAACCGCTTTTTTCTGCATTTTCTATTAAATTCAATGCTATTCTATCTTTGATACTATTCCCCGGATTAAAATATTCAACCTTCGCATACACAGGACAAGGGAAATCTTTTGTAATGGAATTTAATCGTACCAATGGGGTATTTCCTATTGCTTCTACGATATTATTATACACTCTCTTCATGAATATTTTTTGAGGTGGTAAATATACTAGACCTCTTTCATACAACATAATTTAGCTGTGTTTAATCAGTGCAGTTGAACACTTAAAAATAAATTGGAAATATTCTTGGTGGTTCTATTTTGAAATTTTTGGTCTGTTGCAATTAATTTTACTTATTGAGTTTATTGTCCGCAATTGCATTTAGCTAAACTCTGCACTTCGTTATACATTTTTAGTTTAAGTTTATTCTTCAGAAATGAATTCGGTTTCTTCACCATGGTAATCTTTTTATTTTTGACATCCAATATGCCAACAGAAATTTCTTTTGAAGTGTCATTATGTTCCATGCTGACGAAATAAGTTCCATCTTCAAAATAAAATGCATTGAAGCGTTCTTCACCCATGCTTTCTTTACTCAAAATTATTTTCTTATTTTTCAAGTCGTAAATGGTTATGCCTGAAACATCTGAGTCGTAAGTAGCAAAAAGATAATGTTTGTCTGTTGAAATAGAAAATGCACCACCTATTAATATGGTCAATTTACCGTTTGTATCCACAATTAAAGTTTGTCCTGCATAATCGCCAAATTTCGACAAAATGAAATAATTTTTGCAAGGTTGTATAGTTGGTTTATATAATCCAGCACATCCACCAACCGCTTCAATATCATAGAATTTTCGAGTTGTTACTTTATTATTTTTTAGGATAGTTAACCAAGAACGGCAACTAAAATTCACATCCGAATTCTGAATAGGATGTGACATGGTGACTATAATTTTTACCTGACCCAAATAAGATGTATCCGAGATGTTTACAAACTTCGAAACAGGATAATCCGCTTTATTAAACTGCAAGATTTGTTTATTCCTTTGACCAAGACTTTGCAGTGCCAAAAGTAAAAATGGGATGATGAAAATTGGTCTCATTGTGTTAATTGAAGTACTGATGCTAGCTCCATTATTGCCAATATGGCTACAATGTTTAAGGTGTATTATTTAACGAATGTAATACTTCGTTTTTCTTTGCTTATTAAATAAGCCAAAATTTTTCAAATTTATACATGTCCGTTATGAACTATAAACTGTTCAAGTTCGACACAAACTATATCCCTATTACAAGACGAAAATATAACAAAAACGTTCCATCACTGGAACGCTTTTGTTTACTATTTTGATTTCGAATATTCTATCTTAAAAATAACATCTCGCGATATTTTGGCAATACCCATATTTTATCATCCACTATCAATTCTAATTTATCGGCATGATAACGAATGGTATCAAAATATGGTTTTACTTGATCACAATAGGCAACAGCTTTCGCATGCATATCTTCTAATTCATTAGCGACTTTTCTTGCTTCTATCATTTTTTCTACTTGGTCACTGATAGAATTAATATGTGTAGAAATAACTTCTATGATATCCATTTGCGCTTTAAATGATTCTGGTTTCAAGCCAATTTCTTTTAAGCCTTTTACATTTTCAATCAACATATTTTGATATTGAATAGATGGCGGCAAAATGGTATTACTTGCCAAATAGCCCATGAGCCTTGCTTCAATTTGAACCTTCTTCACATATTCTTCCAACATAATTTCATGTCGAGCTTCCACTTCCTTATGCGTAAAAATATTTAAATCCTTAAATAATTTTTTTGTGATATCCGTAGCGAAAACATCTAAAGCTCTAGGTGTGTCCTTGAAATTATTTAATCCTCTTTGCGCTGCTTCTTGTGCCCAAGCTTCACTATAATTATCGCCTTCAAAACAGATTGCTTTACTTTCTGTAATATACTTACGAATGATATGTAAAACTGCTATTTCTTTCTTCTCGCCTTTATCGATTAAAGCGTCTACTTCTTTCTTAAAATCAATCAAGGTATTTGCCATGATCGAATTCAAAATCGTCATAGGCCAAGCACAGTTGGCACTTGAACCTACTGCACGGAATTCAAATTTATTCCCTGTAAATGCAAATGGACTAGTTCTATTTCTATCGGTATTATCCATTAATAATTCCGGTATATTTTTATGAATGTCCATTTTCAAAATCACTTCATCTTGTTCCGTGAATTTGCCAGTTACTCGAGTTTCTACTTCCTTCAAAACGTCTGTCAAATATTTTCCAATGAATACGGAGATGATAGCTGGTGGTGCTTCATTCGCACCAAGTCTATGGTCATTATTGGAAGAAGCTATTGAAGCGCGCAACAAATCAGCGTGTGTGTGCACTGCCTTTAATACGTTCACAAAAAAGGTTAAAAACATTAAATTCGTTCGTGGCGTTTTGCCTGGTGCTAATAAATTAATTCCAGTATCTGTAGCCAAACTCCAATTGTTGTGCTTACCACTTCCATTCACACCAGCGAATGGTTTTTCATGCATCAATACTTTTAATTTATGACGCTTCGCAACACGTTGCATCACATCCATTAATAATGAATTATGATCTACTGCTATATTTACTTCTTCAAAAATAGGTGCACATTCAAATTGAGAAGGAGCAACCTCATTGTGTCGAGTACGTAATGGAATACCAAGCTTGTAAGACTCTTGTTCAAAGTCTTGCATGTAAGCAAATACTCTCTCTGGTATAGCACCAAAATAATGATCATCCAATTGTTGTCCTTTGGCTGGTGTATGTCCGTAAAGTGTTCGACCAGTTGCTAATAAATCAGGACGTGCATTCGCCATCGACTCTTCAATTACAAAATATTCTTGTTCCCAACCCAAAGTAGGTGCAACACGAGTAATATTTTTATCAAAATAATGACACACATCTAATGCAGATTTATTGACTAAATCTAATGCTTTTAATAATGGTGTTTTTGTATCTAACGATTCACCACTGTAGGAAATAAATATGGTTGGAATGCAAAGCGTTTTGCCGTGAGCCATTTCCAAAATAAAAGCTGGTGAAGTGGGATCCCAAGCGGTATAACCTCTTGCTTCGAATGTGGCACGAATTCCTCCATTTGGAAAACTAGACGCATCTGGTTCTTGTTGTGTCAAAGCATCTCCATCAAAAATTTCTAATGGCGTTCCATCTCCTTTTAAAGTAAAAAACGAATCATGCTTTTCTGCAGTACCACCCGTTAAAGGTTGAAACCAATGCGAAAAGTGAGAAACACCTCTTTCCATTGCCCATGCTTTCATGCCATTTGCAATTTGTTCCGCCATTTTACGGTCTATCTTGCTTCCCGTTTTTACCGAAGTGATGATGCTTTTATACGCCTCATCGCTCAAATACTCTCGTTGCGCTTTAGTTGTAAAAACATTACTTGCAAATAAGGATGTTACTTTTTGATCTCCGTATCCACGAATGTCTTTTGTACCAAGATTCAATTCTTTTACCGCGTTGAAACGTAAATTGCTCATTATATATTTTTTTTGCAAATATTAGACTTCCTCTTATCTCACACAAGTATTTTAAAGAATTTCTTTAAAATACAAAACATTAAATTAAATAATATATATTATTTTAAATATAATTCCAATGCATAATTTACTAACTACTCAAGAAAGTAAAAAAATAAATTATTCGTAAATGCCTATTGGTATTGGATTGTATCCAACTGCATTTGCATTTACTACATCTTTTTCTTCATCCACTTCCATTTTTGACAAAAAAATAGACACTCAATAATTTTCAATTATTTTCGATCCCCAAATAATAAGCTCCCAATTCTCACCATGGTACTTCCTTCTTGCATTGCAATTTTATAATCACCACTCATACCCATCGATCTTTCTTTGAAATCTTTCTTGTGAATCAAATAACCGTTTTTTATAAAAGTAAAAAGTTCCATTAACTGCTTAAATTCGTGTCGAATAATTTGTTCGTCCTCCGTGAAAGTGGCCATGCCCATCAAACCACAAATAGTGACATTGCTTAATGAAGAATTTTCGGCTGTATAATATTCCATTATTTCGACAAGTTCCTTCGTATCCAAACCAAATTTGCTGTCTTCTTGCGCAATATGTACTTGTAACAACACGCTAACCATTTTATTTTGCAAGTTCGCCTGTTTATTAATTTCTCGAAGTAAATGCAAACTATCCACCGAATGGATCATGTCCACAAAAGGTATAATATATTTTACCTTATTCGTTTGCAAATGACCAATGAGATGCCACTGAATATCCTTAGGCAATTGGGCTTGCTTCTCTACTAATTCCTGCACTTTATTTTCACCAAAAATTCTTTGACCTTCATTGTACAAAGTTAGAATGGCTTCGCAAGACTTTGTTTTGGAAACCGCAACCAAAGTGGTTTTATTTTGTTGCAGCTCTTCTTGAATTTGGGTAAGTAAAGACATATTAATTTTTGGTAAATAATTTGTGAACCAACCCTTTATCTGTTGCTAAAGAAAGCACATAGTTTCCAACTGGCAATGATGAAATATCTAGGCTATTGGAAGAACAAGTTTGTAAAGTGGTACCGACCATATTTTTTACTTGCACCGAAAATAAATGAATTTCATTTCCTATTTGGATATGTAAATTGGCAGTAGAAGGATTTGGCAATAATTGAATACTATTTTCCCAAGATATTTTTTTAATGGAAAGAGAACTACAATCCCCAGCGCCCCAAATACAATCTGCGTATTCGGGATGATCAATGAATGGATTACGGTTTCCTTGAATAGTAAACACGGCCTCATTTCTATCCAATTCTTTTTGACTTACTGGATCATTGTGATGCCAAGTTAATAATAAATTGATGGCGGAAGTGGTAAGTACAGCGCCATTTGCCATGACCCAATTTTGCCAGCCAGCATCCTCACTTTCATATCGAGTAGACATATAAAAATACACTCTTGCCAAATCGCCTTTGAATGAATCGATTGGTTCAAATACCTTATCCGTATAACCAGCATAGGTATTAGATGTACCTAATGTTGAACCATTAGAAGATGTCCAAGTTACAGAAGTCACATTACCGTATGGAAAATTGCTGCGTTTATTATTTACCCATCCATCGGTTGGAAATACATGATTCAAATCGGTACGCATGGGTTGGTTATCATTAAAATAAGTACTAGGCCAAGTGTGTTCGTGATTATAACAATTCCCTTCTTGTGAATAGGTTCCACATTGATTAGTGACAACAGTATACAGATATGGCGGAGTTCCTCCTGGAATATCAGAATAAATATCCCATATTTGATTACCATTAATATCATCCGTTGAAGAAAAAAAACTCCACAAAGGCCAACCTTGATCATTATGGTTTTTGATGATTTGATGAAGTGCCGTCTTCAATGCTGCACCATTCAAGCCTACAGCCGTGCTATAATATTGTGCCTGAATTTTTTGCACATAAATACATATCACTAAGGTTAAAATAAATATTTTCTTCATGCTATTTTTTTTTAATTTATTTGCTAACTGCCTTAACTCCCGATCCAGTCAGTGCTTTAAAAATGCCGACGAAGGAAATATAATTCAAAGGGAATTCTAACATCACATGCATGAAACTCAATAAGAAAAGCCATTTGAAACCTAATGAATAATCGATGCCATATAACACAAGAGAAACAATCCAAAGTAAGACAATAAATATTGCCCTACTTCGTGGAATATCATGCCACCCAATCACTTTAGTTTTTGAAAACCAATTCAAATAATGATAAGTGTATGCGAATGCTATAAAGCGCATAATGGCTAGACCAAGTCTTGAATTAAAAACCTCTGTCTTGACATTATCTATTGAATGAAACTGTACGCCAAATAATTTCAATATTTCCATATTCAATTGTTCAAATGGACCATAAGTACTTCTTCCATATTCCGAGATGGGTACAAATTGTTTATTTGGAAAAGCATAAAATAATATAAAAGGAATAATTGCTAATAAGACAACAGACAAGTAACCCATTTTTGATTTTGTTTTCAAAGAACCATACAACATGAATAACCAAGTAAATAGAAAAACATGAATTAATGTTGGCAAGAATACGGAAAAAATTACAGCAAAATTTTCGACAACTAAACTCATTAAAATAATGATAAGCACACCAACAATTTTATAAATTCGCTTCTTAATTAATGCAAAAAACAAAGAGCTTCCGAACGCAATAAAAATAATTTGATTTAAAAAAGTATACACTGCCTTAGACTCACCAAAATCTAATTCCTTTACAATTGGAATATACACTTTCAAGTTAACAATAGTAAGTATGAGGGAAACAACAACCAGAAGAATCACATCTCTCTTGTCAGTGGTAAAATAATTCTTATCATGCAACCATGAAATTTCTGTCAAATAATGCAATGGTCCTAGTACGCCATACGCAAATAAAAATAATTCAAATGGAATAATAAATGCTAACAAGCAAGAAAAAAGAAGTAGCCCAATATTGACAACATCAATTCGATTAGTATTTGTAATCCCCGACATAAGACTTTTTTTTACAGCCTCAAATGTAAGCTATAATTCATGATTTGGCAATCTCGCACTGTTTAATTTACAACACAATTTCTTTACCGAAGTAAAGTAACATTACCTGTAAAATTTTTCTTGATTGCATTATTAAACACAGCATCAATCACATATACATATACGCCTACAGGTTGAACAACCCCATTATATTTACCGTCCCATCCTCGTCCATCGAGCTTGGTTGTTGTAAAAATATTTTCGCCCCAACGATTAAAAATATTCATTTTAAAAGTATACAAGCCACTCGCTAATAATTCGCGAGGTAAAAAGTAATCATTGAGTCCATCCCCATTCGGAGAAAATGAATTCGGAATATTCAAATAGCAATCCCTTTTAATCCAAATACTATCTGTTACAGAGCAATCGCCATTTGTAGCTTTCACCCAATAATGCCCCGGTTCGGCTACAACAATACTGTTGCTAGTTTCACCAGTACTCCAAGTAAATAAACTCGCATTGTTATTGATATCGCTTAATAGAATGGAACTTGTAACACCAGGACAAATAGCAGTGTCTCTTCCAAGATTTACATTTGGATATGGCTCAACCACAATGGGTACTTGCGCAACGGCATCTGGACAAATACTGTATTGACCTGTAAGTGTTATATTATAATTGCCTGCTAAATCATAGACATGTTGTGGGTGATGTATATTGTACGATTTACTTCCATCTCCAAAATCCCAGATGAAATTTTTGGTATGTGGGGCAATACTATCTTGTATAAATATTGGTTCACCAACACAGACATGATCGTCTGATACTGTAAAAGATACATATGTTGCTGGTACTACATATAGCGCACGACTCATGGTATCCGTACATCCTAGTGTATCGGTAATGGTTAATGATACCGTATATAATCCCCCATTGGTGTAAGTATGTGCAGCCAAAGAAGGTGGCGGCGTTGTGGTTATTGAAGTTCCATCTCCCCATGACCAAGTATGTAATGATAGGATAGGCGTTGACAATGAAGTTGCAATTGCATTTTGTGTAATACAGATAGAATCCGTTAATGCAAATACTGCATTCAATGGATGTTGGATATCAATAGGAATGATAATAGTATCTCGACATGGTGAACTAATCGCAATCAATCGCACATTATAGATAGCTTGATTAGTGTATACATGCGTAGGACTTGTTTGCGTAGAACCACCAGCATCCCCAAAGTTCCAAATATATTGCGTTGCACCAACTGAAGTATTTTGAAAAACAACCGTATCATTTATACAACCCAATTTAATTTGCGGAATGAATGACGCTTGCACTGAATTATTTTGTAATACTTTAATCGTGTCACTTCCAGTGCAGCCAGCACCTGTAGTAACTGTTACATAATAAATCCCAGGTGCATTAATCACACGTGTTTGCGCATTCGATGCATTATCCCACAAGTAGCTTGTATAGCCAGCTCCAGCATTTAATGTTATGGTAGTTCCAGTACAAATGGTAGTATCATTTCCAATGAATACACTCGGTGGATTCGGCGGCGGAGTAGGCACAAAATTATATTTTATAATTCCACTATCCCCATTCGTAGCATTATAATTTGTATTATAGCAAGTACTTGCTGGATTTAATATCAAACCTGCATTACCCCCAATTTTGGTGATAGTAAGCGCTGCTGGTATTGTGGCTGTTGAAAGCCATACTAGACCACCGCCACCTCCACCTCCAGGCCCATGACAATTGTTTGTAAAAATGGTATTGTTATTAGATCCTCCATTACCGCCATCTGCTTGAATAAGCAATGAGCCAGTATACAAAGGGCAAGTCAAATATATACTACCACCTGCACCACCGGCAGATGAACCTTCATCATTAATTGTTGGAACAGAACCCCCATTTGATTTAATTCCAGCACCATTACTAATAATTTGTGCGGCTTTGATATATATAATACTACCACCATTACCACCATTGTAAACTGTCTGTCCATTATCATGTTGCGGACCACCTCCGCCGCCGCCCATGATGAGTGCAGAATTCAGATGTGCAATACCTTTTGAACCTAAACTAAAAACAGTAGTTCCGCATCCATTATATTCATATCCACCATTACCACCATTGCCACCATTGCCACCACCACCAGCACCAGTATTTCCTGAAGCGGCTCCACCACCGCCATTCGCAAGTTTACCTCTACCGCATTCTTGTCCCACAATATAATCTGCTATACCTTCTCCTTTTTTCCCTTCCCAAGAAGAAGCAGCTTGGGCTGAATAGAAATTAGCATTATTACAAGAAAAAACATTTCCGAAAATATTGCCACCTCTATACCCTAAAAAACTTCCAATTACATCTCCATTTAAAGTAAGTATACCAGAAGCTTCAAAAATTAATATTCCGCCAGAGACTCCATCCCAAGGCGCACATACAATTCCTGCAGGCAATACGGTTGGATTAGTATATTGTGGTACCGTTACTACTTGTAGATACGAGTTATTCGCGAACACATTACAAAAAGGACTAAGTGTAATAGTAGTAGGCGTGATAGCAATGATATTGGAAAAAATGTACTTCCCTGCTTCTCCCATATTTGTAGTGTCTCCATAAGATGCAGAATTTGTTTGATTAATTTGTGCACCTTTCATTTTGATGACCATTACTTTATCACCGATTGCAAAGCCTGTGCTGCTATTAACAGTTAGCACATTGGAAGTAATATTAGTAATACCAGCATAGGCATTAATAATACCAGAAATATTTTGCGCATGCACCAATGACGAAATACAAAGTAAACCAAAAAGTAAAATGTTTTTTATCATGGCATGCTATTTAATAATTAGTAAATATAATTTTATTATTTATTTCACCACAAAAAAAGCTGTTTGTGAGCTGAAGTAAAAAGTCTCGTACTAGAATAAGATTACAGTAAAACTATAGACTTATTATAGTACGAGACAAGCATTTGTCTTCCTGATTGTTTGTTAAACTCCTCTCTTTTTAAAATAGCTAATTCCAAATCCAATTAAATGCAATACAGAGAACACCATTACAAAATAAAAGAATGCTTCGTCTTTATTAAAGCTGCTGCATAAAATATCTAAATCCTTGGCATAATGCATACAGGTCATCAACAATAATAGAACAGAAGTAGCTAAACCTATCAAACTGATAAAACGACCTTTTTTACCTTCCGTAGCAGGATTAGCCAGAATACTATTTTTCAAACTATATATTAAATACAAATCAAATCCAATCAATAACCAAGCCACCAAACGACTCCAATTCTCCCAGCCCAATCCAAATACCATAAAGCCACAAACTGCTATTCCTAAAATAGGTATTAAAGGAACCAATGGTACCCTAAATGGTCGTGGTGTATCTGGGTTAGATTTACGCATAATGATAACGCCGGCTGAAACCAAAATAAATGCAAACAGCGTTCCAATACTGCACATATCACCTACTATATCACCTGGAATGAAAGCAGCAAAAGCTCCAACAAGTAGGAACAACCACATATTTGCTTTGGCTGGTGTTTTAAATTTAGGGTGTACTTCAGAAAATGATTTTGGCAATAGACCGTCTTTCGCCATACTATAAAATACTCTGGATTGACCAAGCAACATCACTAAAATTACGGATGAAAAACCAGCTAAAATGGCTATAGTAATTAAACCAGCAAACCATTCATAGCCCACCATATAATGCGATATTGCATAAGCAACAGCAGCTTCGTGACCAGGACCTGTAACACTAAATTCTTTATAGTTTGCAATACCTGTTAATACATAAGAGAATAAAATATAGAGGACTGTACAAAATGCCAAAGAGCCTAGAATACCGATAGGCATTCCTTTTTGTGGGTTCTTTGCTTCTTGTGCCGCGGTACTCACCGCATCAAATCCAACATACGCAAAGAACACAATGCCTGCTCCACGCAATACACCACTCCAACCAAACATACCAGATTCACCTGTATTAGGTGGTATAATAATAGCATGATTTGCTGGTACAATAAAATGCCAACCCAATGCTATAAAAATTAGTACAATAACCACTTTAATAATAACGATTACGGAATTTAAATTAGCGGATTCTTTGGTACCACGTATCAATATCAAAGTAAGAATTCCTAAAATTAACAATGCTGGAATATTCATTATGCCATGCATACCCGAAGCCAAATCGGCTTGAAAGGGCGAATGGCAAAATTGATATGGAATGGTAAAACCAAAGTAATGTTCGCATAGTTTATTCAAATATTCGCTCCACGCTATAGCCACACAAGCCGCGCCGAGTGCGTATTCTAGAATTAAATCCCATCCTATTATCCATGCAATTAATTCGCCCATTGTTGCATAACTGTAAGTGTAAGCACTACCTGCGATTGGAATCATGGAAGCGAATTCTACATAACATAAACCAGCAAATGCACATCCAATTCCAGCAATAATATAGGATATCATCACACCTGGACCAGCGTGGTTTCCTGCGGCTGCTGCTGTACGAACAAAAATTCCTGCACCAATGATGGCACCAATTCCTAATGCCAATAATGCACCAGAACCCAAGGTTCTTTTCAATGTATGTTCGCCAGATTCTTGTGCTTCTGCTAATAATTTATCTAATGATTTTTTCAGAAATAAACTCATAGTTAGTTTAGTTTAAAATTTTGGAGTAAGATAGTGCGATTTTTTTAATATCCAAATTTTTGTAAAATTACAAAGTTTTAAATCCCAAATTCCAAAGGCGGAATACTTATGACTTTCGACTTACACCTTACGACTTACGCCTTTCTACTTATGACTTACGACTTATTCTAAAAAATAAATTCTTTAAATTACATTTGCCTTCATGACGTTCCATCATCAAACCCAATTTTATCAAGGCAAAGTACGTAATGTACATACCATCGATCAACAATATTTAGTCATGGTCGCTTCCGATCGTATTTCTGCATTTGATGTCATTCTTCCAAAGCCTATTCCATATAAAGGACAAGTGCTCAATTTGATTGCCGCCAAATTTTTAAAAGCAACGGAAGACATAGTACCTAATTGGGTTTTGGAAGTACCCTTACCGAATGTTACCATAGGCAAACTTTGTCAAACATTTCCAATTGAAATGGTTATACGAGGCAATCTCACAGGACATGCATGGCGAACCTATAAAAGCGGATTACGCACACTTTGTGGCATTCATTTACCAGAAGGAATGAAGGAGAATGACCCATTCCCTTCACCAATTATTACACCTAGCACCAAAGCACATGAAGGCCATGATGAAGATATTTCCAAAGAAGAAATTATAGAACGTGGACTGGTATCAGAAGAAGATTGGATGGCATTAGAGAATATCACTTACCAACTTTTTGAACGTGGTAAAAAAATGGCTGCCGAACAAGGATTGATTTTAGTAGACACAAAATATGAATTCGGCAAAATAGAGGATACCATTTATTTGATTGACGAAATTCATACACCAGATAGTTCTCGATATTTTTATGCTGATGGATTTGCTGAACGACAAGCAAAAGGCGAAGCACAAAAACAATTATCCAAAGAATTTGTACGTGAATGGCTTATCGCGCATGATTTCATGGGTAAAGAAGGGCAAGAAATTCCAAACATGAGCGATGAATTTGTCCAAGAAGTTTCTGAAAGATATATTGAATTATATAACCATATTACTGGCGAAACCTTTGCCAAACAAGAGCTTTCCGCCTTGGAGACAGAGCAAAAGGTAAATGCGGCATTGGCAAAATATTTGACAAAGGCCTAATCTATTTTTGGCTTTACTCAATTTATAAATAACATTATTAGGGCGGCCCACACGCTTTTCGCTACAATCTTTTTGCTTCAAAGCAAGCAAAAAGGATTTCCGCTGCAATCGTTGCCGCAATACATCGACAATAAAAAATTCTTTCTTATTACATTTTTAGTGAACTCATTTTTTTCTGGATTATTCCATTGAAAACAACGAATCCACTTTATTATTTCTATTTTCGCAGACTAATTTTTAAAAAGTTTATTGATGGAAAATAAAATAGTCGTGAGTGGCATTCGCTCTACTGGTAATCTTCACTTGGGTAATTACTTTGGTGCCATGCTCAATTATATCAAAATGCAAGATCAATTTCCTTGTTATTTTTTTGTAGCTGATTATCATTCACTTACTACACATCCCGATCCTGCACAATTAAAACCAAATGTATTTAAAGTTTTAGCCGAAAATATTGCTTGTGGATTAGACCCAAATAAAGTGACTCTCTATGTGCAAAGTGATATTCCAGAAATCCCAGAGCTCTATTTGATGTTGAATATGATGGCGTATAAAGGTGAATTAGAAAAGACAGCTTCCTTCAAGGATAAAGCACGAACGCAACCCGATAATGTGAATGCTGGATTGCTTACCTACCCTACCCTCATGAGTGCAGATATACTCATACACAAAGCGCATTATGTGCCTGTAGGAAAAGATCAAGAACAACATTTGGAAATGGCTCGCACTTTTGCTCAACGATTTAATCATCGCTATGGCGATATGTTTCCAGAACCTCATCCATTCAATTTTGGTAATGAATTAATTAAAATCCCTAGTTTGGATGGGAATGGCAAAATGAGTAAAAGTGAAAATGAAAATGCCACTTTGTATTTATGCGATAGTGATGATGCCATTCGCAAAAAAGTAATGAAAGCGAAGACGGATCAAGGTCCTACAGAAATGAATAGTGAAATGCCAATCGATATTCAACATGTTTTTGCTTTATTAAAATTAGTAAGTGCAGAAGATACTTATCAAAAATTTGTGGCCAATTATGCAGCATGTACTATAAGATATGGTGATTTAAAAAAACAATTGGGTGAAGATATGGTTCAATTTATTGCACCCATTAGAGAGAAAACAAAAGAAATACAACAAGATACAAACTATCTCCATCGTATAATGAAAGAAGGAAAAGAGAAGGCAAGAGCAAGTGCTTCACGTACTTTAGATGAAGCCAGAAAAAAAATGGGAATTAATTTTTATGCTTAATCCCGATAATTTATAAAGAATAGCAATTACTTTAGCCTTTGCTTAAATATGCCAATGGCTTTCTGTATTACAACCCACTACTACCCCCATGACAACTAAGAAACAAATAAAACATATTGCCATTGCTGGAAATATCGGCGCAGGAAAAACAACCTTAACTACCATCCTAGCAAAACATTTCAACTGGTCTCCGCATTTTGAAGACGTAGAAAACAATCCTTACTTAAACGATTTCTATAATGATATGCATCGTTGGAGTTTTAATTTGCAAATTTATTTTTTGAATAGTCGCTTAAAACAAATTGTTGAAATTCAAAAAGGTGATCAAGTAGTGATACAAGATAGAACCATTTTTGAAGACGCTTATATCTTCGCACCCAATTTGCATGAAATGGGTTTGATGTCTAAACGCGATTTCGAAAACTACAAAAACTTTTTTGCCACCTTGAAAGGCATGGTGAACCCTCCTGATTTACTCATTTACTTAAAAGGTAGTGTACCAACTTTGGTTGGACAAATTCAGAAAAGAGGACGCGAATATGAAGAGAATATTCGTTTAGATTATTTGAAAAGACTCAATGAATATTACAATAACTGGTTAGATAAATATGATGACGGAAAACTATTGGTTATTGATATTGACAAAATAAATTTCGCCGATAATAAAGAAGATTTGGCCAATGTGATACGTATGGTTGATGCGGAAGTGAATGGGTTATTTTAAACCTCTAAATAAATCTGGAGTGATTTTTTTTTGAATAGGAATGTGGCTTCAGCCCATACCATTCAAAAAAAACATTCCCAAAAAAACCATCCCTATTAAAATAAAAAAATCCTAAACAAAAAATTATTTCCAAAACGAAAAGCCTCCAAATTGGAGGCTTTTACATGTATATTTTGAAATTAATTTAGCTTATTTTGTATGGTAGAATTTATAGCTAACTGAAAATGTATTAATTAAATACCAATCTTTATTGTCTGGATTACCTCTTGGCGAATTAACTTCTGGCAAGGAAGATGTTGTATTTAATATCTCATCTCCACGATAAGACAATTCTGCAGATAGAGCCCCATTTTGTGCTGTTAAGATAGATGGATCAATATACCTTGTACTCACATCATCTAAATAGTCTGTGAATGTTTTCCTAAATCCTAATTCAAAACTACACACAATTCTTGGCGTTGGTTGATACTTAATACCCATCCCAAACGGAATAGCCAATTGTGTTAAGTTATAATTTTGACCTTCTGTATGCAATGGATTAAGACGTATCCATTGACCATTGTAATAAGTTTGCGGATTAAAATGAAAAACATTTAAACCAAAGGTAAAAAATGGAGTGCATTGAAAATATCTTCTATACTTTTTATTTTCTGGATGGAAAGGATCAAAAGGCAAAACATTAAATTCACCTATACATCCAAACTCCATGATATTGCTTCGAAAACTTAAATTCCTATCGATATGTCCTTGGTCACTTGAATTCATATCACTTGCATGGATACGAGTAAAATTAAGAAAAGCCTTCCCACTCAATCCGGAAGTGAGATTGTATTTCGCAAAAAAACCAGTTAAAAATCCAGGATCTTGGTAGGTATAATTTGGAGATTGTAAATCGCCAAGGTAACCACTGAAACCCATACTCAATCCATATTCCGAACTAGATTGCCCAAAAGAAAATAATGCGAACAATGTGCATACGATAGTAAATAAACTCTTCTTCATTTTTTTAAATATATTATAAAGGTAAATGTAAAAATAAATTTAGACAATTTATAACCTTATGAAAAAAAGATTAGACATTAAATCTGAAATGCATGACATCTCCATCTTTTACTACATATTCTTTTCCTTCAATTCTAAATTTGCCAGCCTCACGACAAGCAGCTTCACTACCAAAAGACACATAATCTTGATAAGCAATAACTTCTGCTTTGATAAAACCTTTTTCGAAATCCGTATGAATTACACTAGCTGCTTGCGGCGCTCTCCAACCTGTATGAATAGTCCATGCACGAACCTCTTGTACACCTGCCGTAAAATAAGTAATCAAATCTAATAACTCATAAGCCGTGCGTATCAATCGATTCAGACCTGGCTCTGCTAAATTATACTCTGACAAAAACAATTCTTTATCTTCTGCATTTTCCATTTCAGAAATTTGCGCTTCAATACTATTATTCATGACAATGACTTGACTACCTTCCGTTTTAGCATAATCAACCAAGGCATTTGAAAATTTATTTCCGGTATGAATACTAGCCTCATCCACATTTGCGACGTATAATACAGGCTTATCAGACAATAAGAACAAATCATAAATAGATTCTTTTTCCTCTTTACTCAATTGCAAGGAACGAACATTCTTTCCGTCATTTAAGCAAACTCTACATCTGGATAAAATTTCCAAATCCACTTTTGCTTTTGGATCATTCTTCGCCATCTTTTCGCAACGTTGTATTTTCTTTTCTACACTTTCCAAATCTTTCAATTGCAATTCTGTATCAATAATTTCCTTATCACTAATTGGATTAATTGCACCTTCTTCTCGTAAAATATTTTCATCTTCAAAGCAACGAACAACATGAACTATAGCGTCTACTTCTCTGATATTTGCTAGAAATTTATTGCCCAAACCTTCGCCCTTACTTGCACCTTTTACTAGTCCAGCAATGTCTACAAACTCAATGGTAGTAGGCAATATACGGTCTGGAACCACAAGCTCCGCTAATTTTGCAAGTCTTTCATCTGGAACATCGACTTGTCCAACATTTGGTTCTATAGTACAAAAACGATAATTACTAGCTTGCGCTTTTGCATTATTACTAACTGCATTGAAAAGCGTTGATTTACCTACATTTGGGAGTCCAACGATACCTACTTGAAGTGACATATATTTATTTGTTATTTTAAAAAATTCGCGCAAATGTACTACCAATTACTTAAGCTTCGTACACACTTTGTCATTTAATTAAAACAGTTTAGACTGCTTTCCCACAAGGCTTTCAAGATAATTCACACGGGAAAGATCGCACAATCTTGATCAATTACCATTGGCTTTAAGCCAAGTAGTTGACACAAACAAGCGCATTCTATTTCACTAAAGCGTTTTATTGTGTAAAAAGTTTTAGGCATAATATTTTGAATACTCTAAATGAATATTACCTTTAATACCCTTTGACCGACCTCTTTGCTTAAAAGACAGATTAAAACAGCTTCTCTATCATTAAAAAAAAATAATTTACAGTAAAAAATGGATATCATTTCACCGAATATTTTTGTACAGGACATGCATAAAACCATTGCATTTTATCAACTCCTCGGTTTTAAAATAATTACAAAGGTTCCGCAAGAAGGTGATATAGATTGGGCAATGATGTCCTGCGGCAATGTTACCTTTATGTTTCAAACTTTTACCAGCTTAGGCAATGCATTTCCAGCCATTTCCAGACAAAAAGGAGGTTCCTTATTATTGTATATTCAGGTTAAAGAGATTCGAAAATTATATGAACAAATAAAAGACCATGTCACTGTAATTAAAGGTTTAGAAGTCGCCTTTTATGGTGCCACTGAATTTTGTATCCAAGACATCAATGATTATATATTGATTTTTGCAGAAGACGAATAAAATAAAAATTACCTAAGCATGAAAAAAAATATTCTTTTACTTACTTGCGTTTGCTTGCTGATTGTTGGTTGTTATTCCTTTCTGAAAATAAAGCCGAATACAAAGCAATCCGAAAATACCGAAAAAAAATCTGAAGCCTTGGAAGCATTGCGTATGCTCAACGATAGCAGAGCTTATCCGTATGCTGATATTCCTGAAGACGCTTATGGTAAAGCCTATTTATATTATCAAACGCATTTCGCAAAGCAAAGAGGAAAAACTAGGGCCGCATGGGATATCATCGGACCTGTAGGGCAAGGTGGACGAACTATTTCTTTGGCGATAGACCCGATAGATACAGCAAAACTATGGTTAGGTTCAGCTTCAGGAGGTTTATGGAAATCAACAACTGGAGGCGTTGGAAATACCGCTTGGACTTATGTACCAACAGGCTTTCCAGTATTGGCAGTTGGAAGTATTGCTATCAATCCAAGTAATACGAATGAACTATTTATTGGCACTGGCGAAACTTATGATTATGGCAGTTCAGTCAATGGATTAATTGTACGAACTACTAGAGGATGTAATGGAATTGGTATTTTAAAATCGTCAGATGGTGGATTGACTTGGTCATATTCGTTAAATTGGCTGTATACGCAAAGACGTGGCGTTTGGAAAATACTATTCAATCCATTAAATGCAAATGTGTTGTATGCAGCTACTACCGAGGGCGTTTATAAATCGACGGATCATGGCATTACATGGAATAATATTTTAGCGGTAACGATGGTGATGGATTTAGAAATAGACAAAAATGATACGAGTATTTTATATGCTGGCGTTGGCAATTTAAGTAGCCCCAATAAAGGACTTTACAAAACACAGGATGCTGGCGCAAATTGGAATATTCTACAAAATGGTTTGCCAAGCAATATACAAGATGGTCGTATTAACGTAGAAATTTATCCAGCCAATACCAATATTGTAATGGCTACTATTTTTAATGCCTTCTCTACCATTGGTGTTTATCGATCTACAAATAAAGGATCAACTTGGGTAGATATGAATACGCCATTCACCGAAATTGCTTCTTACCAAGGTTGGTATGCCAATTGTTTGATGATGAAGGCAAATGATTCCAGCAAGGTTTTGGCTGGCGGTGTTGAACTGTATAAATCTACAAGTTCAGGCTCTAATTTTATCAATACAAATGCGAATATTTGGTCTGATTTACATGGGGTTCAATCGAACCCTTTCGACCCCAATAAAAT
Source organism: Chitinophaga pinensis (assembly GCA_945878115.1). GTDB lineage: Bacteria > Bacteroidota > Bacteroidia > Chitinophagales > Chitinophagaceae > OLB11. The sequence continues at coordinate 45,555 of CAMDVD010000009.1, read as the reverse complement.
TTATGTCTTAACGGATATTGGATTATATCGTTCCAATAATTTTGGACAAAGTTTTTATGAATGTCTTGGCGGTTATACCGTTGGACAAATTTACAAAGGCTCTGTATCTGCGACCGATTCCAATATTTTATTAATTGGTATGCAGGACCACAATACTTTTCGATTCAATGGTGGCACACCAAATAATTGGATGTCCGTATTAGGAGGTGATGGAAGTTTCAATGCGATAGATCCATCAGATGATCAAATACAATATGCTTCTTATCAATATTTGAATGTAATTCAATCTAATGACCAAGGCTTCACTTTCAATAACCAAATTTATTCAACCAACGCCTCGCCGACAGGGCCTAATTCTTCCGCTTTTATTGCACCATTCATTCTTTGTCCTTCCAATCCTGCCGTGATTTATGCTGGTGAAAATGCAATGCTAAAATCGACAGATTATGGCGCTAATTGGAATAATGTAGGCGCCGTGCCATTAGACAATGACAATAAAATAATGTCGATTGCTGTTTCTTCATTGGGTACAGATAGTTTTTATTGCACAACAGCCCCTGAAAATGGACCAATGCATGTCTATCGCAGCACCAATAGCGGATCAACGATCAGTGATATTTCAACGGGTCTACCTAATCGTTACCCACGCGATATTGAAGTCAATCCTAAAAATTGCAAAGAAGTATATGTTGCCTACTCTGGATTTGGGGCAGGCCATTTATTTAAATCTTTAAATAGTGGCACAACTTGGACGGATATCAGTACTACGCTTCCGGATATTCCATTTCATTGCCTATTAGTAGATCCTTTATATCCAGATACTTTATATGCAGGATCGGATATAGGTGTGTATCGTTCCAATGACCAAGGAATTACTTGGACGGCGATGAACAGTGGTTTGCCAAACGCATGTATGGTTTTTGACTTAGTCTATTCTCCTTCAGATAGAAGCTTATTGGCTTTTACTTTTGGTAGCGGTGCATATAGAATTCATTTAGATAAAGTGCCTGTGACGCATGTTGGCATTACTTCAGCTTCGATGGAAATGAATTCTATACAAGTATTTCCAAATCCAGCAAAAGAGATGACGCAACTCTTGATACAAAGTACAAAATCGAGCAACATCTCCATCCAATTATTAAATATGCAAGGGCTTCCAATTCAGCAAAGTCTGCACAAAGAATTATCTGTCGGCATGAATATCATTCCTTATGCACTGTCTAATTTACCAGATGGAATTTATTTTATTGAAACTACAATAGAAAATAAAAGACAAGTACAAAAATTAATCATTCATAAATAAAAGCCTTCAGCTCAAAGGATTTTATTTGTTGCAATACCAAAAATGTCATGAGAGCTCTGCTGTAGCGTATTTTTTGAAAAAAAATTAATGCTACAGGATGGGCGGCGAACACGTCCTGATGATAAATATCAGGATCCTTTTCTGATTAGAAAAAAGGAATCCAGACTTTACGTTCCAATCTTTTTGCTGCAGAGCCAGCAAAAAGGATTTCCACTTCAATCGTTGCCGCAATACATCTTCTATAGAAACCATTTTCTCTTAACAATTTTCGTATGGCATTACCGATTTATTTTACTTACATAAAAATGGATAATTATTGAATTGAAAATTAATTTGCAATCTTGCTAACAAATTAAAATAGCCCTTCGTCTATTGAACTGAAAAAAATATTTATTTATCTAATTAAAAAACATGAAAACAAAATTACTTTTTATTGCCCTTTTAACATTTTTCGCGGTAAAAATGCAAGCCCAAATTCCATGCTCTGCACTTTGGACGTATACGGCATCACCAAACGGCTCTGTAACTTTTACAGCTACAGGAACCAATTCAATCTTCAGCAATTATTATTGGAGTTTCGGCAATGGCACATCTGGAACAGGTGTGACAACAACCACTAATTTCAATGCATCAGGTCCATTCGTTGTTTGTTTGTATGTAGTTGATTCTATCAACAATTGTTCTGATTCTTCTTGCCAGTCAATAACTATTACCACTAACCCACCACCATGTACAGCATCTTATACTTATACTAGTAATTCTAATGGCAGTGTTACCTGTGTTTCAAATGGCACGGCAAGTAATACCATGACCTATACATGGACTGTTAATAATGCTTTAGCTGGTGTAGGAAGTACGTACACGTCTTCTAATACACCTGGTACTTATAATATATGCTTGTTGATTAGCGATACAGTTAGTGGCTGTTTAGATAGTATTTGTAATACTATTACAATTGGTTCTACTCCACCTTGTCAAGCTAATTTTTATATATTCCCAGATTCTAATGGCGCACCACATACCTATATCGGTGTGAATACCAGCAATGGCGGTGGTCTTGTAATGAATTATGTTTGGTATTGGGGTGACGGTACAAGCTCAACAGGTGCATATCCATCACATACTTATGCATCTGCAGGTAGTTATACCATTTGTTTATACATATCTTCACCGTCTCCAAATACCTGCTCTGATTCTCTTTGCTTAACTTCTACCATTAATAAAACAACATCGATGTATTCAATCAATTTCCAAGCACCGACTACAGTAAATGATGTTAAAAACGAATTAGCAACTATATACCCTAATCCTACAAAATCTAGTTTTATGATTAAAGGGAATAAAGGCAATAAATATGCAGTTGATTTCTATACCGTAAATGGTATTAAAGTAAAAACAAGTTCTGTGAACGCAAATGAAAACATGAATATTTCTACTTTAGCGAATGGCATTTATATTTTAAAAGTAATTGACCAAAACGGCGCTACGCAATATTCTAAATTGATTAAAGAATAATTACATTCTACTTATAAAAACAAAAGGCTATCAACTTAATGGTAGCCTTTTTTATTGTAGAACGATTCACATTGAAAGTATCATCTTGCACAAAACTTAGATTATCATCCATCCAATATCAATCTATTTTTGCTTCAAATTTCTTACTGTATCAAAAAATCCCCCTTTATGATGGACAATACATTCGCAAAGAATTCTTGATAAATTCCAAATTATAATTTTAGTCTTTTCTTTGTACATTTGAAAAAAGAATAATGAAGATGAGAACACTAAATGTTTCTATATCAGATATTGAATACAACAAATTTGGTTTGAAAAATGACCAACTAACCTTTACAGAATTTATTGATATGGTTAGTAAAGAATTGATGCGACAAAATTTGAATAAATGTATTGAACTTGCCGAAAAACATGGACTCTCTAAAATGACAATGGAAGAAATTACGAACGAGGTAAAAGCGGTAAGAAGAGATGCAAAGAATCGTAATTGATACAAATATATTTGTTTCATCAATCATCCAAAATGGTTTTTCATACCGTATTATCAATGAACTTTTTCTGGAAGACAAATTTACCCTTTGCATTTCTGATGAATTAATAGCAGAATATTATGATGTGTTATCCAGAAAAAAGTTTTCCAAATTTCATGATTTTTTTCTTCGCGCTGAGAAATTGCTCTCTGATATTGAAACAAAGTCTATGAAATATTTTCCTACCACCAAAATCTTACTTATTTCTGATGTTGATGACAATAAATTTTTAGAACTTGCGGATGAATGTTTAGCAGATTTTATCATTACAGGTAACTCAACAGATTTTACGTTTCCTATGTACAAGCAAACTAGAATTGTAACACCGAAAGAATATTGGGAACTATATCAACCAGCTAATTAATTCGGTTAGAATATTTGAATGCCTGTATTTTTTAAATCGAATGTACATCATCCTTGTATACTACATTTTAACATGCTCACTGAATAATGGCAATTGTCGATTGCTTATTATTCTTTAGGTTTGCAATTCACCGATAGGATGACATGTTAACTATTTTAGATAAATACATATTAAAAAATTTCCTAAGCACTTTTGTATTTCTGATGATGGCTTTCTCTGCCATTGCCATCGTAATAGACTTTACAGAGAAGGTTAGAGATTTTTTAGATAGAGATGTTCCAACCTTAAAAATATTGGGTTATTACGTTAATTTTCTACCCTATATCCTCGCCTTACTATTTCCGATTTTTATTTTTGTGGCAGTTATTTTTTTTACCTCCAAAATGGCAAATCGTTCAGAAATAATTTCCATGCTGAATTCAGGCATGTCCTTCCGCCGTTTTCTTCGTCCTTATTTTATTGGTGCTGGAATTATTTCTATGACGCTGTTGATGGCTAATCAATATTTAATTCCACTTGCCAATAAAAAGCGTTTGGCATTTGAAGAAAAATATCTGTGGGAAAGGTCCTATAGCAAAGATGACAATTTCAATATGCGCATAAGTCCGAATGAATATATTTATATGCAAAGCTATAATCCCGAATCAAAAATGGGTTACCGATTTAGCTATGAAAAAGTAAATGGAACAGAAATCATAGAAAAAATAAATGCCGATCATTGTGTATATGATTCTATCAAAAAAGAATGGAAATTATTTGATGCATTAAGCAGGAAGACAAAAGATATTCATGAAGACATGCAATTCAAATTAATTCAATCGAAAAAATTTGCCTTTCTACCGAGCGATTTAATTGAACGTCGAGAAGCACGACAAATGATGACTGCAACCGAATTGAATGCTTATTTAAAAAGAGAATCTGAAAAAGGAAGTGAGAATTTGAATGAATATTATATTGAAAAATACAGGCGTACCTCTGCTCCGTTTTCTGCGTTCGTGCTTTCTATCATTGGCGCTTGCATTGCTTCGCGAAAAGTTCGAGGTGGCAGTGGTTCCCATTTAGCCATTGGATTAATGATTAGTGCTTGCTACATTTTTATGATGCAATTTTCTACTACCTTTTCTGTAAAAGGGAATCTTCATCCGATGCTCGCCGTCTGGATTCCTAATGTATTTTTTAGTATTATCGCCTTATTTATTTATAGAAAATATTCTAAATAGATGCTGTAGTAAACTTTCCTTAAATGGAATATTTTCTACTTTTAAATCACCTCCTTCACGAATTGATTCTTCATTTGTTCCTTCAATCTGCTATGAATAAATAAAGAACTAATGGATTTACTTTCATGCACATTTCGAATGGCGATGGCAAACAAAGCAGCAGTACTCAATACTTTAATTTTGCTGGATGTTTCTTTAAGTGGAATCGTATCACAAACTACAAGTTCACTAAGGCATGATTTCTCAATATTCTCATACGCCTTTCCGCTCAATACAGGATGTGTACAAAAGGCTCGAACACTTTTCGCGCCTTTATCCATTAGCATCGCAGCACTTTTAGTCAATGTTCCTGCCGTATCACAAATATCATCAATCAATACTAAATCCTTATCGACAACATCACCAATTACAGTCATAGATGCGATTTCATTTGCGCGTTTTCTTTGCTTATCACAAATCACCATTTCGGCACCGAAATAACTTGCCACTTCTCGCACACGATTGGTGCTTCCAACATCCGGTGATGCGAAGGTCAAATTTGGAATTTGTAATTTTTCAATATAAGGAATAAAAATAGCAGAGCTATCTAAATGATCCACTGGAATATCAAAAAAACCTTGAATTTGTGGAGCGTGTAAATCCATCGTCATGATACGATTGGCACCAGCCGTGGTCAGTAAATTAGCTACCAACTTGGATGCAATACTTACTCGTGGCTTGTCTTTTCTATCTTGTCGGGCGTAACCAAAATACGGAATAACGGCTGTAATATAATGTGCCGATGCTCGTCGTGCAGCATCTATCATCATCAATAATTCCATCAAATTATCACCAGGAGCATACGTACTTTGAATTAAAAAAACATAACTCCCGCGAATGCTTTCATTGAAAACGGGTTGAAACTCGCCATCACTAAATTGTTGAATCGTTGATTTTCCTAAATCTTGACCGTATAAATTAGCAATATTATTTGCCAATTCCATTGTGGAATTTCCTGAAAAGATTTTAATAATAGGTTCCATGATTTTGTTTTAGAAAGCCCAAAGGTAATCAAGGAGATATTTTTTTATTTATCATTAATGCACATTGTTAATAACTAACCCTAAAAATCTTCATTTTAATAACATGAATACAATCCAATAGATACAATATTTGCAAGCAAGACTATACATTTGCAGGTAAATTTTATTGTATGAAAAAACGGTTATTATTTTCTTTGCTCATTACCTGTTTTGCAAGCAGCATCCTTTCAGCCCAAAACCTTCAACACGGTATAGGTATTCATTTTGCTGGTATAGATTTATATGGCAAACAGACGGGAAATTACTTATTGAACGACAGAGTAAGTAAATCGGATGGAAAAATACAAAAAAAATTATTTTGGGATCCTGCCATTAGAGTAAGTTATTGGCAAACCGTTCATTCGCATATAAACCTACAATTTGGTGCTACAGTGAGCAACCTACAATACCCTATTTCCGATAAAGACAGCAGTTTTATTCGCACAAAACTTGGCACAAATACCGTTAAAAAAGAATTGCCCTACCTTGGATTAGACGCTAAAATAAATGTGTCCCTATTACCCAAAGAAACCTATATCGCTTCACCTTATGTAAGTCTTGGTGCAAGTGCTACATTGCGTGAAACCCAACAAGGAATAGATGTTCCAGTAGGTTTAGGTTGTAATATTCATCTTGGCAAAAACATATTTCTGAATGTAGAATCCAATTATCAAATTGCCCTTTCCAAAATAGATCAAAGCCATATCACACATTCTATTGGTATGGTGTATTGGTGGGGCAATAAGGAAAAAACTAAAGTAGAAGTAGTGCCAACTAAACCATTAATAAGAGATAGAGATAACGATGGAATTGCAGATAAAGATGATGATTGTCCAACATTGCCAGGTAGAAAAGAAACGAAAGGCTGCCCTGATAAAGATAAAGATGGCATACCGGATAGAGAAGATCAATGCCCAGATATCGCTGGTCCAAAAGCATTACGCGGTTGCCCAGATACAGATGGAGATGGGATTCCAGACAATATAGACAAGTGTCCAAAAATTGCGGGCATCAGTAAATATGAAGGTTGCCCAATTCCAGATAAAGATGGAGATGGATTTAATGATGAAGTAGATAAATGTCCTACCGTTGCTTCTTCGATCAATAATGGATGTCCAGAAATTAAACAAGAAGTCATTGAGAAAATATCCAAAGCAGCTAAAGGAATCAATTTTGAAACCAATAGTGCGGTAATTAATAAATCATCTTACACTGATTTAAATAATATCGTCAGCATGTTAAATAGCGAGCCAACGTACAGAGTGGACATAGCAGGTCATACAGATAATGTTGGTACCCCAGAAAATAATCTGACCTTATCTCAACAACGCGCAGATGCTTGTAAAGCCTATCTTATTGAAAAAGGAATTGCGGCATCACGTATCAGCAGCATTGGCTTTGGCGACACGAAACCTATAGCAGACAATAGTTCTGAAGAAGGTAGAGCCCAAAATAGAAGGACGGAATTTACGTTAAAGAATTAGAAGAACATATTTATTACGCTAAAGTTCAAGTTGCAAAAATGTATTTTGGAGCTTGAACTTTATTACAAAAAAAATACAAGGTAACTGGAAACAGAAAATCATTACATCCACCTTCTGCTAAAAAAGAGATTAATGTTTTCAAAAATAGACTGTGTAAAGGATACCCGTCTACCGCCTCAATCGCTTTTTCAAGAAGATATTTTTAATGCCAACAAAACCTCGATAGAATCTAAACAGTCCGTACAAAACAAATAAACCGCCAATAATATACACTGTTTTTTTGCCGTAAGCCTCAATGATGAAAGGCATTTGGGTTGCATAGCCAGCAATAATGATATACAAAATACCCATCGACAAATCTAGGCTAGATTTGAAACTGGTATAGGCTTTGTTGCCTTCATTTCTTTCTTCTATTTCCAACCTTATAATTTAGTAATTATCATTCTGTGCTTTCATCTGTCGCTCAGCTCTTTTCTGTGCCGCCGATTTAACGGTAGCCTTTTTGGTCGTGCCTTTAGCGCTTGCAGAACTTGCTTTTTTAGTCACTGATTTTTTTGCTGTTGATGCACTTCTTGTACTTGCCTTTTTTACAAATGCATTCGGCACTTGGGTTTCTACCATTTTTTTCACTTCTTCCAAAGTCAACAATGCTGCTTCTTCACTGGTATATTTTTTACCAATCAATTTCAACATTTTTTTATTCCACTTAATAAATGGTCCCCATCTTCCATTCTCCACAGAAATATTTTCTTCCGGAAATTGCAAAATATAACGTTGCGATTCCTTTTCTACTTTTTTTTCAATCAATTCCGCACATTCCTTTTCATTAATAGTTTCAAAAAAATAAGCTCTAGGTATATTAATAAAAAGTCCATCCCATTTGATAAATGGTCCAAAACGCCCTTTGCCTTTGGTGATGGGTTTATCCTGATAATAACCAATTGGCGCATCGCCTTCTTGTTTATCTTTAATAACTTCTATGGCTCTTTCCATAGTTACACTCAATGGTTCTTCTCCTTTTTCAAGTGAAACAAATTGCTCACCATATTTTACATAAGGTCCAAATCGACCAATGTTCACGCTCACTTCTTTACCTTCATAATCACCTAAAACCAATGGCAATTTAAAAAGTTCTAATGCCTCTTGGAATGTAATAGTTTCAATACTTTGTGTGTTACGTAAAGTTGCAAATCTTGGCTTCTCTTCATCTTCGGAATTGCCCATTTGTATCATTGGACCAAACTTACCAATTCGCGCAAAGACTCTTTTGCCAGTTTCGGGATGAACGCCCAAATCACGCTCACCGCTTGCACGTTCCGCAGTGTCCATGGTCGTGTTTACCAGCTCATGAAAAGGTGTATAGAAAGCACCCAACATGTTGCTCCATTCTTTTTTACCATGTGCAATTTCATCAAATTCACCTTCAATTTTTGCGGTAAATTTATAATCCATCACTTGCTCAAAATGCTGCTTCAAAAAATCTGTAACCACCATACCTAAGTCCGTTGGAAACATTTTATTTTTTTCAGCACCTGTATTTTCTTCGAGTACCTTTTCATTTATTTCTGCACCTTCTAAAGATAACACTACATATTTTCTACGGATGCCATCTTTATCTTTTCTAATCACATAATTTCTATTCTGTATGGTACTAATTGTCGGTGCGTAAGTAGACGGTCTTCCTATTCCTAATTCCTCTAATTTTTTTACCAAGGAAGCTTCCGTATATCTTGGTAGTGGACGCGAAAAACGTTCAATCGCTTGCATACTTACGATGTCCAAACCTTGTCCTACTCTTAATAAAGGCAACATGCCTTCTTCATTCTCCTCTTCACTCTCTTCTTCATCCTTGCCTTCCATATACAATTTCAAAAAGCCGTCAAATTTCAAAACTTCACCACTCGCTGTTAGCTTTTCTTGTTGTGTGGAAATACCAATTTTAGCAACTGTTTTTTCCAATTCAGCATCCGACATTTGAGATGCCATGGTACGTTTCCAAATCAAATCATACAAGCGTTGCATATCCCAATCTGCTACTTCACGAGTTGCCATATTGGTTGGACGTATTGCCTCATGCGCCTCTTGGGCATTTTCATTTTTATTTTTATAGACTCGATGCTTGTGGTATTTTTCACCGTAGTTCTTAATAATTTCTTCTTGAATATTTTGTAAAGCGGTTTCGGATAAACTTACTGCATCCGTTCTCATATACGTGATACTACCGCTTTCGTATAATTTTTGTGCAATTTGCATCGTTCGAGAAACAGAGTATCCCAATTTTCGACTTGCTTCTTGTTGCAAAGTAGAAGTAGTAAAAGGAGCCGATGGAGATTTCTTACCAGGCTTTACTTGTATATCATCTACCTTGTACGATGCACCAATACAATTTTGCAGAAAATGATTTGCGCCTTTACTATCCGCAATTCTATCTGCATATTCTGCCTTGAACGAAACTGCTTTATTATTGATATCATTGGCATTAAACTGCGCTTCTAACTTAAAGGTACTTTGTGTATTAAATGCATTTATCTCTCGTTCTCTTTCTACGATTAATCGAACAGCAACCGATTGTACTCGCCCTGCAGATAAAGAATTGCTGCGATTAATTTTTCGCCATAAAACGGGTGACAATTCAAACCCAACTATTCGATCTAATATTCGGCGTGCTTGCTGTGCATTTACCAAATCCATATTGACTAAACGAGGATTTGCAACTGCTTTCAAAATGGCTGGCTTCGTAATCTCATGAAACACAATTCGCTTCGTAGTACTTGGATCTAAATGAAGCACTTCACACAAATGCCACGAAATGGCTTCTCCCTCACGATCCTCATCCGTTGCTAGCCAAACTTCTGCATTTTTTGCCAATTGTTTTAATTCATTTACAACCTTTGTTTTATCATCCGAAATCTTATAGGATGGCTTAAAATGATTCGCAACATCAATCCCCATCGCATCTTTTTCCAAATCACGAATATGCCCAAAACAAGACTTCACTTGAAAGTCAGAACCGAGTATTTTCTCTATCGTCTTCGCTTTAGCGGGGGACTCCACAATCAATAAATTCTTTGCCATGCTTACCGTTTCTGGTTGTGTAAAATTTTTGCAAGTATAAAGTATTATTTTTAATTCCAAATATATACGGAAAGTGCGGCGTCCTATGTGTAAGCAGATACACCTGTAAAATACATGCACAAAACCTCATTTCTACATGGTAAATGTTTAATTGTAAGGCTAAACTAAATACGTAATGAGCACATCATTTTGTAGGTTGGATGTTTTGCGGCAACGATTGAGTGGAAATCCTTTTTTGCTTGCTTTGAAGCAAAAAAGATTGGAAGGAATAGTCCTCATTCCGCTACTTTGAGCGGAAACGGATCCTGACATTTATCGTCAGGACGTGTATGCCGACCAAAATATTCTCATTTCATTTTTAGTATTGCCAATGGTAAATGCTTAATTGCAAATGCCACCTTACGCCTTACGCCTTATGCCTTACGCCTTACTAATTTCAACTTATCACTTCTTGAATTACATTTGTCCAATGAAATATATTTTATTTTTGGGTGTACTCATGGCTTGTTGCGGCATCTCCAAGGCGGAAACTGCAAACTATAACGTACGTAAATTTGGGATTAGTCCTGAACAAGATCAAGTACAAAATGTAAAAAGTTTAGACTCCTTAGTTGCTGCGGTTCTTAGTTCTGGCGGCGGTATCATCTATTTCCCAGCTGGCGATTATCGATTTGAATTCGGTATGATGAACGCTTGTATCCACGTCATTGCCAAAGACAGTGTCAACATTACTTTCAAAGGAGATGGGTTGAATTCTAAACTGTTTATGGCAAATGATAATCCTACTTTCAATTGGGAAATGTTTGCTATTTCTAACCAAGTCAATGATCCGAAATTAACTGTCATATTTGATAATCTTGATTTAATCGGCCCAAGTAATCCTGGTTATATTAAAGAGTTTAACCAGAGTACCTGCGCCATTCATATGAGCAATGGTAACGTAAAAACTGTGGTGAAGAATTGTAAGATTACCGGTAATTTTTACAATGGCATTATTGCAACTGGATTAGGTCGGCAGTGGTTACAAATCGATGATACACAAATTGAATCTTTCGGTGCAATGGGTGCAAGCATGACAGGGGTTGGCGAAAAAACTTTTCATGCCAACAATACTACCTTTCTTCGCAATGGATTACTTGCCTCTGAATCGCAATCGGATCAAGAGTTTGGACAGTCCATTACCCTATCGCCACAAACGAATACAAAAATTACGGGTTGTTCTTTTTACAGAAATTACACGACTGCCATTCGTTTTGTAGGCAGTCCGGAATTAAGTCATGTCAAATTTCCAGCAAATGAAGCGAACCGAACAAAATACCAAGAATTCGAAAATAATTTTTTTGATTCTACCGCCAACAACGCCATTGATTTAGGTTTTTATTATACCAAACCGATTGTAAGAAATAATACTTTTTTTAGTAGAGGTTATGCCATCAACTGCGTAAATAGTTGTTTAATAGTAGGTAATTTTTTCGGACGTTCTGTTTTGCGTGCTGTGTCTTGCAACAATATTTCTTCGGACATTGCGGATAAAGAAATTACGATTACTTTCAAAAATAATTCCATCAAATCATCCTCTGCATTTGGTGTCGATAATAATACTTTAATCCCATTAAAAATAAATATCCAATCTTCTAAAAATGAATATCGTCCTGTGGATTTAGGTATGCAATTGGGCAATGGCATTGTAGGCGACACCTCTATTATTCAATACCATTCGACTGATGATATTTTTGAATGTACTTACAATGGCATGTTGAATCTAGATTACAACACGCAAACATGGTTTGATAATCCAACAGTGTTTGGTGTACGTTTTATACAATGCACGCCCACAGCCAGTAAAGCAAGTTGCATGATTACGAAGATGCATTGTCCAAATAACCAAGAAGCATCGCAAACCATTTACAATCCGAGTACCGAAATTGGCTCACGCGATGTGAATATAACATTGAAAGAAAGCTTGATTGACTCTATCAATCCCATGAAAATAGCATGGTTGATGGAGAACGAAAATGGGGTTCATATTTATGCTCGAACTGCTGTTTGCAAAGACACGCTGAAAGCTGCTTTGAGTATGGATGAAAATATCAATATCAATTATAATCAATATTATATTCGAGGAACAGATTCCATTGCTTATATCGCTTTGTTTAATCAATTGAATGCAGATGAATCCTACAGTTGGCAACGATATTTTGAAGGTGAAATCATCTTCATTGCTGTAGATGGATATACACTTGTTGGCGAAGGCAATATCAATATCAAAAAAAGTATTAGAATTAAAAAAGGGCAAAGAGTTAGAGTAAAATATGATAGAGGAATGAATAAATGGGAGTATGTAGTGGCGAAATAGTTCATTTCAAAATCGATCTCAAAATGAAGTTCACTTTATTTTTTCAAGAAAAGAATGAAGGGAATTGAAAGCATATCTGATTATTCATTCAAGCATCTTACTAATCCCCTACATTCTACATAGCCATTGGGCATTAAATTTTATACCGATGTGAAATAATAGATAGACCATCTGTTATTCAATCGGCATAATACCATCTAAGATTTCTAAAAAGCCCTTTGGTCTATTTTATAAATCAAGATGGTATTACAACAATTTTATTATGCCAATTCGAAGTCTTAAACCTGCATCATTTTGGTCACCGTTCATTCTTTGAACGATAGGCAGTGAAAGCGTTACAGGCAATGCCCATTTTCTATAGGAAAAGTTGGTACCCAAAGTTGCATAGCCTAAATAATAACCAGAATTCCTATCCACTTCCTCTCCTTCTTTTATATTATCTAACCATTCTCCATGATAACCAGCCATAAGCGTCCAACCTAATTCGATGTGTTTTTTGTTCGTGCTGCTGTCGCGCGCGCAATCTAGATTTTCGCCCTTTAGACGATACATCCATGCTAGGTTTTGAACAGACAAACTTCCATAATAGTTTTTTTCAAAGCCTGCAGTAGTATGCTTATACAGTGCATTTCCGTTCAGAGTAAGTTTATCCCAACGCTTAGAAAATAGTACGCCAGCCATTGGATCTACAGAACCTGAACCTAATACAACCGTTGTATTATCGAAATTAGAATTCTTTTGAATACCTGTCGGAAGTTCAACTCCTGCTTGTAATGCTACATTTAAATTATTTTTACTGTACACATTATAGGTGCCTAAAAGAATAAGGTCACCCATTCCCTTGTCGTTACCATTGTCTGTATGTAAAAAAGTATAAGGCAGCAAAGCCGAAACGGTAATTTTATTGGAAATACTATAACGAAGCCCTACTGAATAAAGCAGCATTGTCTTTAATGGCGTTTCCTCTTCTGTCATAGAGTCGGAAGATACTTGCTGCTCCTGCATGATTTTAATTGTTCTATATTCAGCATATCCTTCTAGTACAAATTGCTTTTTTTGGAGTGTTAAAATACCATTGTTATAATCGCCATTTGATGAGCCAGAGCATGCTCCAGCGCAACAGGCACATTGACTGAAAGCCTGTGTTGTTGCTATTATTGCAACAAGAATGAATGAAATTTTTTTTAACATTTTTATTTAAATTTATTTTAAGCATAAGAAATTCGGCTAAGCGTTTACACGGATAGCCATTGGATAAGTTTTTATAAATTAAATAACTGGAGGCGGTCGAAATAAGGCGTTATGATAACCTGATAAAATATTTGAACTTAGGTAGGTTGGTCTTGATTCTTTGCATGAAAACAAAGAATTTCCAATAGTCCAGCTATTATTTTGCGCGACAAATAAATCCATTGATTTCCATTTCAAAAATGCATTTGGCAACTTGCGCTTATCGGTTTCCGTATCATCTGCTTTTTTAAGCTGTTTGTTCAAGTAACATTTTCCGTTACAGCACATTTGTGGTTTGTTTTTGTTTTCACAAAAAGCTTCTGTAATATGAGCTTGATTTGCTTTCCAATATACAATGAAACCTGCTTTAAACATGGTTTGCCAAGTTAACATGAATAAAAGCAATATCGAAGCACACTGTTTCAAATCTTGTGCAATATTAGTCATTTATCAGAAGTCATAGCGCCATAGTTATATTAATATTTTTCAATCTATCCTTTGGTTTGCATTGCAGACAATTCTTACAAGCACCTTTATATTCCATACAATGATATTATATTTGCCCAATGCAAAATGTAGACATCACCAAAGTAAACGAGACTGTCGCTTTCATTCAATCCATCGTCTCTGAAAAACCAAAGGTTGGAATTATACTCGGTAGTGGATTGGGTAGTTTAGTGAACGAATTAGAAGTGAGTCATTCATTACATTATGAAGACATTCCAAATTTTCCGGTGAGCACTGTAAAAGGTCATGGTGGAAAATTATTGTTCGGCAAATTAAATCAACAAGAGGTCATCCTTTTAAGTGGGCGCTTTCATTATTACGAAGGTTATTCCATGCAAGAAGTTACATTCCCAGTTCGCGTAATGCAACAATTAGGTGCTACCTTATTGATGGTCAGCAATGCAGCAGGTGGAATGAATCGCGATTTTAAAGTAGGCGATTTAATGATAATCAACGACCATATCAATTTATTTCCTGAACATCCTTTGCGGGGTAGAAATGATGAAAAAATTGGACCTCGTTTTCCAGACATGACTGAGCCTTACGCATTGGATTTAATAGCGAAAGCAAAAGCCATTGCACAACAAAAAAATATACTTGTTCATGAAGGTGTGTATATAGGATTGCAAGGGCCTACATTTGAAACCAAAGCAGAATATAAATGGTTGCACATCATAGGCGGAGATGCAGTAGGCATGAGCACTGTACCCGAAGTAATTGTTGCCAAACACATGGGTATGCAAGTATTCGGCATGAGTGTAATTACGGATCTTGGCATCCGCGATGAAATGAATACCATCACCCATGAAGAAGTACTGGAAGCTGCGAATATTGCCGCACCAAAAATGGCTTTACTATTTAAGGAACTTGTAGGACAATATTAACCTTGAATGAAACAAAATAAGATTCAACTTTATGCAAAAATAATAATTTGTTTAGCCACTTGCCTTGTGCTAATGACTTTTCATTTTCATGCATTTGGGCAATTTGGTAGAAATACAAAATCCGTTTTTCCAGAAGATGAAATTCGCGCCAACGACACTTCATCTAAATCACAAATTGCATTGGATGATCATATTCGCATACTTGAATATACATTGGCCGATACCTTCAAAAGAATGCCAGATAGTAGCATCCTTACCTTGCAACAGAATCCATTATTAAATAGTTGGCAATTCGACTTAGGTAATTTTGCATCCGCTTCGCAGTCCTTATTTTTTGATCCAATACTGGATGCCTCTTTACATCTTGGTCTCACTTCTTTACAGTCCAATCTTTTTTTACCTAAGCAAATAAAATATTACAATACCACTCGTCCTTATACAGATGCCTTTTATCGAATAGGCACTAAGCAAGAACAAATGATCCATTTGATACATACCCAAAATATAAAACCAAATTGGAATGTCGCTATCAATTATCGCAAAATTGGTTCGCCAGGATTTTATAAATTACAAAAAACAAATAACGACAATGCTTCAGTTAGTACAAATTATATCTCTACGAATCAACGCTACCAACTGCATGGATCCTTAGTTTACAATAAAATTCAACAAGATGAAAATGGTGGCATTATCGATGAAAATTATTTACTCTATGCGAATTATAATGACAAAAGGCTCATACCCGTTTCAATTGAAGCAGGCAGTACTGGCGTGAATAGATCATCAGTCACCAATTATTATCGCAATCTTTCTTTGAACCTACAGCAACAATATTTCATTGGTAAAGCAGATAGTTTGTATAATATAGATTCGACAGAAAAAATATATTCCTTCAAACCCATATTTGGTATAAGGCATACATTGTATACGAATTTTGATAAATACAAGTTTAAAGATATGCGCCCCGACAGTACCTTTTACACGCAAGAAGGTTCGTTTATTTTTGGCAATAATGATTCAGTGTACAGCAACACAACACTACATCAAATAGGTAATTCTTTTTCTCTTTTGGGTAATATTACAGTACATCAAAAAACATTGCAATCCGAAGCTGGCTATGGCTTAGAAGTCGAATCTATTTTTAATGGTTTGTATGAAAAACAATATCTTAATAATTATGTGTTTGCAAATTTGAAAAAAGAAAGTACGCAAGCCAAAGAATGGATATATGATGCGGCATTGCAAATTTATTTCACAGGAAATGCGATTGGCAATTTTAATTTACATGGACAAGCGGGGCGAAATTTTAGCAAAAAAATAGGCGATATCAAATTAGGGTTGGTACAATGTGTGCAGACTGCGCCTTATTTATTTTCCCAATATCAAACTAACTTTTTCACTTCTGCCCATTCATTCAATAAACAATCCATCTCTAAATTATTTCTGCAATACAACAATGAATATCATCGAGTACATGTGAACCTAAATTATTTCCTCATTGGCAATTATTTGTATAGAGACAGTAATTTCCATGCAGTTCAATACGATAAAGTTTTTCCGTTGATCCAATTGCAAACACAAAATGAATTTCATGTTAGTCGTTTTGCTTTACAAAATGTATTATTGTTCCAACAGGTTGCAAATACAACACCAGTGCATGTTCCAGTATTTGCGGCACGTCATATATTGAGTTATAATAATTTTATTTTCAAAAAGAAATTACAAATTTCAACAGGGCTTGAAGTACATTGGAATACACGTTATTATGCCGACAACTACTCTCCTATTTATTTCGGATTTGGAAACCAATACACTAGGTTGATTAGTAATTTTCCGCAATGCAGTTACTTTTTCAATTTTAAAGTTAAACGATATCGAGCTTCTATTGCGTTCAATGAATTGCAACAAATTTTCACCCGAAATAATATCAACTATAGTCATTATGCTGCGCAAAATTTTGGTATGCATTTTGGATTCCATTGGGTCTTTATCAATTAATGATGTAGATAATGCAGGTAGAATTAGAAGCCAGTTGGAAAGCAGTATTACAAGAAGAAATGGAAGCTGCATATTTTCTAAAATTGATGCAGTTTCTGGAGACTGAAAAATCAAAAAATAAAATCATTTATCCTGCCGAAAAAGATATTTTCAATGCTTTTCAATACACGCCATTTGAACAAGTAAAAGTAGTGCTACTCGGACAAGATCCTTATCATGGTTTTGGGCAAGCACATGGACTATGTTTTAGTGTACAAGATGGCGTTAAAATTCCACCATCACTTCGAAATATTTATAAAGAGTTACATCAAGATATTGGCAAAGAAATTCCGACGAATGGCAATTTAACCCATTGGGCGAAGCAAGGCATATTGATGCTCAATACCACATTGACTGTAGAAGAAAATAAACCCATGAGTCATGCAAATATGGGTTGGGAAAAATTTACGAATGCGATTATTCGTAAAATATCGGAGCAAAAAAAAGGGATCTTATTTTTGTTATGGGGGAAACATGCACAAAGCAAAATACCATTGATTGACACTACAAAACATATTATTTTACAAGCTGCACATCCATCACCATTATCTGCTTATCAAGGATTTTTTGGTTGCAAACATTTTTCAAAAACAAATAGGTATTTGCAACAGCAAGGACAAGATCCTATTGTGTTCTGATAATTACACACTCCTTTTCGACTCTTCCACCGACCTCAATTCAAGCCAACGAAATCCTGCAAACGCAATAGTACCAATAGCCGCAAGTCCAACCCACAAATACGCATATCCAAAATGATCAATGATTTGTGTACCAAAAACTGGTGCTAAAATTAAAGCCGTAGACCAACTCATAGAATACAATGCAGAATAATCTCCCATATTTTTTCCTTCCGAGCGATGCATCATATAGGTACTCATAAATGGCATTGCCACCATTTCTGAAAAGGTGAGCAAGAGAATATTGATGATTAAAATAGGGATGCTATGCACTGGCATTAGAATTAAATAAGCAACTATCAATAGCAAACAGCCCAATGCAATAAATTTAAATTGCGTCCATTTGTTGCGGATATAATACAACAAAAACATTTCCATTACCGCAACGCCAATACCATTCAATGCCATCAACCAACCGATATATTTTTCACTCAATTGATATTCATTTTTATAAAATAAAGGCAAGGTCGTAAGCAATTGAAAAAATGCCAAGGCATACAACATAGTGAAGAACAAAAAGTAGAGATAGTTCGCATCCTTGTATGGACTCAAGGTAATATGCGTCGGTATACTTTTTTTATCTACTCTAACTTGTTCTCTCTTCGGCAATTTCAATAAAAGAAAACTTGCTGCAGTGATACAGGTAATACCATCTGCCCAGAATAAAAAATGATAACTATAAAATGCTAAAAAACCGCCTAAAATAGGGCCTATGGTAAAGCCTAAATTCATGGCTAACCTATTCAATGCAATCGCTTGCGTATAACCTTCTTTATGAGAATATGAATTAATGGAAGCCATATTTGCGGGTCGAAACATATCACCAGTGGCAGTGACCATAAAAGTAAATATGGCGATCCATATATAATGCTCCATTTGCCCAAGTATCAACAACATTATGCCGCTCAAAATCAAGCTAGACCAAAGAATAGGATAGAAGCCATACCGATCTACCAACTTGCCTCCAACGAATGCACCAAGCAATGAACCCAATCCAAACATCGACAAAACTAACCCAGCTTTTGAAATGCTAAAATTCATTTTTTGGGTAAGGTATACGCTCATAAAAAGCAATACCATACTGCCGCATCGGTTGATGAGCATGGCTATAGCGAGTATCCACATTTCTTTGCTGATACCACTGTATGCTTTCGTAAGAGATTTTAATTGGGGCATAAATCGCAGCAAATGTAGGTTTCAAAAATGAAATATGGATTTGCTGTTCGTGTGTATATCATTTCCATGCAAAATATACTTCCTTTTTTGTAGTATTGCGACATTATACTGTCGGCATGACTTACCACAAAATACAAACCCCAGATATCGATTTTTTTGTCCAATTATTAGGCCAAGACCATGTATTATATGATGCAGAAACTTTAGCCGTTTTTAGTAAAGACCATACGGAAGATCTAATCTATTCACCTGAGATTGTATTATTTCCTGCCAACAATACAGAAATTTCATCCATACTTATACATTGCAATGAACATCATATCCCTGTCACACCACGTGGCGCTGGTACGGGTTTGAGCGGTGCTGCATTACCTATTTATGGTGGTATTGTTTTATCTACAAAAAGATTGAATCAAATTATTTCTATCGACGAAGATAATTTTCAAGCCATTGTAGAACCAGCAGTAATCAATGAAACATTGCAACAGGCAGTCATTGAAAAAGGACTTTTTTATCCGCCAGATCCTGCAAGTAAAGGCAGTTGCTTTATTGGTGGTAATGTAGCACATGCCAGTGGTGGACCACGTGCATTAAAGTATGGAACAACACGTGATTATATATTAAATCTTGAAGTGGTTTTACCAACAGGAGAAATCATTTGGACAGGTGCTAATACCCTCAAATATTCCACTGGATATAATCTCACCCATTTGATGATTGGCAGTGAGGGCACTCTTGGTATCGTAACAAAAATTGTATTAAAACTCATCCCCTATCCAACCAAAAATACTTTATTATTGGTTTCCTTCAACAGTCCAGAAACAGCCTGTGCTGCGGTTTCCAAGCTATTCATTGCTGGCTGTAATCCTTCAGTATGTGAATTTGTTGAACCCGATGCATTTAAATTATCGAGTGCCTTAACGGGTTTAGCTTTACATATTCCGGCAGAAGTAGAAGCCTTTTTATTGATTGAAATAGATGGCAATGATTCGGAACAAATTGCAAAAGAAGTTGATACACTTTGCACTGTTTTATATGAACTACATTGCATTGACATATTGTTGGCAGACACAGCAGACCAGAAAGAATATTTTTGGAAACTACGTCGAACCATTGGCGAAGCAACCAAAAAAAATAATGTGTACAAAGAAGAAGATACAGTTGTGCCACGTGCTGCATTGCCCAATTTATACAGAGGAGTCAAAGAGATTGCTGCTCGTTATCAACTTCGCACCATTTGTTATGGCCATGCTGGTGATGGCAATTTACATGTGAATATTTTGAAAGATAATTTGTCGGATGAATATTGGAATAACGAAGTAAAAGATGCCATTCGGGAAATATTTTTTCTTTGTAAAAAACTAAATGGAACCATTAGTGGAGAGCATGGAATCGGTCTAGTTCAAAAAGAATATATGTCGATAGTGATGCCACAAATACAATTGGAATTGATGCGAAAAATAAAATTGGTATTTGATCCAAATTCTATTTTAAATCCTGGAAAAATAATCCCGAATTAATTGTATGTCTAGTCCACAAACCTATTATATCATTGACTTTGACAGTACTTTTATTCAAGTAGAAGCTATGGATGAATTGGCAAATATTTCATTACAACATCATCCATATAAAGCAGAAATATTACAACAAATAAAAGACATCACCGACTTAGGCATGACTGGAAAAATGGCTTTTGACGAAACTCTACGCAAACGAATAGATTTGCTCGAAGCCAATAAAAATCATGTAGACCAATTGATAAAAGTTTTGCAAACAAAAGTTACTAACTCCTTTATTCGTCATCAAGATTTCTTATCCAGCAACGCCGAAAATATCTATATCGTTTCTGGTGGATTTAGAGAATATATTTTGCCAGTTGTTACCCAATATGGCATACAAGCAAGTCATGTTTTTGGTAATGATTTTTTGTATAACGATGCACAAAAAATAATTGGATACGATACGAACAATCTTTTATCGCAAGTGAATGGAAAAGTAAAATGGCTTCAACAATTAAAATTGCAAGGAAATATCATTGTCATTGGCGATGGTTATACAGATTATCAATTGAAAGAATCGGGATTGGCAAATACATTTTATTTGTTTACCGAAAATGTAAAACGAGAACTATTAATACAACATGCAGATCAAGTCATTGCTTCCTTAGATGACCTTTTTAATTATTAAATATGGACACAACACTATCTTTTCCAAAAAATAAAATCAATGTTTTACTTCTCGAAAATGTGCATCCAATTGCGCTCGACATTTTTAATCAAGAAGGATTTAATGTAATTGCCATCAAAGAAGCTATGGATGAAACCGAGCTTTGTGAGAAAATAAAAGACATCCATATTTTAGGCATTCGTTCTAAAACAATGGTAACAAAAACCGTTTTACAACATGCACAAAAACTCATGTGCATAGGCGCATTTTGTATAGGCACTAATCAAATTGATACCATCTGCTGCGCACAAAATGGCATTGTTGTATTTAACGCCCCATACTCTAATACTCGCTCTGTGGTTGAATTAGCAGTTGGAGAAATGATTATGTTGATGCGTAATGTATTGACCAAAAGTAATTCACTACACCAAGGCGTTTGGGATAAATCGGCAAAAAATAGTTTTGAAATACGCGGTAAAATATTGGGATTAATTGGTTATGGAAATATTGGTTCGCAATTTTCTGTCATTGCTGAATCGCTAGGTATGAAAGTTTGTTTTTATGATGTAGCAGATAAATTAGCATTAGGTAATGCGCGTAAGTGTAAAACTCTAGAAGAGCTTTTACAAAAATCGGATGTGATTAGCATGCATGTAGATGGTCGTGAAAGTAATCAATTTTTGATTGGCAAAAGTCAGTTCGACATGATGAAAGACAATGTGCTTTTTTTGAATTTATCTCGCGGACATATCGTGGATATTGATGCACTCAAAGAGGCCATACTTTCTGGGAAAGTATGGGGCACATCAGTTGATGTTTACCCTGATGAACCGAAGTCGAATGATGAAGAATTTATCAGTCCATTACGCGGCTTACCCAATACCATACTCACACCGCATATAGGCGGAAGCACCGAAGAAGCACAAGCAAATATTGGCGATTACGTGCCCAATAAATTAATCAATTATACCAACAAAGGAGACACTTATGGGGCGGTCAATTTCCCAGAAGTACAATTACCATCCTTCGAAGATTCACATCGTATTTTACATATCCATAAAAATGAACCTGGTATCTTGGCAAAAATCAATGCGGTGTTCGCCAAACATGATGTGAATATTCAAGCACAATACCTCAAAACCAATGAACATATAGGTTACGTAATTACCGATGTTGCCACCAATTACAGTCCTGAAATTATTCAAGAAATAAAGAACATAGCAGGGACGGTTAAATTTAGGATGTTGTATTGAGTTATTGTCTGAACTATGATTTATTTGATTGAGGTGATTATTATGATTTGTTGCTGTTATGATGTGCTATAAGCTTGTTGGCTGGCGCGGGTTTGCAACCCGTGACTACTTATCAAAAATGCCAGTATATTGTCTGAACTATGATACTTCGAATTCGCTCAGTACAGGTTGATTCGACTACACTCAGTGCAGGTTACTTCGGCTACGCTCAGTGCAGGTTCTTTTGATTAAAATGATTTCTATGATTCCACCTTCATTCTAATTGCAAGCTATACGGGTTGGCATACTAATATGCAAATACCTTATTCTCAATTCTTGAAACTCAGAATGATGAAGCCTTAAAAATTATTTTTTATACAGAAGTAAGCCCTAATTCTTCCGCACACTTTGCGAATAATTCAAACCTCTTTCATTACTGATATGTACCATATACACACCATCTGCTAAGCCTTCCATATTGACTAGGCTATGGTTATTACCTGCTAATAATTGAATAGAAATAGAACGAACTGTTCTGCCTGTTGCATCCATAATTTTCACAAATGCAGTTGTAGAATATGGTGTAGAAATGTCGATATTCAAATTCGTATGGATTGGGTTAGGATATAAATTCACGATGCTTTCATTGCCAAAATATACATCTACTATTTTGCTATAGCTTTGGTGTTGATCCAAATCATTTTGTTGCAAGCGATAATAATTATGTCCATTGTTTGGCATCGCATCTAAATAATCATAAGTCAATGTTGTTTGGCTATTTCCATTCGGTGCCTGACTCCATATCTTAGAAGAGATAGAATTGAAAACCTTTCCATCTCTACTTCTTTCTACTACAAAATGACTGTTATTTTGTTCGCTGCTTGTTACCCAATTCAAATGCGCCATGCCATTTTCAGGCTTGCCTGTAAACACTAAATTTACTGGTAATGGAAAATTGAAAGGGTTACAAGAATGGCAATAAAAATAAGAAAAACTATCTACTGGAAAGCAAACTGTCCATACCGTTGTAGCGGCATCATAACTAATATTCATTACCGAATTTGGAATAGATATGGCTGTACTTCCTGGCTGTCCAATAGGTCCATTTTCCACTTGAGTGATACATAATGTGGTTGTATTCGGATTACTTGCAACTGGCAATGATGGATAATTGCTAATGCTCGCTTGACTATTATATTGTTGGAAGTCATCATCCAAATAATACAAACATACATAGGCACTATCATTCACAGTCGGCGTAATTTGGTAAGATCTATTTACGTAAGGTTGATTGTTATAAATAGGCACACCTGCATCTATATCTTCACAAACACTTGTACTTCCTAAAGCATTGCCATTCACGTAATCTGTAACAGCTGCAACTCGCTTACAATCTATTGATGTTCGAAGTGTATCGGAAGCACCATCTGTGAATGAAACTACATTACAACCGACAGATCCAAAAATGGAAAAGTTCAAAGGATCTTGATTCGCGATTTGATTGGTTGCGCCGATAACATTAATATGGGCAACCGCAGTATCTGTGCATGACACCGTTGAATTCGTTACAAAAACCATATAGACAGTATCAGCAGTTTGGATACAATGCGGATTAGGAAATATGGCGGTGCAAAGTGGATTCGAATAATACAATGTATCTGTTCCAGGTGGCACGGTACTGAATTGTGGAATAAGTGAAGCAACATCTATACAGTTTGGTGCACATGCAAATCCTGAAACTACATTGCTCGGAAAATCAGGCAAAGTAGCCACTTCTAACAACAGACTATCACTCGCAAAACATCCTGTTGTAGAATATATAACTTTAGTGTAAATAAAATTAGTACTGGATGTATCAGTGGTAGGAGTTGGAATTAATGCAGCCAAGGATTGATCAAAATAATATTCCACATTGGTTAGTGGATTCCCGTTCGATACGGAACTATTCATGCTTGTCAAATCGAAAATGGCCGCATTAGAGCTGACTGCATATTCACATGCTACCAAAGTATCTTGAATCGCGATAGGTGTAGGATTAATAACTAAATTAACTGGAACTCTGCAAGCTGAACTTCCTTGACAAGCCGCATAAAAAGTAGTAGTCCCAACAGTATTAGAATTGGTAATTCCTGAATTTGCCGTAGTCAATGGATTGAATGGCGATAAATTATAAATGCTACTTCCACCAACAGGAGCAACATACCATTCGAAAGAAGCAGGCACATATTGATAATATATTTTCAATGACGCAGTGCTAGGTAAGCCTGTTGCATTCAATGTAATGTCTGTACCTCCAGGTATATCATTGAATGATTCCCAATACCCTAAATTCAGAGTACTTCCCGCACTTAATCCAGAAAATATGGCCGATAAATTTGCCGCAGAAATAGGTCGTGAATAATTAAAATTAGGATTTGTAGTCCCTACAGCTCCAGCTAATCCGGGTGAATATAAATTGGTACCAACAGGAGACGAACCATATAAATTCATTCTGACTTCACTGGCAAATGAAGCACCGATAGTGGCTATGTGTGTCACCGTTAAAGTTCCACTTCCCGTAAACGATGCACCAAGCGGCAATGCAGGAATAATGCCATTTCCAAAAGGACATGCAAATTGATCAGCACAGTTGGCAGGTAATCCAAAACTTGTACCACCGCCTGTTGCACCTATATTGTCTGTACATGGTCCAGTGATGGTAAAATTAATGGTAACAGAATCTTGTATTGGTGTTGCACAACCAGATACGGTAAGCCCTTGCCCGAAAGGAATAGAACTATATTGACATAATGGATAATCAGGACCAGCCGTTGGTCTAAAATTTAATATATTTATTGCGTTCATTAGAGAATCATTGCTTAAACTTCCATTGACTACACCACCTGCATTTCCAATAGTAAGGCTTGTATTCAAATAGTAATTTCCACCGTTAAATAAATTCACATTGAAAAAATTTGCTGTTACGGCATTACCAGCGAATCCTGTTAATATACCTGTACTCAATGTAGCATAATAAGGCACAATGCCACTTGGTCCATTCACATATAAAGTACACACAACTGGGTTAGCAAATAAGTTAATGGTTAAGGAACCAAAATTAGTAACCTGCACTGAGACTGTTGAATTTGCAGAAAAACAATTCCCACTTGGTGCAGTAATAGATGTAACTGCAGGATCATGATTTGTAAGCGCTAATAAATTGACTAAGTAATCTTCTGTTTCACCAAAGGTAGAATTGGTTGGTCCACAAGGCTGTGTACTTGCCATCTGTGCATCATCTGCACCTCGAATGCGCATTCGTGTTACACCTGGTACCGTGGTTCCTGATGGCGGATTTAATATAATAGAATGCGTGCCACTTCCACCAGCATTTGTATTTGGCGAAACATATTCAGATACATCAAAAGCACCGTTGTGATCATAATCTATCCATATTGCACCAAATTGGCTGGGGTCTGTATTGTAGGTAATAAAGGCAGTTGTATTTTGACCAATATATAAATTAGGAATATTCAAAGTAGCTCCTGTGCCTACTTGCGCAGAAGTATAATTGACATAAAACGGACTTGGATTTCCACTAGCTGCTGTATTATTATTTAGTGTACCTAAGGAGACATTCGTTATATTATCTGTAGTGCCACCATTCGTATAAGTAGGAATACACCAACAAGGTCCAGTGGCACTCCATGGTTGCACAGTAACACAAATAGGACTTGAGGTATCGAATCCACCGCTTGACAAACAAGTCACTACGCAACGATAACATTTTGTACCAGTTGGCGTTGCAGAATAAGTTGCATTTGTTGCACCTGGTAATGAAGTATAACTTCCATTAATTGAAGTAGATCGTATCCATTGGTATCCATATCCTACGCCAGAAGTTCCACCTGTTAACCCAAAATTCACAGCAACTCCTGGACAGGGATTAGTTGCTGAAGCTGCTGTGGCACCTGCAATAGGTGTTCCTGTACAAGGACTTAACGTAGAGACACCGAATACATTAAGAATACCTGCTGCACTCGTTTTTGTTACGGTAATAGATGAAATTAAGTTGGCATAGTTACCAGCAGACAAAGGCAAAACAAATTCATACAATCTTGGATTACTTGCATCACCACCAAATACATTGGTATTTCTATCAATTCTACCAATCCCTTGTGTACTAATTACAGTGCCATTAAACCAATCCGCAATATTTAATCCTGTGAATACTTGGGTTGTACTATTGGTAAAATTGATGGTAACCGTTGCTGTACAAGAACCACTTCCTGTAGTCATGAGTAGATAAATATTACCAGCTGTAGAAGGTGTATTAAAAGTTAAAGTTCCTGCATTAGTAGCAGTTAATCGTAGACTATTATTGCTAGAATAGTCAGCCAATTGAAATTGCAAACCAGGCGTTGTGATACTATTTATCGTACCATTATTTGGTAGAAAAAAAGGTGGCGCTGCAGTGTTGAAAAAATTCTGTGCAACCAAGCAAAAGTTAACACCATCCACATCTGTAGTAGTGCTACTAATGGCTGTTCCATTTCCATTTGCAATCACATCAGCGTTAAACCCAGTAACAGCAATAGGTTGATAAGCAGCGCGAGCAAATAGTACAGAACACAATATTAGCGATAAAATAAAGTACACTTTTTTCATAATTCAATTTTTAGGTTAGTAAATATATTAATTAAACTTTGGATTAAGACGAAATAAAAATATATGTCGTTAATTTTAAGATCCCATTCTTTAAATCCCAATAATTTAAATCCCAAATTCCAAAAAAGAAAATACAATAATTAATACCAACTACTTACCCTAACGTCTTATGCCTTATAACTTACGCCATACGCCTTACCCCTTGCCCCTTAAGTCTTACGACTTATCCCTTACGACTTATGCCTTACGCCTTACCCCTTACGCCGATTTAAAAATTATTTGGAAATTAAAAATTCTTTATCGTAATATTGCAATATAAAAATAGACAAATGGGCGCAACGAAGACTGAAAATTTTACAGATAAACAAAATGCCATCGCAACATTGACGAAGGCATTAGGTCATCCAGCACGTATAGCTATTATTGAATATTTAATAAAAATCAAAGATTGCATTTGTGGTGATATCGTCAATGAATTATCACTTGCACAACCTACAGTATCGCAACACCTGAAAGAATTGAAAAATGCAGGACTGATAAAAGGTAGTATTGAAGGAAATGCTATTAATTACTGCATCGATGAAAAAACAATTGCACTACTGCAAAAATATTTTACAAATATGTCTACCAAACTAGAGATCAAAAAAAACAAATGCTGCTAAAAATGTATACACAAAAATGTCATGAGCAAAATTATATTTAATTGCAGATGTATTGCGGCAACGATTGTAACGAAAATCCTTTTTGCTTGTTTTGAAGCAAAAAGATTGAAGTGAAAAGTCTCCATTCCGCTGCTTTGAGCGGAAACGGATCCTGACATTTATCGTCAGGACGTATCTGCCGCCCAAATAATTTTCATATAAAATTTAGTATTACGCTTAAAAATTAAAAATAAATCCAATGAAACTATCCCAATTTAGAAATCACTTAGATCATCTTTCTCAACTAAACTTCATTCAACCAAATGGCGTTTTTATTCCGAGACATTTTCACATTACTGAAGTTGGTTTAACGACCAAACATTTTATTGACTGCGGAGGAACAGTGCGTACCGACAAAACCATCAGCTTCCAAGTTTGGGTGGCAGAAGATTTCAACCATAGACTAGAGCCAAACAAACTGCAAAAAATTATTAGCCTTTCCGAAAATCTTTTTGAACAAGAAGACCTAGAAGTTGAAATTGAATTTCAATCTACTTTTTCTACGCCTAGTGTAGATAATCATCAAACTTGGCAAACCATTGGTAGATATGGTGTAGAGATGAAAGGCGAAAACTTTGTGCTAACCACAAAAGAAACAGATTGCTTAGCAAAGGACCATTGTGGAATTCCTGTATCAAAAGAAAAATTAGAATTAACCTCATTACAAACTGAAAAAAATGCTTGCTGCACACCTGGAGGAGGCTGTTGTTAAACTATGAAAGAACTACTTATTAAATATAAAAAACCGATTATCATTTTAACTAGCATAACGATTTTACAACTCATTTACGGCTTTGATCCGAAATTTTGTATCATCAATATCGTTTGGCTATTTGTTTAAATTTATTTCTATGACAAAGACGAAAATTTTATTTCTGTGTATCCACAACTCTGCACGTAGCCAAATGGCGGAAGCTTATTTACAAAAATTTGCTGGCGATAAATTCGATGTAGAAAGCGCAGGATTGGAAGCCGGAAAACTCAATCCCCTCGTTGTAGAAGTGATGCTGGAAGATGGCATTGATATTTCAAACAACAAAACAAAAGATGTTTTTGAATTCTTCAAACAAGGAAGACTTTATCAATACATCATTACAGTTTGTGATGAAGCAAATGCCGCAAGATGCCCTATCTTTCCTGGGGTTCATCAAAAAATAAATTGGAGCTTCACCGATCCATCTTCACTAACTGGCACGCATGAAGAAAAATTAATTGCCACCCGTGAAGTGAGAGATAAAATCAAAGCAGCCGTATTGGATTTCATTCAGCGAATGAGTTAATTCTTGTTTAGAAATCCGAATTTCGAAATTCGAATTTCGGATTTTGGGATTTGGAATTTATCTTTATCCAAATTTTAAAACCTATGAAACATTTTTTACTTTCTTCTTTCCTACTTTGTTGCTCTGTGATTGGGCTAGCACAAGTAAATTTTTCTGACAATTTCGACACCTATACTGTTGGTTCCCCATTAGGTCCGCAATCCCCTACATGGACTACCTGGAGCGGAACACAAGGCGGTGGCGATGATTTAAATGTTTCGAATTCTGATGCACATAGTGGAACCAACTCTTTATATTTTACATCTACGGCTACAACGGGTGGTCCTTCGGATATTATTTTACCATTAAGCGGTCCGCACAATAAAGGTACATTTGTGTATACCCATTGGATGAAAGTTGGAACTGGTAAAAAAGCATATTTTAATTTTCAAGGTACCAATACAAATGGTGGCACTTACGCCATGAATTATACATTTGGAACCAATGGCACATTACAAATTGATGATGCAACTAAGCCAACACTTTCTGCTACTTACCCACAAAATACTTGGTTTGAATTTAAATTACAAGCAAACCTCAACACCAATGATTGGGAATTATTTATCGCTGGTGTGTCTCAAGGGAAATTTCAAAACTCTACTTTTCAAATCGCTTCTATAGATTATTTTGCTTCTGATAATACCAATTCATTTTGGATTGATGATGTTAGTTTTGATTACACTGCTTACACATTACCTGCAACCAATGGCGCCATGGCAATAGTTGGTATTGACAACGGAATTGTAACACAGAACAGAACTCCATCTATCACCATTCGAAATCTTGGTGTAAATACAATTACTAGTTTTGATATTTCATTGAATGCAAATGGCACCTTGACAAATCAAAGTGTAACGGGTGTCAATATTGTTTCTGGAGCTTCTTACGCTTTGAATTTAACATCACCAGTTACTTTAATTGCTGGCTTAAATACCTTTACAGCAAGTATCAAAAATGTAAATGGATCTTTAACAGATGGCGATGCAAATGATGATAGCAAGACCATCACCTTTACACCAATTGTAGCTGGTTCTGATAAATTAGTTATTGGTGAAGAAGCAACTGGAACATGGTGTCAATGGTGTCCTCGTGGTGCTGTAGCATTACGAAATATGGATGCGAAGTACAATGGGTTTTTTCAAGGAATTGCCGTTCATAATGGCGACCCAATGACAGTACCATCTTATGATTCTGGTATTGGTACAAAAATTACAGGCTACCCAAGCGGACTTACAGATCGATTACCTAAAATAGATCCTTCTGCTTTTGAAACAGATTTTTTGACCAGAGTTATTCTAACACCGGTGGCAAAAATCAAAAATGGTGCGAACTACAATTCAGGAAATGGGCAATTAGATGTATCCTTAACCACTACCTTCAAAGCCAATGCCAGTGGCAATTACAGAGTTCTTTGTGTATTGATAGAAGATAGCGTGAAAGGTACAGGCTCTGGTTACAACCAAGCCAATGCTTATGCTGGAGGTGGTAATGGTGTAATGGGCGGATTTGAATCTTTACCAGGTTCAGTGCCTGCTGCATTAATGACTTACGACCACGTAGCTCGTGCAATTTCTCCAAATTTCTTTGGTATACCAAATGCTTATCCAGCATCTGTAACAACTGGTAGTAGCTATGCACATAATTTCTATTTCAATGTTTCTACTTGGAACAAAAACAGAATGCATATCATTGGAATGATTATTGCGCCTGATGGTAAAATTGAAAATGCCTCATCCTCTACAATTGATCAAGCGGTTGCGAATGGATTTGTATTGGGTCTTGAAGATGAAGCTTCTTCACCAAACATTCTATCCATTTATCCAAACCCTTCAGAGGACATGACTACTTTGCTGATTAATTTACAAAATGCAGAAGATGCTATCATCAGCATTTGCGACATCAATGGAAAAACAATTATGCAGAGCAAACAACATTTAACCAACGGAAGTAATACCATTCCAGTTTCCTTGAAAGGACTTGCTATTGGCAATTATTATGTAAGTGCTTTAATCGCTAAAAAAGTTTATACTCTACAAATAACGAAGAAGTAATACATCTGCTTGCCAATTGTTAGATATTAAAAATAATAAAGGAATGCGTTAGTATTCATTATTAAAATTCCTCATCCACACATAAATGCTTGTTGCATAGATGTGTGGATTTTTTTATGTCTATTTTTAAAACGATATGTAAGTTCTATTTCAAAAAGAAAGAAAAAATATAGAATACAAGCTTACATTTAACCCATGGAAATCATCGGCTATTTTTCATCCATACTCATCGGCATTTCTTTAGGATTAATTGGTGGCGGAGGCTCTATTTTGAGTGTTCCCATCTTGGTCTATTTATTTCAAATCGAACCACAATTAGCAAGTTCTTATTCTTTATGCATCGTTGGCATTACCGCATGTATAGGCAGTTTGAAACATTACAAATTAGGTAATCTCGAATTTAAATCTGCTATTTACTTTGCCATACCTTCTGTTGTTTCCTTACTCATCATTCGCAAATTTGTAGTACCTATTATTCCCAAACATATTTGCAACCTCGGTACTTTTTCCGTCAGCTCGAATATTTTGTTTATGGTCATTTTTGCCATACTCATGATGGCAGCATCCATTTCCATGATACGAAAAACGAAGCCAATTCTTAGTGCTAATCAGCAACAATACAGACGCCTTTTTTTCATGGGAATTTATGTTGGTTGTGTGTCTGGATTTCTTGGTGCAGGTGGTGGATTTTTGATTATTCCTGCTCTCGTTTTATTTGCTGGACTGCCCATGAAGAAAGCCATTGGCACATCCCTACTGATCATTTTTATCAATTCCATCATTGGATTTACAGGCGATATTATCAATGGCGTCCACATCAATTATTTATTTTTAGGTACTATCACTGCAATAGCCATTTTGGGTATGTGGATTGGCACTTATTTAAGTACCAAAATTGATGGCGCAAAATTAAAACCTGCCTTTGGTTGGTTCCTGTTGTGCATGGGGATTTATATTGTACTGAAGGAAATTCTTTTTTAAATCCCAAATACAAAATTCCAAATGTCAAATCCCAAATTCCAAATACGTAAACCCAAATTCCAAAAACGTAATTCCAATTACTAACTACCATATGCGAAGGGCGATGCCACCTCGCTGGGATATGTCGCCCTTTCAGGGCTGGACTACTTACGCCTTACGCCTAACGACTTACGCCCTTCTAACTACTAACTACTCAATACTAACTACTTTTTTCTACTTTTTACTTTCTACTTTCTACTTTTTACCCACGCCTTACAACTTACGCCTTAAGACTTACGCCTTACGACTTTTTACTTTTTACTTTCTACTTTTTACTCACTACTAACTACTAACTACTAACTACTTCAGAGCGTTCCCCTTCGGGTCGGGCTATCACTCCAATCTTTTTTTTGAAGAAAAAAAAAGGATTTCCGTTCTATCCCTAACGCGAAATACTGACAAATAAATATAGAATTGATAAGTGGCAAAAAGATGATTTCCTGAATTTCAAAAAGGAATTTGTAAAAAAGTTTGTTTGCTAGTAAAGGTGTGTTACATTTATAGAGGATTGAGTGATGGGATAATGATATATGAATTTGATTTTATGTTGTAGGTGAGTGGCAATAGCGAATATAGAATTTTGGTGCCAGCATCAACAGATGTCTCAAATTTTTATTCGATACTTTTAAACTCATATTTCATGAAAAATTTACTCGCTTCAAACTTCTTTCATTTTACTTCTTTTATTGAAGTAATAAAACTTTATCCTCATTATGTAGAAAGAGCGAAATACCGTATTTTAAAATGCCTTGTCCTATTTTTTATTGTACCTTTCATTCCAGTTTTAGCATTAAGTAGAAGCATTACCCTTACCAAAACTGGAGGAGGTACTTTATATTTTACTGCTCCTAATAGTATCCCTGCAATCTATTCAAATGTAGCAGGTTTTATAATGCCTACATTTACAAACGGGAATCACACAATGACCTTTACGGAAAGTACATTGAATGCTTCTAAGAATTGGACAGAGGAATTTCAAGTAATAGCAAAATGCATTAACATGGATGTAGTAGATAACATATCTAGTGGTGTTTCTTATAAAATAGATATTGATGCACCTAGCGCAAGTAATCCAATGATAGTAGGAAGACAAGATTTAATTACAGGAACAGAATTTGCTTTGAGTAGCAATGCCATGCTTTTCTCTGGAATTTTAAGCCCTATGCTTATTACAACCACAAACCAACAAGCGCATATAAAGTATGAAAATGATTTGTACTATGGTTCCTGGATTGCACCAGGACAAACTCTGACTTATTATGAGGTATTATTTCCAAATCAAGTGAAAGTAAATACTACTTTGAATACATTAGCTTTATGGAATACTTATCTTGCCCCAAGCTTAGGAACTCCTTTAACGACTACCCCTATACCAATAGTATACCCTACTACAACGTCTAGTACTGCAATTTCTGTTGCAACAATTCCTACAACTTTTGGTTCTTATTGGTCATCTTTTTATGAATTACATGCTAGAGCTTCTGTTGGCTATTTCTTTCAGGCACAAAACTGTAGCAATATAACTATTGAGAAACTAGCTGTGAATGGAAATAGTGAACATGCTTTAATTGGTGGAATATATGGCGATGCTGGTATTCAAAATGAATATACAGGTGTTTACTTTTACAATTGTAAAGATAGCAAAATACAAAATTGTAAAGTGCACTCAATGGGGTTAGATGGCATGAAAATAGAAGGCAGTTTAACAAACA
Organism: Chitinophaga pinensis; assembly: GCA_945878115.1. GTDB lineage: Bacteria > Bacteroidota > Bacteroidia > Chitinophagales > Chitinophagaceae > OLB11. The sequence goes on along the minus strand of CAMDVD010000009.1, from coordinate 11,288 downwards.
ACATTGATATTGATAATTGCCAATTCGAATATAATGGAAGGCAAGCATTATCATGGATTGCTGGAAATGACATAAGTGCAACAAACCAGTGCCATTTTTCGCATTCAGGTAAAGCGTTCAATATACATACACAACATACATTAGCTTCTACTCCTTCTGCTGGCTTAGGTATTGAACCCGCATGCATTCCAAATACTAATATTTGTGATTATTGTACAAATGGTGTTTTTACAGATTGCTATTTCGAAGATAATGTGGGTTGCCCAGTATCCAATGATGTAGTAAATTTAGCATCAGATATTACTTTTACTAACTGCCATTTTTACGATAGCGATAAATATGGATTATTGGTTAGAGCAAAGAATGTAACCTATAATGAATGCGATATTTATTGTAGAATAACAGCAAGTGGTGATGGAGTTAATGCCGGGGAAGAAACAAAGTATATTGATTGTAATTTTGAAGATAAACCGTTTACGGATATTAATTCAGTTAACCATTATTGGGACGACAATTATAAATTGCTAGATTTAGTTGGCTATTACAGAACCCACTTTGAAAATTGCACTTTTAAAGTTAATGATATTCAGCGTGAATTTGCTTACCTAAAAACAGGCCCTGTTAATAATACTTCAGAATATAGCACCATTAAGAATTGTACTTTTATTTACAACAATGTTGGTTATACTAATAACGATATGAATTTAGTGCCTACTTTTATAGAAGGGGTAGTATTTAAAGGCAATAATAGTGTAATAAACAATATGCAAACTCCCTATTCGTTTCATAATTTTCAAACTGCATATGCGATAGTTGAGGGTAGTCCGAATGCATGTGAACCCAATATACTCGAATTTAGCGGGCGTATAAGTCATTGTATAAACTCGAATCCAAGCAATAATATTCAACTTCAAATTGGTAAACAAAACGGAGGTATACTCGATGGCTATGCAAAATACATTTTGCATAATGAAGCACAAAGTTGTGTGAACACCAATAACAATATTAATATTGGTAAGTTTTCTTCAATACAAGTGGAGAATAATGCAAGTTTTAACTGCGGGAACTCTACGATAGAGGTGAATGGACAAATGATACAAGAAGCAAATAGCTATTTAGAAATGAAAAATGGAGCAACGTTTACCACTACCTCCACAACTCCTTTGTTATATATCGACCAAGCATGCAATCCAGGAGGCAATACATTAAATCCTATTTGGGGACCGTGTTTGGGTGGTAATATGTGGTATGGCACAATACCTTTTCCGCAGCTTTGTGTGCAAGGCAACCACCCTACTTTATCTGCCAATGCTTGTTCTGCACCATTGTATAATAACATCTCCACTAACGGCGCTTTTTCTATAATGTACAACACAACCAATAACCTTTGCAATGGTGCAAGTGCAGGGTCTATTTATTACCTAGCCAATGGCAATGCAGGAGCAATGAGTTATACGTTAAATGGTGGTGCTCCAACCACAGCTACTTCGTTCACCGGTCTTACAGCAGGTCTTTATACATTAGTAGCCACAGATGCTAGTTGTACCAGTAATAACGTAAGCATCCCATTTCAAATTATGCAACCTTTAACCCCTATTTCTATTACCTCAGCTACTTCTACAAACATTACTTGTAATAATGCAAATGATGGTACTATCAATGTGTTAGCAAGTGGTGGCACAGGCACTATTAGTTATAATTTGCAACCGTCAAATAGTAACAATACAACAGGTAGTTTTACTAGTTTAGTTGCAAACGCTTATACTGTATCAGCGACAGATGTAAATGGTTGTAGTATTACGACTACTTTGACAATTAGCAATCCCACTGCTGTTTCTATTACCTCAGCTGCTGCTACAAACATTACTTGTAATAATGCAAATGATGGAAGTATAAATGTTTTAGCAAGTGGTGGCACAGGTGCTATTAGTTATAATTTGCAACCGACGAATGCAAACAATACTACTGGCAACTTTAATGGACTAACTGCAAATACATATACCATAACTGCCACTGATGCCAATGGTTGTAGTATTACAACCAGTATCATACTCATTAACCCAAACCCTGATTATTGTTGTAATACCGATTTCGGAAGTGCTAGTAATAAATTATTTTTTGATAATACTACTGCAAGTAATTTTAGTACAAACCTTAATTTTACAAACTCATCTATTTTTATAAACGGTATTTATACTATTGACCAAAATATGAACTTTTCAGGGTGTACGTTTTTCTTTACTGCGAATGCAAAAATTACAGTAAATACAGGATATACGCTAACTATAGATGACTGCACTTTGAAGGCAGGTTGTAGCAATATGTGGGATGGAATATATGCAAGCGACCCTTCATCACAAATAGTGATTACAAATAGTACCATACAAGATATGGAAAATGGTGTTGTGTCGAGCAATGATGCTAAGTTGAATATAGTAGAGAATATTTTTATAGATAATTATGTTGGAATGCAGATAGTAAATTCTCCCATTGGTTATAATTTTTTAAATGGGGAATGTATGATACGAAAAAACACATTTACAAGTAGTGGTTTGTCTTTACTACCTCCTCATAATATTAATCAATTCAAAGGTGAAATTGGCATTAGCATTCAAAAATGCCAAGAGGTAGAAGTTGGTTATATAGATGCAATAGCACCCAACCCTAGTGAAATGAATACATTTAATAATTTGTACACTGGTATATATTCAGTACCTGCAAAAGCAACGCTGGCGCAGAACTTGAAATTTAATAATAATACTTTTAGTGAAATAAAAGATGATACATATACTGGATTATACATTGAAAATCAAAAGTTGTTAAATGCCTATAGTTCGTTGGCAGTGGGGCGAAGGGGTGCCGGTATTTACTTTCAAAATTATGATGTCTTGGCTCTTGGTCTCCCTTTAAATTTGCACCATGCAACTATTATCCATTTAGATAATGGCGGAGAATTTAATGGCTGCGATAAAGCAATAATAGGGCATTCTATTTCGGCAGAAATAAATGGAGTACACGTAAACAATACCATGCTTGGGTTGATGTTTACGGATGCCACTAACCAACAATATAGAATATACAATAATGCGTTACATGAAACTTTATTAGGCATACAATGTATTGGTGATATTGGAAATAGTAGTCTATCGAATAATGAAATATTGACAGAAAGCGGACCTATACTTACAGGGTATAATAACTTTGCTTTCCCTGTGGGTATAGATATCAAGAATGGGAATAATTTTAGTGTAAGTAATATTAGTTTGATGAATAATCCAATTACATTAGCAAGTATTTGTGGTGTAGGCATAAACCTTAGTAACACTGGTAAAAATTTATTAGCCTACAACAATACCATAGATTTAACTTCAACAACATCGGCAAGTGCTTATGCGAACTATACAGCAGCAGGTATTAATCTCAGTAATTGCAAAGGCAGTAATTTGGAAAGGAATACCATAACTGGAAATACTTCCTTACTACTTAATGCAAACCAAACGAAAGGCATACAAATGAATACCAGTAAAGAGTGTAGGTTTACTTGCAATGCCACAAACAAAATGCCTATTGGTTGGAATGTAATAAGTAATTGCTATACACCACCTGACCATGTGCAAGGTAATAGTTTTGATGCGCACTATATTGGTATGTTGTACAGGCATTTAGGTAGTGAAGGTACTTTGGGTAATATAGGCGATAACCAAAATGATAATAATAATTCATTTCATGGAACTAGTTATATGAGTGACCAAAACTATAATGGTTATACCGATAAGATTTATAGAATGAGTGGATGTATTGGAACTGCACTTGGAGATAATATTTTTACAAATTCATCAACATTGAATTCATATTGTTCAATTTCTAATTGTAGTCCATTATTTGATGCAATAACCTATGCTTGTAATATTCAAGCTAACCCTAGTGCAGATATTTACAGTTGTCCAATCATTCAAATAATAGAAGATGGAGGAGCAGATGATGAAAGTATCAATGAAAATTCAGCAATACTTGTAGCACAAAACAATATTACATATCCCGAATTTCAAGAAATTGCAAAATGGTTTGATGAGCGAAATGTTTATGAAGGTTTAGATAAAGATTCTATTATAAGAAATAGCAATATTATTTTCAATAACTTCTATTACGACCAACAACAAAAAAGTACAGATGATATATTAACTACCAATAGAAATTTATCATCTTTTATTGATAGTACATTGGCAACAGATAGCACACAAATTACTCAAAGAATTTTGAATACGCAAACGAGTAATAATACAATAAGTACAACTAGAATTTACGAAGAAAATGAACGTGATGTTAATGGCTATTATTTACGTTGGATAACAAAAGGAATTGATGATTTAAGTAATACAGAAAAAGGAGACATTACAACACTTGCTTTGAGTTGTCCTTATGTAAATGGCACTGCCGTCTATAAAGCAAGAATGATAAATGCGAGTATGAACCCATTAGTAGATTACAATGATTTATTGTTATGTAATGCAGCAGGAGTTTATAAAAATACTACGGGAACTGGATTGTTCGATGAGGAAAATAGTTGGCTGAATTCCATTTCAAATTCTACTATTAATAATGTTGTTGATAAAGTAATGAACCAAACTATTCAAGAAAATAAATTTGAAATTTATCCAAACCCTGCAAGTACAGTTCTAAAAATTGCCTATCAATTAAACGAATATGAGAATGGAGAACTTATATTGTTTGATATAATTGGTAAAGAGCAATTAAGAATTTCTTTATCTAATAAATCAAATAATGTCATTGTAAATATTCAAAATTTATTTAAGGGTATATATACATACAAGTATGTAATAAATAATATTTCTAAAAGTACAGGTAAAATAACAATAGAATGAAGATGAAATATAAATTAATAATTTATTTATTATTATTGAGTAAAATATTATTTGCTCAAACAAATTTTAATAAACAATGGATGAGCGGTGGGGGGTACAATTATAAAACTTTGTTTAACACAACTCAAGCAACTAATGTTTTGGCATGTTCCACTAAATTTCGATATTTTTCAGGTGGACATTCTAATATATGTGATAGCAATGGTCATCTATTACTTTGTAGTGATGGGTATAATATATACGATAGTAATTTAAATTTTATTGATGGTGGCGATACACTAATTCCTAAGCTTTTATTTGAAGACCAAGATGGTTTTAGCAGTTTGTCTCAAAGTTCAATAATTCTTCCATTTGATAGCAGTATTTATTATTTATTTACTCCAACTATGAGTGATTCGCATTTTGTAAAGTATGTGCAAAGCCCTGATATAGATACCCAAAGTAGGGCATCATTTGATTTGTTGCTCTATCATAAAATAGATATGAAAGCCAATGGGGGGGCAGGTAAAGTAATACAAAAGGCTGTGCCAATTTTAACCAATGTAAGAACCGATAGGGTACGCATGATGGCATGTAAACATGCCAATGGAAAAGATTGGTGGTTGCTAAAACAAGCTACGGATACCAATATGATATATACATTTTTAGTAAAGAAAGACACTATTGAAGGCCCATTTATACAAGGATTTGCAGAGCCACATTTTGGAAAAGAACGTGGTTGGGCAAATAATTATGGGCAAAGCGTATTTAATAAAGAAGGTACAATGTATTTTACAGGATGTCCATTTAACTCCAAATTATTTTATGCAAATTTCAATAGGTGTACTGGTATATTATCTAATAATAAAGTAATAAATATCCCAATTGATTCTGTAGGTACATTTTACGAAGACCATACATTTACTGGTTGTGCATTTTCAAATAATAGTCGGTTTTTGTATATTATTAAGGTTGGTAATATTTGGCAATTGGACTTGAATGACCCTGATAGTAATACAGCATGGGTACGTATCGCTCAAAATTTAATTGATTTGCCGAATTATCAAGTATCTGTTTTAGCATATTTAGGTGCAGATCATAAAATATATATTGGAAATAAAAATGGGCTAGGGAATAATATGAGTGTTATCGAAAACCCTGATGTGAAAGGAGTGGGCTGTGGCTTTTGTGCACAATGTTTTGTATTTCCTAATATTGGAGTTCAATCTCCACCGTGCATGCCCAATTATGATTTAGGAGAAGATAGCAGCATATGCTGGGCTGTGGGTGTGCATGAGGTGGTAAAGCAAAAAGAAGAGTGGGTTGTATATCCTAATCCTACTTCTAGTAAAATTTATATCAAAAATGCCAAATACCAAAGTAAAAAAGAATTGTATAATTCTGTAGGGCAATTGATGCTGGCAACAAAAGAAAATGAAATTGATGTAAGTAGGTTTACAAAAGGCATTTATTATTTGCGCTGTGGTTTTCAAACAAAGAAAATAATTTTAGAGTAAAATCCATCTATTCGTATTGTTCAATTACAAAATCGAATCTGTTCTTGATTTGCAATCTCGAACTGCTATCGGCGGTTTTGCAAGTCGCATAATCAGAAGTCTGTATTAATAATTCTCCTTATTAAGCTACACCTATAGCACGCTCCAAATTTTCCCCACCCCCAAATTTGTTTTTTTCAAAAAAGCTTTTTATTTTTCTTATTCACTTTTAAAAACAAGTATATTATGCAAAACACAGAAACCGGCCACGCCAAAAACGTAGCAAACTTTGAAGATTTTATTTCGTTCATCACAGGTTATGGAGCCGCCTACAACCCCACCAAAGTGCCCATCAAGTTACTCTCACTCAACACACACGCTCTTCAGCATCTTCCGCATGGCATGTCAAAGCATAGATAATGGCAGATTTTCAATCTGCTTGTTTGCTTACACCCTATCGGTTGGTGTTCTACCAAGCGAAATTAAGTTGCTTATTAATATCGAGTAGAGAAACACTTTGAACAGTAAGGCACAAGAAGGCAAACGCAAAAGGCAACGCGCCATTCTTGCGCCAACTATATCCTTGTACATCATAATCCAATAGGGATGACATGATTATAGAAATCATATAATAAGTCGAAAGCAAAATCCCGTAGGGATGACATGATTATAGAAACGATATAATCATTAGAAATCATAATCCCGTGGGGATGACATGATTATAGAAATCACATGATTAGTCGAAAGCAAAATCCCGTAGGGATGACATGATTATAGAAACGATATAATCATTAGAAATCATAATCCCGTAGGGATGACATGATTATAGAAACGATATAATCATTAGAAATCATAATCCCGTAGGGATGACATGATTTAACGGTCTTCGATATTACGAATGCTATGCCGAAGTATATTTCTAATCTGCTTGTTTGCGATTAAAAATCGCTTTTTATCTACCATTCTAGATGCGCTGCGCTAACATCTCGAAAAGCCCCAGCATCCATCTTTGCTGGCGCGGGTTTGCAACCCATGTCTACTAAATCTTATCGTTTGGTTTCGCACCAATTGAAATTAATTTGATTGGTCATTTCATCATCCTAAAAAACCTCCATATGAAAATAACCCACACAACCTACAACTCACAGTATGAATTCAACAACTCAAGCAATTTGATGAATTGATTTACAAAGTTGAAAACTACTATTGCATCAAAATATAAAAAATGGAAAAAAAATTCTTCTTACTATTCGCATTCCTCATTAGTGTCATGCTGGGTAAAGCACAAAACAATACACAAACCATAAAAGGCACGGTTATAGACAAGCAATCCCAATCTACGATTATCGGCGCTACAGTTACCTTACTCCGCAGCAATCCTCTTTTAGGAAGTACTACGAATGCAAACGGTAAATATGCGATTGCCAATGTGTTGCCTGGTCGATATGATATCCAAGTAACTTATATTGGCTATAAAGAAGTGACGATTCCAAATGTGGTAGTCACTTCCGGAAAAGAAGTGGTATTGGATATTGCAATGGAAGAAAATGTAAGAAGTTTGCGAAACGCCGTCATAAAAAGCAATACCAAACATAAAGTACTCAACGATTTGACATCCGTAAGCGCCCGATCATTTTCTATGGAAGAGGTTAATCGATATGCTGGAGGCCGCTCAGACCCAGCACGATTAGCAGCTAATTTTGCTGGCGTAAGTACACCCGATGATTCACGCAATGATATCGTCATCAGAGGCAATTCACCAACTGGTGTTTTGTGGAGAATTGAAGGAATGAATATTCCAAATCCAAATCACTTTGCAACGGTTGGTACTACTGGCGGTCCTGTGAGTGCCCTCAATACAAATATGTTGAAAAGCTCCGATTTCTTCACCTCCGCTTTTCCATCCGAATATGGAAATGCCAACGCAGGTGTTTTTGATTTAGGTTTTCGAAAAGGAAATTCCGATAAACGCGAACATACCATACAATTCGGTGCATTGACTGGCTTAGAAGCTATGACCGAAGGTCCAATTAATAAAGAAAAAGGATCTTCTTACTTATTGGCTTACAGATATTCATTCACCGGCTTTGCGCAAGCCATGGGTATTTCCATTGGCACAGCAGCAACTCCTTTTTACCAAGATCTCTCTTTCAAAATCACCAGTGGCACGTCAAAATTTGGACGCTTTTCTTTATTTGGATTAGGCGGTACCAGCAAAATTGAATTCAAACACGACAAAGTAGATGATGGCGATTTATTTGCGGACCCAACAAAAGATAGTTATTTCACCAGTGATTTAGGATTAGTTGGCGCTAAACATTTCATTAAGCTTAGTGACAAATCGTATTTGAATACAATCATCGGTGGAACCTATGCGGCATCTAATTATAACGAGGATACCATTTCTGCAAACAATACCAATCCTGAACGTCATCTTGAAAACAAAACAAAACGAATCATTTACAACTTCAGTTCTACTTATAATTCAAAATTAAATTCGAAGCTATTTGTAAAAGCGGGTGTACAAGCCGAGTTGATGAATCTAAACTTGTTTTTCAGAACGAGAGAAGTAAATCCAGCATGGAAACAAATTTGGGATTTTAATGATTACACTACGCTGGCACAAGCTTTTGTACATGCAAAATACAATTTCTCTGATAAGTTAACTTTAAATATTGGTTTACATAGCCAATTACTTACCCTAAACAATTCCAAATCTATTGAGCCTAGAGTTGGTTTAAAATATGCCGCAACTGCTAAGAGTACCTTCAGTGCTGGCTATGGTTTACATAGTCAAATGCAACCTACTGATGTCTACTTTTATCGCGCACTAAAAACAGATGGTAGTTACGATCAAAGCAATAGAGATTTAAATTTCACGCGTAGCCACCATTTTGCTTTAGGTTATGAGGTATTACCATCGAAAGATTGGCGTTTAAAAACAGAAGTCTATTATCAATATCTCTTCAACGTTCCTGTTACAATTACCCCTAGTAGTTTCTCTATGCTCAACACTGGTTCCAGCTTTAATCCAAATGATGTTGGATACTTAGAAAACACTGGAAAAGGAACGAATTATGGTGCTGAATTAACCATAGAAAAATTCTTTAGCAAAGGTTATTACGGCTTACTTACAGGTTCTGTGTATGAATCAAAATACAAAGGCAGCGACAACATAGAAAGAAACACGGCATTCAACGGAAGATATGTATATAATATTTTATTGGGTAAAGAAATTAAACTTGGGAAAGCAAAAAGAAATTCATTTACGGTGGATGCGAAAATGACTCAGGCTGGTGGTCGCTATTTTACACCAGTTGATTTAGCTGCTTCATTAGCAAGTCACGAACAAGTGCATAAAGGAGATGCCTATGCTTTTTCTGAAAAAAACGCGGACTTTTTCAGGCTCGATATCAAAGCTGGTTTTGTAGTGAATAGCAAAAAAAGAAAACTATCTCAATCCTTATTTTTTGATATTCAAAATGTGACAAATAATAAAAATGTATTTGCCCAACGATATAATCCAGTGACCAAATCAATCAATACTGCTTACCAAATTGGACTCTTTCCAAACTTTGTTTACAAAGTTCAATTCTAATTGTAATTTTAAATCGTGTTAAAGAACAAGAAAAGATTTTTGTACATGGTTTTGGTAGGTATTGCCATTTCAATCCTACTCAAATTAACGATATATGCTGGTATACAAAACCATGCAAGAATCTATGATTTTATTACATCGATCATCATCACGATATTTGTTTGGGAAGGCAATTTGTGGATAGATCATTGGATGAATACTAAGTATCCATGGGTCCTAAAAACAAAGCAACGTATTTTAGCTCAGCTGCCCATAGCCTTAATTTATAGTTCCACTACCTTGTATTTGAACATGTTGCTTTTCAATACATTCGTTTGTGGGCTCGATGCAAAACATGAATCATTAATGCTCAGCTGCTTCCTATTGGGATTAATGATTACTGTGGTCATCTTAAGTTTTGAAATTGGCGGTCAATTATTAAAAGGTTGGAAGGCTTCCTTAATTGAAGTTGAAAAATACAAAACAGAAAGTGCACAAGCCCAATTGCAAAATCTCAAAGATCAAATTAACCCACATTTTCTATTTAATAACCTGAGTGTGTTGTCGTCTCTTGTGTATCAAAATCAAGATAAGGCGGTTGAGTATATTGGCCAACTGTCTAAAGTATATCGCTATCTTCTGGATAATAGAACCAACGAATTAGTTAGATTGAAAGATGAATTCAAATTTATCGATTCTTATATTTATCTCATTCAAATAAGATTTGATAATAGCATCCATTTTAATATTCAACTAGATGAAAAATATTTATCTTACATGATCCCCCCAATGTCCGTTCAAATGCTCATCGAAAATGCTATTAAGCACAATGAAATTTCATTGGAATTCCCACTTACCATCTCGATTTCTACGCAAGAAAATAGCTTGGAAGTAAAAAATAATTTTAAGCCTAGAACCCAAGTAGAACATAGTTCCAAGTCGGGCCTACAGAACATTCGTGCGCGTTATCGTTATTTTACGGATATGCCAATTGAAGTCATTCAAGATGAAAAAGAATTTGTAGTTCGTATACCCCTATTATCGAAATCATGAAAGTAGTTATTATCGAAGATGAAATATTATCGGCTGAATTATTGAGCAGACTATTGCAAAAAGTAGATAGCCAAATAGAGATAACAGCGATATTAGATTCTGTAAAAAAAAGTGCGCAATACTTTCAAGAAGGACATAAAGACGATCTCATCTTTTTATACTAATTATATTTATTACATGGTCCAATTTAGTTCTGCAAAAATATAACTAAATGCGCAAGTAGTTCTAATGCTTTCTTTGGTAAGGGTTTTGATTTCATTAGATATGAATTGGCTTACTTCATCCAGTGATTTATGAAGT
>CAMDVD010000008.1 GCA_945878115.1 Chitinophaga pinensis | reverse complement strand
TCTGCGGAGATGGAATAAGATTCACTCCTCGAAGAGTCTCAGTATCAGGATTTAGTTGAATGGGAACTGCAGTCTTTCTCCGCAGAGTCTCCGCCTCGGGACTCTGCGGTTTAGTTGAACATAAGGTGAAATTCCTAAGCCGCAGAGTGCCTCACAAACATTATACTCGCATACAAAATTTGAGAAGAGGACACATCTGCGGAGATGGAATAAGATTCACTCCTCGAAGAGTCTCAGTATCAGGATTTAGTTGAATGGGAACTGCAGTCTTTCTCCGCAGAGTCTCCGCCTCGGGACTCTGCGGTTTAGTTGAATATGAAGTCAAAATAGGACTCTAAAAAAGATGAATAAATTCTTTGTAATAACTTTCCGTAGCTTTCTTTTTTACCTAAAAAATTTATGCTATTCGTATTAGAATGATGTAGTTTTGCTTTGTATTAAATTATAAACAGATGGAAACTGCATTAGAAAATAGTATTTATATCAGCGACAAAGCAAAAGAAAAAGTAGAACAACTATTTAAAGAATCTGAATTAGATGATACCCATTTTGTGCGCGTAAGTGTTGTTGGTGGCGGTTGTAGTGGCTTGAGTTATAAATTAGATTTCGACAATGAAATAAAACCAATGGATCAAGTCTTTGAAGACAAAGGCATCAAGTTGGTAACAGATCTTAAAAGTTTTCTTTACCTCGTAAATACAGAATTGGATTTCAGTGACGGACTCAATGGTAAGGGCTTCAATTTTGTGAATCCAAATGCGAGTAGAAGCTGCGGTTGTGGCGAAAGTTTTGCAGTGTAGAGGAGAGAGCGATAAAAGGATGTTTTGTAATCCCTTTATTAGTTGTTGGCGGTAATTTATTATACCTAAACATCACACATAATGAATAAATTATTTGCTTTAGTATTTTTTATTTCATTGACAACAAAAGGTATTATTGCACAATCGAATCACGATAAATGGAATAATTTTAAAACATATATAGATTCTTTAAAATTATTCTATAAAGCGAACTCTCCTTATGCTAATTCAAATTCAGGAGGTTCTACATCGTTTGAATTATATACAAGGTCCGATCATTCAGTAATAAAAGTAAATGACACCATTGAATTTTATTTTTCAAGAGATTATTGTCTAAACTTATTTACCAAGGATAGTATCTTACCTCGCTGGTCTTTTTATCGTAATCATAGAATAATATTTGGTGGATCTTTTAAAAGAGCAGCATTGGGATGGACTGAAGGGACATATTTAAAATATTCTCTCCTATTCCATTATAAACGGCAAAGACCAATATTTAGACTGCGACATAATAAGAAAGGAATTTATATTAATATTTATTACTTTGATGGGAAGAAAGAAATTTATAAGCTTATCTCTGACAGTTATTTTCTCAAGGATAGAAGTGTAAACTTTATTAGAATCAAATAACCTATAGTCAAATCATAACAAAGAAAAAATAAAAACACTATACTTCCATGAAACAAATAAATAAAAAATTGACTTCGCATACCGCTCACCTTGACAAGCAATATGGTAAGAAGGGAACGCAAACAAGAGAAAAGTATGAACAAGGATTTGAAGCGTTTAAGCTATGTGCAATGCTTCAAAAAATTCGATAATTTACTTTCACATTAATCCCCCTCCTCTATTTCACCATCACCTTCTCTGTTGAAAGAAACCATTATGTTCTACGAAACGTCTTTCGTTTCGTAGTTCTATTCTGTTGCTTTCAGCAACTTTTTCGAAATGATCATTAAAAAATATAGATTTGCAAAATGAGTTATGAATTTAGCGAAGGTTATCAAATTAGAAATCAAGGAGCACCACATTATTTAACTTTTACCATTGTAGGTTGGATTGATTTATTAAGCAGGGAAGTCTATAAAGAATTGCTTCTTGAGAGTTTTGAATATTGCAGAAAAAATAAAAATCTTAAGGTACATGCATTTGTATTTATGACAAACCATATTCATACTATTTGGACAGCGAAAGACAATAATCTCAGTGATGTTATTAGAGATTTCAAAACATTTACAAGTAAGTCATTCATAAAAATTATTAATGAAACCCCTGAAAGTAGGCGAGAGTGGCTGTTACACATGTTTCATTTTTATAGCAGACAAAATATAGCAAACAAGAAATTTAAGATATGGACAAATGACAATCATCCCGAAGAAATATTTTCACCAGATTTTTTTTATCAGAAGTTGCAATACATTCATCAAAATCCTGTGAGAGCAGGAATTGTTTATGAAGAAACGAATTATAAGTACAGCAGTGCAACAAATTATGCTGACCCAAAAACTCTTACTGCGTACAGCCAACCTAGCATTTTTGAAATAGATTTCTTAATGTAAATTCGATTAGTTTGCTGAAAGCAAAAGAATATTTCTACGAGGCGAAGACGCTTCGCAGAACAGCTTATAAGTAAAGCAGTGCAACAAATTATGCTGACCCAAAAACTCTTACTGCGTACAGCCAACCTAGCATTTTTGAAATAGATTTCTTTATGTAAATTCGATTAGTTTTGCTGAAAGCAAAAGAATATTTCTACGAAGCGAAGACGCTTCGCAGAACAATTTAATTCATCGAATTTGAAAGAATAACTTTAAACAATAATCCATCACTTTCAACACCTCCAATCCCCCTCCTCTATTTCACCATCACCTTCTCTGTGGAAAGATATCCATCATCTCCTTTCATTCTAAAGAGATACATACCTTGCGCTAAGTCACTGATGGAAAATGAAAATTCATTTGCGCCAGCTTTTACTCGAGTATACAACATCTGCGAAATGACTTTGCCTTGTATATCCAACATCTCAAATCGAACCTTTTGTGTTTTATCCATCGTGAATTTTGTAGTAAATCTTTTTTCACTAATAGGATTTGGAAATACCTCATGCTCGTTTTGTTTTTCCAAAGTCGTTATCGCAGTTGGGTAATCTTTATTATCCAAAATTGTAATCCAATTATTCATACCACCACTTTTGCCCCAAGAGCCTGCCAAATAAATGCGATTCGGATTATTATACATTTTTTGGATATTGGTATAATCGCCCCAACGCTCTGTAGAATCAGATAATACGTTGATATAAGATGTTCCATTTTTTACTGCAATGATGTCTGAATAATTTTCTTGTGCATCTTTATACAATACACTCGTTCCCGGAAAACTATCTACATAACAATGTGAAAATGTATACATGATTTTATGTTCATTGGCCGACTGTCCGATATACGTCATGGAAGGATAACCATACTCAATACTCGCAGATGAAATAATATCGGCATTCACTGTTGGCGTAGGGCTACTGATATTTTTGATGTTTCCCAAATACACACCAGCATTCATGTACAAAGGATTTACTGTATTGGATCCGAAATAAATATAATCATTTTCATAAATGGCTGCCAATACCCTGGCATCATTCGTCATCAAATAATTTCCTGGAATAGTAGTTGATTTTTCTCTTGCATTTGGTGGAAATCCGTATGCTACTGGTGATACCAAAACCTTTTGCGTGATGGTTGCATTTCCCGATTCATAAGAGTCTGTAATTTCATTTACAAAAATAGAATCATTGCTCATGTCTACATTTCGCAAAGTCAAAAAATACATATTGTTGCCCATGGTTGAAGATTGATTTTTGGCTGGACAAATATTTCGCAAAGGCGCGCCATTAAAATTAATATTGCTCCAAAGTGTATACTGCAAAGGAATTCCAGTATAGCCATTCGATTTTTTTATTTGCCAAATTACAGATTGCTTAAACCCAATTGTCCAACTCACATTGTCTTTTACTTGATTGAAAGTGATAAATAAATCTTTATCTGAAATAGAAATAATCGGATAATCACTCCAAGTAGAATCATTAAACGAAGCCCCATTCAAAGTATATATATTCCATATACCAGCTGGATCATTCGTTTGTGTAAAGCCAACCAATATGGTAGATTCCGTACTCAATGAACCTGAAAAACAAACCAAAATAAACTTGTCGGCAATAGGATCATAAATCACACGAGGATCTGAAATCCATGAAAACACACCGGCTGGTGCAACCAAATTTGTCAATGACTTATTCAATAAGGTCTTGCCTGTATCATCATAAATTCGCATGTTAGAATTTACAACACTTACCACTTTACCATCATTAGAAACTGCAATATCATTGTCATTCGGAACACCATTTGCCGTATTGCCTTGTATACCTTTTACGATAGTTGGATTTAGAGCTAAACCTCTCTTCTTTTTTTCACTTGGAAGTCCTTCTGCTTCTTTTTGACGGCGCAATGTATTAATGGCTTCCTTTTTATTTCCATACTCAGCAGATGGAATCGGATGTTGGTCAAGGAAAATTAAATTGGGATTAAAATCTGTTCTGGAATGATCCGCAAAATTAACTTGAGTTGGTGATGCGGATACACCATTTGTTTTCTGAACTTGGGCTATTACTTGCGTTGCTAAAAGTAATAAACTCCAAAAAAATATATTTGCCTTCATGCGTGGATATTTTTTATTTGGCACAAAATACTCCTTTTTTTCAAGAGCTCATGGAAAAAAAATATTAGCAACTGGAATTTCTATTTCTCCCAATGGCAACATCGCATTGATGAGTGAAATTTTTTCATAGTTACGAATATCACTTAGCGTTATTTTCCTTACAATAATTCTTCCTTCTTGGATAAGTACTTCCCGCTGAATGCCATTAAATAAAGGTGTTTCAGGCGTATGCCATTCTTGACCATTCCATAAAGCAATATTCGAATAACTGCTATCCGTCAAACAATCCTGTCGCACAAATAAAAAATCCTCTGTTGCTTTTCGTTGTACTTCATAAGCAAAAAATACTTGCCGATTGATGGTCTTCCAAGTATATTGTATGTCATTATTGATTATCACTTGCAAGGTCTGAATTACTCGCGGCACATAAGGTGTAATTTCAATTTCGTGTGCATGTACATTGTACTTTACTTTCACTTTATACAAACCAGTTGGATACGTTTGTAATGCATCTAATTCTTGTAACAATGCATCCATCTTTTTTTCTTCTTGATAAAAAAAAAGACAGGTTCGTTGCATTCGTTGCACATGCAAATCAAGATGCTTTAACGCACTATCTTTTAATTGTATACTCTCAAAAAACTGGTACATAAATTTTATCTAATAGTTCTTGATATTCTTTTTCTACTTCGCTATGGATGGTAATACCACCGCCACTTTTATACACAAATCCTGTTGCTGTTTTTTCAATAAATCGAATCAATACACAACTGTCTACATTTTCTCCATCATAATAAAAACAAACGCCTGTATAATATCCACGGCTCTCCTTTTCCACTTCGTGAATGATGTCTACTGTTTTCTTTTTCGGTGCGCCACTAATAGAACCAGCAGGCAGTAAGGAATATAAAATAGTACCCAAATGTTCTTGAAAATTTTCTGGCAAAACACCCGAAATCTGTGAACTCATTTGCAGTAAATTTTTCTGTGCAGTAGTAATCGTTTCTATATATCTAAATTTTTCAACACGCACATCTGTTGCCACTATACTCAAATCATTTCGAATTAAATCCACGATGGTATAATGTTCTGCGGTTTCTTTTTTGTCTTGTAAAAGTACTTGCTCTGCATTACTGATAGATGCATCTATGGTGCCTTTCATAGGATAAGCATAAATCTTATTTCCTTTAATTTCTATAAAAGTTTCTGGCGAAAAACAAACCCATTCCGATGTAAACTGAATTTTATATTTTGCTTTTGCTTGTTGAAAAATAGGCTCTAGTTCTGTTGAAAGATGTATGGGTGTTTGTACAGTCAGGTTGGTTAAATAAGAATTCCCTTGTTGTAAATTTTGTTGCACTGCAGAAAATAAATCGGCATATTCTTGCATGGTACTTGGTGTTATTTGCAACTCTATTTTTGTCGCATCGTATTCTATTTTTTTTGTTTGAAATGTTGGAAAATGAATATGAATTTCTTCTTGTTCCAATTCTTCCAGCGAAAATAATCTTGGCTTTTCCATCTCAAAATCAATGAAAAAAATAAATGGCTTTTGCATCTTTCCAAAGGCATTTAGTTTTTCGATAATGTCTTGATGCGAATTCAATTTTACTTGCTTAATTTGTGTAAAAATAAGGATTTGAAAATTTTATTGATAGATAATTATGACTCCTTCACGTATAATATTGTGGAGCTGTTGCGACAATTAAATTATCCGAATCCGACCATTCTCAAAAATGATGAAATATCCATTGAACACGCAAGCCAATTTGATAAAATTATTATTTCACCCGGACCAGCAACACCATCTTCATCTGGAAATATTATAGACATTATTCGAGCGCTTGCACCAACACATTCTATTCTTGGTATTTGTTTAGGGCACCAAGCCATTGCAGAAAGTTTTGGTGCTCAGCTCATCAACTTAGCTCATCCTTATCATGGTTACCAAACGGAAATAAAACTTTGCCAAGCGCATTATTTGTTTGATGGCATTTGTGATAGCACCAATAAAATGACTGTAGGACTTTATCATTCTTGGGTTGTAGATGAAATAAATTTTCCAGCAGAATTAGAAATTACTTCTCGCTCTACGGAAAATTATATCATGTCATTTAAACATAAAATCTATGATGTGCATGGTATACAATTTCATCCGGAAAGTTATATGACCTTGCATGGAAAAGAGTTACTTGCGAATTGGTTGAAATAAGAATTAATGCCTAATGTTTAATGAATAGTCCTATCTGTTAGATTCTCACTAACCGATAGAGCGAATCAACTTCCGACTTTTGGAATTTGGGATTTTGCCCTTTTGGGTTCTAGATTTGCCTCACCGAGGCTATGCATACATTTCTGCTTTCAATTCATGTACTCTATCATTCACCAGGAATTCTTCATAAGTACACATACGATCGATGATACCTTTAGGCGTTAATTCAATGATGCGATTACAAACCGAATTAGCAAACGCCAAATCATGTGTAGCCATCAATATAACACCTGGGAAATCAAGTGCACCATTATTAAATGCCGTAATACTTTCCAAATCAAGGTGATTGGTTGGCTCATCCAAAATAATCGCATTCGGGTTTTGCAACATCATACGACTGAGCATGCAACGAACTTTTTCACCACCGCTGAGTACCTTTGTTTTCTTATTTAATTCATCACCCCCGAACAACATTTTACCAAAGAAACCTCTTAAAAAATCTTCATCTGCATCTTGCACAGTAGGTGGTACAAATTGTCGTAACCAATCCATCAAATTCAATTCATTTTCAAAATAGATTTGATTATTATTTGGTAAATAGGCTTTGGTAATCGTTGTACCCCATTCGAAAGAACCGCTGTCCGCTTGCGCTTCCCCATTGATGATATTAAAGAAAGAAGTAATCGCCATTTGGTTTTTACTCACAATTAAAATTTTATCTGTCTTACTGACATCAAAATTCACATCTGTAAATAATGGCGAACCATCAAAGGATGCACTTAGTTTTTCTACTTTTAAAATATCATTTCCAACTTGACGATCTGGTTTAAAAATAATACCAGGATATCTTCTATTACTTGGTTTAATATCTTCAACCACCAATTTTTCCAATGCCTTTTTACGAGAAGTTGCTTGTTTACTTTTACTCGCATTCGCACTGAATCGCGCAATGAAATCCAACAAGTCTTTTCGTTTTTCCTCCGTCTTTTTGTTCTTGTCATTGATTTGACGAGCTGCTAATTGGCTACTTTCATACCAGAAAGTATAGTTGCCGGTGTAGATATTTATTTTACTTCTATCTACGTCTGCTACGTGCGTACAAACGGTATCCAAAAAGTGTCTATCGTGACTCACAACAATAGCTGTGTTTTCATAATCGGCTAAAAAATTCTCTAGCCATTGTATGGTTTCAATATCCAAATCATTGGTAGGCTCATCCAATAATAAAATATCAGGATTGCCAAATAATGCTTGTGCTAATAGTACCCTCACTTTTTGCGTACCAGTCAAATCTTGCATCAGTGAACTTTGTACATCCTCAGTAATACCAAGGTTTGCAAGCAATTGTGCCGCATCACTTTCCGAAGTATAGCCACCCATTTCACCATATTCCGCTTCCAATTCGCCAGCACGTATACCATCTGCTTCCGAAAAATCTTCCTTCATATATAAGGCATCCTTCGTTTGTTGGATATCCCACATCTTTTTATTGCCCATTAATACCGTATTCAGTACAGTGAAGTCATTAAATTCAAAATGGTTTTGCTTCAACATACTTAATCGCTCGTTGGGCGAAATGCTGACGTTTCCTTTATTTGGTTCAATTTCACCGCTCAATATTTTCAGGAAAGTACTTTTACCAGCACCATTGGCACCGATAATACCATAGCAATTTCCTTTTACAAAATTGATACTCACTTCGTCGAAAAGCACTCGTTTGCCATAGGCAAGCGATACATTATTTGTAGATAACATGGGATTACATTTTTTTTTAAGAGGCGCAAAGGTAGTAGATTGAAGCATAAAAAAACACAGATACACATTACAATTACTATACACTGCGCAAAATCATGCACTTAGCATGAATTGATCTGCTGCATTTGTAAAAATCCATCTATATAAAATCTCGCCATTCAGCAATGGGTAATGAATGGGCAATACTATACTTATTCATTAATTCATACTGTAGCGTATTTTTTGAAAAAAAATTAATGCTACAGTGTAATGGTGTAGCGTATTTTTTGTAAAAAAATTAATGCTACACCATGGGCGGCGAACACGTCCTGACGATAAATGTCAGGATCTGTTTCCGCTCAAAGCAGCGGAATCTGGACTTTCCGTTCCAATCTTTTTGCTTGCTTCGCCGCAAAAAGGATTTCCACTGCAATCGTTGCCGCAATGCATCCACCAGAAAAACCTTGGACGAATTATATGTTGAATCCTCAGCTAATACATTATGGATTTTGAAACCTTATTGGATTTCCGCACCACATTTTTAAGATGTATGCATTACTATTGTATTTTTGAAACCTAATCCATTCTATGTCCAACATAAAAGAAATCTTCCATTATATATCCCCACTGGATTTCATCGAAGCAGAATCCATCGAATACATGCCTACACAACTGGGTAAACATATTCAAATACTAAACGAACATAACTATGACTTAGAAAATATAGATATCGTATTGATTGGTTGTGGTGAAATGCGAGGACAAAATGAAGCATTAAGCTTTAGTAATGGTCCGTATGAAATTAGAAAAGAATTATACAAATTACATTATTGGCATCCAGATGTAAAAATCGCCGATCTAGGAAATATTGTGCAAGGTGCAACCTTAAATGATACCAAAGCCGCATTGAAAACTGTCTTAACGGAATTGCATCAAATTGGCAAGAAAGTATTGATACTGGGCGGTTCACACGATTTGACTTTATCGCAATATGATGTATTTAAAGACCGTGAAGAAATCATTGATTTTACCATTATTGATATGCTTGCCGATTTAGACGATAGCTCTGAAAACAGATACGACAGCTATTTGATGGAAGCCTTAACCTATATACCAAATTTTGTAAGACATTTTAATTTAGTCGGGTTTCAAAGTTATTTTGTGAATCCAAACTTAATTGAAACCTTCGATAAATTATGCTTCGATTGTATTCGTTTGGGCAAAGCTCGTGAAGATATTGAAATGCTAGAACCAATCATGCGCAGTACACAAATTGCAAGTGTCGATATTAATGCCATTCGATACAGCGATGCGCCTGCCAATAAGTTAGCTTCTCCGAATGGATTTTATGGAGATGAAATGTGCATGATTACTCGCTTTGCAGGCATGAGCTCTTGTCTATCCTCCTTCGGAATTTATGGTTATATACCTGAAAATGATACAGAAAATATTACAGCCAAACTTATTGCACAAATGATATGGTATTATATTGATGGCGTTTGTATCGAAAAAAACGAATCGCCATTGAGTGAAAAAGACCAATTCATTGAATACCAAATTACATTCACAGACAATAATACGTTGTTTTTAAAAAGCAAAAAAACCAATCGTTGGTGGATGAAATTACCTTCAGATTCATTTATTCCTTGCTCACAAAAAGATTATTTTACAGCATGCAATAATGAAATC
Source organism: Chitinophaga pinensis (assembly GCA_945878115.1). Classification (GTDB taxonomy): domain Bacteria; phylum Bacteroidota; class Bacteroidia; order Chitinophagales; family Chitinophagaceae; genus OLB11. The sequence goes on along the minus strand of CAMDVD010000008.1, from coordinate 70,524 downwards.
CCAGAACGCTGGATGAGAGAAGTGGAAAGACTAGTTTAAGTCAATGCAGTCATACCTTTTACAATAATGCATGAATGCCGAATGTAAAATGAATCGTCTGTAATTGGTATTTTACCAAATGCGTTGTATTTTTCAAAAAAATTGAAAGGCATGCAATCGCAAAACATGATAAATTGGTTTGAAATCCCAGTTACGGATTATGAAAGAGCCAAACATTTTTATGAAACCATTTTTGATATTACAATGCAAACCACTGAAATTCAAGGGTACAAAATGGCTTTATTCCCTTCTTTTGATGATAAAATTAGTGGTGCCATTTGCTTTGGCGAAGGTTATATTCCATCAGGTGCTGGCTCCTTAATTTATTTAAATGCCAATCCAGATTTGAATATTGTGTTGGATAAAGCATCGCTCCATGGCGGTAAAATCATTGTTCCCAAAACCCTTATCTCCACTGAAGTTGGCTATTTCGCGTCTTTGGTGGATACCGAAGGAAATAGAATAGCATTACATTCCGAAAGATAATGATTAGCATCCTCTTTAAATTCAAGAAGCCAAAAATTGCTTAAACCATAAATCCTCTTCATGAGCAAATTGCCAAAAGAAATCACTCGCTGCACATGGTGTTTGAAAGACGCACAGGAAATGCAATACCACGACGAAGAATGGGGTGTACCTGTTCATGATGATCAAAAACATTTTGAATTTATTGTCTTAGATACTTTTCAGGCAGGACTCAGTTGGCGTACTATACTCCATAAAAGAGAAAATTTTCGAAAAGCATTTGATGGTTTCAACGCCAAAAAAATTGCATCGTACAAAGAAGATAAAATGGAATTACTAATGCAAGATGCGGGCATCATTCGAAATAAACTGAAAATAAAAGCTACAGTTTCGAATGCCATTTGTTTTTTGGCCATACAAAAAGAGTTCGGCAGTTTTGATAAATATGTTTGGCAATTTACAAATGGAAAAACCATAGACCACAAACGCGCTACACATGCCCATATACCTGCCACCAGCGCCGAAAGTGATGCCATGAGTAAAGACATGTATAAACGCGGTTTTAAATTTGTAGGCTCTACCATTTTGTATGCATATATGCAAGCGGCTGGCATGATCAATGACCATTTAGTAGATTGCTTTCGATACAAACAAGTGAAAGCAAAATAAGGCAATGCCATTCATAAACGGATGTATAATACGACTAAGTTTTTAAATACATTTGCAGCTCTCTTACCTAAATAATAATACCATGACCATACATCCATCCGACATTAAAACTGCCCAATTACATGCTTATTTATTAGGTGCTGTGGCACCACGTCCTATTTGTTTTGCCAGTACGATAGACAAGGATGGTCATGCTAATTTATCGCCATTTAGTTTCTTTAATATTTTTGGTAGCAAACCGCCGATTGCTATTTTTTCACCCGCTCGTCGAGTGCGAGACAATAGCATCAAGCATACTTTAGAAAATGTAATCGACAACAAGGAGGTCGTTATCAATGTCGTGAATTATGCGATGGTGCAACAAATGAGTTTGGCCAGTTGCGAATATCCTAAAGGCGTAAATGAATTTGAGAAAGCTGGTTTTACGGCAATTGCATCAGAAATGGTAAAGCCGTTTCGGGTGAAAGAATCACCAGTACAATTGGAATGTAAAGTATTAGAAGTGAAAGAAACTGGTAACGAAGGTGGTGCTGGCAATTTGGTCATATGCGAAGTAGTATGCATGCATATTCAGGATGAAGTTTTAAATGAAGCACAACAAATAGATCCACACAAAATAGATTTAGTAGCACGCATGGGTGGTGATTATTATTGTAGAGCCAGTGGTGATGCGGTATTCACCGTAAACAAGCCCAATATGAATTTAGGTTTAGGATTTGATGCTTTGCCATTGTCGATCAAAAACAGCAGTATACTTACTGGAAATAATTTAGGTCAACTTGCCAACTGCACATCTATTCCCCTCATCGATTTAGATTATTCTCCTTCTGAAATCAGTGAAGCAGCAGCAAAAAAATTATTGGATGAAAATAAAGTGGATGAAGCTTGGCAAGTGTTGTTGAGGTTGTGAGGGGGAAAATTTAGCAACAAAAAAAATTGAATAGAAGAGAATTATTGATTGGATATTAATGTAATTGATGTGAGGTATATATGAATGCATGTGCAAAAAAACATGTAGAAAATAATTTCTTCATTAGACACTTTATAAACACAAATTAATTATTTTTGGAAAAGGCTTATGAAACAAAATATTCGATTCAACATTATGAGTTGTAGGTTTGTATCGGAAATAAACAAGTTGTAGGCAATTATTCCGAACGAGAATCCGCACAAAACAAAAATAGAAGAACAACAAGACAATGAGTAATTCAAAAGTAAGTTTATCAGACCTTGACAGAAGCATCGGAATTTTCACAGCTATAAATTCTTATCACTCAAGGAAACTAAACGAACAAATTTTAATTCAACAATACAAAAGCAATTCACATCTTTCTGAGTTATCAAAACAAATGGATTCGGCTAATGCCACCAATCGCAAAATCCTACAAAATCAAATTCAGGAAATTGAAAATAAAGAAAAACAAAAATTCTACAAAGCTCTTTCATTTAACATTAATGAAATAATTGAACAATTGGAGAAAGTAAAAGACCCAATGGTTCTAAATTATTTGATGGATAATTATTATGAGAAAACAAAAACTTCATTACTGACTGCAATCGACACTTTAGATGAAATCAATGACAAACTTTTTAATAAGCAAATCCTTGAAAGACTGGGCACTCTTAAAACTAACTCAAATCTGAATTTACAAGATTATTCAAAGAATGTTCTTAGTAAGATAGATTACTTATTGCTTGACCTTAAGGAACAGGAAGATATTGTCAATAAATTAAAATCAACAAGAAATATTCAACGGAAACCAAGAAAGAAAACAAATAGGCTTAGAATTTTCGGAATATTAATTTGTGGCTTTTTCATATTGACTTCTTTCGTAGCGCTTATGACCCCTGAAAATCCAAATGAAATTAAACCTAAAGTCCCTATTGCAGTTACCTTCTCCACATGTATGATAATTTTTGGAATACCTTTTATTTTACTTGTTCGCCAAGAAATTAAGTGGAGAAAAGAAGCTAAAAAAGATGAAATATTACAAATTAGAAATCAGATAGAAATAGATAAACAACAAAATGAAGAAATCAAAAAGTACGAAGAAATAATTTCACATCACCCTGTTGTTCACGCGACACAAGAAATAAATTCAAATCATCCAACTTTTCAATCAACACTTACTGAAATAACTGCACTTCAAACTGCATTTGAAAAAAGATTCTCACATTCTGATACTAACGGAAACACAAAAGCATTAAAAAATTTAGACCAAATGTTTGAACAATGTGCTCGATTGGTAGTTTCCTCCGGAAGTGGATCCACCTCTATGTTGCAACGAAGATTTAATTTAGGATACAATCGTGCGGGTCGTATAATGGAACAACTAGAGTCTGCAGGAATTGTTGGTTCAGGCATCGGCGGTAAACCACGAGAGCTTTTAATTAATTCCGAGAGTGATTTGAATGAAATATTAATAAGCATCATGAAATAAATGCGATTCTTAATAACTGCCTACAACAACTTAGTTTTCGTGCGGCATGAAATGCCTAGCATGAAAACTCATACTGACGCGAGATTGAGGCGGTGGCATTGTGCGTTGACATCTCGTGCTTAATGAACTAAACTTACAAATAAAAAACTAAGTTATAAAACATCTTTCATTTCGTAGTTTCATTTAGTAACTCTAAAAAGAGTTTCGGAACTTATGCAAGCAAAAAAGTATTTTTGATTTAGCGAAGTCCCTAGCCCAAATCGCACCGAATAAAAATCAGAATATTAATTTAACTTTGACTCCAAAATATTTCCTTCATGAGAATAGCTACAATTGATATAACTAGAACCAATGGAGAGCAAGCCATTAGCATTCCCAATGACATGAGAATAAACGATGATAAAGTTTACTTGAAAAAAATTGGTAATACTATACACATTATTCCATACCACAGTGCATGGCAAAATTTGATAGATAGTACAACATTATTTACACAAGATTTTATGGAGACCCGAAATCAATAAGACAACTCAAAAGCGCTATTATGAGGCGTTCGCATCTCGTGCAATATGTTATGTCTGAACTATTTTTATACATTAAAATGAATTCCATTATTAATCTTAGTTCAAACAAAACACCCTATTTTTAAGGCAATTTACACCTCTATGAAATTTAAATTAATCCTTCTTTTTCTATTTTCATTTCATGTTTTATTTGCCCAACATATTGACAGCATACAGCGTTTACTCGACAGCACATATTCTAGTTCGCCCTTCTTCGGAAATGTTTTGATCACGAAAAACAATCAAGTACTTTTTGAGAAAAGTTATGGCTATGCGGATGCTACACAGAAGAAATTATTGACTGCTGAAAATTCTTTTTAGGTAGCATCCATATCCAAACAATTTACTGCTTAAGGTATCATGATTTTACAAAGCAAGGGCTTATTGCAGTATGATAGTTCTGTTTGCAAATACTTGCCCACTTTTCCATACAAGGAAGTTACGGTTCGACATTTATTGAACCATACATCAGGACTTCCAAATTTTTGGGATGATATTAGAACTAATCTCGACACCACAAAATCAAATGGTAATCAAGATGTTTTAGCCTATTTAATACAACACAAACTTCCATTGCAATTTGCAGCTGGAACAAAATTTCAGTATGCCGATATTGGTTATGACTTCTTAGCAAACATCATCGAAAATATTTCTGGTTTGAGTTACCAAGAGTTCTTGTACCAACATATTTTCAAGCCATTAAACATGAAGAATACTTTCGCTTACATGGTCACAGATATTCGTAGAATACACAATAAAAATTTGGCTGTCGGGCATGTGTATGAAAATGGAAAATTTGCGTATGCACACCTACAAACCAAATATAATTTCGTGTACTACTTAGGTGATTTTTATGGTGATGGTTCCGTAGTAACAAGCGCTAGAGATTTAGCCATTTGGGATAAAGCACTTCATGATTGTACACTATTGCCTTGTGCATTGCAAAACGAATCCATCACTGAAGCAAGCTTTAACGGACAAACCATTTACGCGCATACCAAGCCAAATATTAGTTATGGTTTTGGATGGTTTATTAAAAATACACCTACCGAAAAATTAGTATACCATAGTGGTGGACATCCCGGAAACACGCATGTATTCTATCGCTTGTTGGATAAGAACATTACTTTTATTTTCTTATCCAATGCAGAAACAGCCAACTTAAAATCGTTGAGAAGCAGAATACTCCAAATGCTAAGTAATTAGCAATTGCTTGATAAATTGAAGTGATGTAAAATCATAGATTCTATTAAATGGTTGTAGCCAAAATAACATCATCATTCATACCCTTCCTTATGCACGCTCTTCACTGCTCTACCAGACGGGTCATTCATCGTTTGGAATGATGCATCCCATGCTAATGCTTCGGGGGTGCTGCATGCAACCGACTTGACAGAAGGTACACAACTTGCAGCAGAGTCTGATGGGAAATGTTCCGTGAATATACTTCGATAACGATACTCTTCTTTACTCATTGGTGGATGTATAGGAAATCTAAATTTTGCATTCGCCAATTGTTCATCTGTTACACTGGCTTCGGCGGTTGCTTTCAATGTGTCTATCCAGCTATAACCTACGCCATCACTGAACTGTTCTTTTTGTCGCCATACAATACTCTCTGGTAAAAGATCTTCAAATGCTTTGCGCAAAATCCATTTTTCCATTTTATTTTGATTCGCCATTTTATCTGCTGGGTTCAAGCGCATGGCCACATCCATAAACTCTTTATCCAAAAAAGGTACACGCCCTTCAATGCCCCAAGCAGCTAGAGATTTATTGGCTCGCAGACAATCATATAAATGCAATTTACTTAACTTACGAACCGTCTCTTCATGAAATGCTTGTGCATTTGGTGCTTTATGAAAATACAAATAACCACCAAATATTTCATCCGCACCTTCACCCGATAAAACCATTTTAATACCCATCGACTTGATAACACGAGCCAATAAATACATCGGTGTAGAAGCACGAATCGTAGTAACATCGTACGTTTCTAAATGATAAATCACATCGCTAATCGCATCCAATCCTTCTTGTATAGTAAAGTGAATTTCATGATGCACCGAACCAATATGTGCTGCCACTTTTTGTGCTGCTGCTAAATCTGGTGAACCTATTAAGCCAACTGCAAAAGAATGTAATTGCGGATACCAAGCCATTTGTTTGTCATCACTTTCAATTCTATTGGCAGCATATTTTTTGGTGATGGCAGAAATAATCGATGAATCTAATCCACCAGAAAGCAAAACACCATAAGGCACATCGCTCATGAGTTGCCGATGTACAGCGGCTTCCAAAGCAGTTCGCAATTCCTGTATATCGCTGATATTATTTTTTACATTTTCATATTCCATCCAATCTCTCTTATACCATTTCTGCAAATCATGACCTTCAGCAGAATAGAGATAATGTCCAGGCAAAAACTCTTGTATTTGATTACACTGTCCTTCCAAAGCTTTGAGTTCGGAAGCCACATAAAAATTACCCAATTTATCCCAACCCATATAGAGAGGAATGATGCCCATATGATCTCGCGCAATGAGGTAAGTATCATTTTGTTTGTCGTACAATGCAAAAGCAAAAATGCCATTGAGATCTTCCAAAAAATGAATTCCTTTTTGTTGATATAAAGCCAATATTACTTCGCAATCGGAATGGGTTTGAAATGGATAATCTGGCAATTGATTTCGCAATTCCGCATGGTTATAAATTTCACCATTCACCGCTAGTATCAAATTTTTATCGGCGCTATACAAAGGTTGTCCGCCACTTTGCGGATCTACAATTGCCAATCGCTCGTGCGCCAATATCACATGTGTATCACAATACACGCCCGACCAATCTGGTCCACGATGTCTAATTTTTTTCGACATGTCCAATATGGTTGGTCTCAATGTTTCTATATTTTTTTTGGTGTCGAATACACCCACTATTCCGCACATATAAATTATTTTGAGGGCAAGGTAATACCAAACCTGCATATATGATGAAGAATGAAATTTTAAAAATTAGGACTATTTCAATAAGTATTTTTTTTTTGTATTCCTTATCATAAAGATTATTATTGCTAGATGAAAAATATTTTATCCTTTAAATTTTTATTGGCAATTCTAATTTCGTGTTCATTGATTTCTTGTGGCAAAAAAACAAGTTCAACAAATACAACTCCCACGCCTACTCAGGCCAAATACTATTTTAATTTTTATTTAGATGGCGTTGCAAAAACGTATCGTTCGAATACCCTCCAAACAGGCCATGGATTTGATTATAGTCAATTAGGTGGTTATATTTTGAATGGAGAATCTATTGGATCTGATGCATTAGGGTTAACGATTTATAACTTAAACGATAGCATTTCAAATACAGAAGCATTAGCTATGGTTGGAAAAACTTTTTACTTTGATGATCCCAATTATTATGTGAATTTGAACTTGCAAATTCTAGAAAACAGTGTATATGAAAATTATGAAACTATAGATGTGAGTAACCATAGCTTTAAAGTAACAATCACTAGTGTAACACTTATTGGTAGTGGCACTGGAATAAATAAATACAATATTTATGAAGTAAAAGGAACTTGCTCTGGCAAGGTAGAAAATACAGATGGGACAAAAACAAAAACCATTACCAATGGTGAGTTTTATGCAAGATTCACAAAGGGTATAATGTAGTTAGTGAGTTGGAGTGTTGGAAGGTTAGAGTGAAAAGAATAATGATGAATGCGCGACTACCTGCCCTTATTTAAATTGACAAAAGAATTATTTAACAGAAATGTTCATCCAATAGTTTTTCTCTATTCTTACAAACATTATTTTTTCCTTTGAAAAATAAACAATACATCATAGCCCTTTTCTTTTCGCTGCTTGTAATAGCTGTGCAGTTCATGTATTTATGTATTACCCAACATTTAGTTCAACATCAAGCACATATCCAAAAAGTTTTAGAAACACAATGTCTACCTTTTACTGCAACGGAATTGTAATTGGCGAAAAATATTTTCAAACTAGTTTAACTGCATCAGTCGATACATCCGATAAAGCGATACATCCTTTTTCAAAATGAAACCCTTATTATTATTTGTATTCTGGAATTAGTTATCAGTCTACTTAACCATTGAATATAAAATTGAATATAGCAACTGGTCTAAGAATTCCTAAAACTGAATATTGGCGCGACTTACAAATTGAAATATACACAACATGATATAGATTTTTCTTTGTCTGGAAATAATATGTTGAACCATGCTTATTATGATCATCTCTCCTGTTTTAAAAATTATGGATTACTGAATATTGGTATAAATTTCATGATCACTTGTAAAATAAAATGGGATAAATAGGAAAGCGTAAAACCCATTTTTAGAATTGATTTTTGTACATTTATTTTTTCTTGTTTTACAATTTACTTATTCAATTGAATTAAGTAGATAACACACATTCTAATTCTATATACATGCATCAAAAATTATCCTTACTCATTCTTATTTTATTGGCAACTCATTTTAGTGCATTATCCCAAAATTGGGTTTGGGCACAACGAATGGGAAACACAAGAAGTGATAAAGCAACTTGTATCAAAACCGATGACTCTGGATTTATTTATGTGTCTGGTTATTTCAGCAACCAAATTACTTTAGGAACCAATGCAGTTAATTTGAATTACACTGCAAATACACAAAGTAAAGAAATTTTTTTAGCCAAATTCGATAGCACAGGTTTTTGTTATTGGGCAAGAAGTGGCGGTCAATATTATGATGATAGAATATTGGGAATGGATGTAGATAAAGATGGTAACAGCGTAGCGACTGGTACATTTTGGGAGGGTGCTGGAATCAATATTGGTAGCATCAATATTTCTGGAACCGGATGTTGTGATCAATGTTTTATTATCAAACACAATTCAAGTGGCACCCCTCTTTGGGGTAATTATGTATCCAGTAATGGTGGCGACGATCAAGGCTTGGATATAGCTACAGATAAAATGGGAAATAATTATGTGGTTGGTTTTATGTCTGGTACCAATCTTGATTGTGGCGGAACAGTAACTGCAACCAACAGCAATACTGGTTCCTACGACCATAGTTATTGGATAGCCAAAATCAATAGTACTGGGCAATTTCAATGGGCAAGAACCTATGGCAATTTGCCTTATGATACTTCGCATAATAAATACATCGAACGGGATATTGCTGTTTGTGTGGATGATTCAGGCGGTGTATATGTAACTGGTGGTTACGATCACACTCGTCCATTTGGGCCAGGCACTTTAACTAGCAGTGGTGGTTATGATATCTTCGTTTTGAAATACGATACCTCTGGTGTATTTCAATGGGTGACCAATGGAGGTAGCCGAAAAGATGATTGGAGCAATGGAATTTGTTCAGATAAAAATGGACATATTTATGTCACTGGCGAGTTTAGAGATTCATTAATTGTTGATACGATATTGGTAAAAAATTATGACAAGCGTGATGCCTTTGTTTTAAAATTAGATGCTAAAACTGGTAAACCAATTTGGGGAAAAAGAGCTGGTGGTAATTTAGGAAGTGAAAGAGGTAATGATGTCTTTGCCGATTCGATGTGCAATGTGTATGTAGTTGGTGATATTGCCGACTCCGCAAAATTTGGAAATATTAAAGTGCCTTCTGGCGCAGGATTACAAAGCTTCGTAGCACGTATTTCACCAGATGGAAAATGGCAATGGGCAGCAACGGGAGGTGGCCTAGATAGCAATGATAGATGCAATGCAGTAGCAAAAGGAAAAGGTAAACAATTATATGCTTGTGGTTTCTTTCGATCCCCTGCAACGTATGGTAGTTCATTATTAACTTCTTCTGGATCTAGTGATGGTTTCTTCGCAAGGCTCAATGATTCTTCATTAAATAAGAGTGGGTCTTTTGCATTAAGCTTACCAGCAGATACTATTTTATGCAAAGGGGATACTGCTTTTTTAAATATACCAGACCATGCCTATTTAGCATATTATCCTATCACGGGTATCATCGCAAACGCTGATTCTTCTCAACTTGCCTTTATTCCAGACACAACAACAACCTATACCGTAAGTGGCTTCAGCACTGGTGATTGTAGTGAATATGATACCCTTACTTTTACTATCGTTCGTTCGCCTAGCCCAATAGCAGAGTTTAGCATTAATCCAAACACAGCCCTTTTAACGGAGCCAACCTTTTCACTAAATAATTTAAGTACAGGAGCCACACAATTCCAATGGTATTATATGGACACCTTAATTTCTACCAATACAAATACGCAGAAAACATTTGATACTGCTGGTAATTTTTGTTTTAAGTTAGTCGCTACAAACGCAGATGGCTGTATGGACTCCATCACACATTGTGGTAAAATAGTACAAGAAGGACGTATCTTTTTCCCAAATGCTTTTTCTCCAAATGGCGATAACCATAATGATTTTTTTGGACCTGTTATTTCAAATATCAAATTAGATGAAATATTAAATTACTCCCTTAAAATTGCGAACCGTTATGGCGAAATTATTTTTGAATCGGATGATCCAACCAAAACTTGGGATGGTAGTAAAAATGGAAATAGAGTAGTGAACGATATGAATACCTATTATTATTTCTGTGCCATTCAATGGCCAACTGGTAAAATAGTAGAATATAAAGGGGATGTTACTTTGGTGAGATAAGATTTATTTTTTCTTCTGCTTTATTTGTTGATTTGCTTCCTTTTGAATTGGCAAATAAGTTATTTTCTGCATAGCATTTTCGCCGTTGTTGGTGTTATCACCAACGACAATGTGGTCGTTGGTGATAACACCAACAACGGCAATAGTCTTCAATTACTTCCATGTATTATGTTGCTTCAGTGAGAAAAATTATTTCACAGTTTTCATTCGCCAATAAGAGATTTTTTGCAAGGCATTTTCCAATCTTGATCCTTCTTGTAAAATGACTTTCCCGGTATATTGTTTTTTCCTTTTTACATCATACCATCGACCCAATAAAATACCTTTCCAAGCTTCATCACAGGATTTATTAATTACACAATGATGCAGTACAAGTGTTCCTTTTGCTTGCACAATTATTTGCGCATGAGTTGGCATAAATAAGTTGGCATTCACTGTCAATTTTCCACCTGACTCAATAATCAAATCTCCATTCAAATGTTTGACACCATCCCATGTTATATTCTCTCCTGGATGAATAACAATCGTTTGGGTCGTATCATAAAAACATTGGACATAAGCTGGAAAACTCTCCTCCACAAATTGATTGATTTTCGCGATTTGGCAAGGACTAAATCCACGATAACCGCCACAATAATCCATCACGTTATTGGTAAATAAATTACAAGTACTATCCTTATAACATCCGCCTTGGGTTGGCGTTGACATGGGCGTATCATCGCAATCATCATTTGGAAATACATGTTGCAGACTTAATATATGACTTACTTCATGAATAATGGTAGCCGCATTCGTTGCTTGTCGGAGTAATTTATATTCTACCATACCGCTAGCCAATTCAAATATATCTGCAACATTTACTGCTGCGGAAGTAGCTGTAGGATTGCCAGAAGCCACACCGCCACCATCCTCTTTATTTGTGCTCTCCAGAAAAAAAAGATCGATTACTTTTTCTCCATGTACAGTAAAAAGTTGCTTGGTAGTATTCGGATTCCATTGATAATATTGATACCAAAATTTGGAGTTAAGATTGGGTTTACCATTTGTAAAAACATCATTGAAATGATGAAAATAAATGCCCTTATCTTCTGGTTTATTTGGATCTGTATAAATTTCAAATCGCAAATCTGTTGGCAATACAGGAATGGAATTATTGCAAGGCAAATTCAATGAAAGATTATGGCTCAATTGATAATTCACTTGATCTATTAATTCATGTGCATTTGTATATCCATTGTTGACAGTATCTTGTGGATTACATCCAGTAGTTTCTGTAAAACTCATTGGATTCCTAACTTCCTCATTTATAAAATAATGAAAATTAACCTTGATAATTTTCAAAGGTGTATGGCTTGGAAAGTCTGTTGAAGGTAAGTAATTCGAATTTGTATTTGTAGGTGCCGGTGGGGGAGAACTAATAACAATATCTTGCGCATGAACTATTACTGTCTGCATGCAAAACAGAAAAATAAAAAGCTCCATTTTAAACTTTCGATTTTGTCTATCGAATTTCGAAATTCGAAATTCGAATTTTAACGTTGGAATTTTAATAATCCTCACCAGTTTTTCGATAAGCCTTTAAAAATAAAGCACCTAAATTTTTAAATGGCGGTACATAATCGTCGAACAATTGTTTCATTTCTCCAGTAGCAAATTGTTTAGATAATTGATCCCACATTTCTACCCAATTAACATCTTTTCCTTCTAATAATCGTTGGTTGAATGCTCTTATAATTGGACCATTTATTTTTCCGCTACCGATTTGTTTGGTCGATACAATATGTGCATCTTCTGATTGACTAATCACTAAGGATAAATTTTGATATGCCCCACAAGCGCCTAGAATGACTACTTTATGCCTCGAATTGATATGTTCTAAAGTGCTAGATAAGTGGTAGCTATGTCCTCGATGTATAATCACAGATGGTCTAATATCATTTTCATCTAAATACATTTGCAACGCATTTTGCGCCATTTCATCATCTGGTTCATCCTTCGGCATATTCGCATAAATATCAACACGCTTGCCTTTTATGGACGAAATTTTTACCCAATTCTCTTCTCTTTTTACTTTCCAATCTGGCGCGCCAAATGTGCCAACGAAACTATTAAATACACCTTTTCCATCTACGTCTCCATAGAAAAAAACTTGTTGTACTACAATGCCGCTATCATTCACCAATTGACTGTAAGGCATAACTGTAATAGGTGGGATTCCAAATTTCTTAGTGAGTGAATCATTGCTTGATGTTAGCATCGAATATAAAATATCATAAATTTTATACCCTTTAGAAGTCACATCTTGTTTGTTTTTTTCACGAGTCAATCTTATTTCTTCTGTAATCTCTTTCCTGAGTAAGGTATCTGCAATGCTGCCAAAAGAATTGGCAACATCGGTTGCGCCTTCCAAATCACCTTCTAATGTTTTATCCAAATCAGAAACAAATCCTTTCATCAATTCCTTTTTATTGTCTTCATTCATCGTACTTAAAAAAGAGCTAATGGTATTGTAGTTTGCGCATAATCGTAGAAAAGTTCTGAATTTATCCTTTTTAATATCGTTCAAAAATTCATTGCCGCTCTTAGGTTTCATACGTGCTACCATTCTAGTATAACAACCAAGAAAACTACTGGTATATAAATCATCACTACCATATACGATGATATAATAAATTTCGATAGCGGAAAATTTTTCAATACACTTAAATCGAATACCTTCTACCGCTTCATGTAATTCATTCATGCTACCAACATAACGTGACGCTTCATGGATCAGTTCTCGATCATAAATTTTTCTCAAATCACTAGCATAATAGACTTGCCGTAACTCGATCATCTTTTTAAAATATTCATCTGGATTTTCAGTCACCCTATTGATAGCGGCAATGGTCATTTTTCCTTTTACTACTTCTTCTGCAAAGAAAATTCCTTTGAGTGGCGTGGTACAACTATCTGCAATTTTCAAAATAATTTTGACATAGGGATCTTGATTTCTACGAACGATATCTCTCTCCACAGAAGTAGAAGTAACATAATTTAAAAGTAGCTTAGGATTTTTTGGCGCGGCTTTGGCAACAATGATATCCGCCGAAGTTGGATTTGTAATCGTGTGTAATTTTTTTATGAGTATCTCCGGATATTTTTCACCCATTCCTTCCATCAATACATTAGTTGCGTCTTGATCATCGCTAAAGAGCGCCGCCTGCATGTATAAAGCATTACTAATATTATCTTTAATATAATCCTTAATGGTATGATTATGCACTCCCCTTACGATTTGGTATGTGTTTTCAAACAAGGATTGATAAAAAGAAATATCTATTATACCATCATTTATATCGGTATTAAATAATTTTAAATTTTCAATGATTCTACCTAAATACTTTCTTTTTAGTGCATCATCCGTTTCATTATTTTCAATATAAGCGATGGTTCTATTTGTTTTTTTAAAAATGGTATTCGATAAATTGTTTGTCTTTTCAACATCTCCATTTTGATCTATCATTTTATCATAAACACCATCGGCAATATCCGCTTTTTTCAACTCTCTTTCTATTATCAAAATCAATTGTTGGCGACCCGGTGTCACGCCGTATTTTTTAATGATGGTATCTGCAAGGACTTCGGGTTTAGTGGGTTTGGTCGAAACCGTTTGCGCTTGCGCGTCTATAAAAAAACTGAGGAGAAATAATACAAAGTAGAATTTTTTCATGCGAAAAATTAATCTCGTAAAAGTAATCATCTTTTGGAATTTCTTACTGAATTTCCGAAGCGGAAATTCCATAAGAAATTCCAAAACAAATTCCAAAATTTTAAATCCCAAATTCCAAAAGATGAATACAGTAATCAAATTCTAAAATGGAACTCGACAGGAAATCCCAAATTATACAATCCCAAATTCTAATTTGCTCCTTAATTCTTTGTAGTATTACGCCTTTAATTATTGTTGCATGCTTTATTATAGTACATCCAAAAATTCTGTTCCCGTAAATTTTAAAGAGGCAGTCATACAAGGACTTGCACCGGATAAAGGTCTTTATTTTCCAGAGCAAATCCCATTATTCTCGCCGCACTTTTTAGAACATTTCAAATCCTATTCCAAAGAAGAATTAGCCTTTGAAATAATAAGTCCCTATGTTGGTGATTGCATTCCAAAGGATGTGTTGATGGGTATTTGTGCCGAAACAGTCAATTTTGATTTCCCATTGGTTCCAATAACAGAGTCAATCTATTCCTTAGAGTTATTTCATGGGCCCACACTGGCATTTAAAGATGTTGGTGCTCGATTTTTAAGTCGATGTCTTCAATATTTTTGTCAAGAAGACAAACAAAAAACAACCATACTTGTAGCTACTTCAGGTGATACAGGAGGCGCTGTTGCCAATAGTTTTTTGCAGGTTGAAAATACACAAGTTGTCATTTTATATCCTTCACAAAAAGTAAGTGAAATTCAAGAATTGCAACTTACTACTTTAGGTCATAATATTCTTGCATTGGAAGTGAAAGGCGATTTTGATGATTGCCAACGCATGGTCAAAACTGCTTTTGCCGATACCGCTTTGAATCAACACATGATTTTATCCTCTGCCAATTCTATTAATATTGCGCGTTGGCTTTCACAACAATTCTATTATGCTTTTGCCATGCAACAATGGCAGCATGATGGCCCTCCCGTATTTGCAGTACCCAGTGGAAATTTTGGCAATATTTGTGCTGGTATTTTAGCTCGTTTATCTGGCTTGCCTACAGATATATTTGTAGCTGCATGCAATAGCAATGATGCATTTTACGATTATTATGTTTCTGGAACTTATCATGCTAAACCATCTATAGCCACTATATCGAATGCAATGGATGTTGGCAATCCAAGCAATATTCCCAGACTCTTTGAAATGTATAAACAGGATTACGCAAGCATCAAAAAAAATGTATTTGCTGCATCTATTGATGAAGCCTCTACAAAAGCAACCTTGCAAAAAGTATTTGAACAAGAGCAGTATATTCTGGATCCACATGGTGCGGTTGCCTATGCTGGATTAGAAAAATACTTAGCCTTGCATCCAAACAAAAAAGGAATTATTTTAGAAACCGCACATCCTATTAAATTTAAGCCATCGGTAGAACCATTGATTCATCAGGCTATTGAGGTTCCTGTTTCTGTTCAACATTTATTTGGTGCCGAGAAAAAAAATATTTGTATTGAAGCAAATGATGATGAACTAAAAGTAATTTTATATAGTTTATAATACCATCTTGATGTATAAAATAGACCAAAGGGCTATTTATAAATCTTCGCTGGTATTATGCCGATTGAATAAAGGATAGTCTATCTATTATTGCACATCGGTATAACCTTAGATTTTCCATACCACCTAAAAAAAATCCCTGTCTACAAACATAGACAGGGATTTTTATTTTGACAGCGCTTGATTAGTTTTTATTCACTTTACTAACTTGCGTTAATTGGTTATTTTCAAATATTTGCACTGTATAAACACCATTTGCAAATTCGCCTAAGCTGATGCTCAAATTATTCAATCCTTTTATAGATTTAGCTTGTACTTGTTTAATAATACGACCACTCATATCCATGATTTTAATCGTCGTATTTTGTTCTTTCACCGTATACAAATCTATTTGCAATACATCCTGTGTTGGATTAGGATAAATGCTTACCGTACTGCCATTTGCAGCCCATATCAAGTCTACTATTTTTTGATGTATTGATGCTTTACCATCAATATCTACTTGTTCTAAACGATAGTAATTATGACCTAATGTTGGCGTTTTATGTTCGTATGCATATTGCAATGGTAAATTACTATTGCCATGCACTGCTTTTGTATTCACTTTATCTAATAATGTAAAATGTGTACCATCTGTACTATGTTGCAAATTAAAGTATGCATTGTTTTGCTCACTACTTGTGTTCCAATTCAATAAATCACTTGTTGCTGATTTTTCACCAGTGAAGCTCGTGATATTTACTGGAAGTGCTGAATTTAGTGGGTTAGCTGCATGGAAATAGAATTGACTAAAGCTTGCTACTGGGAATGTAATTTCCCAATAATTTCCATTCCAGTTAACAGCAGTAGGCATAATTACAGTTGGGGTTCCAGAACCTAATATACCATCTACTTTAGACACACGAATAGCAGAAATATTTGGATCACTGTTACTGCCTGAAGTTGGCAAGTCTGGGAATGCACCATTTGCTGCATTATAATCATCGAAATCATCTTGCGTTAAATATAATGTAATAGTTGCAGGACCATTATTTGTTGGTGTGATTTGATACCAACGACGAACGTAAGGTTGACCATTATAATTATTTACGGTTGCATCTACAGTTACATTGCTGACTGTATTACCAAGAATATTACCACCAGAACCATCATTCACATTGGATATTAAATTACAACTAGCATCATAATAATCTACAGAGGTACCATCAGGTTGAGTTTGTGATTGATTTGAATTACCTGTATTAGAAGAAGAATTTCCAGAGCTAGCTAATGCTAATACACCAGAAGCCGCATTTACACTTACAGTAACTACGCTTGTAGCAGTACAGGTATTCACATCCGTACCAGTTACTGTATAAGTTGTTGTTGAAGTCGCTACAAAAGGTGCATTATCCATTGCGCCTCCAGTCCATGAATACGTTGCCGCACCACTACCATTTAATACTGCTAATGAATTAATACATAAACTAGAAGGAGTTGCAGATGCACCTACAATAGGTAAAGCATTCATTGTAACTACTGCTGTCGCTGTGTTTTGACAGTTATTACCATCAGTACCAGTTACGGTATAGGTATTAGATCCAGTGACTACAAAAGGTGTATTGTCGTTGATACCACCAGTCCATGAATAGGATGTAGCACCACCTCCCACGATGTTAGCCATATTATTTTCACAAACACCCTGGATAGAAGGGGTAGCAGTTACATTAGGTAATGCATTTACAGTTACTGCAGTAGCGACACGATTTGTATTTACACAACCAGTTACTGCATCCGATACTTCTGCATAATAATTTAATGAACCAGAAGTGCTTGGTGTAAGATTTAATGTAGTTCCAGTACCTACATTAGTTCCAGCAGAGGCTGCTGTATACCAATTGGTAATTTGTGCTGCATCCGAATAGCTTAAAAGTGTAGGTATTCCAAAACAAACCGTGCTTGGATTTGCATTGGTTGTACCTAATGTTGGAATTGGATTAACTGTTACTGTAGCTATGGTTGTATTTGTACAACCTGTACCTGTATTCGTACCTGTAACAGTATATGTTGTAGTTGAAGTAGGTGTGAATGCGGTTGCATCACTTATACCACCTGTCCATGAATAGGTATCGGCACCATTTCCAGATAACATGGTAGACAAGCCATCACAAACACTTACAGAAGAAGAAGGTAAAACCGATAAGGAAGGTGCAGGATTTACATTCAATACAGCAGTTGCTGTTGCAGAACATAAATTAGCATCTGTACCAGTTACTGTATAAGTAGTCGTTGTGCTTGCAGTGAATGGAGTATTATCTGTAATACCACCAGTCCAAGAATAGGTTGAAGCACCACCACCTGCTAAAGTCACGTTTGAATTTTCACAAGCAGTGCTTGTTGCAGGCGTTGCTGTAACTGTTGGTAATGAACTAAGAGTTACTAAAACCGTAGTTGTATTCGAACAAGAATTTGCATCAACACCAGTTACAGTATAGGTTGCTGTTCCACTTGGAATAAATGAAGTATTATTTGTTATACCACCTGTCCATGTATAGGAATCTGCACCGCCTCCATTCAATGTCAAGCTAGAACCTGCACAAACATTAGGCGCTGCCGGAGTTGAAGTTACCGTTGGCAATGCATTTACAGTTAATGCAATTGGAACTCTTGTTGGGTTTGTACAACCTGTATTACTCGCTGTAAAGGAAGCGTAATAAGTAACCGTGCCAGATGTTAATGGAGTTACTGTTAAGGGTGGCGTTCCTAAATTCGAACCACCTGTTGCTGCAGTCCAAATACTCACTGAACTACTAATTGGCGCGTTAGGCCCTGAAAAACCACTGACCGTAATCGAACATGGTGAAAGGTCATTATCTGCTGTATAAGCCTGCAAAGTTAATGTTCCACCTGCCGGAACGCTAATAGAAGCAGATCCACTTTGTACCGTTGCACCGCCTAAATTAAAACCAGGGAAAACAACTGGAGCACCTCCATTAATTGTATACTGTGGATAGTCAAATGGTGGTAAATCAGGCGTTGAATAAGACCAGTTGAAACTCACAGTACCAGCGCATCCAAAGGTCATTGCATAATTTGTTGTTCCTGGATTACCTGCCGCATTATTATTTGTACCCGAAGTCATGGTAATACTTGTTGGTGCGCTTCCTGTATTCACTGTACCATTTGAATTGGTTAAACTAAATATCCAATTGGCTGGTGCATAAATGCCTGCAAATGTTGTAAGACTTCCACCACAAATAGGAGCAGATGAACCTGTCAAACTTGTACTGTTCCCAATACAAAAAGTAGCTGGACTTGCATTAGTTGTCGTATTAACTACCAATGGATGTAATGCAACCGTTATCGTTTTAGTTGATGAACAACCTATTGCATCCGTACCAGTTACGGTATAAGTACCTGGAGGTCCATTTGAAAATGTAGTATCACCCAAAACAGTAGTGGCATTGCCATTCCATAAATAAGTACTTGCACCAGTTGCATGCAAAGTAATTGGTACACCATAACATTGAATACCAGATGGTGTTTGTGTTGTAGTCAGTATTGGTAATTGACCTACTGAAGCAGTAACTTGTGTTCTAGGGCTTGGACAACCATTAACACTATTTTCTGAAACGAAATAATTTTGAGTTGTACTGATAGAAGTTTGGAATGTATTATATCCTGGCCCACTTACTGGTGGTCCTTGCACTAATGTTCCACCAGATGGTGCTGAATACCAATACATTTGTCCTGTTCCTGAAGCACCTGCAGTTGAAGTAACAGAAGCGGTTGGAATTCCAGGGCCACATTGAATACTATTGTTTGCTATTGGAGCAGTTGGTGCAGCGCCTACAGCCACTGTATATGTAGCTGAAATTGCAGGTGAGCAAGTTCCAGGATTATTAGCTGTAGTTTTGAATTGATAATAAATGGTAGAAGTTGTTAATGCTGGTTGATATACGGTTGTATTCATACCGAAGCCTGAAGTAGATGGAACAAATGGACCGCTTGGACTAGATGATTCTAACCACTGATAAGTAACACCTGGTTGTGGTGTTGCTCCTGTTGCCGTCAATGTTACTTTGCTACTTCCACAAAGACCTGCAACCGGAATAGAAGAAGTTACAGTTGCCACCGCTGGACTCACTGTAGTAAATGTAAATGTTGTAGGACATGCAGTAACTGCTTGTTGTACGTTACCACAAAAACGTGGTACAATGCGCCATGTATAGACTGTGTTACACAATAAAGGACTACTAGTTGGCCATGCGTAAGATGTTTGTGGTGCGGTAGCTCCTGGTAATATCCCAATATTTGCTGCGAAAGTTGTACCACCCAAACCAGCATCTAAATATAAATCATATGACACTGCTAAATTAGGTGTAGCAGGTGCTGTCCAAGTAAAAGTTGGTGTCATCGATTGGGCAGTTGCATTATTCGCAGGTGCAGTAAGTGTTGCACAAGCACCTGTTGCATTCACTATTGTAAATGTACTTGCTGGACAACTAGCTACTGGTCCGCATTGATTTTTGGCGATAACTCTCCAAGTGTAAAGTGTATTACATAATAATTGCTCAGAAGGTAAAACATTATAGCTTATTTGAGCAGCAGGAATATTGGCCTTGAATAAAGTAGTACCAGTTGCATTGTCCAAATAAATATCATACAACTCTGCTCCTGCAACTGCTGTCCATGAAAGTAATGGTGTGGTTGAAATGGCTGTTGCTGCGTTTGCTGGCGTTAATGTAGGGCAAGTTGAAAATGGTGTACTTACTGTAAATGTATTTGATGTAGTACAAGTAGTAGCCGAGCCACATGCATTTTTTGGAACTATTCTCCAAGAATATGTAGAGCCACATGTTAATGCACTAGTTTGTGGTACGGTATAGGAAAGTACATTACCAGGTACAGTAGCCACTAGTACAGGAGTACCTATTCCTAAGTATACATCATATGCTGTAGCATTAGTAGATGCCACCCAAGTAAGTACTGGTGTTTTTGTATATACATTTGCTGCGTTGGCTGGTACTGATAAAGTAGGACAAATTGTTGGTGCAGTGCTTAAAGTTGTAAAAGAAAAAGTACTACAACCTGTTGAAGTTCCACAAGCATTTTTTGCAACAACCTTCCAAGTATAAGTAGTATTGCAATTCAATGGTGTATTATTTGATACAATAAAGGTATTCCCAGTAACATTAGCTGCATACAATGTAGTACCTGTACCATTGTCTAAATAAATATCATTATATAATGTTGCTGGTCCAGTTGCCGATGTCCATGTTAATGAAGGTGTTAAAGTTTGTGCAACCGCATTGTTTACTGGTGCTGTCATCACAGGGCATCCAAGTGTGCTACTAACAGTTGTAAAAGAAAAAGAACTACATCCAGTGGAAGCGCCGCAAGCATTTTTGGCAATCACCTTCCAAGTATAAGTACCTCCTGCGCATAATGTTCGAGTTGTTGGCACGGTATAACTAGTTAATGGAATATTGCTTTCAAATAAAGTGGTACCAGTTCCATTATCTAAATAAATATCATAAGAAGTGGCTCCAGTACTTGCAGTCCATGTTAGAGCAGGATTTAGTGCAGCACCTGTCGCGGCATTTGTTGGAGCATTTAAAACTGGGCAAGCGGGAGCTATTGCAGCGGTTGAAAAAGTATTAACAGTGCAAGCAGTTGATGCACCACAATCATTCTTTGCCACTACTCTCCAACTATACAATGTACCGCACAACAATTGCGATGCGAAAGGAATGGTATAAGTAATCCCGTTCCAATCCGATTTAATTAAAGTAGTAGCTGCTGCTGCTCCTGATAAATTATCTAAATAAATATCATATTTCGTGGCATTTGTTGAAGCAGCCCAGCTTAAGGTTGGTGTAGTACTTTGGGCAGTTGCTGCATTCAATGGTGCAGTTATTGCAGCACAAACTGGAACTGCATTTACTGTAGTAAAACTATTGGTCATAGAACAAGTGGTTGCACCACAATTATTTTTAGCAACTACTTTCCAATAATACGTTGTATTGCAGGCTAAAGTTGGTGTAAAATATTGTCCAGCACTGCTATAAAGAGCTAATGAAGTTGTTGTAATATTTCCTTGAAATAAATTAGAACCATTTACATTATCTAAGTATAAATCATAAAATGTAGCTCCCGAAACGGCTGTCCATGAAATGGTCGGGTTTTGCGCAACACCTGTTAATCCATTTGTTGGCGCTGAAAGTGTAGGACATATTACAGGTGCAGATCCTAGAGTGGTAAAACTACTAGTTGGACAATTTGTAATTGGCGTTGTAGCTTGTCCAAAACAGTTTTTTGGCATTATTCGCCATGTATAGGTAGTTCCGCATAATAATGGCGTAGAAATTGGTATGGTAAATGTATTAGTCGATAAATTAGATTGATATAAAGTAGTTCCATCAACATTATCTAAATATAAATCATATAAGGTACTCGTGTTTGTACCAACAGCAGACCAACCAAAGGCAGGATTAGTGCTGATATTGGTTGTTCCATTTGCTGGTGCTGTATAATTCACACAGCTTAAATTTGGAATTACAGGAGTTGGTAAAGAGCAAGAAAGACATTTTATTCTAATTGTATTTCCGGTAGCAGTTGTTGTAATACTATTACAAAAATTATCGTGCAATAATACGCGAATAGATGTCACACCTAAAGGGCAAGTAAAAGTAACACAAACTCCATCAGTTGCATTAATGCCTGCTGAACTCGCAAACGCACCAGGTATCATCGTAAGAGATACATTATCATAAACAGTAACTGTAGTACCAGTTCCTCCTCCATTCAAGCCACCAATAGAAGTACAATTCCCTACAGAATAAATATTACCTGGTGTAAGCCCAGTATAGAGTATTGCATTTCCTTTTTGATTAAGTGCCCCACCAACAAAAGTACAATTGTCAATTGGAGCCGCTCCAGCAAAAAGAAGAGATCCACCACCTGGATTATTTGAGGTTAAATTACATTGAGCATAACTTTTTACAACCATAAGAAGTAGAAGAAATGAGATACTAAGTAAGCGGAAAATGGATGAGGTAGATATTTTTTTCATGCCTTAAATTTTTAAATTAAAATTGAAGGGTAAATTTAGGTTAAAAACTTTTACATTTTCCTTTTTATTCGCATAATATAATTTTTTATCCTTACACAATTATTTTAAGAGATAAATTTACACAGCCACCAAGGTTTGAAATATTGGAGGCTCAATTAAAATAAATCTAGAATTTGGAAGGAATCATAAGTCAAAAGTAGAAAGTAGAAAGTAAGTAGTACATATTTTGGAATTTGGAATTTTAAAATTTGGGATTTTGTGTTTGGGGTTTAAGTTTTAGCTTTGCGGTTCAAAGTAAATCCGTATGTCTTCACATCCTGCAGAACCAATACAACAACTACATGATATCAAACAAATGATGGAACGAAGCAGTCGCTTTATTAGTCTGAGTGGTTGGAGTGGAATTGTTGCAGGAGTTTGTGCCTTGTTTGGCGCTTATTTGGCAAATCAAAAAATAAAGAATTATTACTTACATGATTATGCTACAAATTCTGCGTCACCAAATGATTTATACTTGTCCTTATTATATATAGCCATTGCAGTTTTTGTTTGTGCCTTTGTATCTGCATTTTTATTTACCTATTTTCAAAGCAAAAAAAAGCAAGTGCCTATATGGGGTAAAAGCGCCCAACGACTCATGTGGAATACAGCCTTGCCTATTGCCATCGGAGGTCTTTTTATCCTAAAACTAATGGACGAAAACTTGTATACATTCGTTGCACCTGCTTGCTTAATCTTCTACGGCTTAGGTTTAGTCAATGGCAGTAAATATACACTCGGTGAAGTGCGGTACCTCGGCTACGGCATGCTAGTATTGGGTTATATCAATTTGTACTTGCCATCCAATGGGCTACTTTTATGGACTTTGGGTTTTGGTGTTTTACATATTGTGTATGGTATTGCCATGTGGTGGAAATATGAAAGAAATTAATCCCCAACATTTTTCACTTCACCCTAAACTACATTAGATTGATAGATAAATTAAATAAAGCATTCGACAATAGAATTCGCCTTGGTATCATGAGTGTACTGATGGTGAATGAGGATGTTAATTTTAATTTTTTAAAAGAAATGCTTTCTATCACTGATGGTAATCTTGCTTCCCATCTCAAGCCATTGGAAGAACAGAAATATATTAAAATCAAAAAAGGGTTTTTGGGTAAAAAAACAAACACAACCTATTGCATTACCAAAATCGGAGAGAAGGCATTTCGTGAGCATATTGCTGCATTGGAAGAAATGCTGAAGGGAATTAGCTAATTTTTACACCAATACCTTACTTTGTCCAATCTTCTATTTTAAGATTCTCAAGCCTATTAAGATGATTAGTATTATTCGTAACTACAATCATCCCATGATGAATTGCTGTTGCGCCAATGAGTATATCAAAGTCATCGATTATCAAACCAATCTTTCTCAATCGTGATTTCTCTTTGGCATAAATATCTAAAGCGTCATAAATTGGAATTATTGTAAATTTAGGAATAAGGGCATTGACTAATGGGCGCATAACCTCTGGTGTCTTGCTATTCTCAACACCATATTTTAATTCAGCTACCGTAACTTCGGATATAAAGCAATTCTCTATACCAATTTTATGAATGACCCTATCTAATTGAAACATTCCTTTCAAATAGTAAATACAAATATTAGTATCTAATAAATATAAACTCAAAGTTCTTCGATTTCCCGGTTACTATTTCTAGAATTTCGAATTTCATTTATTATGTCATCTGCACTTTGTTCCGACTTAAAAGATCCAAATAACGATTGCAATGAAACTTCATTCATATTCTCAGTGGTCTTAAGTGATTCAGACAGTTTGGTTATTAAATCCAATTTACTATCATGTCTTAAATTCTTAAAAAAACCAAAGTAGTAATCTGCTATATTAACACCTGATGTCATTTTATGATGATTTTCCAATTTTCAAATATAATATGTATTCAATTATTCTTGTACAAAAATTTTCATCTCAAGGGCATTAGTGCTAGCTTACTATTCTATACATCTTATGTCTTATAACATCAATAAATTATTATAACATGATCGTCCTCCCAACTCTTATAATAGTTTCTTCAATTGGCGTATAACTAAAGCCAGGCAATGCTTTCAACAATTTACTATTGTCGAAATAATGGAATTGTTGTGCAGCCCTGGCAGTTTCTTTGGTAATACTTGCTTTGCTTCCAGTTAGGATACTTTTTAAATAAGAAAGTCGCCAAACACATTCTGTCATCCAATGATTTGCCTTACGAAACGGCGGCTTTTTTTGCATTGCATTTGCCATCCAAGTAAACACTTCCAAATACGTATGATTGCCTCCACTCACTATAAAATTTTCGGCTTGAATATCGCTATGCATTAAGACTATCATGGCTTTTACCACATCTTGCACATCCACCCAAGCTGTACTTCCTTGTGTATAAAAACTAAATTCATCATATACTATTTTAAACAAATGACTACTGCTTTTTTCCCAATTGCCTTCACCCAAAATAATGGATGGATGAATAATAATCGCAGGTAATCCTTCTGCTATTCCTCTCCACACTTCCATTTCCGCTTGGTATTTACTAATAGCATAATTGGAATTTTCATTGCCTTCTACCCAATCTGCTTTTTCTGTAATCCATGCCTTGTTCGTTTCTTTTCCTAGTGTTGCAATAGAGCTAACATAAAGCAATTTCTGAATGCCCATTGCCAAACTTATATTCACCACATTTGCCGTTCCTTCTACATTTATCTGCATCATCTGCTCTTTTTCACGAGGGTCATAACTCACCATGGCTGCGCAATGATATACCTGTGTAATACCTTCAAATGCTTGCTCTAATTGAGAGAAATCTAAAATATCTACTTGCTTCCACTCTATATTATGCACCTTTGTTTCCCGAAACAATAACGGAATTTGCGTATGATATAAAGCTCGTATAGGCACTTCAGCGCCCGATAGCTGTTGTATCAAATGTGTACCCACTAATCCAGATGCGCCTGTTACAAGTATCATCCCTGTGCTAAACTACGCCTTTAAATTGTGCCAAAAAACGAACATCATTTTCCGACAATACACGAATATCTTTAATGCCATATTGCATCATTGTAGTTCGCTCTACGCCCATGCCCCAAGCAAAGCCCGTATATTTTTCGGCATCAATACCACAGTTGGTTAATACATTTGGATGTACCATACCACAACCCAATATTTCTACCCAGCCTGTATGTTTGCATACATTACAACCTTTGCTATCACAAATAAAACAACTCACATCCATTTCAGCACTTGGTTCTGTAAACGGAAAATAAGAAGGTCGGAATCTTACTTTCACTGCATCTCCAAACATTTCTTTTACGAAATAATAAAGTGTTTGTTTTAAATCGGCAAAGGAAACTTTTTCATCTATATAGAGACCTTCTACTTGATGGAAAAAGCAATGCGCCCTTGCAGATATGGTTTCATTGCGATACACACGACCTGGAAAAATTTGACGAATTGGTAATTTGCCTTCCTTCATCACACGCACTTGCACACTACTCGTATGTGTACGAAGCAACCATTCTTTATCAGATTGCTCAGGTTTGGCTATATAAAATGTATCCTGCATGTCGCGCGCAGGATGATCTTCTGGTAAATTTAATGCATTGAAATTATGCCATTCGTCTTCTATTTCAGGACCTTCAGCTACCGTAAAACCTATATTCGCAAAAATAGAAATCATTTTATTCATGGTAATTTGAATCGGGTGACGGGCGCCTGTTTCATTCGGAATACCAGGCAATGTATCATCCTCTTTTGGTTTTACATGACTAGTTTTATGACTACTTTCCGATTTATGCTCTTCATATTTTTGTTCTGCAAAAACTTTAAATTCATTGAGTCTCGCGCCAAATTCTTTTTTCAAATCTGAAGACACATGCTTCATTTCACCCATCAATTCTTTCACCAAGCCTTTGGTTCCTAAAAAACGAATTCTATATTTTTCGATTTCTTCCGAGGAGGATAATTTTGCTTCCTTAATTTCCTTTTTTAAGGATTCTATTTTTTCGACTAAATCTTGCATCGGGCAAAGATAGAAACTAGAAAGGAGATTTGTAAGAAAGTAAATTAGAGATTTGAAAGAGGTTTATACAACAATAATTTTCTCTTACTTTGATTGATTAAATAATCAAATTAGCCCGTTATCTTTGCCCCATGCGAAAAGCAGCGAGTCTATTATTACGTTATTTCTTCCAAGGTATTATCATCATTTCTCCCCTAGCTGTTACGGTGTGGGCTGCCTATTCTATCTTTGATTTTATTGATACCAAAATTCCAGATGTCCCACGAGGCATTGGATTTATTATTGTCATTGGATCATTAGTCATTCTAGGATGGCTAGGTAGTACCTTCTTACTTTGGAAATTTTTAATTGGATTTTTTGATAGTATTCTTGAACGAACTCCTTTTCTAAAATTTATTTATTCGTCCGTTAAGGAAGTGGTAGAAAGTTTTATGGGTGATAAAAAGAAATTTACAAAACCTGTTCTTGTAAAAGTAAGAAGCAGCCCTGAAATATTTCAAATTGGATTCATCACACAAAACGATTTAACGCAATTGGGTTTGATAGATAAAATTGCAGTTTACATGCCTCACTCTTATGCGGTAAGTGGCTATTTATTTATTGTCGGCAAAGACAATGTACAAGCCTTAGATATCAATCCATCCGATGCAATGAAAATGGCTGTAAGCGGCGGTGCTGCTGGCTATGATCTGATTGAAGCACATTTGGAGCAGAATCACAAAGCTGAAAATCACAAAAATTAAAATCCCAAATTCCAAAACCAGATTACTTTTTGCCAGGGCGATACCACCTCGCTATTCATATATCGCCCTTTCAGGAATGGACTTACGACTTACTACTTTTTACTTATCCCTTTCTCAATACTAACTACTCAATACTAACTACTATTTTCGAAGGGCGGTGCCACCTCGCTATTCATGTATCGCCCTTTCAGGGCTGGACTTACGACTTACGCCTTTTTACTTACGCCTTTCTCAATTCTAACTACTAACTACTTTTTACTTTCTACTTTTTACTAACTTCTAGTATTCAAAATCCAACCCCAACGAATCCTTCAACATCCTTAAACTCGGATTTTTTGTTGCCATTTTTTCAAATATCTCTCTTGTGCTCAGCACTTTTGTTTCTCCACTTTCCTTTTCTGGTAATACCGCAAATAAGACATTGATGTTTTCATTGCCATAATATTTTTTAAAAAAATTTAGTAGTTGCAAACGTTCTGACTTAATAAAATCAAAGGCAACCAAATTGGCGTGTATCGTAATGTCATGACCTTCAAATTTTACTTCACTTTGCAAAATGGCACTTTTATACAACATTTTGTGCGATGCAATATTTTCTACTACTTCGTGCCATGCTTGTATCAAATTCATGGCGCTGATTTCTATTAATTTATTATTTTCTGCATCGGCTTGTAACTTATCGCGGGTATTCTTCTTTAAATTTTTTAATGAACTTAAAGTAACGCCATAAGTTGCCGGAGAAGCCGATGTTGGGGTAACTGCGGTAGGTGGAGGCGCCACATTTACTGGAGATATAATTGTTGGTAAAACTTTTTCTAGCACTACCTTTTCTGGTTCCAGTGTTTGGGGAGATGCAATAGCAGGAACTCGTTGAATGGATGCTGCTCTAAGCAGAAATGTTTTACCCGTTAGGATTTTTTTTTTAAAAGTGAGCCATCTTCTTCACTTAAAACGCGTATGGCTTGTGGCAAATAATTCAATTTAATCAAAGCCAATTCTACATGCAATCTCTTGTTTCTTGCTTGTTTATATTGTATTTCTGATTGATTCAAAATGGACAATGCATTGATAATATAAGCTTGGTTCAATTGATTGGCTTGTACGTAATATTTCGATTTAATATTGTCTGGTAAATCCAATAACTTAGCCACACGAATATCTTTACACATCATCAAATTTCGGAGATGTTCTATAAAGCCGTGCATAAACATATCGCCTTCAAAACCTTTACTATTAATTTCATCATACAATAACATCACGCCACTCATATCCATCAGCATCAAGGACTCTGTCATGCGCAAATAATAATCATAATCCAAAATATTCAAATGCTCTACAGTAGAAGCATAACTAAGATGTTGATTACTAAAGCTCGATATTTTATCCATGATAGATAAGGCATCTCGCATACAGCCTTCACTTTTTTGCGCTATCAAATGCAAAGCTTCACGCTCAAATTCGATATGCTCAATAGTACAAATCTCTGCCAAATGATCCACTGTATCCTTTGTGGTAATTCTATTGAAATCAAATATTTGACAACGAGATAAAATGGTCGGTAGTATTTTATGTTTTTCGGTGGTTGCTAAAATAAAAATAGCATAGGATGGTGGTTCTTCTAATGTTTTTAGAAAAGCATTGAAAGCCGCAGAACTCAACATATGTACCTCATCAATGATATACACTTTATACTTGGCTCCACCTTGCGGAACAAATCGTACTTGCTCTATCAACTCCCGAATATCCTCCACCGAATTATTAGATGCCGCATCCAATTCATGTACATTAAACGAAGTATTTTCCTTAAACGAAACACAAGATGCACATACGTCACAGGCTTCTGCATCTTCGGTACGGTTTGTACAATTGATGGTTTTTGCCAAAATACGAGCACAAGTTGTTTTACCAACTCCACGTGGTCCGCAAAACAAAAAGGAATGCGCTAACTGTTCTGTTTTAATGGCATTTTTTAAGGTAGTCGTAATATGCGACTGCCCCAACACTGTATTAAAATGTTGTGGTCGATATTTAAGTGCCGATACGATGTATTGTTCTGCCATAAAAGGGAAGGGCAAATGTAATACAATATCTATTTATATAATGATTCGTTGATTTGATAATTTGATTATTTCGTACAATCTTTGTGGGTGCATTTTACAACAAAAGTTTCCAATTACCTCTCTCTCATTAAATTCAGCCATACCATTTTTGCAATGCCTTTTGCATTGATAGGCTTCTTTTTAGGCTTATTTTCCACGACACATTTTTCTGGAATTTGGAATTTTAATCTCTGGATTTTGCTCATATTGGTTGTGCTTTGTATGGTATTTGCTCGAAGTGCTGCCATGGCATTCAACCGATATATTGATGAACGATTCGATAAATTAAATCCGCGCACAGCCATTCGTGAAATTCCGGCTGGTGTCATTTCCAAAAAAAATGCACTTGCCTTTATTCTCATCAATTGCCTACTATTCATCGGCACTACTTTTTTTATCAATACCATTTGTTTCTATTTATCTCCTGTGGCTTTGTTTGTGATTTTATTTTATAGCTATACCAAACGCTTCACTGCACTTTGTCATTTGGTATTGGGACTTGGTTTATCGCTTGCGCCCATTGGTGCGTATTTAGCCATAACAGGTGTATTTCATATTATTCCATGTTTGTTCTCTGTTGTAGTATTAACGTGGGTTTCAGGGTTTGATATATTGTATGCGTTACAAGATGAATATTTTGATAAGGAAAATAAATTAAAATCTATCCCTGCTTTATTGGGTCGAAAAAATGCACTTATTGTATCAATAGGCTTACATATTTTAACTGCCATTATTGTTATCTCCATTGGGTTGATGACGACTGCCAATTTTATCTATTGGATTGGTGCCATACTATTTATAAGCTTGCTTACCTACCAACATACCTTGGTAAAACCAAATGATATTAGTAAAGTAAATCTAGCATTTGCAACAACCAATGGCATTGCAAGTATTGTATTTGCTGTATTTGTGATTCTCAGTTTATTTTTTTAACGCAAGCAAAAATCTAATGAAAAAAATAATTTTTAATGATCGAGGCATTGCGGCAAAGATTGTGGAAAGTCCAGATTTCGCTGCTTTGAGCGAAAACGGATCCTGACATTTATCGTCAGGACGTGTTCGCCGCCCAAAAAATTTTCATTTCCTAATGCGTACTTCTATTTTTAACTTCACAATATTCATCACCCATTTATTCAACCTACATGCCACGAATCCTTGCGATTGATTACGGTAAAAAAAGAACTGGACTTGCGGTTACAGATCCATTGCAAATCATTGCCAATGGCTTGTGCACGGTGAATACAGAAGAATTGATTGCTTATTTAAAAAATTATTGCAGCAACAATGCGGTTGAATTGGTGATTATCGGTATGCCCAAATCTTTACGCAACGATCCAACGCACGCCACACCTTTAGTTGAAAAATTTATTCCTTTATTTCAAAAAACATTTCCCAATATTCCCATCCAAACCGTTGATGAACGCTTCACTTCTAAAATGGCTTTTCAAACGATGATTGATAGTGGATTGAAAAAAAAGGACAGGCAAAACAAAGCATTGGTAGATGAAATTAGTGCGGTCATTTTGCTACAAAGCTATATGGCAACGGACCGCTAGAACTCTCTCTTAAATAGCCTTTCCTTCTCCAATTGGAGAAGGAATTAAAGGATGAGGTTATGAAAGAAAGTATTTATGAAAGATTTCTACTAAATAATTTAATTTCCATTCTATAAAACTTAGTAAAAAAAAAATCGCATTTTTGCCACATGATATTACCTATTGTTGCATACGGTCATCCTAATTTACGTAAAGTTTGTCCGCCAATTACAGCAGATTATCCCAACCTTAGCGAACTGATTGCCAATATGTGGGAAACCTTGTATTACAGTAATGGCGTAGGTTTGGCGGCTCCACAAATCAATCATACCATTCGTTTATTTTTGGTAGACAGTTTACAAATTGTAGAAAATGCGGATGAAGAAGATAAAAATGATTTTAAAGATGAAAAGCCCATTAAGCAGGTTTTTATCAATCCGCAAATCCAAGAACTAGCTGGCAACGATTGGAAATACAATGAAGGCTGTTTGAGTATACCCAAAGTTCGTGAAGACATTATGCGCCCCGAAGAAGTGACAATTACTTACCAAGATGAACAATTTGTAACCCATACCCAAACCTTTGATCGTATTACGGCTCGCATTATTTTACATGAATATGATCACATCGAAGGCAAGCTTTTTATAGACCATATCAATCCACTCAAACGCAGATTACTCAAAACAAAATTGGATAATATTGCGAAGGGGAAAATAAAAGTGGATTATAAAATGACGTTTTTTAAATAGGCTTTTTATTATCCTCTAAAACTCACAATTCTTCGGTGTTCTTGGAAAAGGAATCACGTCTCGAATATTGCCCATACCAGTTACGAATTGTACCAATCGCTCAAAGCCTAGTCCGAAACCCGCATGTTTACACGTTCCGAAGCGACGAGTATCTAAATACCAAAACATTTCCTTAGTAGGAATATTCATTTCTACCATGCGCTGTTCTAGTTTATCCAATCGTTCTTCTCTTTGCGAACCGCCAATAATTTCACCAATACCTGGTGCTAAAATATCCATCGCGGCAACTGTTTTTCCATCTTCATTTTGACGCATATAAAACGCCTTTATATCCTTTGGATAATCCGTTACGATGACCGGTTTTTTAAAATGTTTTTCCACCAAATATCGTTCGTGTTCACTTTGCATATCGATACCCCAACTTACATCATACTTAAATTTATTTTTCTTGTAAGCTGGCGAATCCAACAATATTTGTATGGCTTCGGTATAGGTAATTCGCTCAAAATTATTTTCCAATAGAAAATTTAATTTCTCTATCAATCCAAACTCAGCTCTGTCTGCGGTTGGCTTTTGCTTTTCTTCTTCCGCAAGTCGAGCATCCAAAAATGTGATATCGTCAGGATGTTTATCCATCGCATATTTAATCACGTATTTCAACATGGCTTCTGCAAGATCCGCATTGTCTTTCAATTCATTAAAAGCCACTTCCGGTTCTATCATCCAAAACTCAGCAAGGTGGCGTGTTGTGTTTGAATTTTCTGCTCGAAAGGTAGGACCAAATGTGTATACTTTGGTGAATGCCATGGCTGCTAATTCTGCTTCTAGTTGTCCGCTAACCGTAAGGTTTGCACTACGTCCAAAAAAATCTTGTGTATAATCTATTTCTCCACTTTCGGTTAGAGGCAATTTTTCCAAATCAAAATTAGTAACATGAAACATTTCTCCAGCACCTTCTGCATCACTTGCAGAGATAATTGGCGAATGGATATTCAAGAAATTTCGCTCCTGAAAAAATTGATGTATGGCAAAGGTCAAGGCATTACGTAAACGAAAAACCGATCCAAAAGTATTGGTTCTAAAACGCAAATGCGCAATTTCACGTAAGAAATCTAAACTGTGCTTTTTAGGTTGCAATGGATATTGTTCTGCATCACTGTCACCTAATATTTCTATGCTTTCCGCAATAAGTTCTACACTTTGTCCTTTACCTTGTGAAGCTACAATTTTACCTGTTGCACTAATACAAGCACTGGTCGTAATACGCTTCAGTGTTGCATCATCCAAGAAATTCAATGCCACCACCACTTGTAAATTATGATTCGTACTTCCGTCATTCAACGCAATAAATTGATTGTTTCTGAACGTGCGTACCCAACCCTTCACGGTGGTTGTATAATCTACCTCTGTCCCTTTTATTATTTCTGCTATTTCTTTTCTCATAGGGTGCAAATATAATTTTTATCAGCAAAATTCCGACCTGCTTTAATACTTGCAGTTTTTCCACTACACTTTTTTTCAATGACTCGTTTTCTTTTGAATAAAAACCTCCATCTTTTTTAATCGATATAAAAGAAAATAATTTGTATCTGTAAACGTAGAATCGGCGACTATACAGGGTTTGCTTGCACCATTTGCCTTATAGCGTTTACTACTTTGTAAAGAAGTTGTATACAACATAGATTGATGTTGTACATTTAAATAATATTCAATGCCAGGTACAAAATAATAATAATTAGTATGCGTATTATACACTTCCGTAATTTGATGTGCGATATATAACTCCGATAATTGACGAACTTCCTTATCCAATTGCTTACTCCAATTCAAATAATCATGCGTATGCGATAAAATACTGAGTACTACTACACTGCTCAATCCAAGGACATACTTCCATTGTAAAGATAAAATATGAAATAACATACCAATACTCATGACAGGCACTATGACCAAAAAGCTATATGCCCTTTCGACTGCGTAAGTATGTGTAAATAATGGAATGATAAATACGCTGCTTAACAAAAAGAGATTCAAACAAGCTATATAAAAGATACGTTCTGCATTTGTTTTGCCATACCATACAAAACAAATATTCACAAAGAACAAAGCATAAAATGTATATGGACTGCCAGTTATAAAATCGGAGTAACAGTGAAAAGGAAGAACATGATGCAAGGATAAAAATCTACTGTGACTCATGGCAGCTTCCAAGCCCAATGAAAATCCAGTACCTAAATACATTGGAAGCAACAATAAGGCGCTACAAGCTATTGACAACAATACATAAAACACACTGTATTTTAATTGTCTTCCTTTTTTTTGGAATAATAAAATAAAAAAAATACCAATGCCACTCATCAAAATAAAATAAGGATGCGACAACATACTATAGGTGCCCAATGCATTGAGTAATGCCAAATAAAAAATAAACTTTAGACTGAAGCCTTTTTCTACAAATTGAATGATAAAATAAATAACAAGGAGTGCAAAAAAAACTTCAAATAAAACACCTCTTGCATACAACATATAGAAAACAGAAACAGGCAAACATGCAAAAATGATCATGGCAAACAAGGCGCTTATTTCATTTACCAATAACTTTTTGACGATACAAAAAACCAATACACAATTGCATATCCCTATCAAAATAGAAGGCATACGCATTGCCAATAAACTATTTGGAAATCCATGTACAAAAAACCATGTCACCAAATTATGCAAAGGATAATTATTGTAAGCAACGACTGAATAAAATAGATGTTGATGCAAAAAAATATTGTAATTCCATGCTTCGTCAAATTGAATAAAATAGGCAGTTGCATAATATATGCTTCGAGCAAAAATGAAGAACAACAGTATATAAAAAAGCTTACGATTCGTTTTTGTTTGAAATTGAAAAGTCTTTTTAAATCCTTGCCAAGCTTTCGCCATATCCTGAACAAAGCAGGTCAATGCATGTATAGCCTTTTCTCTTTTATACCATAGGCCCAACATCATCAAGAATGACAATCCAGAACCTATGCTTGCCAACATTTTTACTTGCTCATATTTTGTCGGTGTAAAAAATTTTGTCGTTAAAATAGTATACAAATCTTGCCGATGTAAACCGTCCAAAATAGTTTGCACTAAGGTGTCGTACTGCCAAAATTGAAATAGTAGAAAACCAAAACTTCCAACGAAAAATAAAGCTACAAGTGAAGCAAATAAAAATCGTGCAATAGATTGATTATGCATGTACCACTTGCTCTATACTTTGTAGAATAATAGCACAAGCTTCTCTAATTTCTTGTTCTGAAATAGTGAGTGGTGGCGCAATTCGTAAAGCATGTGCAGCAAACAAAAACCAATCAGTGAACACACCATTTGCTATGCAAGTATCTATTATTTTTTTATTGGTTTCAAAGCTATCAAAATGTAATGCCATCAATAATCCGCAACTCGAAACCTTTTGTATAGCCGAGTGAACTAGCAATTCTACAAACAATTTTTCTTTCTCATATACACTCGAAATAGTATCACTTTGCAACACAAATTCTAAGGCAGCAAGTCCAGCAGCGCAACTCACAGGATGTCCACCAAATGTGGTGATATGACCCAATACAGGATTAAACGATAAGGTGTCCATAATTTTTTTATCCGCAATAAATGCGCCCAAAGGCATGCCACCACCTAATGCTTTTCCCAATAATAATATGTCAGGAATAATACCTAACTCTTCTAATAAAAATAAATTTCCAGTTCTTCCAAAGCCTGTTTGTATTTCATCCAAAATCAATAAAGCCCCATGAGCTGTGCACTTTTCTCTTATGGCATGTATCCAATTTTTATCTACTTCTAAAACGCCCGCTTCGCTTTGGAGTGGCTCCATGATGACGCAAGCTGTAGTATCATCTATACATTCCAAAACAGATGTATCATTGTAATTGAACTGATAAATATCTGGTAGTAAGGGTCTGAATGCTTGTTGCCAATACTCGCTACCCATTACACTTAATGCACCTTGCGTACTGCCATGATAAGAGTTTTTGAACGAAATCATTTTACTTCTTCCCGTAAATCTTTTCGCCAATTTCATTGCACCTTCCGTTGCTTCCGTTCCACTATTGGTAAAATAAATACTGTTTAATGAAGTTGGTAATACGTCTGCCAAAGCCTTGGCATACTTCACTTGTGGACTTTGAATCACTTCACCATACACCATGACATGTAGATATTTTTCTACTTGATCATGTATCGCTTTTTTAATTGCCAAGTTTCCATGACCAGTATTCGCCACACTAATACCACCGATTAAATCAATATTCTTTTTACCATGCACATCATATAAATAACAACCCTCCGCTTTTTCAATTTCAAAGCAAAGTGGAGCATCCGATGTTTGTGCTACATGTTGTAAAAAAAGTTGCCGCGACGTCATGATTACAAAGAAACAGAAAAGTAAATGGAAATACGAATTAGTGGGTAAAAGTTCTTTTCTTTGTTTTTACAATATAAGAAATATGCCACTAATCTTGCCTGTAAAAGGTGTACTGCCTACCATTCCCGACAATTGCTTTATCGCGCCAAACGCCACAATAGTAGGCGATGTAGTCATGGGCAATGAGTGCAGTGTATGGTTCAATGCAGTTATTCGTGGCGACGTGAATAGTATTCGTATTGGCAATAAAGTAAATATCCAAGATGGCGCCTGTATACATTGCACCTACGAAAAAACAAAAACAAACATCGGCGACAATGTGTCTATCGGTCATCATGCATTGGTACATGGATGCACTATTGAAGACAATGTGTTAATTGGTATGGGGGCTATTGTAATGGATAATGTGCATATCGCTAGTCATACCATTATAGCTGCTGGTGCGGTGGTTTTAGAAAATACAAAATGCGAACCCAACAGCATTTATGCTGGCGTTCCTGCTAAAAAAGAGAAGGACATTTCACAAGAATTAATCCACAACGAAATTGGTCGCATCGCAAATAATTATGTGATGTACAGTTCATGGTTTAAAGAATAAATGGGTTATGGATATGTTACTATGAAATCAATTTTATTGTTCGAATTATTTGGGCGGCACACACGCTATTCGTTCCAATCTTTTTGCTTCAGAGCAAGCAAAAAGGATTTCCACTTCTATCGTTGCCGCAATACAAAGCATCTGCAGCTTATTCCTTTCACCACATTTTTAGTTTAGCCTTTTATTTTTATCTTCGTTTACTTAAAAGAAATTTATGTCGTTCAATATCAGCGAACTTTCTGGGCGCAAAGGATTAGAAAATAATTTATTTGAAAAACTTGGCGAAGCTGCGCAGGACACAGGATCTGTTTCCATTGAACAATCAGAACAATTAGCAAAAGAATTTTTAATTGGCAATGCGAATGTGTTTGGTAGTGCTACATTCTATGATTTTACAAGAGAAGAAAACAAAGGGAAAAAAGTATATATCTGCAATGGAAGTTCTTGCTTAAGTGCAGGAACACAATCGGCCTTAAAAGAAAAATTAGCTAATCATTTTGATGGAACAGAAATTGGAGAAATGTGTTGCTTAGGTCGTTGCCACGAAAACAGTTCTTTCTTTTATGATGGTTCCAATTATTCTGGCCATGCGATAGATAACATTGCACAAATCAAAAACGAAAAAACAAAAATTCTAGATTCCTATTTTATTGGTAGTAAAGGTTTACCTATTCTTACTGCACCAAGTACAAATATGGAAACGTATTATTCGCTTTTACAAACTATTTTATTTCAACCAAAAGAAGAATTATTGGCTGCTCTCAAAACCTCTGGATTACGGGGTAGAGGAGGTGCTGGATTTCCAACTGCATTCAAATTAGAAAGCTGTAAAAATACAGAAAGCGATATTAAATTTATTGTGTGCAATGCCGATGAAGGAGATCCAGGCGCATACAGCGATCGCTATCTTTTAGAACATCAAGTGCATCGAGTTTTGTTAGGCATGATGATAGCCGGATATATTGTTGGAGCCTCTTCTGGTGTACTATATATTAGAGCGGAATATCCAGAAAGCATTACTCATTGTATTACAGAAATACAAAAATTAAGAGACCAAAACTTATTGGGTGAACATATTTTCGGTTCCGATTTCTCCTTTGATTTTAAAATTATTCATGCGCAAGGTGCTTATATATGTGGTGAAGAAACTGCTTTACTTTCATCCATTGAAGGACAAAGACCTGAGGTACGTGTACGTCCTCCGTATCCAGCACAGCAAGGGCTTTTCAACAAACCAACTATTGTAAGTAATGTTGAAACCTTGGCTTGTATCCCATCTATCATTCAAGAAGGTGGTGAGAAATTTGCAGCTATTGGACGTGGTAAATCAACAGGCACTAAACTCATTTCATTAGATGGTTTTTTCAATCGACCTGGTATTTACGAAGTAGAGATGGGCACACCATTACAAACTGTAATTGATGAATTAGGTTTAGGTTTTAAAACTGCCATTAAAGCCATGCATATAGGCGGACCATTAGGTGGTTTAGTTCCTCTTGAAAAAATAAAAGACCTGACCATAGATTTTGAAAGCTTTCACGAAAATGGATTTTTATTGGGTCATGCTTCTATAGTTTGTATACCTGCCGACTTTCCATTAATTCAATATCTGGAACATCTGTTTCAGTTTACTGCACATGAAAGTTGTGGCAAATGTTTTCCTTGTCGCCTTGGTAGCACACGAGGTTATGAAATGTTGCACAAAGCCAGAACAAGTGATTATACAGTAGATCGAGTTTTACTCAATGATTTATTAGAGACTTTAGAAATAGGCTCTCTCTGTGCATTAGGCGGCGGACTGCCATTGCCTATCAAAAATGCATTGCATTATTTTGAGGAGGAATTGAAAGAATATATTCGATAGGAATTGAACATGAATAGGAAGGGCTGAAGCGCCACATTCCTATTCATGTTGCATTCATTTGAATTTCGTCTAGATTTATCTAGACTTGCAACAAATTCCGTATCACCTGTACATACCACTCATGCTCTAATGCAAGTACTTTACTTGCCAATGTTTGGGCTGTATCTGTTGGTGTAATGTCTACTTTTTTTTGTAACAAAATAGTTCCTTCATCATACTCCTTATTCACCATATGAATAGTGATGCCACTTTGCTTTTCGGCGTTTGCAATCACAGCTTCATGTACATGATGTCCATACATGCCTTTGCCACCATACTTGGGCAATAATGCAGGATGTATATTGATGATTTGTTTGGGAAATGCCTCTATTAAATAAGCTGGTACTCTCCATAAAAAACCTGCCAAGACCAATAGAGATGGTTGATAACGTTCTAAAGTATCTAAAAAAACAGCGGAATCAAAAATAGCTTTGTTTATCAATAAAACATCTATTCCATTTTCCTTTGCCAATTGTATCACACCCGCTTTCGGATTATTCGTCACTATTACTGGAAAATGGATATCGGAAATATTCTTACAATGCGATAAAATTGCGGCCACATTACTTCCATTTCCAGAAGCAAATAAAATTACATTCTTCACCATAAATCAATTGGATTGTTCTCTTTTTAAATTCAGAAAAAATTAATAAGTATCGTACGCTAATGAATCGGTATAATAGTTTTTCTCCGCTTGCGTTTCATCACCATCAACCGCATTTTCTACACCTGTTTTCTTTTTCAATTCTTGTTCCTCGTCATATAGTTCTTCATAATCTTTTACATACAAAGCATTAGGAACGGTATTCACATCAAAGATTAATGTATGAATAGATACTGGCGCTGTATTCATAATTACAGTAACATAAATCTGCGTATAGCCAATATTCATGATACTATTATAATGCAATACGATATCGCCTTGACCTTCTGATTCTATTAGCCTTGATGGAAATTCTGCTTTGGTACAACCACAAGAAGTTTGTACTTCAAGAACAGCCAAAGGATGTTGACCAGTATTATAAAATGTAAATGGGATAGTCAAATCTTTACCCTGTGGTACGGCAAAATAATGTCGAATAGAATCCTTAAAATGTACGGTAGTTTTAGCCAAATTCGCTTTCCCTTTATCAATGCTACAGGCAGCAAAATAAATACTACAAGTTAGTATGGCAATTACATAAAATGGTACATTTTGTTTTCGTTTCATTTTTTATTGGATTACAATTTCGTCACAAGCTATTGTTGCTTTTTTATTTGGTTGATAAAATTGCTCGGACAAATTTCGTTTATTTATAGCAATTATTTTTATTTTTTCATAAGCTGGTTTTTGCGCCCAATCAAATGTAAAAGTATATTTATATTTTTCAGAAGTCTCTATTTGCGTTGGTGTTTTTTCTGCCAATAAAGTAGGCACTCCATTTTTACCTATCCCATAAACACTGACCTTTTCAGGATAATAAAATGTATGCCTTACATCACACAGAAAATTTAAGGATAGTTTTTTAAACGCGGCGATATTGGCAATTGGTATTTCAACTTCCATATCCTTATTATTAAATAATAACCAATTCGTTGCGTAATCTAAGAAGCCGATAGCACCATCATTCAAAGCATGTGTAGCATCGCCATGGTAATCCTTATCATAAGTATCTTGTATGGTAATCGTTTTATTATACAATAAATTTTTACCATCCTTGTTGATGATAAAATCATTCCATTGTCGAACGTATTGAGAGATGGAATCCCCATCTTCATCATACACATATATTTTAGATTGACCAGCATATTGCTGTAAACTGGTAAGTAACTTATTGATTTCTGTATTCAAATGTCTATTGCCTAAGCCATCCGCTGTTGCATATCCTTGCGCGCTTAATCCACCCAATCGTATCATTTCTAATTTATTAAAAACTAAAGCAGTGAGGAGTTGGGTTAAACGACTTTTTTCTTTTCCACTTACTGTCAAATATTTATCGCATAATTCATAATAAAATAAATCAAATTCCTCTTGAGTTAAATAGCTATTTAAGGATTGGAACATAGTGCCATAAATATCTACATTCTTTTTCGACTTTTTTAAATTTGCTTCTAGTTGCATCAAGAAATCATGTAAAAAATCGACTTGTTCAGGATACGCATTTTCAAAAAAACTATAACGCAATGAATCTAAATTCGTATACGGGTCCCACAACAATTTAGCAGATGCGAAGGATTTCCAATCACACCAAGTACTATAATCATTTTCACTTCCTTGTTCAAATACACCCGTAATACCTATTTCTTTAAAATACTGTAAGTCTTGTTGCAAGATAGCTATGGTTGGAAAAAAATCAAAATAGTTTGTATACTGAACAGGATAATCCCATACCAAACAATTGCTGCTGACTTGTTTCCAGTTTGTCACCAATTTTTTAAACGCTGCACTAGAGGTACTATTTTTTAATGCTTGTCCCTTTGGAAAATCGATAGTACTTAAAAGTATCGCCGTATTTTTAGGTAGTACTATATTACTTGGTGCTTGCAATGTTGTTCGATAAGCAAGTGTTGAAATGATAGCATCTGGAAAACGCTCAGCTAATTTTTTTACCAATAAACAAACAGAATTGGAAGCCGATTGATTGCCTTTATTTTGACCAGTACAAATGGGACATTGACAAACTAGTCCATTGTCATTTGCAGAAATAGAAAAATAATTTGCATCTGGATTTTTAGCCAATTTCAATTCAATGCCA
Organism: Chitinophaga pinensis; assembly: GCA_945878115.1. Classification (GTDB taxonomy): domain Bacteria; phylum Bacteroidota; class Bacteroidia; order Chitinophagales; family Chitinophagaceae; genus OLB11. The sequence goes on along the minus strand of CAMDVD010000008.1, from coordinate 28,535 downwards.
GTGGCAATACCTTCATATAATTCATTGCTTGAAAAACAATATTGCTCTTTATTTATTTTCCCATTTATGGTTGCATAAATAGAAGGTGAATTTTTGGTTTGTTCATTCAATAATTTATGCAAATTATGACCCCAACATCCCCACACCTCTTCCTTAATATGTAATGCATTCCATAGTGCATAATTGTAATCTAAAGCGGCTGGGTAAGATGCTTCTCTATACGTAAAAGCAGGTGTAGAATAATATTGCGTTTGTTGCGGAATACTAATTTGTTGAATCTGCGAAAATGTTTTATTCGCAACATCAATATATTTTATACCGCCATAATGTTCTAAAAAATAAACCACTGCATTGATAACGCCTATGCCATTTGATCCATTCAAATAAATGGCATTATCCTCTTGTATCATCGCATATCCATCACTTTCAAAATTTCCATTTTTATTTATTTTTTGAAATGCCTTTGTATTTCCTAGAAATAAATAAGTAGATTTTTCATTTTTAACTGCCGCTGATTCAGAAATAGATTGAATCGTTTCGCCAGTAATTAATTTGAAATTTTCTATAAATAATTGTGCTGCTTTTCGTTCAATATTTTTTGGGCTATTTGGCAATACAACAATAGGTATGGTTACTGCAGTTTTATAAAAAATAAAATCTTTCGAGATTGGTTTACAAGAAATAATGCCCCCAATGCCTATTACATTAAAGAATAGGATTAATATCGATGTCTTCAAGGATCCTCTCATTATGACTCTCAATTAGTGTATTAAAATTTAGTCAGTAATGTGATAAAGAGATTGTACTGATTTACAAAATTCGTTTTTTCAATTTTGAAATTATACCAATTCCCTTGTATGCCTATGGTAGTTCTATGCTTGATTGCATGTTGGTAACCGCCACCTACCATTCTGGTCACATATTGTAAAAAAGTATTCACTTGAAAATCTAATGTTTTATCTTCAGGTGGTGTACCAAGTGATCCCATTGCCATTATATAATCATTGCGTAAATTAAAATAATAACGTGATTGCAGTGTAATAGTTTGGTATAAATTACTAAAGTCGGTCATCACAAAAGCACGCGCATTTACCCAAACATCATTCCATTCTTTTTCTAAACCACCCACTACCGAAACCAAACTATTTTTATCCTTTTGTAATACATATCTTAAACCTAACTCACGCTGCATATCATATTTTTTTGTTTTCTTATAAAAAGAAACGCCAAGTTTAAAATAAGGAAATACAAACTTATTGGCGACTGCAACATTGACTAATCTATATCGCTTATTTTCATATTTATGTATCCAATCCATTTCATGTTGTACGCCAGTTCCTATTGGCCTTGCAGCATAATTGAAATGATAAGTATACGTATTTTTTGGCTTGTAGGTAGTGTATTCAAACGACGCGATAGAAGAACGTAATACAGAAGAATCATAATAAGTTCTTATAAAACTAATACCTGCTTGATGTTTATACGACTTGCCTAAAAGGTAGTCCAGATAATTTAAATAATTCGGTGAATCGCCATATTGCGGTTCTCCCTTTTTTAGAAAAATAGCAGCCGAATCATATTTTTCTTGCATTTCTAAAAGAACGCCTTTCTTATAATACAAATAAGAATTATCTGGATACTTCACCAATCCTGAATCTATTAATGCAGAAGCAAGGTCATAATTTTTATTCGTCAATTGTATATTGATCATGCGATACAATGAAAAGGTATCCAAAGGCGATACATTATAGGCTTTGGCATAATAATAAATGGCCGAATCTTGGTTATTCGCTCGTTCATAATTCTTTGCAACCCGAGCTAATTCTTCTGCTAACGCAGTTTTTATTTTTCCATTATACGGATACTGCGATTCTAACTCCGTAAAGGTTCCTACAGATTGATCATAATCATTAAGAGAACTAAACAAACTAGCTTTCTTTAATTTTATTTCTCTTGAATCTGGATAATAACGCAATGCCTGATCGCAATACTCTAATCCATTTTTATAATCCTTAATGATAGATTGTACATTGATGGCATAATTATAAGCCAATAAATTGGTTGGATCATTTTCCAATAGCCTGTCAATCACTATCATGGCACTATCATATTTCTCATCTTCCATGAGTTGTTTGATATAAGGAATGGATTGCGAAATGAAAGATTGTTTGTATAAACTATTCGTAGGATTCTTTTTCGTCAGTCTATTTGTAATTTCAATGGCATCGTCATATTTACCCATCTCTTCAAGTAATGAAGCCTTTTTGAAAACATAATTTTCATCACGAGGATAACGAGCTATTTGTTTATTGATGAGTATCAAAGCTGCACTATAATTTTTTTGCGCCAATTGAATAGAATATAAATAATCATTCGCCGTAGATATCATATCCGGAAATCGCATTAACTTTTCAAATAATGGTTGTGCTTGTGTATACAATTGATCTTGAAAATAACCTTTCGCTTGTGCGAGTAAAATAGTTGAATATTTATCTTGCAACTCGCCATCCGAAGGGAACATCGTCACTAATTTTTCAATCGCCTTATTTGCCTCTGCTGTTTTGTGTTCCAATTCAAAAAGCGTCAATTGTTTCATCAATACCACTTTATTATTCGGACTTCTCTTCAACGCTATTTTAATATATTCTTCAGCATCACTATAATATCCTTTGGTCAAAGAATTATTTAATAAATACGTGAACGCTTCTTCATTACCTGGATTGGTAGCATATATTTTTTGATACAAAACATAAGGGTCATTGTTCATATAAAATTCTGCCGCCTGAAGTTGCAAGTCATTGGCTAGTGTTCTTAATTTAGCGCTTGGGTATTTTTTCATGGTGGCTTGCGTAAAGGCCAAAGCATCCTGATAATTTCCCATTTCTTGAAGTACCCCTATTTTTTTCTCAATCAAAATCGGATCTCCAGGAAAATTAGACAATCCAGATTCTATCAAACCCATAGCATCAGAGCGTTTACCAGCACTTAAAAAATTATTGACTTGTTGGTGTAAAGTCAATAAATCTCTAGGATTTGCTTCCAATGCTTTAGTCAACAGTTCACTACTCTTCGTAAAATTTCCATTTTTGTAATACCTAGCCGCCTCATTCAATATCAATTCTTGATACGCATTTTTAACCATCGTATCTGTCGGATAAATACTGAACAAACGGGTTAATGCTCTTTTGGCTTCGACCGTATTACCCATATCATTATAGATGGATACCTTCTTCAACCAAAGTGTTCTACTATATGGTCTAACTTCCAACAATTCATTGATATAACAAATCGCACTAGAATATCTTCCAGTTTTATACTCCACATTAATTAAATAGTGCCTTGAGTCCACGCTATGCGGATAAGCATCTGCTACCTTTTTTAATTCATACCTCGCACTATCATAATTTTCTATCTCTAAATAACATTTACCTAAAAGCAAATGAACGTCCATATTATCAGGCGATTTTTGCAAACTTTTTTTACAATAACTTACCGCTAAAGGATAATTTCCTTTTTGATTTGCTTCAATTTTTGCCAAACGAAAATACTCGTCTGAAGATAAATTTTGCGAATTCTTAGTCTGCGCATTTCCACTGCCATACACACCGATAAGCAAGATGAATAGGAACAAAGCTCTTAGAATATATAACTTTTTTGGTTGCTTCATATTTAGGCAGTCACTTTTGGTGTTAATGCATCTTTAGATTCAAATCCTTGGCGGGTCATAGAGCCCCACTGAAATTTTTTCTGTGTAAAGAAAGAAATATATCCTCGAATTGCAAAGTACATGATGAGCGGGTGATAAATAAATGATTCTAAAAAAGTAAGTAAAACCAATGACATCACCTCTCGAAAGGTTTTATAATATTTGAAGGTTATTTGATCCCATAAAATTACCATAGTAGAAACCATGACAGAAAATGTATACGAATAAATAAGAATAATAACTGCCATACTCCAATTCACTTGATTGGTGATGACAAGATAAATAAAGAAAATCCATCCCAAGGCCTCAATGATTGGTGCCAATAACTCATATACAAATGCATAAGGAAATACCACTAATCCTAGTCTTTTATATTTTCGATTGAATAATATTTTTCGATGTACAAAAAACAATTGCATCAATCCTCGTCCCCATCTCGTTCTTTGTCTATACAATATTTGCACGTTGGGAGGCCCTTCCGTCCAACAACAAGATAATGGTATATAAGATAAAGCATATTTCGAATTATTATTAATCATATACGCAATCATCCGCGTAATCAAATCCATATCCTCAGCATGCGACAACGGATCATATCCACCTGCATTTACAGAAACTTCCTTATCAAATAAACCTAATCCACCAGATATATTGGGTACACAATTTACAAGTGACCAGCCCATTTTACTATGCAAATAAGCTCGGATATATTCCATTTCTTGAAAACGAGCAATCAATCCTCGTGGAGGACGTACTCGAGTGATTATTCCTTCATTAATATCACAACTATTAGACATCCGCAAAACGGCACCTACGGCAATTACCTTTTTAGTACTATTTAAAATAGGTTTAATCAATTTCAATAAAGTATTTCTATCCAAAATACAATCCACATCTGTACATAAATAGTAAGGAAATGAGGACGCATTTATACCTGCATTAGAGGCATCCGCTTTTGTACCACCATTTTCTTTATCTACGACGGTTAAGATATTAAACGCCGGATTAATAGATTTAAAAATTCTTTTTACTGGTTTGGTTTTGATTTTCTCATTGTAGGCAAATTCCGTTTCTACCAATTGAAATTCATCAATCAACTTTTGCAAGGTATCGTCTTTACTACCATCATTGATAATGATTACTTCGAATAACGGATAATTTAAGGTCAACAACGAACGTACATTGGATATGATAGTAACCCCTTCATTGAACGCAGGCGCAACCACTGATATACCAGGTGTTAGCGGCGATGCCATTAAAGTATTATCATCTAGATCTGAATTATAACCTTTATATTTTGAAATGGCGATGAAAGACAAAACAGCCAAAATAATATAGCTAAGAAACAGTGATGTTGCATAGAAAAAAATGAAATACTCATAGAAGGTTCTGATTTGATCTATCATTTTTCTACTTGAATTTTATTAATGGGTTTGCAATATGTTGCAAAATCAATGCAGAAAAAATATCACTGTTAATCATAATTTCTTGAAAAGCTAACTTTCCATCCATACCATAATTGTATAAAGCAGTTGCGGCAATTTTCTTTACCTCCGAGTTAATCGCCGAATCAAATGCATCTTTTAAAAACTGTAATGATTTACCTGTTCTAAATTCCCCAATGGCTACCACAATAGCGGATTGACAAATATCAGGTTGATTGATATACATGTCTTTTAACAATCCTTCCGTTTCTATCGCTTTTAGTTCACCCAATGCCTTGATTGCATCGGCCCGAAGCACATGTTTAGACGTTGCTAAAAATTTTGTCAATGCGGGTATACTTTCATGTTGTTTAAAATACGAACACATACGAATCGAAAATTGAACTACTGAATCATTCGTAGAATAAGATATTCATTTACTGAAATTGGGAATTGTTTTATTTTCAAAATTCGCCAAATGTTTCAATAAATTAATTTGATCCCAAGCATTCAATTCTTCAGTGGTTTCTTCAAAAAATTTAAATGGATCATTTTTACTTAAACGTAAATAGGAGTTACGTGCTTCCTTTCTGATATTGAAATTACCACTATAGGTAAATGGGAATATATTGGATTCCGCCGCAGTGATTGCCAATGAAGATAATTCTTGAATACCCTTCATTTTTTCATAGGAATTCGAAAAGTTAAATTTCTTTTCAATATGTCCTTCTATCCCTAATGCAGTCATCAATCTATTAAATGGTTCATTAAATGAAAGGTCAAAATTCCTTTTACACTGAATAAGCCTTTGGATAATCAAATTCAAGTTTTCCTTTTTAAGGTTACCCAAGCTTTGATAAAAATCATCATATATCTCTACTAGTGTATATTCCCTCGTGCTTTCAAATAAATATTTCAAAATAAGTTCATCAATGATCGGTATATATTTATCTTCCAAGTATTGCTGTCTATTATATTTTACACGTATAAAGGACATCAAGGATAAAAACAAAGAAAACAACAAGATACATCCAAATATGAATATGATACAAATTTGTATAATAAGCGGAAAAGACGTTACACGAGCGTAGTATGAATATAAAAAGTCTATAAAAGATAAAAGTCTCATGGGCTTAATGTATCACGTGTTTTAAAATGAAACAACAGTGAAATTTTTAAGTTTTAGTTTAAGAATTTTGCTCATTTTTTTCAACAGCGCTAAAATAGAAATAATTTTCTATATAAAATCATTTAATATGAATAACTTGTTTATATATAGTTGATTGTCTATTATTTTTAGTATATACACCGTCATTTTACTCCTTCTGTGGAAAAATGAAGATGCCATGAAACTGATTAAAGTTTTTATAAAATTCATTTACATGAAGACATATCATTTCCTAAACTCTATTACTCCTTGTTTATTAACCACTATATATCTTAATAATTGAATGACAGGCCAAAGAAATTACATTTATATTTGCTTCCTCAATGACCCCTCGTTTACGTAATATCCTGTCTTTTTGTTTGCTGTGTATTTTTACTTTATACATCATACCTAAAGAAATTTACCATGGTTTTATGCATCACCATGATACGGTGCATGTGCATTTGAATGTAAAGGATGGATTGCAAATTGATAAAGAGCACCACCATTGCGAATTATTGAAATACGAACAAGAGCAACATTTTATTTCTTATTCCTTAGTTTGCTTTACAGCTAAACCTATTGGCATTTATTTTTCAAAAACTATTTCAACATATAGTACCCCGTTTTTGCCCGCAAATAATGCCAGTATAACTGCGCTTCGAGGACCTCCCGTTTTTTCATAATCCTTTTTTTATCCTGTATTTTATTACAGAACATAGCTATCCTTATGGCTTCTGTTTATACCGTAGCGAATTTTTTAGGTTAAAAAAATATATGCTACTGGTATTATTTCATTTTTCAAAAAAATTAAACACATGAAACAAATTCTGTTTACGATTATATACTGCATATCCATGCAAGCCATGGCGCAAAACAGCCTACATGGCAGCGTTCACGATCAACAAGGCAACCCAATTATTGGTGCTACTATTTCCATACCTGATTTAAAAATAGGGGCAGTGAGTAATATAGACGGTGCTTATGAAATCAATACTACCGCTACTGGCAAACACTTAATAGAATGCCATTATATTGGTTATCAAACTTTTTTAAAAGAAATAAATATTCAAGGATCTACCCTGTACAATATCGTACTTTCTACATCGGTTATTGAACAAAAGGAAGTGATTATAACTGGTCAAAGCAAAGCTACTGCCATCAAAAAATCATCGCTTCCTGTCAATGTCATTCATACGGAAGACTTAGTGGAACAAGCCAATACCAATCTTATACAAGCTGTAGCTAAAGTGGCTGGGGTAAGTAGTATAAACACTGGGCCTGCTATTTCAAAACCCATTATTCGTGGCTTGGGCTATAACAGAATAATAGTGATGAGCAATGGTATTCGGCAAGAGGGTCAGCAATGGGGCGATGAGCATGGTATTGAAGTAGACGAAAATACTGCGGGCAGAATTGAAGTACTAAAAGGTCCTGCTTCCCTGTTATATGGTAGCGATGGTATAGCTGGCGTTATCAATATTCAATCGCCAAGTATTGCTGCCGCAAATTCTATTTCTGGAAAAATAAATGCCAACTACCAAAGCAATAATAGAATGATAAATATAGGTGGTCATATTGCTGGCAACCAGCATGGTTTTATTTGGAATATTGGAGCTACACACAAGCAAGCTAGCGACTATCAAAATAAATACGATGGCTATGTATTTAATTCTCGATTTAAAGAAAATGATTTGTATGCTCGTATAGGTTTTTCCAAAAAATGGGGGCACACGCATCTAAGTATAAGTTCATTTAATCAAACCCTTGGCTTGGTAGAAGGCGATAGAGATTCTCTTGGAAATTTTATTAAATTAGTGAAACTAAATGATAGCACTTCAAGCGAAGAACTTGCTAATAGCGCAGATTTTAAAAGCTATACAAATGCAACGCCGCATCAACATATTATACATACGAAAGTGGTTCTAGATAATGCATTTAATTTACGACATGATGCCTTGCTGCAAATTATATTAGGTTTTCAAAATAGCCGAAGAAGTGAGTTTGGTGATGAACTGAAGCCTACGCAAGCTGGTCTTGATTTGGATTTACATACATTTTCTTACGACATCAAATATCATTTTCCTCTTATGCATAAATGGAATATCAGCCTGGGCATTGGTGGTATGCAACAACAAAATAAAAATACAGGTATTGAATTTTTAATACCGGATTATACTTTATTCAGTAGCGGCATTTTTCTGTATGGCAAAAAAGAAATCAGCGAAAAGCTAACTTTCAATGCGGGTGCTCGTATTGACTTTCAATCCTTACATGCCGACGAAAAATGGATAAATAATTACAACTTATTTAAGCCAATATCTGAAAATTATATTGGTGTATCTGCGAGCATCGGTCTTGCTTATGCAGCCAATGCCAATCATACTTTTAGATTCAATTTGGGTAAAGGTTTTCGTAATCCGAATATTGCCGAGCTTTCACTCAATGGCGTACATGAAGGTACTTTGCGCTATGAATATGGCAATGCAAACAGTACTTCCGAAAATAGTTTTGAAGCCGATTTAGGTTACCAGTATGATGGAAGTCATGTGTCTATCACTGCCAATGTATTTGCCAATTATATTCATGATTTTATTTTCATTCGCAAACTAAAAAATGCCATTGGCAATGATTCTATTCCAACAGAAAATAACGACAATAAACTAAGTGCATTTTATTACGACAAAACCGATGCTATACTTACGGGCGCTGAATTTTCTATGGACATCCATCCACATCCGTTGGACGGCTTGCATATCGAAAACACGATTAGCTATGTACGTGGCATTACTACTTTTACAGGCGACAGTTTACATTACTTACCATCTATACCGCCACTGCTTTGGAATGTAGATGTTCGTTGGAATTTTAAAACCATCAATCACAAACTAAAAGATGCTTATGCAAAAGCCGAATGGAATATTTTTGCAGCACAAAAAAATATCTTCTCTGCCTACCAAACAGAAACGGCAAGCAAAGGTTACTCTTTATTAAATGTTGGAATTGGTAGTTCTATTTTGTATAAAAAACATACATCCTGTTCATTACATATTGCTGTAAATAATGTATTGAATACTGCCTATCAAAACCATTTAAGCCGACTAAAATATGTACCCGAAAATTTTAGTACCGGCCGTTTAGGCGTATTTGATATGGGACGAAATATGAGTGTGAAATTGCTTATTCCTTTTGGGGTGAAATAATGTTTCAATCATTATTTATTATATAAGCTTTATGTTTATCCAAACTTGAAGTTTTAGCTAAAAATATTGGAACAAACTCTTTAAGGTCTTCTATTTTACTTGAAGGGCAATTTAGTATGACTATCGTTAAAGGATACTTTTCAAGATTTTGTTGGTACTGTAAATTTTTATCTATAGTTAATAGAATTTCGAAATTATTTTCTACGCATTGCGCCATTAATTTTCCATTTTTTAACCCGCTCCAATCCATTTCTCGAACTGTAAATACTTCATGGTTTAATAAAAACGGTTTTAAATGTTTTGTAACACATTCATCAAGCAAAATTTTCATGTAAAATATTTGCAGATGATTCAATAAGGTTTTTCGACATCTCTAAAAGTTTAATTACTTGTTCTTTCTGTACACCGCTAAAGTCATCAAGGAAAAAATCTATGGATTCACCAGATTCTAGATAATCAAATAAGTTCTTGATTGGCACTCGTGTTCCATAAAATACCGGTGTTCCACCTAGAATTTCGGAATCGATATTAATAATTTGATCTTTCATGATTTTTCAATTTACAATTTCAAAGATAAAAATTTATTGCTGCATTCTAAAGGTATAGTTTTTTAGTTCGCTGGAGGTAAATAAGGTTGCCAACATATTAGGCCTTAAAATAGTTTTAGAAGTGTACAATATTTTTCAGGAATATCTAAGCAGCAAATAATCTTTAATAGCCTTGGATTGGAAATCTAATATTATCTAAGTATTTGATATGGGCCGAAATAGGTGTGTAAAATTGTTTATTCCTTTTGGGGTGAAATAGTAAATATTGGATTGGGGAAAGGTAGTTATTATAGGAAATTTATTTTCATCATCTTTTGCCAACAACAATAAAAAATCCCACCTAAGCCTCTACACTACATCCATGTACAGCTTGTGCTATTTCTTTTATTAAGCTTGCATCTTTCTCTATTGCATTACCAACTACAATTACATCTGCACCGGCTTTACAATTAAGATATGCTTTTTCTGCATCGGTTATACCACCACCTATTATTAATGGAATATTGGTTTGCGATGCTACTCGATGTATCATGCTTTCACTAATAGGTCTTATTGCGCCACTGCCTGCATCCATATACAATACATGTTTGCCTTGCATTTCACCCGCCATTGCAGTACACAATGCAATATCTTCTTTATTGTGCGGTATAGGTGCACTGTGGCTCATATACGAAACCGTTGTAGCTGCTCCACCATCTATTACCATATAACCTGTCGAAATTATTTCCAAGCCGCTTGCCCTTACCATTGGTGCAGATACTACATGTGCGCCTATCAACAACTCTGGATTACGACCGGATATTAAAGTTAAATAAAATAAAGCATCAGCTTGTTTACTCACTTGAGATGGACTACCTGGAAATAAAATAACGGATATATCACTATGCTTTTTAAAGGTATGAATGATATCGTCCAAATGCTGAGTTACCATTAAACTTCCACCAACAAAAAGAAAATCAACTTTGGCTTCATTACATAATTTAGCCAAGGTACTTATTTGAGTAGTACTCACTTTATCAGGATCTATCAAAACTGCAAATGCTTTTTTGCCTTGCTTTCGCAATTGTTGCAATCTTTGATATACATTGAGGTTTGCCATGTTCGGGGCAAAGATATATTTTTATTGCTAAAATCTTTCTGCATTTCCATAGTAAACATGCAACCTATTATCTGTTACAAAACACTTCTAAAATAGGTACTTACCAATTTTGTACCTATATTTTATTTTACAATCGTTAAACAAAACAAATGCTGCATAAAACTCTAATTCCAAAAAAGAAACTATATTTGATTTCTCAATTAATTAATTCATATGAAAAAAATAACCTTTCTTTTTATCGCTTTGTTGAGTTTCTCCTTTGCGAATGCGCAATACCAAAATACAAAAATGGAAGTAGGGCAAAAAGCGCCAGACTTAGAATACAATAACCCTAAAGGTGAAAAAATAAAATTATCTACGATTAACGACAAAAGAGTTATTCTACTTGATTTCTGGGCTAGTTGGTGTGGACCTTGCAGAGCAGCAAATCCTAGCTTAGTTGAATTTTATAAAAAATACAGCGCTAAAAAATTCATGAAAGCGAAAAATGGTTTCACTATTGTTAGTGTTTCTTTAGATAGAAATGCAGAACCTTGGATTCAAGCTATTGAAAAAGACAAATTAGAATGGCCTTATCATATGAGCGATTTAGGTGGATGGCAAAGTAAAGCCGCTGCTGAATATGGTGTTATGTTTGTACCACAATGTTTTTTAATCGATGCTAATGGTGTTATCATTGGTAAATACCAACGCGCCGAAGACTGTATTAAAGATTTAGATAAATTGCTTGCTAAATAAGCATGAATGAAATTGAGGCTCAAAAATTAATTATTATTACAGCACCTTCTGGTTCTGGAAAAACAACTATCGTTCATCATTTACTGGCTCAAATTCCTTCGCTTCGATTTAGCGTAAGTGCTTGTACTCGTTCCCCACGACTGAATGAAATAGATGGGGTCAATTACCATTTTATTACTGTTGAGAATTTTACACGCAAAATTGCAAACCACGAATTTGCAGAATTTGAAATGGTGTATGAAGGTAAATATTATGGCACCTTAAAAGCTGAATTGCAACGTATTTGGGACGATCAAAAATATCCATTAACCGATATTGATGTGCAAGGCGCTCTTCGATTAATGAAACATTATGGCAAGCAAGCGATCAGTTTATTTATTAAAGCGCCTTCCATAGAAGAATTAAAAAACCGTTTGATTATGCGTGGTACGGAAACGCCAGAATCGCTAAAAGAGCGTATAGATAAGGCCGCTGAAGAATTAAAATATGCACAACAATTTGACCATGTTATTATCAATGATCAATTAGAAATTGCTTGCCAAAAGGCTAAAACGATTATTGAAAACTTTATCCTTTAATTAAGGCACTCTATTATCTTTTGCTTTCCTTTAATTGAAAAATACTATCCTTGCGACTTTTCCGCGAGTGTTTTGTTGTAGTTGCGCTTTTTGCAAAGCATACATCAATTAGAAATTGTTTGCTAAAAAACTAAAACGATTATTGGAAACTTTATCCATTAAAACCGATAGCACTATTGTCTTCTATTTTTGATTTAATCTTAAATAGGTAAGACATTATTTGTGCAACTTAGTCGCTAATGTTTGGTTGTAATTGCGCATTTTGCAGTGCATATCATCATATAGAAGTTACTAGATAAAAAAGCTAAAACAATAATTGGAAACTTTTTCCTTTAGAAAAAGGTAGCTCTATTGTCTTCTATTTTTGCTTTCTTCTTTAATACGTAAGGCACTATCTGTGCAGCTTGACCGCTAGTGTTTTGTTGTAATTGTGCTTTTTGCATTTCATACATCATGTTTTTAGGATCTGCAGCAACACCATCAACCATACTTTTTACAGTGATAAAAAATACACCTTGGTCACCTGGAATTGGAGGAGAAACTTTATTAATTAAAGCTTTATTAAATGAAGCGCCAATTACTTTTGGTTCATAACCAATTTCATTATTACCACCACCCATCATTAATACCGTATCTGCTGCTTTCACTGTTGTAGCACCTAATGCCGCAAGTTCATCTAAAGTAGTTTTACCCTTCGCTTTAGCAATTAAGGCTTCTGCTTTTTTATCCTTCTTTAATATATTTTCAATTTGTGGTTTTACAGTCTCTATAGAAGGTAATGTTCCCTTTTCTTGTCTGCCAACTAATAATGCTATTACACATTTATTTTCTAAATTATAGATTGGAGATACAGCACCAATTTTTGCTTCAAAAGCCCAACGAGATAAATCACGTGCACTGCCTAAACCTGGAATTTGTTGTTGTGACTTAGTCATATTGTCTGCTACTCTTTTATCTTTACCCATTGATTTTGCTGCATCTGTAAATGATTTAGCATCTTTGGCTTTTGCAATAAATGTATTCGCTTTTGCAAATGCAGCTTGTATAGTTGGATTTCCAGCTTGCAATTCTTTGCTCACAATTGCCAATTTTACGGAAGGTTGAAAATTCTTTTGATCCGTTATTTTAATTAATTGATAGCCATACTCTGATTTAATTACTTTTACATCTCCTACTTTTCCATTAAAGCAAGCATTCTTGAATTCAACATCACTTGCTGCCATTTCTTGGGTAATATAACCAATATCACCGCCTTTTTTGGCACTGGCTTTTTCATCAGAACGTGTAGCAGCCAATTGTGCAATATCCATTCCAGACAATACCATTTTTTCCATACTATCAATGGAAGCTTTTGCATCCTCTTCTTTTCGTTGTTCTGTAAATGCAACAACAACACGTGATACTTTAACACTATCTGGCATTGATTTCTTATCAATCACTTTTACCATTTTAAACATTTGATCTATATAAAATGGTCCAGTTACAGTACCTATTTCAGTTCCAACAATTTCAGCTGGATTTGGAGCAACTAAAGTTTTTTCTGTATAATACATGTCTCTAATTACATCTTCTGAATTTTTAGTTATAAAAGCTTCATTGTCTGTTGTTTTTGTAAATGTATCTTTCAATCCATTCAATACACCTAAACTAGCTGCAGTATCATCACTTGAAGGAATAATATCAAAAGCAACATATTCTGTTTTTGCCGTAGCTTCTTGTGATTTAAACATTTCTTCATGTTTGTCAATATATTTTTTTACATCTTCGTCTGTAACCTTAACCTCATTATCTCCTATCATTGTATATGGCAGACTTACAAAATTAATCGACGATTTTGCCGTTAGTTGTTTAGAAGCATCATCCATCATAAATTTAGGAATATAAATTCCTTTAGCTATTAAATCGGTATACTTACTTTGTTTTCTGTTTCTAATTAATTGCTCTTCAAAGTTTTTCCATAATATTTTTTGTTGACCAGTTTTATCTTGATCAATAGCGGCAATATTTTGACTTACTATACTTGGGTCAAATATTCCAGTATCTGGATTTTTAAAACTTTGTTGTACTAATGGATCTGCATAAGGTCCAGTTAACATATCTTGAAGTTCTTTATCTCCAATTTCGGTCATCCCTAATTTTTCTAGTTCCTCGCCAATCAAGGTTTCATTTACGATATCACTCCAAGCTTGTTCTTGCACAGAACTACGTTCCTGTTCTGTCAAGGTTCCGTCCTTACTGCGTGATTTCATATTGTCTTCATACTGGCTTCTTTTACTTTCAAAATCTTTATACTCAATACGAGTGCCATTTATACTAGCTAATAGACCTTTGTCTCCACTAAATATATTACGTACATTACTTTGCATGGCATCCATGACTAAGAAACCAACAAGGGCTACAATAATAGCTCCAACAACTAAACCAATATATTTATCTCTGATGTTTTGAATTACCGACATATTATCAACATTTTTTTAAGGAGCGCAAAAATAGGAGTTTTGCTTTGGTAATTCAAAGTTTTTTTAGACTCATTTTACTTTTTTACTTTATTTCTTTGATTTATTCCATTTTTAGTGTGGAATAATTTGTGTTTAATCTGTACTTTATCCAATTAGCTTTTTAATCTCCTCACCATTTTGTTGAAAGAATCCTTTTTTTACTGTTTATTTCCAAAGCATATCCACTTCCCACATTCAATTTATTTTCTACATACGATTAATCCACATCAAATAAATTTTTCAATAATTAAACTGTATTTCTTACCCATTTATTTAATTTTCTCCATAGCTTCTTTATCTAAAAATTAGGATGATTACACATTTCTTATCTTTGACTAGTAACTTCATGTATACCTATGAATACCATTTTATAACATCATTGAATTGTTGATATTAAAATAAATAATGTGAATTGATTCTGTATAAACAAAATAGTATCACATTTGCATCGTGTATAACTCTTTTTTATACACTAATTCACAGCCCTAATAGCAATTGTAAATTTTCTTTTTATTTAAAAAAAATATATTATTAATACTATGATTCAAGATGTGCACAACATACAAAAAATGGGTTATGTAAATATAGACATTGATCCAACTTTAGATTTGTTCGTTGAAATTGAGAAGTTAAAAATAGAAAAAAATGCAATTATTCTAGCGCATTATTATCAAGATGCGGATATACAAGATATAGCAGACTATATTGGTGATAGTCTAGGATTGGCTAGGCAAGCACAAGCTACAAATGCGGATATGATTGTATTTGCAGGAGTTCACTTTATGGCAGAAACTGCAAAAATTTTAAATCCAACTAAGAAAGTAGTATTACCAGATCTAAATGCAGGTTGTTCATTAAGTGATAGTTGCCCACCTTTTTTGTTTGAAAAATTTATTGTACAGCATCCAAATCATGTAGTTATATCTTATATTAATTGCAGTGCAGGTATTAAAGCTTTAAGTGATATAATTTGTACATCTAGTAATGCACAAGCCATAGTTGAAAGTCTACCAAAAGAACAAAATATAATATTTGCACCGGATAGAAATTTAGGAGCTTATATTAATAAACATACAGGTAGAAATATGGTATTGTGGAATGGTGCCTGTATGGTGCACGAAATTTTTAGTTTAGAAAAAATTATTAAACTAAAAGTTAGACATCCTGAAGCAAAAGTAATTGCCCATCCTGAATGTGAAGAAGCTGTATTAGCAATAGCTGACTTTATTGGATCTACTTCACAAATGTTATCTTTTACACAAAAGGATAATTGTTCCGAATTCATAGTTGCTACTGAAACAGGTATTATTCACCAAATGATAAAAAATTCACCAGGTAAACATTTTATTCCAGCACCACCAACAAATGCTTGTGCTTGTAATGATTGTCCACATATGAAATTGAATACGCTGGAGAAATTGTATTTATGCATGAAATATGAGTTACCTGAATTATGGATGGATGAAACATTGCGATTAGCAGCAAAAAAACCAATGGATAGGATGTTAGCATTAAGTAAAGAACTGGGTATTCAATAGATTTTTTGGTACTTGATGGAGTATAGATAATTATGTAAAAAATACACATAACTATTTTACATTTGTTGCATCATTTAAATTTACACTTTATGAAAAAGATTTTAACAGCAATTTTTTTGATTAGCAGTCTGCATTCATTTTCACAAGGTAATATTACTGGTGATTTAATGATGAATATGAATTTTTTCCAACGGGATACTAGTATAAAAGCTGCAGATAATCAATTATATGATAATTTATTGAGTGGTGGAGAAGGTTGGTTTGGTCTTCGCTATTCTGGAAATGGATTTACAGGAACAGTTCGTTTTGATGCATTTCAAAATTCAAATTTACAAAATCCACAAAGTGCACTGACTAAAGCTGGTTTAGGTATGTTTAGTTTAAGTAAAGAAGTAAATAATTTAACTATAACTGCTGGTCATGTATATGATCAAATAGGCAGTGGTATTATTTTTCGGGCATATGAGGATCGTGGTTTATTGATTGATAATGCTTTATTTGGTCTGCATTTAAAATATAAATTGAATAATAATTTAACTGTTAAAGCATTTTCGGGGCAAACTAAAATTTTATTTGAACGTTATAATCCTATTATTAAAGGCTTTGCAGCGGAAGGAGATTTGGATATTGGCAAAAATGCACACATGACGCCAGGTATTGGTATCGTAAATAGAACAATGGATAAAAATAGTATGGACGCTATCGTTTCTACAGTAAATAGCTATCCTATTGAAAAACGATTCACACCAGTTTATAATTCATTTGCCACTACGATATATAATACTTTAAATGCTGGTGATTTTACTTGGTATGTGGAAGGTGCACTAAAATCATCGGAGGCGATTGCTACTGCAACGGAAGGTTTACAAAAATTAAGCGGTAATGTTATTTATTCAACATTAGGATTTGCAAAATCTAAATTTGGTATAAATGCCTCTTTTAAAAGAACTCAAAACTTTGTGATGCGTAGTTCACCCAATGAAAGTTTATTGCGCGGTATTTATAATTGGCAACCTATTATTGCTCAAATTCGTCCGCAAAGATTAATTGCTCGCTATACACCGCCTTCACAAGATTTATCCGAAATTGGAGGTTCAGTAAGCACTTACATTTCGCCAAATGACAATTTAAATTTAACTTTTTCCTACACACATATTAATACTTTACATAGTGATCCTTTGTACAGAGAAGCTTTTGGTGAATTGGAAATTAGAGGCGTAAAGAATTTTATTTTTCATTTCGGTACACAATATTTAATTTACAATCAAGTATTGTATCAAAGTAAAGAAAAAGCGCAATATCCTACTATACATGCTGTTACTCCTTTTGTTGAAGTAGTTTATAAATTAAATGAAAAGAAATCTATACGTACTGAAATACAATATATGAATACTAAACAAGATTTTGGTTCTTGGGCTTTTGCCTTGTTTGAATTTAATATTGCGCCAAAATGGAGCTTAGCAATGTCAGATATGTATAATATTAAACCAAATAAAGTACATGTAGAAAAAGCACTCCACTATCCAAATTTATTTATGGCGTATACAAAAGGTCCAAATCGTTTTACAGCACAATATGTAAAACAAGTAGAAGGTATTAATTGTACTGGAGGTGTTTGTCGATATGAACCAGCATTTAGTGGATTTAAAATGGGCGTAACTTCAACCTTTTAATTTAAATTATTAATTATAAATATGAAAAAGATACTATTCTATATTACCCCTTTTGCACTTTTTCTTTTTGCATGTAAAGAACAAATTCCAGTGGGTTTAGATTTGAATGGGAATACAAGCAGCGTAGACACTACCTATTTAGCAGCTCCTGAAACGCCACTATTAAAAAAGGTTTGTATTGAAGAATCTACTGGAAATAAATGTACTAACTGCCCAAATGCCACTATTCAAATTGAGGATATGATAACCAACCATCCTGATCGAATTATAAGTATGGCAATACATCATGGTTTAGAAGAGGACATCCCATCACAAGGTTATTTTAGTTTAGAAAATCAAGATGCAGTTGATTTAATTGATTTTATTGGACAGCCTGCAGGTCAACCAGCTGCAACATTTGATAGAACTATAGTGGGTGGATTAGCGATGATTTTAAGAGCCGATGGTGGTCCTTGGAATGCGGCAATTACTACTCAACTTGCCAAGGTTTCGCCGATTAATATTCATCTGACTTCAAGTTATGATGCTGGCCAAAATAAGGTAAGTACTACTGTAAAAATAGCATGTACAGATACTACTTCTAACAACTTAATGCTTTCACTTTTTGTTGTAGAAAATGGATTGATAGGGGCGCAATTAGATAATGGAGTAAAAGTACCAGATTATGAATTTAACCATGTATTGCGTAAAGCGATTACACCTGTAATTGGTATGCCATTATTAAATACTTTGGTGTTGAAGGAGAAGGGACGTGTAATACAAAAGGTAATATCTTTTACACCTGATATTATTTGGAATAAAGATAAATGCCAAATTATTGCTATTGTTCATCGTAATGATAATGGTGGAACAATAAAGGAAATTCTTCAAGCTGAAGAAGTGAACATGAAATAATTTTACAGGATATACTTTATTCAATTGGCTAATCTTTTTGGTTGCCCGTTTTTATTTATCTAATTTTGAGTTTCTTCAATATTTCTTTTTATGTTTCAAAAAATCATCGCAAGCATTATTATTTTTTGCTCTCTTTTTCTTTTTTCCTGCCATGATGATAGCAATGAAGTTTCTTTAGCACCGCAACTAGTAGAAAATAAAGTTGTTTCTGCAACAGCTCCTGATTTTAATGCAGACAATGCTTATGAATTAATTAAACAACAGGTTGCATTTGGTCCCAGAGTTCCTGGTTCTGTAGCACATAAAAAATGTGCTGAATGGATACAAAAGGAAATAAAGAAGTATGTTGATACTGTTTACGAACAAAAGACAACTGTAATACAACCAATATCTAATGTAAAATACCCATGTATTAATATCATAGGTAGTATTAACCCTGCCCTTACTAAACGAATTTTATTATTATGTCATTGGGATAGTCGTCCTTGGGCTGATGAAGATGTAGTAAATCAAGATAAGCCAATTGACGCAGCAGATGATGCAGGAAGTGGAGTGGCTATATTGTTAGAAATTGCAGCAAAATTGAAAACAACAAAACCAGATATTGGTGTAGACTTTTTATTCGTTGATGTAGAAGATGTAGGTAAAAGTGAATTGGAAAACCCTTCAAATGATATCACCACCTTTTGTTTGGGTACTACGTATTGGGCTTTGCATCCACATGTTCCTAATTATACTGCAGATTTTGGTATTTGTTTGGATATGGTTGGTGCTAAAGGAGCTCAATTTCCTTTAGAAGGGTATTCTGCACACAATGCTGGAGATTATCAAAAGCGTATTTGGGATATTGCTAATCGAATTGGTTATTCCTCTTATTTTAGTTATTTAGCTGGTGGAATGATTACCGATGATCATGTAGAAGTCATGCGGAATATACATATCCCAACCGTTGATATCATTAATTTACAACCAAGTGGTGGCTTTGGAAAACATTGGCATACACATCAAGATAATATGTCTATTATTGATAAAGCAACTTTAAAAGCAGTTGGTCAAACAGTGATGCAAGTATTATTCGAAAACTAATTTAGGATTTCAAAATTAAATCTTGAATTATTCTGTTTTCATCTTTTTTAGCATATTTGTCGTAAGATAGATCAGTATTAATGCTATGATTGCCAACCCTATCCAAACATAAAGTACACTATTATCATTGGTGTATTCGTCTGCAATTTTTGATTCTTTTGGTACTACTGGACCTATTGTTATGGCGTCAATCTCAGTTGATATTTTATTTTGAAAATAAGGTAAATCATAATTGGGTGACTGTAATAAACTATCCCCAAAATAAAGAAAATAGGACTTGTCTTTGTCTAGTGATGCAGTAAGGGTTGTTGTTAATTGAAAAGCGGAGATGCTGTCTATTTGAAGTGCTTCATTATCTTGATTATTAATTTCAATTGTAAAACTATCCGTTTTATTATTGCTTAGGATATTTTCTGTTTCGATAATAGCTTTCACTTCTGAATTAAATTCAAAATCTGTTGAAGGACGGCTTTCTGGGCTCCGTTTATATAATTTTGAGGAAGAACCTAAAGGTCTTATTGTGTAATCTTCTTTTATTTTTTCATTCTCGGTGTTGTTCGTTATTTTACCTAGTCGTTTATACATTGTGGGTGATGAAATATAAAATTTCAATCGATCTATTCTATTAGCTGGTGAACATACACAGGTAATATAAGTTTTTTTATTAGACGTTCTGATTTTATAGCTAAGGCCTGATATGGTGAGAAAAGAAGGTATCTGTATCGTGTTAGTATAATGACCTACACTTAGTATGTTAATTGGATTTTTATCCTTATTTTTAATGCCAATTTTATAATAGAAGTAATCACTACTAGGAAATGCTATTTCTTTTTGAATGTTACTCGTATTTTCATTGTTATAGGATGTAAAGTAAAAGTTGTCTCTAACAACGAACCATTTTTTCTTGTCATTACTACCGCTCATTTGCAGAATTCGATTGGCATCTGAATTTTTCATTTCTAAAATGAATTTATTTATTTTATCCTTATTCGGATTCTCAATGATTATTGTTTGCCATTGATTATCATTTTTATTCTCTAGAATGGTATATTGTATAAAATTACTTTTTGAACCATAAGAAGATTCTTTTGTAAGTAAATAGGGTATTTCTTTTCCTTTATTGTCAATTATGCGTAGATCTTCTAAATGATTGGAACTGTGCGCGCTTAATTCACTGCTTAATAGTACCTTATAAAAAGCATTTTTAGCAATCGAATTTATTTTAGATTTATAGGTAAAGTTTTGAGCGAATCCAACTTGACCATAAACTATGAATAAAACCAGAAGAAGGCGTTTAGTAGTTGTTCGTTTATTTTTCATTTAAAGTTTGATTTGTATCATCTATAAATAAGCCTTTAATTTTTTGATATAAAAAGGAAACAGTTAATAAGATTATACCAAGGAGTATAAAGGCTACAATTTTTGCACCTTGTCCCATTGTAGAAATATCATATACAAAGAGCTTCAGGATGGTAATTGTGAACACACATAAAGCAATGATTCTTAACAGTTTAATTTTTTTACGCATACCTAACAGCATGATTATCAAGGAGAAAAGACTCCAACAGATAGGTAAAGCTACTTTAATCGCTTTGATTTTGTATGCATCAATGGAGAATCCTGTAGCAAAGGATGTACTTACCCATATATGAATAATTTCAGAACTTAAAATCGTTAAAATGGTAACACTAATAAACCAACAACTTGCTTTATACCATTTATTATTTTGTTTGTAGGTTTTTCTAATATATTGAATAAGTATATAGCAATTTAGTAAAGCAAATATAGGGATCAGATAATGCCAACTATAATATAAGCTGCAAGAATGTTCAATAAGATGAAAATTTCGTAGAGAAATAATTTGAGCATTTGCAATTACATAGAATAACAAAGAAATGCCAACTAGACTAGTTATTACTTGTTGATTCAACACATTCTTGTTACGAAGCGTATAATAATAAAGTATAGCAAAAAATAGATAATGATAAACCCATATCATGATATGCATATATTCGCTCAGTCTTGTACAATTGTAAGTTTGGTATTGTAATTCAAATATACCAACTAGATAAAGTATTATTAGAAACAGTATTTGTAAAAGATTTTTATAATATTTTTTATTTAAATAGGACCATAGTATTCTTTCATTTTGGTCTTTTTTGATGAATAAGATTTTAGTATACAATGCAGTCAATACAACAAGCCCGGTAATGAATACCTTATTGAAGATTATATTTAATTTATTCACATGTATTGTATAATAGGATTGTTGCCAATCCATACTTAGACTTATTATTGTTAAAATCAAAATAGCAATACTTCCATTTTTGAAGAGTTCGATATTAGATTGAACACCCAACCAGTACAATAATGCCATTTCACATGCCCAAAATAAAGTGATGTAATTACCATGTAATTGAAGCGGGCCAGTTAAACTTACAAACGTAAGAACCAAGCCTATTAAGAGATAGATTAAATTTTTGTCTACATTTTTTTGTTTATAGAAGCGAAATGCAAATATGAAATTGAATACTGCTAATCCTATACAAAACAATCCTTCATAAGCTCCATTTTGTATCGTATGTAAATAATACAATCCAATACCCATATATAAAAAGGTCGTACTTAATAGTAAGGATATTTCTAATACAGCAAACTTTATTTGATTTTTCAAGTTATAAACTAGGTTCATTCCAAAGAAAACAAGATAAAATAATGTAGCAAAAATAAAACCACCTAGATTATGCCCTTTTGTAATATCATAGCTTTCTGTCATCCATCCACCAAAAATTAATATCGTAGCAGCATAGCTTAAGATATTGATGATATTCCATTTCTTGAAAGATGCTAAAACGAACATACCTTCATTTAAAATGAGCATATAAGTAAATAGAATTTGATAATTACCCGAACCATTACTCACAAAGAAAGGGGTGCTAAATCCGCCCACCAAAGCGATAATAGCCAGTTCTTTTTTATTATAAATGATGGATAATGTAACAGCTAAAATTGTTACTAAAATCATGATAGAAAAAGCAGCAGTTTGTGAAAACAGATGATATGCTTGATAGGCCTCGTAAATGGTGAAATAGAATACTGCCACTCCACCACCAGCTAATATAGAACTAAATGCTCTGTAATTTTTACTTAAACGATGAGCTACAGCAATTAGAATTGTTCCTGCGAATAATCCAATCAAAACCTTACCACCATTGGTTATTAAATTACGATCAATAGCCCATTTAACCGTAAAGTAGATGCCTAATACCAATATGGCTATACCTACTATACTTATCAGTTTTTCGGCTATAAACTGCTCTAAATTGGTTATAGAACTTGATTTGATAATACGAGGAGGAGGGGTATGAATAGGATGGATAATTGTTTTCGGAATGATCTCTTTTTCTTTGCTATCATCAATTGGTTTTGTTGTTTCTTCGGCTGGTATAACAACTGGAATTACTTTCTCCATAATTGGAGGTAATGGTTCTTGTTTCTTTTCAAGTATTGGTTCAATACGAATGGAAGGTATTATTTTTTCTTGCTTGTTTACCGAAGACTCTGCTTTTTGTAAGGTCTCATTCAGTAATCTAAGTTGATTTTTGATAAGGTTTAATTCTTGCCTTAAATCTCCAACTTTATTGTTCGTATTGATGGCTAAAAAAATCGGTATTACCAAAATCCCTAAAAGAATAATGATCAATAAAACGATAGCACCTTCCATTATATAAATTTAGTTCCAAATGTAGGTATATTGGTGTAAAGGAGGCGTTAATTTTCATTTGAATAGAGTAGAATAATCTAAAAATTATTACCTACCAATATGAACCATTAAGATTTGAATATCTGTGGGGTTTACACCGCTAATTCTGCTTGCTTGTCCAAGGGTGCGAGGTTTGATTTTAATAAACTTTTGTTTACCTTCTGTAGACAATGATTTAACTATACTGTAATCAAACGTAGAAGGAATAATTAATTCTTCCAAAGAACTAGCTTTCAATACTAATTCCTTTTCTTTTTCTATATAGGCATCGTATTTTAATTGTATTTCAACTTGTTCAATTGTTTCACGTGGAACACCCCTTAATAATTCTTCCAGTTCTTTGGAGTATGTACTTAGTTTTAGTAGAGTTACGTTCGGACGAAGCAGAATTTTAATTGAATTTACCTTTTCAATAATGATTGCAGTGCCTATTTCATTGAAGTATTCATCCAATTGTCCTAAATCAAATGAAATAGTTTTCATGCCTTCTTTTATTCTATCTACATCATTAGTTTTTTGTTTCAAATTAAACATCCTCTTCTCATCTGCTAATCCCAAATCATAACTTCGTTCAGTTAGTCGAATGTCTGCGTTATCCTGTCTAAGTAAGGTTCTATATTCAGCTCGAGATGTAAACATGCGATAAGGTTCATCTGTTCCTTTATTAATCAAGTCGTCAATTAATACCCCAATATATGCCTCACTTCTACTTAATGTAAATTCAGGTTTATCATGTACCGCTTGATGTGCATTAATACCAGCCATTAATCCTTGGCAAGCTGCTTCTTCATACCCTGTGGTACCATTAATTTGTCCAGCAAAGAAAAGGTTTTTAATAAGTTTGGTTTCTAATGTATATTTCAACTGAGTAGGTGGAAAATAATCATACTCGATGGCATATCCAGGGCGAAACATCTTACAATTTTCTAAACCAGGTATTAATCGAAGTGCTTTATATTGTACGTCTTCTGGAAGTGAGGTAGAAAATCCATTTAAATAAATCTCCACTGTATTCCATCCTTCTGGTTCTACAAAAAGTTGATGGCGATCTCTATCTGCAAAGCGACCTATTTTGTCTTCTATACTTGGGCAATAACGTGGACCTGTACCTTGTATCCTACCTTGAAACATAGGTGATTTGTCGAATCCGGTGCGCAATAAGGCGTGAACTGCCTCGTTGGTATAGGTCACCCAGCAGCATCGTTGATTAAGGGGTTTTTCGGTATCTAAATAAGAAAAGCCTACTATGTCCTCATCGCCACCTTGTTCCTCCATTTTACTATAATCTAAACTACGTCCATCTAAGCGTGGCGGAGTACCTGTTTTAAGTCTAGCGGTTTCAAAACCTAGTTCTACTAATTGTTCTGTAATGCCTGTAGCTTTATTTTCTCCTATTCTGCCACCACCAAAGTTTTTTTCGCCTATATGTATTACGCCATTTAGAAAGGTACCATTGGTAAGTACTACCGACTTCCCTCTTATTTCTATACCTAAGCTAGTGCGTACACCTTCAATTGTTTCACGTGAAACAATCAGACTATTCACAGAATCTTGCCATATATCGAGGTTGGGCGTTGCTTCTAACATTTCGCGCCAAGTGCTTGCAAACAACATACGGTCGTTTTGGGTACGTGGACTCCACATAGCGGGTCCTTTCGATTTATTAAGCATTCGGAACTGTATCATCGACTTGTCAGATACTATGCCTGAATAGCCACCTAATGCATCTATTTCGCGAACTATTTGCCCTTTGGCAATACCGCCCATAGCAGGATTGCAACTCATTTGAGCAATCGTTTGCATATTCATGGTTATTAATAAAGTTTTGGAGCCTAAGTTGGCTGCTGCCGCTGCTGCTTCGCAACCTGCATGGCCAGCGCCTACTACTATTACATCGTATAAAGGGAACATAGGGGCAAAGATAACGGGATATTTGCATGCATAATGCAAACCAAAGGAAGTATTTTAAATTGAATTGCAAAGTGCATAATGACTCTGCAATTCAATTTAAATAATTAGTATTTGAGGTATGTATGGATTGGGTTAATTACCTTGAGGTAATTGTTATTCGCCAAAGAACTGTTTCAAATAATCGGCTTTTTCAGTGAAGCCAGGTACATTGGTACTGCTTTTATATTGGGTAAAGCGGTAGTCGGTAAGTGAATCTTGATAATTGTCGTAATCATGTACAATTTTAAAATCTTCTAACATGCGCATAATGGTGTTGATACGATCTAAGCGGGCATCTGCAAATTTGCGGTCGGTATTATCTGCTGCAAACTCTACCCAATCTACATCGTTGGTTTTGAGGGTGGGCTGGGTAATGCTCCAATCCTGTACTGCATTTACTAGCAGTTTGTTTTTTTCGTCAATGCTGACCTATTTTACATGGTCTTCGTTGGTGAGGTTTTGTGTAATGGCTAGTGCCACTGCATAAACCGCGTCCAAACCTGCGTCGAAGGCGGTTACCTGAGCTGGTGTAATGTGTTTTTTTCCTAAATTGTCGATTGCCATAATATTTAAGTTTTAATTTAAAATAAAAATAAAAAAGCTTTTTGAATTAGCAAATTTATTTTAAAGTTTTTTTATAGAAAGTGGAAAAGAGATTGGTATTTGGATATATAAGAATGAATGGTTAGGTTTGTGAGATGCTAATACTGTCTGAAACTTTGATTTGTCAAATTATTATAATGAATTGTAGTAGGTTTAGTATTGGCAATATATAATTTAGCAAGCATAGTATGAAACATCTCCTTACAATAATATTCGTGATTACCAATCTAATGTGTTTTGGACAAAATAAATATAATGATTGGTTTGATTTAAATTTAAAGGGTAAACCTAAAAGCGTAAAAGAAGTTTCTTTAACCTCATTAACTGATTTTGTCACACGTGAATTGAACGCTTCTCTCAATTCAAATTTATTAATTGAAGAATACTATTTCGATACAATAGGTTTAATATCAAAGAAATTTAGTAAAAGTTATAATGGAACAACTGGCTATTGGCTTGACTATAGCAAAATTGATATATTAAACTTTCAAGACTCGATTATTTTGATTGATAGTGTTTCCAATAGACATATAGAATGGAGAGAAAGAAAATATCTTGACAAGAATGGATTCCTAAAACGAAGATTTAGTGAAATTCCAATGTTTCCAGAAACAATTATTTATCAAAGAGATGAATTTAACAGAATAATTCAAGTCGATAGCAAATCCTATCATATCGATGCTGGGGTAAAAATTAAAACTATTAATGAGCTTAATGCAAATGGAGATATTGTTTCTGAAAAAAGCCATATTGAAAGGTCCTTTGCGCATAGTGATAAGTCATCTATTGAGGATAAGATTACTACTTATCAATACGTATATGACACAAAAAACAATTGGATTATTAGAATTAGCATAACTGATGATAGTATAAGCAAGATAACTCAAAGAGAGATAAAATATTAATAAATTATGATTGCTAACAGCACCTATATACCATGCAGGATTCAGAAGCTTGCTAAAGTCTGTGCTTTCTATTACATTTAATTATCGACAGATTGAAAGTTTAATCAGCGCCGCATTGATTATCATCGGCTATTAGCCGTAACCTTTATTCAACTATTAAATAATTTGAATCAGAGAGATGCATTTGGTAATTATAATTTGTTAAAATGTAAATATGATGGAATTTGATTTTGTCTTTAGGAGTTAGGTTTCTCAATGCATTTTTTAATTCGTCAGAAAATACCTTTCCGAAATTATTGTAGGACGCGATTAGTTCATTATTACTAGTAAGTAAATCAACTTGGAATTTTTCGATTTTAAAAAAGGTTTCTGCGCCCATACACAAATCTGTAACTGATAAATCGAGCTCGTTTACTTCCGTTAATTCTTGTATTGTTGTTGTTTCACTTAATTTATTTGCGATTCCTACAATTGGCGTTGGTTCAAAAAGTTTTGATTTAAAATATTTATAGCCAATAAAAACAAGTTTGCCTTTCATTCTTTTATATACTTCCAATTCAGTTGTAGAATGACTTAATGGTACAATAGAATAATGGCATCTATCTTTGGCTTTTTTGATAAGTCCATTGCTAGTCTTGATAACAATTTGTGAACATGGAGTATTCTCGACAAAAATAATTATTTCATTTTCTATTCCAATTGTCAATTCGTTTTTCTGTAAATTTTCTACTGCAATTTGTTGTCCACAAGTATCAACTTTGGCCAAGAAAAGAGTAAAGATAAGTGGTATGTATTTCTTGAATAGTTTCATTATATCATAGTTACAGCTAGCTTGTTTGTATAACGGGTAAATGTTAATCCTAATTTAAACCATTGCCCATTGAAAACATATCATATTTATGGCTTTGTATTACTTGTATGTAAACCTAACTATTTCTTTTTACAAATCCAAATCACCAAATAGAGTTTATGTCTTTATAATGTACCATTAGCTTACAAGAATAAATATTCCTGCTGATCTATCTCTCGCATAGTGCATAAACCGGGCAAACTGACCACCCATGACCGGTGGCAATTGACCACCTATAATTGCTGGCAGAGGGTAATGATTTTGATGACATTTTTTTACGGTAAGGCGAAGTTAATTTTTTAATTGTTATTAATAGTTTTCTTTCTGTATAC
>CAMDVD010000007.1 GCA_945878115.1 Chitinophaga pinensis | reverse complement strand
ATTATGAAAGCGAAAATTTTAAATCAAACCAGCACAGCACAGCACAGCACAGCACAGCACAGCACAGCACAGCACAGCACAGCACAGCACAGCACAAATATAAATTGTGCAAGTTATGGGAAAGAAAATCGTTAGTCTTGGTATTATTATTTATTATGAATGGAATTACATTGAAAACATTTGCGCAAGCAGACAAAGCATTACAGAAATTGGACAAGCAATTTTTTATTGAAAACAAAGGACAATGGCCAAGCGAGGTACTCTATATGACCAAGCAAGGCGGACTTAATGCTTGGATTACGAAAAAAGGAATGGTGTATGATTTTTATAAGTTTAAAGAAGCAGTAAAAAAAGCAGAAGACGAAAATCAAATACATAACACTATAAATAAAATGACCACGCCCAAAGAGCAATATGGACAAATAGTTCGTATGACATTGGAAGGTGCAAATGATGCACCTGAACCCAAAGCAAGTCAGAAGGGTTCAGGGTATTTTAATTATCTCATTGGTAATGATAAAAGTAAATGGACTACTGAGGTTGCACAATATAAAGAAATAGTCATAAAGAATACATATAGCAATATTGATACTAAATATTATTTTGATGAAGGAAATATACGATACGATTATATCATAAAACCAGGTGCAAGTCCTTCGGATATAAAAATGAAGCTGGAAGGAACAAATAAAATAAATATTAATGAAAATGGGGAACTAGTTTTTAATACGAGATTTGGTGATGTGAAGCAAGCGAAATTATATACCTATCAATCCTATACTGGCAAATTAATTATTGATTAAAATGCGGCAACAACTTTTTAATGCTCTTGTACTAGCATGTATGCTTGTTAGTACAAGAGCTTTCGCACAAGAATACAAAAGGAATAATAATTGGGCTGTAGGGGCAGCTCCAATCATTATATTTAACTTCAATACACCTACTATTAGTTTCGATACCTTATTGCAAGTGGATGGCATGATAGAAGGTTCTTGTATATCTGATACGAATGGCAATTTCCTATTTTTTAGTAATGGATTTAATATTGGCGATAAATTTGGCTTTTTGATGGAGAATGGCCATTATGTTAATTGTCCCCAAGGCACTTTGTATGCTGATAATTTAGGTGGTGGTGGGCATTTTGACCAAAGCACTATTATTATACCTAAAAAGAATAATCAATATTATGTATTTAGCACAGGGCTAAGTGATAGTGCATTTAATAATATATTCAATAATGGAATTTATGTTGGTTATGATGTATTGAACTATAGTATAGTAGATATGGATAGCAATGCTGGATTGGGAAAAGTGACAGTGAAGAATAAAGTACTCCTTGATAAACAGGAGTATGTAAATGTTGCAATGACAGCAGTTCGTCATGGTAATGGCAAAGATTGGTGGCTTGTAAAAGCAGACTGCTTGAACCATAGATACCAGAGCTTTTTAGTGAAAGAAGATACCATAGAAGGGCCCTATTACTATAATATAACAGATACCGAAAACTATTGTGCTTTCTACACGCAAATATATTTTAGTAATGATGGTACTAAATTTGTGAGCGATATTTATAATCATGTAGTGGATAGTACTTACTGGAATATCAGTCGGGTAGATGTGTACGATTTTGATCGATGTAGCGGTGCCTTTACTTTTAATAATTATTATTTGGTGCCAGCAGATACTGTTTCATACCCTGCTGATGACTTTAAAGCAGGGATATGCTTTTCGCCTGATAGTAAATTATTGTATTTGAGTAATAATTTTACTATCTATCAAATAGATTTGGAAGATACGAATAAGAACAATGCATTATTTATAACAGGACCCGATACGAGTATTAATTATTTTCCATGGTATTCAACTATGGCATGTGCGCCAGATGGTAAATTGTATGTCGGAAACTGGAATGGCATTCGACCATTTATGAGTTATATAGATAGCCCCAATGTTAAAGGGCTTGGTTGTCATTTTGTACCACAAGGTTTATGGCAGCCGTATACTAATCTGCTCAAACCACCAAATATGACTAACTATGGGTTGGGGTGGAATGGGATGTGTTCGCCGGCGTCTAATGCAGAAGTGGAAAGGAGTAAACAAGAAATTGTAATTTATCCCAACCCAACAAATGATAAGCTAACAATAGCCCTACCTACCGACTGTAAAAAAGTAGAAGTAATAATATATGATATGTTAGGTCAGGTACTACTCAAGAGAAGCATGACACAAATACAAAATGATAAAATAGAACTCTCTGTAAAGCACTTGCCTAGGGCATTATACAGTATCAAAATAAATGTAGATGGTAAGGGGTTTGTGAGTAAGTTTGTGAAAGAGTAAAGTCTTGTACTCATGCAGAACGCAGCCGACTTGTACTGAGCGAAGACTTAGTATCCTTCATTCACCTAACATTCAGGTAAGCTCAAAGGCACATGGACAGCCAATCCACCGTCACTCGTTTCTTTGTATTTATGGTTCATATCGAGTGCAGTTTGCCACATTGTTTTTATGACATTATCCAAACTCACGATCGCATTATGCGGATTGCCTTGCATGGCCAATTGCGCAGCAGTAATGGCTTTGATAGCTCCCATTGTATTACGTTCGATACAAGGTATTTGAACCAATCCACCAATAGGATCACAAGTCAATCCGAGGTGATGTTCCATGGCTATTTCGGCAGCTTGCAAAGCTTGATTTGGCGTACCTCCTAAGCTTTCGCACAAGGCTGCTGCTGCCATGGCACTACTGACACCAATTTCGGCTTGACAACCACCCATGGCTGCAGATATAGTAGCACCTTTTTTGAAAATGCAACCTATCTCAGAAGCACATAATAAAAAGCGAATAATTTTATCTTCCGAATTGCCATTACAGAAAGCAATATAATAGAGTAACACCGCAGGAATCACACCAGCAGCGCCATTGGTTGGTGCAGTAACTACTCGACTAAAGGACGCATTTTCTTCATTCACCGCCAAAGCAAAACAACTTACCCAATCGAGTATATATTGAAAATGCATACCTCCTTGTTGCATAACCTGTAGCCATTCCTCAAAATTAGTATAAGTGGCATCACCAACTAAACGTTTGTTGAGATTGGCTGCTCGTCTACTTACTTGTAATCCGCCTGGCAAGATGCCTTGTATATGTGCACCTCTATAGATGCAATCGCGCATGGTATACCAAATTTGTAGAATACCTTTTTTGGTTTCTGTTTCACTGCGCCAAGCATGTTCATTTTCTAAAACAACTTCTGCAATACTTAATCCAGTCTTCATGCACCAATGTAAAATATCCGAAGATTTATCTATTGGAAAAGGAAGTTGTGTAGTCGATAAATTGAGTGCCTCTTGTTCTTCTTTCACCACAAAACCACCACCAATAGAATAATACGTATCGGCAATTTGTTCTCCGTTGTCGAATGTTACCAAAAAGGTCATGGCGTTTGGATGAAAGGGTAAACTATCTTCCATTAAAAATTGAATTTGGGTTGCTGGGTCAAATTCTATTGCATTTGTTTTACCGAGATTTATTTTCTTTTCTTGGTTCAACGAATCAACGGTAGATGTAATTTTATTTACATCGAATGTAACTGGATCTTCGCCGCAAAGACCCAATAGCACTGCAATATCGGTTCCATGTCCTTTTCCGGTTTTTGCCAAAGAGCCATACAGCAACACATTTAATTGTGTAACCTGTTGTAATATATTTTGTTTGCGTAAGGTAGTTAAAAATTGCAAGGCTGCACGCCAAGGTCCTAGTGTATGTGAACTACTAGGACCAATACCAATTTTAAAAATATCGAAGACGGAAATGGATTCGTAAGACAAGGGTAAAATATTTTGAGGACGAAAATAGACTTATTGCTTAGATTAATTGGCAATGAGGGATATACTTTTTTATTAAGATTCTTATTGGTTGGATTTGAGGTCACTGGTTGTAATCTCGCACCAGCCTGTGTGGTCAAGGAAATGATTTTGATGATGTGGATTACAAATCCACGGATAGCGGTTCGAGATTTAAAATCGCGAACAGAAGCAATTGCCATAAGTTGACACTATGCCATTTACAGTCTATCAATTTCTTCTTTTGTTAACCCTGTATACTTTATTATCTTTTCAATTGGCTCATTGTTACTTTTCATCAGTCTTGCCATTTCTGAACTTCTTGCAAGTTTTCCATCATCAAAAGCAGTATCAACAGTATTCTTATAATCTCTATAAATTTTTAAATTCATTTCATAACTATCTAATTCAGCTTGCCCATATTTAGCAAGTTCAGCTTTTTCAAATGCTTGTATAAAAACTTCGTCAGCAAATATTGTTGGTATCGTTTGGAAATCTTCCAAGTGTTTTATGAAATACAACCACTTGTCTAAACGTGTTTTTAAATCGGCTTCACTTTCTTTGAAGTTTGGCATTTCCAAATAAATATAAGTTAGTTTATCATAGAATGTTTTACCATTTTGGTTTTTAAGTTTAATGGTATGTACCACTTCACTTTTTTCAGGTTCATTTTCATAATCATCAAAAGTAAAATCTAAAATACCTACACAATAAACTGCTTTCAAGCTGTAATTCCATTCTCCTTTTTCTGCTTGTTCTCTAATGGGGAAAGTTGAGTAATAAATGGTTCTTTCTTTAAAATAATTTTGCTTTGCTTTTTGCAGTTCTACAATAAATTTTTCGCCAATTTCATTTTCGCAATAAATATCATAAATGGCTTTTCTATCCATTTCCGTTTGTCCTAATTGCTCTGTATTCTTAAAAGTTAAGTCTATAATTTTATTTGTATGAGGCAATAAGGCGTTTAAAAAGTCAATAAGCAAGGGCTTACTAGCTTCTTCGCCAAAGATTTTTTTAAATCCAAAGTCGGTAAATGGGTTAATGTATTTTGCCTTCATTTTTTATTATCCAATAATTATCGGTCAAATTTAAACTTTTTTCAATGAAGTATACATTTCTTTCAAAGTAAGTGTTGTCCGTCGTTTCGGCATTGTGATTAACGTTTTTTTCAAGCGTTCGTAATCAAGAGTTTGCGAACTACTTTATTCAAGATTTGCAATCATAGTCTACATGCCTCGATGAATTAATCGACCTACTAAGCTCCTTTAAATCATCCATTATTTTTTACCTTTCTTTTCTCGCTTTTCTGCTTTTTTTTCTTTCGGTGTTTTCAATGGTTCTTTCTTCGTTGTCTTTTTTACATCTTGACTCTTTGACATGGTATGTATTTTTTAGATAGTAAAGATAGAAGAACTTTGGTAGTATATACTAAACTGTTTGAGATTTGGAATTATGGATTACTTGCGTTGATGAAGTGTGCAGTGGTCACGGGTTGCAAACCCGCGCCAGCCAAGGGGAAAAGCAATTACTCATTTTTAATTTTCTAATTCAATTTCTAAAGTTCTAAAAAATAAATGTATACCTTCATTAATTATGGAAAATCACTAATCACAAAATAATCAATATGAAAAAATATATAATATTCTTTTTGTTACTCTTGAACTGTATTGTACATGGTCAAAATAAAATGGGATATACTTGGATAGTTGGAATGAATGCATCATACGCAAAATTTGATGGAACAAATGGCATACCACAAACTGGGCAATTATTTAGCGCATCACACCCAAATTCTCCATTCTTATATTCAAATGGATGTAGCAATATATGCGATTCTTTAAATGGGGATTTGATTTTTTCATGCAATGGTATGATTCTATATAATCAAGCAGGAGATATTATTGAAGGTGGAGATACTTTAGTTCCAATAAAAGAATACACACATGATTTTCCTTTTTCAAGTTATACTCAAAGTTCTTTAGTATTACCAAAAGGAACGAATGGAGAATACTATGTTTTTATTCCATCAGTAAGTGATAGCTTGTATGATATTTATTGGACTAACCCCAATGGCACAAAAGCTCCATTTGATTTATTAAGATATAATGTTGTAGATATGAAGTTGAATGGAGGAAGTGGTAAGGTGGTAGAGAAAAATAAAGTGTTATTACAAAATATAGAACTTCCCAAAGTAATGATGCAAGCCTGTAAACATAGTAATGGTAGAGATTGGTGGTTATTGAAACATGGCTCTGTGCAAAATACGATATATCGTTTTTTAGTTACTAAGGATAGTATATATGGTCCATTTATACAAACTTTCGCACAACCAATATGGGATTACGTGGATTTATTTGGGCAGAATACATTTAGTAAAGATGGCAAAAAATATGCTGCTGTAATGGGTAATAATAGTAAATTGTTTATGGCAGATTTTGATAGATGTACTGGTGAACTAAGCAATCCTAAAGTATTTAACATGCCAATAGATTCAACCACAGTACCCTTTTGGGATAATTTAGGCGTATTGGACAGTACTGGTACTGGTGTTTGTTTTTCAACCAATAGCAATTACATCTATATAGCTAAAATGTTCAATATTTATCAATTTGAATATGGACAATCAGATAGCAGTTTAGCTTGGTATAGAGTAAAACATGGGTTCGATACATCACAAGCTGCATTTGAAGATTATGGACAATTGTACAGAGCGCCAAATAATAGAATATACATCGGTAAATATGGTGGTTCATTAACTCAATTCAGTACGATTAATAACCCAGACAATAAAGGTGTGGCTTGTGGGTTTTGTAGAAAGTGTTTTCGTATAGATACAGCACAAGGTGGCTTAACTTCACCACCCAATATGCCCGATTATGATTTAGGTGCTGATATGGGTTCGATATGCTGGCCTTTAGGTAACGTAGATGTACAAAAGGAAAAGGTAGTAGCTATATACCCTAATCCAGCAAGTTCTTTTTTAATTATAGAAAGTGAATCTTTGAACAAACAAGTAAATGAACTCAGTGTATTTAATTTATTGGGTGAAGAAATCTGGAGCAGGAAATTTAAAACCACAAACTCTCGATATCAAATAGACGTATCTCATTTTAAGAAAGGTATTTATCTCCTAAAAGTAAATGAGTATGTACGTAAATTGGTGATAGAATAATTTGCACTATCTGCTTCACAATGAACATCAGCTCAAACGGTGCCAACGCCACAACAGCTGAATAAAGTTTCCCCCTTCGACAAATAATACTGACATGAAATAAAAGATAAGTCATCTTTTATTCATGCAGTATAATACCATCTAAGATTTATGTGTAGTCCTTCGGCCTATTTTATAAATCAAGATGGTATAAAAAAAGCCGTTCAGGATAGAACGTTTTTTTTAATACGATAACATCCATATTCCCTCCTCATCTTTTATTTTACTAATATGCAAAAGCTGATGGTATTAGATTATTTTTGCGCCATGTCAAAAAAGAGTTTATTGATTATCATGGATGGATGGGGCCATGGTCAAAAAAAATCAGCAGATGCTATCTATCATGCGAATGCACCATTTGTAAAATCATTGTACGCCAAATATCCGAATGCCGAATTGATTACTTGCGGAGAGGCTGTGGGCCTGCCTTGGGGGCAAATGGGCAATAGTGAAGTTGGTCATCTCAATATTGGTGCTGGTCGTGTGGTGTATCAAGAATTGCAACGAATCAATAAAGCCATTCAAGATGGAGAATTGGATACGAACCCAGCTTTTTTGGATATGATTCAGTATGCAAAAACCAATCAAAAACCATTGCATTTGATAGGCTTGTTGAGTGATGGTGGTGTGCATTCGCATACGTCTCATTTGCGCGCTATATGTGATTTGTGTAAACTTCATGGACTCACGCAAGTGTATATTCATGCCTTCACCGATGGTAGAGATACGGACCCACAAAGTGGAATTCAATATGTGGAAGAGTTGCAGGCATTTTTAAAAATATCCGATGCCAAATTAGCTTCTGTAACCGGAAGATATTATGCCATGGATCGAGACAAAAGATGGGAACGTGTAAAGATTGCCTATGATGCCTTGGTGCATGCGACAGGCTTATTGTCGAATGATGTCATTGCCAGCATGCAAAAATCGTATGCAGAAGGCATAACAGATGAATTTATTAAACCCATTATTTGTACTACAAATTCTGGAGAACCCATTGCGAGTATACAAAATGGGGATGCGGTTTTTTGTTTTAATTTCCGAACAGATAGATGTAGAGAAATTACGGAAGTGCTTACCCAGCAAGCGTTTCCAGAACAAGAGATGAAGCCACTTGACTTACACTATAGCACCATGACGGTGTATGATAAACGATTTGAACGAGTGCATACATTTTTCACCAATGATGATTTGCGAAAAACTTTAGGTGAGGTTTTAGAAGAAAACCATAAAAAGCAAATACGAATTGCCGAGACAGAAAAATATCCGCATGTCACTTTCTTTTTTAGTGGTGGGAGAGAAAAAGAATTTGAAGGAGAAAGAAGATTGATGGCACCTTCTCCAAAAGATGTAGCCACTTATGATTTGAAACCTGAAATGAGCGCTGCCGAAATTACACAACTTATTTTACCAGAAATAGAAAATGCAACTGCTGATTTTATTTGCCTCAATTTTGCGAATACAGATATGGTTGGACATACTGGTGTTTGGAATGCGGTATTGAAAGCAGTGGAAACGGTTGATCAATGTGTGGAGAAAATTGTAAGCTTGGCTTTACAAAAAGACTATACCATTTTTCTCACTGCCGACCATGGCAATAGCGATTATATGATTAATGAAGATGGCTCACCGAATACGGCACATACCTTAAATCCAGTTCCATTTTTTATTATATCGAATGACTTTCATGGTCAAGTAAAAGATGGGAAATTGGGCGATATAGCACCTACTATTTTACACTTCATGGGCATCGACATTCCAAAGGAAATGACAGGAAATGTGTTGGTAGAATAAATGAAAATATCTTAAAATGGTACCTATCCATTTAGGCTACAACCCTTGATATTCTAAATGGAGCGCAAATGTTTTTCACATTATTTTAACGCCCAACAGGGACCACATTCTTTTAAATTTGCCTTCCCAAATTTGCACAATTTATTATCCATGAAGGCCGCGTTTATCAGTTTATTATTCATCCTTGTAACGATAAGTTCATCTGCACAAGAAATTGTTTTTATTACACAACCTGCTGCAAATAAAGTGGGCATTCAAGATGCTTTTGAGGTAAAGTATATTTTGAAGAATGCCAGCCAAGTTCAAAAATTTTCATTGCCAGAATCGAATGATATTCAAGTGGTGAATGGTCCTTCTCAAAGTAATAATACCATGATTACGAATGGAGAGGTTTCTGTGACCATAGAATTGACTTATGTTTTTCGTGCAAGACATAAAGGGAATATTGTGATTCCTGGTGGTATTGCGTATGGCGGAAATAAAGAGTTTCGTTCCAATAATGTAACTATAGAAGTGGTGGATGGTAGTGTGGCACCGCAAAGAAATCAGCAACGTGGAGGCAATCCTTTTGGGAATGATCCATTTGGTGATGATCCATTTTTTGCTGCCATACAAAGAAGGCAACAACAAATGATGCAACAGTTTCAACAAAATCAAGCACAAGCATTTGGTAGACAAGCGCCACCGCAACAGCAAGCGATGCAACAAAGACCGGAAGTGATTGGGAAAAAAGATATTGGAAATAATATGTTCATCAAAGTGGACGTGGATAAAAAGAAGGTTTCCTTAGGTGAACAAATTACCGCGACTTATAAAATGTATACTCGCTTGCCAATGGAAGTTAATCTGACCAAATTACCTTCTCTGATTGGTTTTTGGAGTCAGGATTTTAAGATACCACAGCCGCCAAAGCCGAAGCGTGAAATCTATAATGGCAAAGAATATCAAGTGTTTGAAATTAAAAAGACTGCACTATTTCCAACACAAACTGGAACACTACAATTGGATCCAGCAGAAGCAGAAGGGATTGCCAGAGTATTAAAACCGAAACAAATAAAACAACAAAATCCATTGCAAGGCGCTTTCGATAATGATCCTTTTTTCAAACAATTTTTTGGCTCCATGATGATGAATGATCCAAGTTTTGATAATAGTTTCATCACAGCGTATGATTATGAAGATGTTCCTGTCAAATTGAAAAGTTCGCCAATAAGTATAGAAGTTACTGATGTGCCAAATACCAATAAACCGAACTCGTATGATGGTGCCGTTGGCAATTATACTTTACAAAGTAAAATAGATAAAACAGAATTGACCACAGATGATAATGCAAATATCACGTTGCAAATCATGGGCACTGGCAACTTGAAAATTATCGGCGCGCCAAAAATTAAATTCCCTGAAGACATCGATGCTTACGATCCTTTAGCTTCGGATACCATTACACATACCGATAATATTATTGCTGGTTGCAAGACATTTACGTATTCCTTTGCACCGAGAATTCCAGGTACATTTGTCATACCGCCAACATCTTTTTCCTATTATGATCCTACAAGTAAGCAATACAAAACATTGACTACGCCTACCTATACATTACATGTAAAATTGGGTAAAAATGATAATCGAGTTGCCAATAATAAATTGCCGAAAGACATTCATGACATCCAAACTAGTCCAATTGAGTTACATGTAAAGCACAATACGAAATGGGTATTTAGTCCTTTCTATTGGGGCGGATTTGTATTGCCTTTTTTCGCTTATATCGGTCTTCTTTTCTTTAAGCGAAAGGAAGAAATGTTACAAAGTGATATCGTTTTATTTAAAAATAAAAGAGCTAACAAAATAGCTTTGAAGCGATTGGCATTGGCAGAGAAATTTTTGAAACAAAAAAATCAAAATGCTTTTTATGAAGAAGCATCTAAAGCCGTATGGTTGTATT
Organism: Chitinophaga pinensis; assembly: GCA_945878115.1. GTDB lineage: Bacteria > Bacteroidota > Bacteroidia > Chitinophagales > Chitinophagaceae > OLB11. The sequence continues at coordinate 72,917 of CAMDVD010000007.1, read as the reverse complement.
TGAGTGATAAGCTGAATATACCATTGGCATTGCTTTCTAAAGAATTGGCAGAACAAAAATTATCGGATAAAAAAATAGATATGGCCTTGCAACAAGAATTATTCCGTATAACAAATGAATGCGAAATGGCATTGTATTCGCCAGAAAGTGGAGTATTAAAAATGCAGCAAACTTATGGTGATGCGGTTTTATTAATTGGTAAATTAGAAGACGGATTGGTATGAAAAAATTAGGTTTATTATTCGGCTTCTTTTTGATATTGCTAGCGAACACAGTTCATGCGACAGATAATCCAATGTATACAGAAGCAAATAAATTGTATCAAGCTAAACTGTATGATAGTGCGGCTAATTTATTTTTACAATTGATAGAAAAAGGAAATGTACATCCTACACTTTTTTACAATGCTGGTAATGCTTTTTATAGAAGCAATAAAATTGGCATGGCAATATGGTGTTACAAAAAATCATTGCAACTACAACAAAATAAAAATTGTGCCGAAAATTTGAAGTTGGCGGAAATGAGAATGAAGGAACCCATTGCGGCAGTAAAGGATATTTTTTTTATTCGATGGTGGAAATCAGTGTATAGTTTGTTTAGCCTGAATGGCTGGGCTGGATGGAGTTTGGCATTTTTTTTATTCGGCATGAGTCTTCTGTATTATAAAAAAATAAAAGGAAGCGAAAGACCTTCTAATACGTATATCACTCTGTCTATGTTGGTTTCTGCCATTTGTTTATTTTTCTTAATCGTATTGTATATTCATGAAAGATTTCATTACAAAGGAATCATAGTGGAGCCTTATACATTTTTCAGAAAAGATATTCGTGCTGAAGGCATTTTGATTAGCGAAGGCATGGAAGTTGAATTTAAAGGGAATTACAAAACGGATATGCTCATCATTTTACCAGATGGGCGCGAAGGACAAATACCTGCTACGGCATTTAGGAAATTATAATTCGTCTAGTATTTTCGGTTAGAAGAAGTAGTTCAATTTTCAAACAATTCGCTGGCAATAAATCTTCTGCAATTTGTGGCCATTCGATAAAGCAATAGCCATCGGCATTCGTCAAAATATCTTGTACACCCGTTTCGATAGCATCTTCCGTATTTTTTAATCGATACCAATCCATGTGAAAAATACTTTGCCCAGATCCACTTAATTTATATTCATTGATGATGGAAAATGTTGGACTGTTGGGGGTATCTATGCTGCCCAAAGCCTTACACAGCGCACTGATTAAGGTCGTTTTGCCACTACCCATTTCTGCAAAAAAAGCAATGCATTTGGCATGTGGATAGCTTTCCAAAATTCTTGTAGCCGTTGTTTCAATTTCGTCGAATGAATAATCCCAAGTCATGATGCGCAAATATAATTGTAAGGATTTTTAAAATATTGAATATGGTAAGAAAAGGTAAACTAAAAATGCAATGAGAATTCAGCTTCTTTGGTGGATGTATTGCGGCAACGATAGTAGTGGAAATCCTCTGCAGCAAAAAAGATTAGAACGGGGTAGTCCACGTTCCGCTGCTTTGAGCGGAAACGGATCCTGACATTTATCGTCAGGACGTGCGTGCCGCCCAAAATATTTTCATTCAATTTTAGTTTAGCCAAAGAAAAGAGATTATTTTGTGCGTTCTACTGTGGCGATTTTTTTTAGAATAAAAGATTACGCTACACTATTCATGAACACTTAAACTTTACGTATGAAATTATTGGAGAATAAAATTGCGATTATCACTGGTGGAAGCCGAGGCATTGGAGAAGCTATTGTATTGAAATTTGCAGAGCAAGGATGTCATGTTGCTTTCACTTATATCAGCGATAGCAGTGCGGCGCGCAGCGAAGAATTGGTGCAGAAATGTGTTGCCTTGGGTGTGAAAGCAAAAGCATATCAAAGCAATGCTGGACTTTTTGCCGATTGCGAATCTTTAGTTCAGCAAGTGGTCAGCGAATTTGGCACTATCGATATTTGTGTAAATAACGCAGGTATCAGTAAAGATAATTTATTGCTTCGCATGACCGAACAACAATGGGATGATGTGATGGATATTAATTTGAAAAGTGTGTTTAATATGACGAAGCAAGTGATGCGCCCAATGATGAAAGCGAAGAGTGGCAGTATCATCAATATGAGTTCTGTGATAGGTGAAATGGGGAATGCGGGACAAAGTAGTTATGCGGCAAGTAAGGCAGGTGTAATTGGTTTTACCAAATCGGTAGCGAAAGAAATTGGTAGTAGAAATATTCGTTGTAATGCTATTGCACCAGGATTTGTAGAGACCGATATGACTTCTTATTTGCAAGATGGAGAAGGTGCCGAAAAATATAAAGCAGGTATTCCATTGGGACGATTTGCAAGTGCTGAAGATATTGCCAATACAGCTTTGTACTTAGCTTGCGACATGAGTAATTATGTAACAGGACAAGTGATTAGTGTTTGTGGTGGATTGTGTATTTAGTGCTTGAAGAAAACTTTTTGTGTGCTCCATTTTGCATCCAAATTGGTAGGAGAATTGTAGCATATTACGAATAATGTGTGAGGTTATAAACGTAAAAAAATGTAGTCCATGATACACCAAATATTAAAAGACAAATCGGTTACCTTGTATATTATTTTGGCTGGCTTGTTTAGTACAACAGCCATTGTTGCAGAATTTATTGGTGGTAAAATATTTTCTTTAGAAAAAACATTGGGCTTGAAACCCTTTCTATTCAGTCTGTTTGGCGAGCAAAATTTATCTTTCAATTTAACGGCTGGTGTATTGCTTTGGCCCATAGTATTTATCATGACCGATATTATCAATGAATATTATGGCATGCGTGGCGTTAAGTTTTTATCCTATCTGACAGTTGCTTTAATCAGCCTTTCTTTTTTTTCTGCCTTTGCTGCTATTCATTTAGTGCCTGCCGATTGGTGGGTTGGTGTGAATGCCAAAAAAGGAATTCCGGATACACAAAAAGCGTATGCACAAATATTTGGTCAAGGCATGTGGATTATTATTGGTTCAATTGTTGCCTTTCTGTTGGGGCAAATATTGGATGTTTATATTTTTCATAAAATAAAAAATATTACTGGCGAAAAAATGTTGTGGTTTCGCGCTACAGGTTCTACACTTATCTCCCAGTTTATCGATAGTTTTGTGGTTATCATCATTGCGTTTAAATTAGGGCAAGATTGGAGTTGGCCCAAAGTAATTGCGATTGCATTGGTAAATTATTTTTATAAATTCTTTGTGGCGATTTTAGTCACGCCAATTATTTATGCCATACACGAACTCATTGAAAAGCACTTGGGGCATAGCTTAGCAGCGGATATGAAAAAGAGCGCGATGGAGAGTTAGGGGGATATTGTATTCATATCGTTTGTAGAGTTCTCAATTTTCCTACTCTGGCACTAGCGGAGCCTCATTTAGCTTACTTCTTTGACGCATACGCTCCAGTTTGGAGTATGATAAATATTCATCTTTCTTTGTTAAAATATAATCTCCTGTAAGATCACCAATTGTTATGATAAATCGATTTTTTAAAAGTAAAAGCAAATTATAAAAAGAAATAGTACGTTTCGAATCATCATATAAAAATATTCCATGCGAATCTATGCAACAATTAAAGACATCATCACTATTATGAGTTCTTAGATAATTGTTCAATTGATTATCTTTTGAAATTCTTTCCATTGGTTTTAATCCTAAAAATGAAAATAATTCTAGCTCTGAATTATTCGTGAAGCTATCAATATCATTGGATTTATAATCTATCCAACTAGGATTAATCTCATAAATTAAATATTCGTTTTCTTGTTCAATTAAATAAACAAAAGTTGCAGGTAAAGATATTTTGAAATCGGTCAACAAACTTTTCTTCTTTATTTTTTCATTTTTAAATCGATAGTATAGGGACTTTTTTTGAGCAAATCCTTTCATATTAAAAAGACCTAAAAGAACAAAGATTAATAAAATTCTAGACTTCAACATTGAGGCGTCTGAAATAAGTGTTTGCATTTTGTGTTTTTTTAAACGTAAACATGTTCATTTTTTTTGCATCAATTGATTATTCTATGAATCATATTTTCCACTCTGCAAAATACAAAATATTATTACAGTGTATTCATCTTTGATTTTATCTTGCAAATGTCTGAATCAGTATTTACAGAATGAAAGGATAAACAGGATAAAAAAAATGGAGGTAATCCTGCTAATTCTGAAATCTTGAAAATCCTGATTCAGACAATGGGTATATGTTTACATCTCGCAATTGTCTGAATTGTTGGATTCGGAAACAAATAGTAATAAAATCTATAATTCAAATAATAACTGTGGGCAACAGTCATAGCCATTTGGCCAAACTAAATAGCCGTCTTCAATTTTACCTTGCCTAAAATAAGAGGAATCTCGTAAAGCGCCTGATACGCCATTCTTAATAAACGGGGCATAATCAATTAGCTTTTCAAGATTATTATCGAAGGTGACTTTAATGGTATAAGCTTCCAGATAATCAATATGAACAATACTTGGTAACTTACTCATTATTCTAGAGGTTTTATAGGTAAAAGAAATCAGAAATTAATTGCAATCGCAAATCTATTAATAGGAATTGAAAATTCTGTCGATACAGAGTTACCTAATAAAATGCCCTACAAATTATTTAATCGCTGTTAGTATATTTCCATCCACCAAATCTTCATGAAATATCCAGTATTACACTGCATCCCTTCTGTATTAGAATATTCCTAGTAAGTCTATTATATTTGCTAGCGTTTTTGACGAACGCATTTCTATTTTTCTTTATCAAAAAATTATTTATTAGATGTCCATACCGCACTTTCATACTTTAAAAATAAAAGACATTACGAAGGAAATGCCAGATTGTGTTTCTGTAGCATTGGATATTACACCAGAACTCAAATCTTCTTTTCAATATCAAGCAGGACAATATATCACTTTCAAGAAAGTAATTCAGGATGAAGAAGTTCGTCGGTCTTACTCCCTTTGTAGCAGTCCATTGGAAGATGATTTTCGAGTAGCTATCAAACAAATAAAAGGTGGACTATTTTCCACTTTTGCTAATCAAGATTTAAAGATAGGCGATGAGGTAGAAGTGATGACACCGATGGGCAATTTTACGAGCGAAGTAAATGCAACAGCGAAAAGAAATTATCTTGCATTTGCAGCTGGTAGCGGTATTACGCCCATGTTGAGTTTGATCAAAACAATATTGTGGAGTGAACCTCAGTCTACGTTTACATTAATTTATGGCAACCAATCCATTCAAACTATATTGTTTAAAGAAGAACTCGAAGCCTTGAAAAATAGGTATATGGAGCGATTTCAAATTGTACATATTTTGAGTAGAGAAAGAATGGAAACAGAGCTCAATTATGGTCGAATTAATGCAGAAAAATGTGAGCAATTGTCTACCCATTTAATTGACTTCCAACAGATGGATCAATTTTTCATTTGTGGTCCAGAAGAAATGATACTTGGTGTCAAAGATTATTTAATTCAAAAAGGCGTAGATGAGCATCGTATTCGCTTTGAATTATTTACTAATTCAAGTTCTACTAAAGCGCGTAAAGCCTACCAAGAAGCGCACCAAGAAGAGAGTGAAAAAATGTGTCATGTAACCATCAAAGTGGATGATAGAAGCTTTGATTTGCAATTGGCTTATGGTGGAGATAGTATTTTAGATGCGGCTTTAAAAAGTGGTGCCGATTTGCCATTTGCTTGTAAGGGCGGTGTATGCTGCACTTGCAGGGCTAAGGTCGTAGAAGGCACTGTAGATATGGAAGTTAATTATGCATTAGAAAAGGATGAAGTTGCTCGCGGCTATGTGCTTACTTGTCAATCGCACCCAACCAGCGATAGAGTGGTGATTGATTTTGATGTTAGATAGATAAGGATATTATTTGTGGATGTATTGCGGCAACGATTGCAGCGGAAATCCTTTTTTGCTTGCTCTGAAGCAAAAAAGATTGGAGCGTAAAGCGTGTCTGCCGCCCTAATACAGCATTCATTTATTCTACAAATACAATTATTTCTTTGTGTCGAAAGTTTCTAGGCTTGCTTTTTTGCCATCAAAAACTGCATAGGTTTTGTAGCTAATCCAATCACCTAAATTAATGAAAGTACTTTGCGGGTTTAGTGCTTTTTCTAATGGAATATGCCGATGACCAAAAATAAAATAATCCATGGCTTCCTGCTGCAAAACAGAATGTGCATAGATGATTTGGTATTCTTGATCATCGGCTTTCATTGCCAAATCTTGGTATTTGTGTTTGGGTCCCATGCGACTAAATGAATCCGCAATTTTTAATCCCCAATCTGGATGTAATTTTCTATAAATCCACTGACTCAAAGGGTGTTGTAATAAGGCTTTCAAGCATCTATACTTTATTTCTTTTTTACAAACACCATCACCATGAGCGAGATGAATTCGTGCTGCATTAAATTGAAAAGTAGTGGCTGATTTGTAAACCGTTGCACCAAGTTCTTGTTCTACATAGCCACGCATCCAAAGGTCATGATTGCCAGTGAAAATAATTAGTTCAATGCCACTATCTGACAGTTCAGCTAGTTTACCCAAAAAGCGAATGCTGCCCTTAGGAACAACTCTTGTATACTCCATCCATGAATCCCATACATCGCCCAAAAGATAAATTTGTTGGGCATCTTTTTTAATTTCATCTAGCCATTGGCAGACTAGCCTTTCACGGGCACGAGTAGCCGCATAATCTGGTATTCCAAAATGGAAGTCAGATGCGAAATAGATTTTTTTACCTGGCTGTAAAAGGATTTGACGAATTGGGGGTATAGACATTAGTGCATCACTTTTGCTGACCAATTCATTACATGGCAGCGTTATATCTTGTTTCTACTTCAGCCCAGTTTACTAAATTCCAAAAAGCAGCGATATAATCTGCGCGTCTATTTTGATAGTGCAAATAGTATGCATGTTCCCATACATCTAATGCAAGTATTGGTGTGCCTGGACATTCAGCAGAATCCATTAATGGATTTTCTTGATTTGCTGTAGAACAAATACAAAGGGATTTATCTGCTTTCACACAAAGCCAAGCCCAGCCGCTACCAAAGCGTGTGATGCCAGCGTTTGCAAAAGTTTCTTTGAAGGATTCAAAACTTCCAAATTGGGTTTGAATTTTTTCAGCAAGTGCTGCACTTGGTGTGCCACCGCCATTAGGAGAAAGTAATTGCCAAAAAAGAGAATGATTAAAATGCCCACCGCCATTGTTACGAACAGCAGGAGAGAGAGTAGATATTTTACTTAATAATTCTTCTAATGTATCATTTTCATTGGGTGTACCAGCAAGCGCTTTGTTTAAATTGTCAACATAAGCTTGGTGGTGTTTACCATGATGTATTTCCATGGTTTTTGTATCGAAATGTGGTTCGAGTGCATTGCTTGCATAAGGTAATTGCGGCAGCGTAAATGACATAGTTATATCGGTTTATGAAGTTAATTGAATGGACACAAAGTAACGATTTTTTATTAACGGCAACTCCAAAAACTTTTCCCTTTTTTAACCTCACTCTGTATCCCTCTACAGAGGCGTATTTTGTAAATGCTTGGAGAGGGAAAGGTAGGTTTTTTAGATGCCCTTTACGCTTCCTCATTTCGTTTTACAATAATATACCAATCATTTTCGAGTGCTAGATATCCATATTCAAAACAATAATAATAGATATTGCCTTGTTTGTTTTCATGCATACGAGTATGGTATTTAAATAAAAACCCTTTGGAAAGTAAGCGTTCTTTAGTCGTTCTGGTAATTAATTCAGCACCAAGAATAGATTCTAAAATTCTTTTATTTTTTTTAAGCGCAAAAATGATATTGCGGGCATAATTGGTAGTTTCTGCTTTTTGCTGATTATTGAAATTGTTTCTACAATAGTCATCACAAAATTTTTTGTCTGTTCTACCTTTCACTGCCTTATGACAAGACAAGCAGGCTTTGATTTCTAATAGTTGCATACTAACGGTTTTTAAATGGTAGTGCTAAGGTAGACATTAGATTTAAAAAATGAAATATTTTCTGATTAAAATTTAATTGTAAACTAATTTTAGGACGAGATAAACGGTGGAAAATATTTGTTGGTGAGAACACTAACAAAGGCTTAAAGCGGTTTGCATAACCGCCGATAGCAGTTCGAGATTGCAGATCTCAAACAGACACAATTCCATAGTTTTTATTTTTTAACGCCAACATTCAAATTATTTCGGACGATTTTATTTTGATTATTTGTCTCAATGAATGCTTCGCATTTTTCTTGACGCCATTTTTCTAAGGTCAGCCAGAATACACTCAAATTGTATCTCTTTTTGCGTGGTCCTAAATATTTATTCTACACTCAATTCCCAACCCCAATAATTTGGAATCTTATGTTGTAGTTTGCCATTGTCGTCATAATAGGAACTGATGCCATGTTCATATCCATTTTGATAGGTCATATCTTGTATGAGTATGCCCTTTTCGGTATACATTTTTTGTGAGCCATGAGATTCGCCCATCAAATAATGATTGCAATAATAAAGTTGTCCATTAGGATAAAATTCTTTTTCTTCTCCTGAACGTTCACCACCTATATAATTGGCGGTATAGTATTCTTTACCATCTGGATAATATAATGTTCTCTTGCCTTCATAATCACCATTTTGGTAAGTGCATTCGCTGGATACTTTGCCATTTTTAAAATACGTTTTGATAGTCACTAATTTGCCACTATTTTCTACAGGAATTTCAGGCATCATAGTGCCATCCGATTTTTCATAGGTATAGCCAATAAGTAAGCCATGTATATAATGGAATTTGTAAATGAGTTCGCCTGTAGCCGCATACTTGCACAACCAACCATGTCTTTCATCATTTTTATAAGGAATGGATAAATCGATATGATGATGTTGGGTGAACAATGTATCTGTGCCTTCACTCTCATCCATTTTATAATGATTGATACTTTCTGTTTCACCTGCTCTATTTTCATTTTTCCAAGTGCCCGTTTTTTCATTCATGGCATACTGTCCATTTGTTTTAATTTTCCCATTGGCATGGTAACTCATGTAAGCACTATCTCGCAAACCATTTTTAAAATAGCTTATGGCCATTGTTGAATTATTGGGATAAAAATTCGTGTGTTTACCTTGTAAATAATTTCGAGTAAATGTATAGGTTCGGGCAATTTTACCAATTGGATTTTTCTCAGTTATGGTATTAGGTTCACCCAATTTTATTTTATGGTCTAAAGTGATATTTCCATTTGTATCAAATTGTATGATTTGGGTTTCGAGTCCTTTGTCAAATACTTCTTTTTTATTTATTTTACCATTGCCCCAATAATAATATTGTGGTCCATGCATTTCATCATTTAGATAGTATTCTTTGTCAATTAAATTTCCAATATTGTTATAGGTGTACCAAAAACCTTGTCTCTTGCCATTGGTATATTCTCCTTCTTCTGCCAATATTCCATTGGAAAAAAATCGTTTGTATCGACCATCCATTTCACCTGCTTCATAATTATAATCGGTGTTCACTTTGCCATTGCTAAAATAAGAAATCATTTTCCCTTCTTGATCTCCTTTGACATATTCTACAACATTTTTCAATTTCCCATTGTAGTAATACGATTTATATTCTCCATTAAAAATACCATCTCGATCGCATACTACTTCTTTGGTCAAATTGCCGGTGGTATTGTATAATTTCAGTAAATTTTTTTGTTTATCATCCATCTCACTGCTGCTTACAATTTGGTTGGTGAGTACATTGTAGAAATTAATTTTTTTGATATGCCCTTTCTTATATTCAGTGATGCATTCTATTCTACCCTCTTCATCTTTATCTGTAGATATACCTTCTTTGTCGCCTTTGTCATAGTTGGTAACACTACTTTCTAGACCATTGGGGTAATAATAAATTTGACTACCATCGAGTTTACCTTTACTATATTTTTCCTTAGAGCTCAATTTATTATTGTCATCATAATTCATAAAATCACCATCTCTTTCACCATTCACCATTTGTCCTTTTGTAGCTACATTTCCATTGCGATGATAGATCGTCATTTCACCATTTGACTTTCCTTTTTTCAACATCACGGTGCTGTATACATGTCCATCTTTATAAAATTCTTTTACCAAACCATCTACTTCATTATCGACATAATTGATTTGGTAATGCGGTGAACCAGACTCATAATAAATAGTAGAAGGTCCAATTCTATCTCCATTTTTATAGGTTTCTTCTAGTGCCTTGCTCCCATTATTATAATATTCTGTATAGCTATTTTCTTTTTTGCTATTGACATAAACGCCATTCGTTTTCATCAATCCATTCGAATAATATTCACTCGCATGTCCATTTAATTTCCCATTTTCCCAAAAACCTTCTTCTTTTAATACGCCTGTGTAATAGTAGGATTTGGTGATGCCTTGCAGAGCACCATTTCGGTAATTATTAATATGTAATGGGTCGCCAAAACCATTAAAGAAAGTCCATTCGCCCTGCAGATTTTTTTTATCATTGTTGACCAATTTACCTTTCGCTACTGGCACATTGTCTTCGAATATAGTACCAATGTCATCTGTTCTTTTTGTTTTGTCTAAAGTATGTTGATAGCCAATTTCATTGAGATAATCAGCAACTTTAGTACCCATGTTGCCTATCTCTTTATCATGCGACTTAACCAGCTTTTGCACATCTGCCGATTGCACGCCAGCAACCATGCGAACCGTCAAGGCTTCAAATTGATTATGCGTAAATAAATAGCGATAAATAGGTACATAATAAGAACCCCAAAATTCATTGAGGTTTTGAGATTCTGTAATTTTATCACACACTAAATTGAGTTGTCGGAATAAGGTTTCGTCAAGGCTAGTTTGAATTTTATATTTTTTTTCTAATGCAATTTTGGATTTGAAATAGACTTCTAAATCTGTGTAGTCTTCTTTAAAATAGTTTTGTGCTTTTCTATTCGTAAAGCTATCCACTACCGCATCTGATAAATTGGACAATTGATACAATCCGTTTAAGGCTTGCTGAGAGCGTGTTCCAGTGGGGCTCAAAAGTAAACTCATGGTATAACTCAACATGGCTTGTATAGGATAGCCTTTATGTTCTGCAATGTAACCCATCATATAATGGGTATTGTATGCATAGGGATTCATTAATAATACCCGTTCAAAAATGGCAACTGCCGAATCCATTTTTCCTGCTAAATAGCAATTCACTGCACTGGTATGTAACATCCTGAATGAATTAGGAAAACGTTGTATGCCTTTGCGAACAACCACTGCAGCTGAATCAAATTTGTTTTCATCATCTAGAACACTGCATAACAAAATATAATCATCATGTTCATATTCGCTAGGGAGTAAGGTTAATGCATGTAATAATGTTTGTTTGCAAAGTGCATACTGGCTATCCGCTCTTGCCGATAATGCCAACTCATATAATGCCCAATGATAATTGGTATCATTTTCCGGAATCTGTTCATATTCCTTGATTGCCTTTTTAAATTCATCCTTATCATGATATTCTAAACCTTGTTTCAGGAGATCTCCAGAATTTATGGTAAAGATTTTGTCTTGCGCTACACTTCTAGAAAAAAAGGAAAATGCGATAAAAAAAACCACAACTGCTTTTGTCATACTAATAAGTTTAAAGAATCTATTTTGAAAAGGAATAATAATGATGCATTAAATTTACACGGTTGAATTCATTTCGCAAATAATTTATGTATTATTTATTGTACGCATTTCTTTATCTCTTTTCTTTATTGCCATTTTGGGTGTTGTATGGATTATCTGATTTCTTGTATGTCATCATTCATCATTGTTTTCATTATCGTAACACTATTATTATCTCCAACCTTAGCATTTCCTTTCCAGAAAAATCTATAGCAGAAATTGAGGATATCAAACGAAAGTATTACCGCAACTTATGTGATAGCATTGTAGAAACAATTAAACTTATTTCTATTTCTAAAGAAGAATTGCATCGTCGCATCCAATGCAATTGGGAAATTTTTGATTTGATGACGACACAAGACAGGAATGGACAAGCTTTTATGTCGCATCAATTTAATTGGGAAATGGCAACTGTATTATGCAATTGGTATGCACCTCGACGATTTACAGGTTTGTATATGCCCATCAATAACCCGATTTTTAATAGATTATTTCAACGCATTCGTTCACGAAGTGGAACCCTTCTTATTCGCGTGCAAGACATGCAAAAAGAACTGCCAGCTATACAACAAAATAAGACCTTCTGGGGATTTATTGCGGATCAAAATCCAAGTGATCCAAAGCGGGTTTCTTGGAATTATTTTATGCATCGTCAAACTGCATTTTTTAAAGGGCCAGAGTTTGTGGCAAGACGATATAATAACATTGTCTATTTTGGAGAGATGATAAAACTAAGAAGAGGTTACTATGAAATAAAAATGAAGCTGGCATTTGAGCATCCTTGTGAAACGAAGGAAGGCGACATTACAGAAGCCTATGTTCGTCATTTAGAGGACAGTATCAAACGCCAGCCTGAGAATTGGGTTTGGTCACATCGAAGGTGGAAACACGTATTTCCTGAAAATTAAAGTAAGTATATACTCCCAACTTCGCGGACCAAATAAATTAAGATTGTAATTATCTAATCATTTGTCAAAGTTTAAAAATTAGTTTCATATTGTCTAATACTATTTGTTAATATTGTTACAAATTTCAATGAAGTGAGTAAAATCAATGCTTTCCATTCTTAGTGAACAGCATGAATATTCAAATTCTTTTTTTTATTAAACAAAAGTAATGCCAAGTATGCGTATCGGACTTTATTTTGGAAGCTTCAACCCTATTCATGTAGGTCATTTAATTATTGCCAATCATATGTTGAGTCATTGTGCGGTAGATAGAATTTGGTTTATTGTTTCGCCACAAAACCCACTAAAAGAAACTGCAAGTTTGCTCAATGAAAACAGTCGTTTCTTTTTGGTACATAAAGCGGTAGATAAAGAGCTTAAATTCAAAGCCAGTAATATAGAGTTTTCCTTACCTCGTCCTTCTTATACCATTGATACGCTTACGCATCTTAGTGAAAAATATCCACAATATATCTTCTCGGTCATCATGGGTAGCGATAGTTTACAAAATATCAAGAAATGGAAAAATTATCAGCAACTACTCAAGCAATATCCTATCCTTATTTACGAAAGACCTGGTTATCCTATTGATTTAACATTGAGTAAAAATATCGAGGTGGTTAAAGCTCCACTTTTGGATATTTCGTCCACCTATATTCGTCAATTGATTAAAGAAAAAAAATCCATTCGTTACCTCGTTACCGATGAAGTATTGGAAGAGATACAAGCGAGTGGGTATTATAGTAAGTAGGGGGTGAAGAAGTCTATTTTTTTGAATGGCATTTGCTATGAAGAAGAGAGGTCAACGGTTTATCGAAAATCAGTGAACATGTATACTGCCCTTTTCATCAGCCATTTTTAAGTTTTCGTTTTAATAAAATGAATTTGAATTTTAGGTTGTCATAGATCAAACCTAAAACCAATGCGGAGGCAGCAAAAAATAAGGAATGAAGTTTAAACTTTGCGTATAAAATTCCACCAACGATTCCGCCAATAAAGAAGAAACTTATTATGGTCAACCGCAATTTGATAGATGAAATGAGTTTGTCATTTTGTTCTTTTTCTTTGTAAAAAAACAACTGGGATAATTCAATGCCTAAGTCGGTAAATAGCCCTGTTAAATGTGTTGTTCTAACACTTGCATTTGAAATGGAAGTCACCAAAGAGTTTTGTAAACCCATGGCAAAAAGTAAACTACATGCAATAGTATTGGCGTTGTTCATTGGGAGGGATTGTCCCCAAAAACCGATAGCAAAAAGAATTAAACATTCGATGAAAGCTGGAACTACAAAAATATAAAGGTCGTTTTTTCGGGATGTAATTTCTATCAGAAAATTGGAGACAAAAGAACCTAAGAAGAAGAAAAATATGTAGAGAAAATAAACAAATGCTTGCCAAAAGTTGAGTTTAAATATTTCGTCTAGAAAAAAAGCAAAATGCCCAGTGACATTGGTTGTTAATCGTTGCACAGCAAAAAATCCTGTTACGTTTACTATACCTGCAACAAAGGATAACAAAGAAGCAATCCTAAGGTTATGGATTAAAGTTCGCGTCTTACCTTGATGTCTAAACATTTTATCTTTTTTCTTCGTATGTCAAAGTTCGTGAACTGTCGCAATGGAATCGAATACTACAGACGTTAAAAGTAAGTATTTATTATTCCAATTAATTTGTGCTTTCAGATTCATTTCTGAATAGTACAAAAAGATGGATGTAATTAATCGTAGGTAATCAGGAAGTGACCCAATTCTAAAATTGCATTTTTTGTCCAAATGCTAAATCACCAGCATCGCCTAAGCCAGGTACTATATAACCTTTAGCAGTTAGTTCGTCGTCGATGTCGGCGGCCCAAATATGAAAGCTTGGATATTTATGTCGTATAGCATCTATGCCTTCTGTACAGGCAATCGCCACTACAACATGCACTTCTTTGGGTCTACCATAATCATGCAATTCATCCAATGCCATAATTAAAGATGCGCCTGTTGCTAACATCGGATCTGCAATAATTAAAATTCGTCCTTCTAAGTTAGGGCAGGTTACATACTCTTGGTTGATTTCAAAACTATCATCATCCTTATGTTTTCGATAGGCAGCAATGAACGAACTATCTGCTTTATCAAAATAATGGAGCATGCCTTGATACAAAGGAACACCAGCACGAAGTATAGTAGCAATGACAGGTTGACTCTCTAATTCGCGCCCCATATAAATGCCCAAAGGCGTTGTGATTTCTTTGGCTACGTAAGGCAATTGCTTACTAATTTCATAAGCCGCAACTTCGCCAATTCTTTCCATATTGCGTCTAAAGCGCATCCTGTCTTGTTGTACAGATGTATCTCGTAATTCGTTGACCCAGTCGTTAATAAGAGAATTTGCTTTTGCTAGATGATGTACCATGAGCGAAAGATAGAAAAGTTTTTTGTAATACCTTTTTTGATGCGCTATTTTTACACGCAGATTTTTATTTTACCCCAAGAGAAAAGTATTAGAAAATGGTATATCAAGTAATAGGAACAATGAGTGGTAGTTCGATGGATGGACTTGATCTTGCACTTTGTCGTTTCGAAGAAATTGGTGGAAATTGGTCTGTTGATATTCGACATGCTGAGTGTATTCCTTTTGATGCTTATTGGTCACAATTATTGCCAAATATCACCTCCTTATCGGCCAAAGATTTATTCGTAGCACATAAGGCATTCGGACTTTGGATGGCAAAAGAAATACAGACTTTCATAGACAAATATGATGTAGAACATCAGGTGCATTTGATAGCAAGTCATGGTCATACTGTTTTTCATGAACCCCAACAAGGCATGACATTTCAAATGGGTTGTGGTGCTACTATAGCTGCACATACACGACTGCCAGTTGTGAGTGATTTGCGTTGCATGGACATTGCACTCGGTGGACAAGGTGCGCCAATAGTGCCTATTGCAGAGAAATTATTGTGGAAGGAATTTGCTTATTTTTTAAATATAGGTGGTATTGCAAACATCACCATACATGATGCGAATGCCAATACCATTGCATTTGATGTTTGTCCTGCTAATCGCGTTTTAAATTTATTGTCGAATGAAATAGGAATGGCTTATGATGCCAGCGGTGAAGAGGCCCGGAAAGGAAATTTGAATACTGATTTATTGTATGAATTAAATCAATTGCCTTATTTTAATTTGCCACATCCAAAATCTTTGTCCAATGCATTCGGGGTGAATGAAGTGTATGGGATCATCCAAAAATATAGTATCCCTGTACAAGATAAATTGAATACGATGTGTGTGTTGATTGCAACGCAAATAGCAAATGCTATTTCCCGTATTGAAGTACCTACCACAACGCAAAAAATATGGGTTACAGGAGGTGGTGCTTATCATACTTTTTTGATAGAAGAACTCAGCAAAGCATTGTCACCTTTGCATATAGAAGTGGTAATTCCTAGCGATGACATGATACAATATAAGGAAGCAGTTGCCATGGGATTGATAGGTATACTTCGATGGAGAGAAGAGAATAATGTGCTTTCCTCAGTAACTGGTGCGAGCAGAAATAGTGTAGGCGGTGCATTGTGGATGGGGCAAGAATAAGGTCTGCATCATACTTCGACTGCGCTCAGTACAGGTTCGACTGCGCTCAGTACAGGTTCGACTGCGCTCAGTACAAGTAATTTGATTTATATGATTTTAATGATTCATTTGATTTGAAAAAATAAACTCAAAAAAGATTTAGACAAATTGCGCCAATCAAAAACCTGTACTGAGCGTAGTCAATGTAACAAGGCTTCACACAAAGAACGAGTTCAATACCCATTCACAAAATTTTTCACCCTATTTTTGTCGCAATAAAATGGTTAGATAATATGAAGATACTCCTATTGGGAAGTGGCGGCAGAGAACATGCATTAGCTTGGAAAATAACACAAAGTCCGCTTTGCACTACATTGTTTATTGCCCCAGGAAATCCGGGAACAGCGCTATTTGGAAGTAATGTGTCCCTATCCGTGAATGATTTTGAAGGGATTAAAAAACTTTGCCTACAAGAAGAAATTCAGATGGTAGTAGTTGGTCCCGAAGAGCCTTTAGTTCGTGGGATTTATGATTTTTTTCAACAGGATACTGCATTGCAAGATATACAAGTTATTGGCCCTTCACAAAAAGGTGCTCAGCTAGAAGGAAGTAAAGCATTTGCGAAAGAGTTCATGCAAAAAAATAATATTCCTACCGCTTCGTATCGAGAATTTAATCAAGATAATTTCGAAGAAGGCCTGGCATATATACGTCAACACGCGCTTCCTATTGTTTTAAAAGCCGATGGATTGGCCGCTGGTAAAGGCGTCGTCATTTCGGAAACGCATGAAGATGCTTTGTTTCATTTTACAGAAATGATACAAGATAAGAAATTTGGTGAGGCAAGCGCAACAGTTGTGATAGAAGCATTTTTGACGGGTATCGAATGTTCTGTATTTGTACTTACCGATGGAAAAAATTATTGCTTATTACCTTCCGCAAAAGATTATAAACGAATAGGCGAAGGCGATACAGGATTAAATACGGGTGGAATGGGTGCTATTTCGCCAGTGCCTTTTATGGATGAAACCTTTCTGGAAAAAGTAAAGCAACAAATTATTTTGCCAACCATGAAAGGAATAGAACAAGACAATATTATCTACAAGGGTTTCATTTTTATTGGCTTAATCAAAGTGAATAATGATCCATTCGTAATCGAATATAATTGTCGTTTGGGTGATCCTGAAACGGAAGTGATACTGCCTCGTTTGGAAAGTGATTTGGTGGAATTATTTGCCGCATTACATAATGGAAAATTAAAGGATCTAGATTGTGTTCATTCGCCCTTACATGCTGCTACCATGATGTTGGTAAGCAAAGGCTATCCTGAAGATTATGAAAAAGGAAAGTTGATTACACATACCAATGACATTACGGACAGCCTTGTTTTTCATGCAGGCACAGTATTAAAAGATAATCAATTGTATACCAATGGTGGACGTGTCATCGCAGTTACTTCTTTGGCAAATAGTTTGTCTGAGGCACTTGCTTGTTCAGCTAAAAATGCTGCTACTATTCAATATGAAGGGAAATATTATCGGAAAGATATTGGATGGGAATTTGACTAAAATAAAATAAACTTGCAAAAAATGAGTTATGTGCCATGTGAATTTTATAATTGAATAGGATGAATATGCGTATTGTATTGGCTTATCGATTCGTGATTATTATTTTTTTGCTGTTGCATGCTTTTACTATGCAAGCCCAAAGAAGTAAGAATGATACCATACAAGTAGGCGCATATATTATAGGCAAGGATACCATGCCACATTTGTGGTTGAATGAAGTGTATATCAAAGCCCAAGCTCCCAAGTGGTTGGTGAAACAAAGAAGGGAATGGCAAAGAAATCAAGATGAATATGCAAGGCTGAGGTATAATGTCTATTTAGTATATCCTTATGCAGTGGCAGCTTCACTTATATTAAAAGATGTAGATTCTGTGTTGGCATCTTTGTATAGTAAAGAAGCAAAGCAACAATTCAAACAACGCAAAGAAGATGAATTAAACCGAAAATTTAAACATGAATTGGAGGACTTAACCATTACGCAAGGTCAGATATTAATCAAACTCATAGCCCGACAAACTGGTAAACCTTGCTATCAAATTGTAAAAGAATTGAAAGGTGGTTTTAATGCAGGTATTTGGCAAGCAGTCGCCTTATTGTTTAATAATAATCTAAGAAATACCTATGATGCGCAAGGCGAAGATGCAGTTATAGAGTCCTTGGTATTGGAGATTGAAAGCAGCGGTCATTTTGAGATGAAGTATTAATACATAGGTAATACTACATTTATTTTTATATTTGTGTTTCAACACGTACTGATGAAAATTAACATATTGGCGATTGCAGCACACCCCGATGATGCTGAATTATCTTGTAGCGGAACCTTATTGGTTCATAAAAAATTAGGTTATACGACAGGCATTATTGATATGACAAGGGGCGAGCTAGGAAGTAGAGGAAGTATAGAAACACGACAACAAGAAAGTGATCATTCGGCACAGATATTACAATTAGATGCTCGAGAAAATTTAGGATTCCGTGATGGTTTTTTTAAAAATGATGAAGAACATGTGATGGCATTAATACAAGCTTTACGAACCTATCAACCAGATATCGTATTAGCAACTGCGCCACAAGATCGACATCCAGATCATGGCAGAAGTAGTACCATCATTAAAGATGCTTGTTTCTTATCTGGCTTGTTAAAAATAGAAACCGAAAAGAATGGCAAAGCACAAGCACCATGGCGTCCAAAGAAAATATTTAATTATATCCAAGACCAATATATAGAACCTGATTTCATCATTGATATTACACATGTTTTTGATCAAAAGATGTCTTGCATACAAGCCTATAAATCACAATTTTATTCTACCGATTTGGATGGTCCTCAAACTTATATTTCTTCTGAAGAATTTTTGAATACCGTGAAATATAGAAATGTCATGATGGGCAAACGAATTGGCGTTAAGTATGGTGAAGGTTTTTTAGCCATACACAATCAAATAGGCTTGAAAGATTTTAGCAATATGATTTTACCGAATTTGGTGTGATGGGTGGGTGAAAACTGAAATAAAATTGTTGGTGATAACACCAACAATGGCGTAAAGGTGTGAGTGTCGATAAAAAGTGATTGTGTAAGGATTGCAAATCCTGAACAGATGGTGTAAAATATGTATGTTTATGTACCTTCGTTAAAATTACGTACATGAAATATTTTTCATTTCATGCATAGAATAACGTAAACAACACATATACTATGAAAAAGATTTATATCCTCCTCAGCTTTTGTTTGATTCATTTCATAACACAAGCACAAACAATTCCTGCTTATGTGCCCACCAATGGATTAGTGGGATGGTGGCCTTTTAATGGAAATGCCAATGATGAAAGTGGGAATGGGAATAATGGGATTGTGAATGGTGCTACATTGACAACTGATAGAAATGGGAATGTGAATAGTGCTTATAATTTTGATGGGGTGGATGATTACATTGTCACTAATAACTTTTTCAACGCAAGCACAGATTTTAGTTTTTCTTGCTGGGTTCAATCAAATAGCAATGCAACTATGCAAACAATAGTTAATACTGAGCCACATCATATATTGATATATGGTATTAATCCTTGGTGGGCAGGAGTGGGGAAAATTGGGTTTGTATATGGAACAGGAACCGTGTGGGTAAATTCATCTTATTATTTCTCAAATCAGACACCATCTTTAAATAATTGGGTCTACCACATGGTTGTTAAAAATAACTACACATGGAGTTTTTACGAAAATGGCACCTTAACTAATTCCTATCTAGCATTATCTCAACCAGGATCTATTATTACACAACTTGTTTTTGGGCATTGTGATCCGTCAGTCTGCTCAGAAGCCTTTTCAGGTAAACTTGATGACATAGCAATTTATAACCGTGCACTTACCCAACAAGAAATCACTGCATTGTATACATCTACACCTCCTTGTTCATTAAGCATCTCCTCACAACCAACAAATCAATCAACCACCACAGGTAGTAATACAAGTTTCAATGTAGGTGTAACAGCTACTAATTGCAATAATCCTACCAACTATCAATGGCAAACAAACACAGGGTTTGGTTGGCAAACATTACAGAATGCTGGTCAGTATGCAGGTGTAAACACAAGTACATTACATGTGAGTAATGTAGGTTCAACAAACACCAATCAACTCTTCAGGTGTTTGATACAAAATGGCAACAGTGCAGACACTACACAAACTGCCACATTAAGTGTTGTAAACACAGGCAATACTACTCTATCTGCTGTTACACATGCTATTCCTTATCAAGCAGTGGTGAGAGATGGAGCAGGCAATCCACTCATTAATCATCCACTCACCGTCAGATGCACCTTACATGATAATACAGCATCAGGTACAAGCATCTATCAAGAGACACACACTATCACAACCAATAATCTGGGATTATTCACACTTCATATAGGCACAGGCAATGCTTCTATAGGAAATATAGACAGCATACATTGGGCATTATACAAAAAGTATTTACAAGTAGAATTTGATACCACAGCACAAGGTGTTTCATACATTGATTTAGGTACACAACAATTAATGGCTGTACCCTATGCCTTATATGCAGAAACAGCAGGTAATGCATTGAATGCCCCTAAGGGGGATAATGGAGTTGATGGTGTGAATGGCAGTAATGGTGTGAATGGAGTGGATGGAACTAATGGACAGAATGGTGTGAATGGAGCTGATGGTGTATCTGTTACCTCTGCTACTATAACCAATGATTCATTGTATTTGAGTTTATCTAATAGTCAGACATTGAATGCTGGGAAGTTGAGTGGTGGATTACCTAATGGCACAACAGCAGGTGAAATGATGTATTGGAATGGAACTGCTTGGGTGAGTGTTGCGCCAGGTGCAGAAGGGCAGTTTCTTAAATTTCATAATGGAGCACCAACCTGGCAAAACACACTAACGCTTGGTATGAATTATCAAGGAGGCGTTATTGCTTACATTTTACAATTTGGCGATCCTGGTTATGATGCCAATGTGCAACATGGGTTAATTGTAGCTCCATTCGACCAAAGTCCAGGTGCTTCATGGGGATGTCATGGAACCACAATATCAGGTGCTGATGGAACCGCTATTGGAACAGGAAACCAAAATACGATTGACATTATGAATGGGTGCAGCACTGCTGGTATAGCTGCCAGAATCTGTGGTGATTTGGTATTAAATGGTTATAGTGATTGGTTTCTGCCCAGTAGGGATGAACTCAATAAACTTTATATGAATCGAACAGCCATTGGGGGTTTTGTCGGTGACTACTATTGGAGTTCTAGTGAGTACAATATAAATAGCGCCTGGTATCAGGACTTCAACGGTGGCTATCAGTCCCTCTACAACAAGAGCACCACTTACTATGTTCGAGCGGTTCGGGCTTTTTAAAAGTTATATATTTTCTTGATTATACTAAACAAACAGTTTAACCAACCTCATCACACAAAATACTTCTCAAATCAAGAAACTCTTCACAATGTGCGACATAATGCGGCATTCGACACAAACTGTTATGCCGAATGCCGGATAGTGTCGGTGATTTACAAGACTTTCTTAACTTCACTCTTCGAAGGCTTTGCCTTCGCAAGCGCTATGTTCTTCGCAGGCTTTGCCTGTAATATAAACCATCTCCACGCTGTTCGCCACATTCACTTAGCGGCATGTCGAACGACAAATAAATTTGGTTCTCCGAACCAACAGAAAGAAATAAAAAATGTTGGTAAAAATAGCAAATCACGTAACCCGATTTTAGAATAAGACACTATGAAAGATTTAGGATAAGGTTCACAGAACCTTCATTATCATCCGTTCGACATGCGCAGAGCCTAACATATCGAACAGCCTGAATATGGATTAAAATTTGTCAAAATCAAATAATATTCTTTCCTTTACGTTATTCTTTTCCGCCATTGTTGGTGTTATCACCAACAATATATATCACCAAAGATTAATAATGAGTCAAGAAGTCAAACTTATATCACCAAAGATTTCCTTAAAACGCATAATTCCCTTTGCTATCATACATCACAGGTAAGGTCCTGTGTGTAGCTTCAAAGTAATCATAAGCTCGTTTGATATTGACCCAAAACTTTTGTTTTTCCGCTTCATTTTTATATTCACGACCTAAAAAATCTATTGCTTTTTGGGTATAGCGTATTCCGCCATTGTTGGTGTTATCACCAACAATTTATATCACCAAAGATTAATAATGAGTCAAGAAGTCAAACCTATTATCGCCATTCAAATAAAAGGATGCGGATGAATAGTAATAATCTTCTGGTAACAAACATAAACCTGCTTTCACTGGATTGCTATGTATGTATTCAAGCTTTTGTAAAAAAACATTTTCGTTATATAATATAATTGGCAATGGGTTTCGTTCCCAAAATTGATAGAGCCGGTCTGCGGCATTTACTCGGAATATTTCTAAAACTTTAGGATGATTTTTTTGCAGATCGAATTTTATTTGTTGAGCAGTAAATTTTGTAAAACTATGTTGATTGTCGCGCGATGTATAATCTTGTTCAGCTTGCCAAATCAAGTGAATATGATTATCCATAATACAAAAAGAAAATATTTTTGCTCTTTCTTCTTTTACAAAATAAGACAATGAATTTACCAATATCTCTTTATACTTTTCTGGTTTCAAAAGATTTTTCCATTGCAAAATTGTGATCGTTAAAAACTCGGCGTAAGTTGTACTGAAATTCATTAGAAAAAATATTAAAATTGTTGACGATAACACTAAAGTTTAAAAATAAAAGAATTGTTGGTGATAACATCAATGGTGAAAAATATAAATTGTTGGTGATAACACCAACAATGGCGCTACCGGTAGCGTCCTAAAATAAGTTTACAGTTTTTAATTTAAGCCTAAAATAAGTTTTAGTTCTATTCTTGGTTTACAAAAGTATGTATCGTCCTAAAATAAGGTTACAGTATTTTATTTACTACAATTATAAGTTTATAATTTAATCCATTGTTATTCACTTATACATTCCACCAAAAGGCTTTTTAAAACGCATCACGCCATTGTTGGTGTTATCACCAACAATATATATCACCAAAAGATTCCCTAAAACGCATAATTCCCCTTGCTATCATACATCACAGGTAAGGTTCTGTGGGTAGCTTCAAAGTAATCATAAGCTCGTTTGATATTGACCCAAAACTTTTGTTTTTCAGCTTCATTTTTATATTCACGACCTAAAAAATCTATTGATTTTTGGGTATAGCGAATTGGGTAAATCTGCACTGGAATATTCAATTGTCCATAAGCTCTTGCATTCATACTGATGATATACAATTCGCCAATAAGTTCATCTGTCATGGGCATACAACCAATGGTCATACAAGCACCATGAATATAAATATCCCCACCAGGTTTTTCTTTGTTGCCTTGTATTAAATCGGAATAATTCGGATAGCCAACCAACATAGAAAGATAATACGCACTATTGGGTTTGAAATCAGATAGGAAATAAAAGCCTTCTGGTACTTGCTTGTCGCCTTCCCAACGCTTGGGTCCGAGTATGCCAGACAAGGCACAAATTTGATAATTTTTAATGAGGACAAAAGTATCATTGATTGAATTACGTGCCCACAATTCCATTTCACTAGGACCTTTAAAAGCACGCCATAAAATATTTTTACATGGATATTTAATTCCTTTAGCAGCAAATAATTTTTTGACTACGGTATCACTTTTTGCAGCCGCTGTTTTTACTTTTTCAAAAGTCATTTGATAATTTAAAAAGGCATAGTCTGGAAATTTAGTTTCCAAAGGAGGTTGGGCATACAAGCTTGTTGCAGTAAAGGCGAATAAAAAACAAATCAGATATTGCTTCATGAATTAAATTAGTATTGAGCGCGCAAATATATTCTAAAGCAACGTGCTTTGTTGGTTTTAGTTTGTAGTTTTATCAAAAAGAAAACAAAACCACACATGAAAAAATTAGTAGTATTCACTGGTGCTGGAATCAGTGCTGAAAGCGGCTTACAAACCTTCAGAGATAGTAATGGATTATGGGAAGGATATAATGTGCAAGATGTAGCCACACCAAGAGCTTGGCAAAAAGATCCGGCTTTGGTACTTCAATTTTATAATGAACGTCGAAAAAATATTCTGGAAGCATTGCCCAACAAAGCACATCATACATTGGCGCAATTGGAACAAGAATTTGATGTCCAAATCATTACACAAAATATTGATGACTTACATGAGAGAGCGGGTTCTAAACAGGTTCTGCATTTGCATGGTGAAATTTTTAAAATGCGAAGTGAAGAGGATGAAACACGCATTTACCCAATACAACAAGACATAAAACTGGGTGATACAGCAGAAGATGGCGCCCAACTTCGACCACATATTGTATGGTTTGAGGAGGCAGTATCCATGATGGATGAAGCAATTCGTCTTGCTTACATGGCAGATATATTTGTCGTGGTTGGAACAAGTTTGGTGGTCTATCCTGCAGCATCTATCTTACAATATTTGCCGCCTTATATGCCTATTTATGTAGTCGATAAAAAAGTACCAAAAGTAAATCGGAACAATGTAACCTATATTGAAAAACCAGCAACGGAAGGATTAGTAACATTGCAAAAATATTTGCGAGAAATAAAATAGGACGGAAATACTAAAAATGGCTTGAGAGTTCTACTGTAGCGTATTTTTTGAAAAAAAATTAATGCTACAGTATGGGCGGCAGGCACGTCCTGACGATAAATGTCAGGATTCATTTCCGCTCAAAGCAACGGCATGGGGACTATTCCTTCCAATCTTTTTTTGCTGCAGAGGATTTCCACTCCATCGTTGCCGCAATACATCCACCAAAAAAATCATGTGCTCATTATATTTTGTTTAGCTCTTAAGACTTCCTTTTTTAATCAAAATATTCTAGTGAAAATGTGCTAAGTATCATTTTTTTATTATATTGTGCTTCCGATATTTTCAATTCATTTAAGCATATTTAGGAATGGGAGCATCCTCCATGATTGTATTAATTCTTGCAGCACTAGCCTTTTCTGGCTTCGCTATTCTTGTTGCAAAATTGGTTACAAAATCTACTACCAATCCACAAAAAGGAGAACCGTATGAATGTGGTATTGCCACTACTGGTAAGACCTGGGTGCAACTAAATGTAGGCTATTATTTATTTGCTTTAATTTTTCTCATATTCGATGTAGAGCTTGTTTTTCTATATCCTTGGGCTGTAGTGGCGAAAAAAGTAGGTTGGATGGCATTCGGTGAAATAATTATTTTCTTTACCATATTATTTATGGGATTTTTATATGCGCATAAAAAAGGTGCTTTAAAATGGGTATGATGACAAACACAGAGCAACAAAGTTTTCCAGGACAAATACATGAATTACCAAGCGGTGGTATTGTATTAAGTAAATTGGATGATATCATCAATTGGGCTCGTTCTAATTCTCTTTGGCCATTGACCTTTGCAACGAGTTGTTGCGGTATAGAATATATGTCAGTGGCAGGTGCCAAATATGACTTCTCCCGATTTGGTTTTGAAGTAGCAAGAGCCTCCCCTCGTCAAGCGGATGTAATTATAATTGCTGGCACTATTGTCAATAAAATGGCACCAGTATTAAAACGATTATACGATCAAATGGGTGATCCAAAATACGTGATTGCCATGGGTGCTTGCGCTATTAGCGGTGGGCCATTTTTTTATAATACCTACTCTGTCGTAAAAGGAGCAGATCATGTAATACCTGTAGATGTGTATGTGGCAGGATGCCCACCAAGACCAGAGGCTTTACTACATGCCTTGATTAGTTTACAAGAAAAAATAAAAAGTGGATTAACTCGAGAACAAATAAAGACAGCTAAAGTGTAGATATGGGGAATGATGAATTGAAAATAAAATTGGCGGAACTGTTTCCTAAAGCCACTTTCGAAGAAGGAGCTGAATGGATTCAAATGCAAATAGAACCGAGTGATTGGTTGCCTATGGCACAAACATTACGTCAAGATGCAAGCCTACAATTTGATTATTTATTTTGTTTAACTTGCGTTGACTGGAAGACACATCTTACCATGGTGTATCATTTGTCTTCTACAATTTTTAGACATAATATAGTCATCAAATCCAAATTGAATAGAAGCAAAGCAGAAATCGAATCAGTATCATCTATATGGCGCACAGCAGAGTTTCATGAAAGAGAAGTGTATGAAATGTTTGGCGTACATTTTCTTCATCATCCCGACTTGCGCTTACTTATTTTGCCAGATGGATGGGAAGGAAAAAATCCACTGCTAAAAGATTTTGAAGATCCGATAAATATGATAAAATTGTAAGATTTAAGGTGTAAGGTATAAGTCGTAAGGTGTAAGAAAAAAGTAGTGAGTAAAAGCCCTGAAGGGGCGATATATGAATAGCGGGGGGTGAAACCCCTCGGTAAAAATGAAGGGGCAATATATGAATAGCGGGGGGTGAAACCCCTCGGTAAAAAATGAAGGGGCGATATATGAATAGCATGGGGTGAAACCCCATGTGCAAAAAATAGCGAGGGATTAAACCCCTCGGTAAAAATGAAAAAAAATGATATAACTCGCGATTAAAAAATCGCACATAAAAAAATGGTTGAAGAATTAAGTAGAACGGAAGAAGGTAATATTATTATCAATGTAGGTCCACAACATCCTGCAACGCATGGTGTATTGCACTTGGTGATAACATTGCACGGAGAAACTATCCAAAAAGTGGAACCCCATTTAGGATATATCCATCGCTCCATAGAAAAAATGTGTGAGAGTCTTACGTATCGTCAATTCATTTATGTGACGAGTCGCATGGATTATTTATCTTCCCATATCAATAACCATGCATGTGCTTTATGCGTAGAAAAAGGGATGCAAATAGAAGTGCCTGAACGAGCACAAGTTATTAGGGTATTGATGGACGAACTTACCAGAATTGCTTCCCATGAATTGTGGTGGGGTGCAATGGCAATGGATCTCGGTGCCTTCACGCCTTTCTTTCATGCGTTCAGAGAAAGAGAAGTGATCAACGAAATCATGGAGGATACCTGTGGTGCTCGACTCACCATGAATTATATTTTACCGGGTGGTGTATTAGAAGATTTGCATCCGAGTTTTCAAAAAAAGGTGAAGGATTTTATCGTTCTCTATAAAAGAAAAATTGCGGAGTATGACGAAATGGTTACTGGCAATATTATTTTCCAGAACAGAATGAAAAATGTGGGTGTATTATCTGCTGCGGATGCAATATCCTTTGGCTGCAGTGGACCAACATTAAGAGGAAGTGGTGTAAGTTGTGATGTTCGAAAAATTTATCCTTACGAAATTTATAATAAACTAGAATTCAATGAAGCCTTAGAAACGGCTGGCGATTCCTTTGCTCGTTATATGATTCGGATTCGAGAAATGAATGAGTCTATTCGTATCATTGAACAATTAATTGATAATATTCCTGAAGGAGAATTTCAAGCGAAAACGAAAGCGGTTTTGAAATTACCGAAAGGAGAATTTTACCAAAGAGTAGAAACTGCACGTGGCGAATTTGGTATTTATATAGTGAGTGAAGGTGGAACAACACCTTACCGAATAAAGTTTCGTTCACCAGGATTTTCTAATTTATCCGCTCTCGACCATATGGCAAGAGGCGGTAAAATAGGCGACTTGGTGGCAATGATGGGATCCTTAGATTTAGTAATACCAGATATAGACAGATAAAAAAATGCAGATGTGGAGTTTATCAAATATAGCAAGTGGAATACACGAATGGTTGAGTAAAACTTTTCCATCTACTGTAGTTACCGTTGTCGAAATGGTAATAGTAGGTGTTTGTGTCATTAGCTTATTTGCTATTTTAGGCCTTGTACTGGTGATGATGGAAAGAAAAGTTTCTGCATGGATTCAAATCCGTTTGGGACCAAATCGAGTTGGACCAAAAGGTATGTTTCAATCCATGGCTGATACCGTAAAATTATTGGTAAAAGAAGGCATGACCCCAACAGGTGCCGATAAATTTTTATTCAATTTAGCACCTTATATTGCCATTATTGTATCCATGTTGCTCATGGCGCCAATTGCTTTTGCGAAGGATTTGACCATGTGGAATTTGAATATAGGCGTACTATATGTTTCTGCAATTTCTTCGGTTTCGGTCATCAGTATATTAATGGCTGGATGGGCAAGTAACAATAAATATTCTTTACTTGGTGCCATGCGAAGCGGTGCGCAAATTGTGAGTTATGAATTGTCGGCAGGTCTATCCATATTATGTATTGTCGTACTGGTTGGTAGTTTGAATTTGAATGATATCATTGCTTCACAATCCAATGGCTGGTGGATTTTCAAGGGACATATTCCAGTATTCATTGCTTTTATTATTTTCTTAATTGCTGCAACCGCCGAAACCAATCGTGCACCATTTGATTTGGCAGAAGCTGAATCGGAATTAACGGCTGGGTTTCATACGGAGTATTCTGGTATGAAGTTCGCTTTGTTTTTTTTAGCAGAATATGTCAATGTGTTTATCGTGTGTGCCATTGGTGCTACTTTATTTTTTGGCGGATGGATGCCATTGCATATTGGACATTGGGAAGCATTTAATCATATCATGGATTTTATTCCTTCTAGCTTGTGGTTCTTTGGCAAAATATTTTTTCTGATATTTTTAATCATGTGGTTCCGATGGACTTTCCCACGATTAAGAATAGATCAATTATTAAATTTGGAATGGAAATATTTATTGCCCATCAGTATGTTCAATCTTTTATTGGTAACGGCGATGGCCATATTGGGATGGTATTTTTAAAATGAAAAGTGTGATGAATCAAAACCAAAAACAGGCTAACCTTAAACGAAACACATGTTTATAATAAACTATATCAAAGAAATTTATAGTGGATTAAAATCACTTGTTGTTGGCCTTAGGCGGACACTCTTTTATTTTACACATCATAAAGAAATTATTACTGAGCAATATCCTGATAACCGGGCTACATTAAATTTGGCGCAACGATTTAAGGGAGAAGTGGTTATGCCTCACGATGAAAATAATGAACATCGTTGTACCGGTTGCACGGCATGTGAATTGGCTTGTCCGAATGGGACTATCAAAGTGATAACTAAATTTGATCTTACACCAGAAGGGAAAAAGAAAAAAGCAATCGACAAACTGGTTTACCATTTGGAACTTTGTACAATGTGCAATTTATGTATCACAGCATGTCCTTCGGATGCGATTAAAATGGCACAGACCTTTGAACATAGTGTTTACGATAGAAGCCAATTAACCAAAGTACTAAATTTTGAAGGATCTAAAATAATGGATGGGGTTGAGTAGTGAGATGTGAGATGTGAGTAGTGAGATGTGAGATGTGAGAAGTGAGTAGTGGGATGTGAAAAGAGGAAAGTGAAAAGAGGAAAAGCCCTGAAAGGGCGACATAGGATAGCGAGGGGTAAAGTCCCTGGATAAAAATGTAAAACGGTGAATTGAAAATGAAATGAGAAAAATGAAATTTAAATGTCGATGTATTGCGGCAACGATTGTAGCGGAAAGCCCACACCATGCCCTTCGCATGGGAGGACTTGCAGCGAAAAGCGTGTGTGCCGCCCAAATTTTTTTCATTAAAAACGGACTATAATAAAATAAATAACAAGCATAGATAATGAACGGAGCGAACATACTTTTTTATTTACTGGCTGCCATGATACTTGGTAGCGGTTTGCTTGCTGTAACTACTCGCCAGTTATTTAGAGCAGCTATTTATTTATTGTTTTCTTTGATCGGTATGGCTGGTATGTATTTCTGGCTTCAATATGAGTTCATTGCTGCGGTACAAGTTGTTGTGTATGTTGGTGGCATTACAGTACTCATTATCTTTTCTATTTTTCTGACCCAACAAGCTGGCGAAAAGATGTTAGTCAAAAAAACAGGTCAACAAATATTTGCTGCAATTGCTGCATTTTGTGGCTTTGCATTGGTGATGATACAAATTGTACAAAACAATTTTACCGCTACAAAAAATCTGAGCCTATCTCCTTCTGTCACCAATATCGGTAATCAAATGTTGGGTGTAGATAAAGGTGGTTATGCCTTGCCTTTTGAAGTAGTGAGTATTCTTTTGTTGGCTGCGTTGATTGGCTCTATTGTCATTGCTTTACGAACCCCAACCCAAACATCATGATGGAACCTGGATTATATCACTTGCTATTTATTAGTGCCGCACTTTTTTTTATTGGTGTGTACGGTTTCTTGACCCGACGAAATTTGATTGCGATGTTGATGAGTATCGAATTAATTCTGAACAGTGTGAATCTAAATTTTATTGCATTCAATAAATATGTTTGGGCGGATAAACTCGACGGTTTATTCTTTACCATTTTTGTGATTGCCATTGCAGCAGCAGAAGCAGCCGTTGCCATTGCTATCATTATTAATTTGACCAAAAATTTTCAATCCATAGATGTGGAGGAAACAGAAGAAATGAAATATTAAACGACTATGCCGAACGCAACCTATATAATGCTTATTGTCCTTTTGCCTTTGCTGAGTTTTCTCATCATGGGTTTATTTGGCAGAACCTATTTAAAAAATACGGCTGGTATTATTAGTACTTGTCTTTCTTTCATTTCAACCTGTCTTGCCTTTTATACTGCTTATGGATACTTCTTTGAATATGGCAAAATAAATGGCGTTTATCAAAAACTAATTCCTTTCAACTATTTGTGGTTAGCCTTTTCCGAAGGATTGTCTATCAATATGGGAATTTTATTAGATCCAATTACAGCCATGATGTTGGTTGTTGTTACGCTCATTTCATTGATGGTACATATTTATAGTTTGGGTTATTTGAAAGGTGAAGAAAGATTTCCAACTTATTATGCATTTTTAGGATTGTTTACTTTCTCTATGTTGGGCTTGGTCGTAGCATCCAATATATTTCAAATTTATATTTTCTGGGAATTGGTAGGCGTTTCTTCCTTCTTACTCATCGGTTATTATTACGAAAAACCAAGTGCTGTTGCGGCTTGCAAAAAAGCATTTATTGTGACAAGATTTGCAGACTTAGGATTTTTGATTGGCATTTTAGTTCTTTCCTTTTATGCAGGTACTTTAGATTTCAATACATTGATTCAACGTTTGACTTCACCCGAATCCAATGAATTAAAGTCAGCCCTTGCCGCTTCCTTCCTAGGCATATCCGCCTTAACTTGGGGAATGATTTTAGTGTTTGTTGGTGGTGCAGGAAAAAGTGCCATGTTCCCTTTACACATTTGGTTGCCAGATGCGATGGAAGGTCCAACACCAGTTTCTGCTTTGATACATGCAGCAACGATGGTAGTTGCGGGCGTTTTTTTAGTAGCTCGTTTATTCCCAATCTTTGCCATATCCGCTCCCGATGCCTTAGAAATAGTAGCTTATGTTGGTGCTATATCTGCATTGTTTGCAGCCATCATTGCATGTACACAAACCGACATTAAAAGAGTACTTGCATTTTCTACCATGTCACAAATTGGATTTATGATGTTTGCTTTGGGCGTATCCAAATATGGTGGCGAAGAAGGACTTGGTTATACTGCTTCTATGTTTCATTTATTTACACATGCCTTGTTCAAAGCCTTGCTATTCCTAGGTGCTGGCGCAGTGATTCATTTTGTACATAGTAATAACATGAAAGACATGGGCGGTTTAAGAAAACAATTGCCCATCACGCATTTTACTTTTTTAATTGCTTGCTTGGCTATTTCGGGTGTACCACCATTCGCCGGATTTTTTAGTAAAGAAGAAATTCTATTAGCTGCTTTCCAACACAATCAAACGATTTATTGGATGGCACTCATTACCTCTGGACTTACTGCATTTTATATGTTTCGTTTATACTTCAGTATTTTCTGGAACAAATCTTATCACCCAAATCATCAAGATGAACATGGGCACCATGGTGAAGGAGGATTTGTAATGATGATGCCTTTGGTATTATTGTCTGTTGGCGCTTGCTTGGCGGGTTTTATTCCTTTCGGAAAATTTGTAAGTTCAGATGGAACAGCTTTAGTGAGTGAATTTCATTTGCAGTTTTCCATTGCACCTGTTGCGCTTGGATTAACTGGCATATTTACCGCATTATTTTTATACAAAACAGAAAATGACAAACCAGACAAAATGGCTTCTAGTTTGCGAGCTTTGTACCAAATAGCGTATCATAAATTTTATATCGATGAAATTTATTTATTTATCACCCAAAAAATATTATTTAATTGCATAGGGAAACCAGCAGCTTGGTTCGATAAAAATGTGGTGGACGGTTTAGTGAATGCTACTGGTAATACGACCCAAGTCCTTTCTGAAAAAATCAAAAAAATACAATCTGGAAAAGTGCAGGAATACGCTGTTTATTTTTTAGTTGGTGTGTTTGGTTTGGCGATGGTGTTTATTTATATGTGGAAGTAAAAAATATTTTAAAACAAAAGAATGAATTTATTATTACTCATACTGATTCCTTTGCTTACTGCAGTTGCGGTCTTCATGATGCAAAACAATAATCAGGTTCGATGGATTGCATTTTTTGGTTCTGCGATACAATTGATTTTATCACTCGGCTTATATGTAGTGTATACTAACGCACGCAACCATGGCGACACAGCACAGATGTTGTTTGAGCAAAACATGCCTTTATTTAAAAGTTGGAATATCAATTTACATCTTGGTGTGGATGGTATATCTGTAGCCATGATTATGCTTACCGCATTTGTTGTCGTAGCAGGGGTTCTGATGTCGTGGAAAATGGAAAAGATGACGAAGGAATTTTATTTTCTTCTCATTTTATTGAGCATGGGCGCATACGGTTTTTTTATTTCACTCGATTTATTTGTGTTATTCTTCTTTTTAGAAATTGCTGTTATTCCTAAATATTTATTGATAGGTGTTTGGGGAAGTGGCAAGAAAGAATACAGTGCGAACAAACTGGCATTGATGCTTATGACTGGCTCTGCGCTTGTATTAGTCGGCATGTTTATTTTGTATTTTGGAGGAGGCAAATCATTTGATATTCTACAATTAGCACAAACGACTATTCCTACTTGGACACAACACATTTGTTTCCCATTGCTTTTTGTTGGCTTTGGTGTTTTCACTGCTTTGTTTCCTTTTCATACTTGGGTTCCTGATGGACATTCGTCTGCACCAACTGCAGGTTCAATGTTTTTAGCAGGGATATCCATGAAACTCGGTGGTTATGGTTGTTTGCGAGTAGCTACTTATTTACTTCCTGAAGGTGCAAAGGAATATGCTAATATTATTCTATTGCTTTCTGCCATTGCTATTTTATATGGAGCCTTTGCCACGATGATGCAAAAAGATTTAAAGTATATCAATGCATATTCATCCATCAGCCATTGTGGTTTTGTATTATTAGGCATTGGTATGTTGACGAAAGTTGCCATCACTGGCGCCATTATGCAAATGGTAAGTCATGGTTTAATGACTGCACTTTTCTTCGCAGTCATTGGCATTATCTACGAACGTACACATACAAGGCAAGTGAATGAAATGGGTGGATTGTTGAAAGTAATGCCATTCACCATTACACTGTTATTCATCGTTGGATTATGTTCATTGGGCTTGCCAGGACTAAGTGGATTTGTCGCTGAAATGACCATCTTTGTTGGTTCTTGGGAAAACCCAGATACCTTCCATCGAATAGTTACTGTAGCAGGTTGCATGAGTATAGTGGTGACTGCAGTATATATTTTACGGGCGATTGGTAGAACAGCGATGGGTCCTTTGAAGGAAGAATATAATAACTTAAGTGATGCAGCTTGGCCTGAAAAACTAGCGACTATTATTTTACTAGTAGGAATAATCGCCATTGGGGTTGCGCCGTTTTGGCTAAACGATTTAGTAAGTCCGGGTGCAGAATTGATCATGCAGAAAATACAAATGGCAAAATAAAAACGAAGTATGAATGAGTTTTTTACATTGATGAAACCCGAATTGCTAATCATGGCAATCCTTTTTTTATTGCTATTCATAAAAATTAGTAAGGGCTTAGCGAACGACAAACTACTGCAATTTATTCAAGTTTTATTGTTGATTAATTTTGTCGCTGGTTTCTTTTTGAATGCCGAAGGAAAATTGTTTGACAGTATGTATCAAACGAATGCTATGATTGTTTTGCAAAAAAATATTTTGAATCTCGGCATGTTTTTTATCTCCTTATTGTTTACAGATTGGTTTAGGAAATGCGAGCATCTCTCTGAATTTTTCATGTTGATGTTATCCGCTTTGTTGGGTATGTTTTATATGATGTCCAGTGGCAATTTATTGATGTTTTATTTGTCGCTCGAACTCGCTACTATTCCAGTTGCAGCGATGAGCAATTTTAATTTAGATAAAAAAGTTTCTTCCGAAGCGGCGATAAAAATGATTTTGTCTTCTGCATTTTCTTCTGGTATACTATTGTTTGGGATATCCCTTTTATACGGTGCAACTGGCACATTGAGTTTTACGGAAATGCCAGCATTATTGACTTCTAGCCCATTGCAAATATTGGCTTTTGTATGTTTGTTTACCGCCTTCGCTTTCAAAATGTCTGTGGTTCCATTTCACTTCTGGACAGCCGATGTGTATGAAGGTTCACCAGTGGTAGTTACATCTTTTTTATCGGTCATTTCAAAAGGCGCTATTGCCTTTGTGTTCGTTTCTACATTATTCAAAGTGTTTCAACCGCTTCATGACATTTGGTATAATATGATCATGGTATTATCGGTGATGACCATGCTTATTGGTAATTTATTTGCTTTGCGTCAACAAAATATTAAACGTTTTCTAGCCTTTTCATCTATTGCGCAAGTCGGATTTATTTTGGTTGGTATGAGTAGTAATTCTACACAAGGAACGGCTTCTATTATTTATTTTATCTGCATTTATATTTTCTCTAATCTCGCTGCTTTTGGCGTCGCTGATTTGATTTCTTTTTTTACGGGCAAAGAAAATGTCGATGATTATAAAGGGCTTTATCAAACCAATCCATTGTTGAGTTGGGTATTGGCATTGTCTTTATTTTCATTAGCGGGCATACCACCAACTGCAGGATTTTTCGGTAAATTATTTTTACTCAGTGCAGGTGCAACCACAGGCAATTATATTTTCATTGGTATTGCAGCGGTGAATATGATTATCTCCTTGTATTATTATTTGCGAATCATACGGGCAGTATTCATGGATAAAAATGAAACGCCTGTTGAAAAAATAAGCATTAATCCGTATACGAAAATTGGCTTGTATATATGCAGTGCAGGTATTGTGCTCATTGGTTTGTTGAGTTGGGTTTATGATTATATAGAAAGTGTAGTGAATTAATTATAAAAGCGAAAAATATGGCAATCAATAAAAATCATGAGTTTGAAGAGTTAGAGAATGTGAAGTGTAGTATCGTTGAAAAAAATGTAAGTCCAGATCGAGTTTCATTTTTAAAAACATTGTTAGAGTACAATAAATTTACGGTTGTAGTTATACCATCACCTGCACCAAAGGCAGCAGCCAAGACTGTTGTAGCAGTCGAAGAAGGTGCAGATGTCGTGCCACCGCCCGCAGCTTCATTAGCTCCAGAAACATTTACAGTAGGTGTTACAGATTATACATTTAATCCAACCAATGGCATTTATGGTCGTTCATTAAAAACACCAGATGGCCATATTGTGACAGCAGCATATTGGTTTCAAAAGGAAACGGTGAGTCATGATGAGGTTCCGTATTATGAGTTTAAGGGGTGAAGTCTGAACCATGATTTATAAGATTTTAGGATTAGTATGATTTTGGAAATAGACGCAAACTCAAAAGGAGATCCTAACAATCACATAAATCAAAAAAATCATAGTTCAGACAAAAGAATTCAGAACTATGATTTGAATGATAAAATGAAAACTATGAATAGACACGAAAATCATACCAATCATACGAATCAAAAAAATCATAGTTCAGACAAATACCGAAGTATTTTACAAGCGGTAAATAGATTCTATAACGAACCAACATTTTATAATTTCTAGTATTACATTTACAGCCTTAAAAAATATCTAAACACATGAAATGAGGCATCACAATTCTTGACACGTAAACAAGAATAAAATGCCGAATTCCATGTGACAAATAAAAACTTAAAAAAAACACATGAAAAAAATTATCCTTTTCTTTTTATTCATTTCTTCTCAATTCATTGTTCGCGCGGATGAAGGAATGTGGCTACCACTATTGATTTCGCAAAATTATGATGCCATGCAAAAGATGGGATTGAAATTGACAGCCGAACAAATCTATAGTATCAATAACGGTTCTTTGAAAGATGCCATTGTACATTTTGGTGGTGGTTGTACTGCGGAAGTTATTTCAGACAAAGGTTTATTATTGACGAATCATCATTGTGGTTATGATGCAATTGCTACATTAAGCTCGGTGAGCAATAATTATTTAATGAATGGTTTTATGGCAAACAGCATGGATCAAGAATTGCCAGCTCCTGGATTAAGTGTTCGTTTTTTAGTTCGTATAGAAGATGTTACAGATAAAGTTTCTGCATTTATTGGCGATGCTTATGGCGCAGATGTTGAAAAAAAATTCGATGAAATTTCTAAGAAAATAACGAAAGTGTCTAATGAAGATGGAGCCTATGAGAGTGATGTGAAATCTTTTTATGCAGGCAATAAATATTACCTTTTCGTGTACCAACGTTTTACAGATGTTCGTCTAGTATCTGCACCACCAGAGAGTTTGGGAAAATTTGGTGGCGATACCGACAATTGGATGTGGCCAAGACATACATGTGATTTTTCGATGTTCAGGGTGTATTCCAATAACGACAATAAACCTGCTCCTTATTCTATCAACAACCGACCATATATTCCTAAACATCATTTACCAGTTTCATTAAAAGGGGTACAAGAAAATGATTATGCAATGGTCATGGGTTATCCTGGTCGTACTACAAGATACCTCACTTCTTATGGTGTAGATTTAGCCATCAATGTAAGCAATCCTTCCGTTGTAAAAATAAGAGATAAACGCTTGAGCATCATGCGTGAAGAAATGGAAAAAGATCCAGCAGTTGATTTGCAATATGCTTCATCCTATGCACAATTGGCAAATTATTGGAAATATTTTATTGGTCAAACAGAGCAATTGAAAAATCTACATATTGAAGAATTGAAACAAGATGAAGAAGACGAATTTGTGAAATGGGCAAAAGAAAATGATAGCGATGTGAAAAAAATTATGCCCGACTTCAAAAAGGCATACGCCAATTATAGACCTTATGCCAAGCATGCCACGTATTACAGAGAAGCATTTATGGCTTCCGCATTGACCAAGTTAGGTGCTAGTTTTGAACAAGTTGGTAAGGCCGTAGAAGCCAATGAATCTGCTGATTCTATTGAAAATTTATGTAAGAAAATAGTTGCATCTCGCAAATCCATTTTGAAAAATATAAATGTCGAATTGGATAAGAAGGTTTTTGCTGCGCTTAATTTAATGTTCTATCAAGATATTCCAAAAGGACAACATCCAGACATTTTCACATCTGAAGTATTTGAAAAATACGGTTCTGAAAATTGGAAAAAGACCTTCGATGATTATACCGATTTTGTGTATCAAAATACGGCACTTTTAGATAGTGCAAAATTTGCTACCCTTTGTCATGCTGATTTTATACGCATACTATTGCTTGATCCAGCAGTACAACATGCATTGAGTGAAGTAAAAAATTATAAAGAATATTACGAACCAAAAATCAATGATTTCACCTACGAAATGTTTGATTTAAACAGAGCGTATCAAGGCGCATTATTAGAAAAAGCAAACAATAAATTGATGTATCCAGATGCAAATTCTACCATGCGTGTAACTTATGGTAAGGTGAGTGCATACGCACCGAAAGACGCTGTTTCCTTCAATTATTATACGACTGCAAATGGACTTTTAGATAAGTATAAAGCAGGTGATAAAGAGTTTGATTTGCAACCTAAGGTTGTTGAATTATTGAAAACAAGAAACTACGGGCCTTACCAAGATAAAAAATTGGGCGAATTAGTGACTTGCTTTATCACGACAGATGATATAACTGGGGGCAACTCTGGAAGCCCTGTTATCAATGCTGATGGAGAATTGATAGGTACTGCATTTGATGGCAACTGGGAAGCAATGAGTGGTGATATTGCTTTTGATAAAAGATACAAAAGAACCATTTGCGCTGATATTCGCTATGTACTTTGGGTAGTCGATAAGGTGTTAGATGGTAGAAGATTGTTGGATGAAATGACAGTGAGGAATTAAGTGATTTTTTTGCAAATTGCAAATGCTAAATTGATAATTGTAAATTGCTAGTTCCAAGAGATCCAAACGAAAAGCACGCAAACTTCAAAGGCAAATCATAGCCATCACAACAATCAAATAAACCTGAACTGAGCAGAGCTGAACCAGTACTGAGTGTAGCCGAAGTATCATAGTTCAGACAAAAGGAAAAGTTTATTCTCACTCTTGGCGCAAAAATGAAGTCCGGTTTTTGTGTCTTGGTTTCTTGCGCCTTAGTTTGATAAATCATTTTAATAAACATTATTAGAAAACCTGTAAATTGTTTTAGGGTAAAGCACGAGAAGCCAACGCTTATACCTACGCCTCATTCTCGCGCTAGACCTAGGAATTGCAAACAAAAGCAAAACAAACTTCAAAAGCAAATCATAGCCATCACATCAATCAAAAAACCCCGTACTGAGCACAGCCGAAGTATCATAGTTCAGACAAAGCGCGTGGCAAATTTCCCTATCGATATAGTGACTTACCAACTGAAACTAAGTAGTATCAAAAATATATGCTAATGATATTATATTTGTTGCTCCATCGGATGCAAAAAATATGAAACTAAAATTCGTCTTTCTAATACTAACCGCTTCTTGTTTATTATTTACTTCTTGTAGGCATACGAAAAATATGCAGTCTACAACATCCAAGAAAAAGGTTGCGAAGAAAAAAAATACAATTACCATTCCAGCTGCTCAACCCAAACCTATAGATACAGTGCGGAATAGAACAGCACCAATTATATTGGAAAATAAATAAGACCTATGAGTAAGATTAAACAACAAAAACCTTTGCCTAAAAATGCGATTGTAGTAGAGAAGGAAAGGCAAACGGAAGTCAAACCCAAATCAAAATATAGCCATTGGATTTTTGCTGCTGTATTGGCATTGGTTGCCATACTTATTTATAGCAATACTTTCCACCATCGATTTGTATTGGACGATCATGGTATCATTAAAAATAATAAAATAACGAAAGCAGGTGTCAGCTTCGAAAACACAAAACTTATTTTCTCTACGCCACATCGTAAAGGGGATTTTTCGGATTTAGAAAATTCATTGTATCGTCCATTTACAAAATTGGTTTTTAATATCGAGTGGAATGTGTTTCAAGCCAATGCCCATGCTTTCCATATTGTCAATACCTTGCTGTACGCACTGATTGGCATTTTTATGTTTCTTATTTTGTATGATATTTTACAAAAAAAGTGGGTGGTTGCATTTTTGGCTACCTTACTTTTTATTGTTCATCCTATACATACAGAGGTGGTTGCGAATGTAAAAAGTGCGGATGAAATATTAAGTTTATTGGGGAGTTTAATGGCATTGCGTTGTCTACAACTTTATTTCACAAAAGAAAAAATGCTCTTTCTGGTACTTGCTGTACTTAGTTTTTTAATGGGTTTATTTTCAAAAGAATCTACGGTTGTAGTCATTGGTATCATTCCATTATTTATATATTTCTTCAGCAATTTTTCTATCAAAAAAAATGCAATTATTTCCTCTATTATGGCGGCATGTGCTTTCTTCTTTTTAATTTGTAGATGGAATGTATTGCATATTTATCCTGCACCAAGTCCATTGAGTGCATTGGATAATTATATGGTCTTGTGCAAAAACCCAGCTTATCCAAATACTTATCAATTCCCATCTGCGGTGCATACCCTTGGCTTATATATTCAAACATTTTTCTATCCTTATCCATTGTCTTGCGACTATTCTTATTCCACGATGATACCGGTTGGATTTACGGATATTGGATTTTTGGTATCCTTCCTTTTGTTCATCTCTATGTTTGTTTTTGCTATTTGGAAATGGAAGGAAAAAAGCGTTATCGGTTTTGGTTTCCTTTGGTTCTTTGTGAGCATGTCGTTGACCTCCAATGTTTTTATGTTGATTGGTACCTCCTTCGGAGAACGTTTATTATTTGTGCCTTCCCTTGGATTATGTTTATCGCTTGTATATGCTTTGTCCATTTTTTTAAACAAAGAGAAAGTAGAAGGCAGTTTTTTTAGTATGCTTGGAAAAGCACCATTACTTTTTGCGATTGTAATCATTGTTTCTATTGCGTATTCGTTTAAAACCTTTTCTAGAAATAATGATTGGGAAAGTGATTTCGGTTTGTTTTCAAAAGACATAGAAAGCTATCCAAATTCAACGCACTTATTATTTTATATGGGCAATCACTTATCTGGTACAGAACGAAAAGAAGTATTGACCGACAAGATGAGTGCACTTGGTTATTCGCCACAACAGATCAATGATTCTAGTGCCAAGGAAAGTGCAAAATCGATTTATTATTTAAGTAAATCTTTGAGTATTTATCCAGCCCTGCCTTCTGATGGATATAACCAATTAGGAAAAGCATATTTTAATATTGGTCAATTGGATTCTGCCTACAAGTACTATACAAGAGCCTTTAAAGAAGATACCACCAATAGTATTTTTACAAATAATATTGGTACTGTTTTTTACAATAAGGGATTGGCATTGCGACAAACAAATCCTGTTGAAGCGATGCAATTATTTACCACTGCCATTCCATTTTTTCTGAAAGCAAATTTGAAGGATACAACGGAAAGTGATTTTATGAATAATATCGCTTGTGTATATGGTATTACCAATAGATATGACAGTGCGATTTATTGGTTCAAAAAAGCGAGTGATCATGATTCACTAGATCTTACTTCTGTCCAATTTTTAGATATGACTTATCGAAATAAAGGAGATAGTGTGAATGCGCAGTATTATAGACAAAAAGCAGATTACGTTCGCATGAGAAGAACAGAAAATTTACGTCAATAGTATTTTATTTCAATTGGTAAATCAATCCACATCATGAGTAATTCAATCACTGACATGCCTATAGAAAAAGAAGAAATGCCTGTTGAACAAAAGAAGGCATTGAATCCAACAATAAACTCTACCCCTAAACCATTGCACTTGGCACTTGTACTTTTTGCCATTGCATTTTTATTATTTAGCAATACTTTTCAGCATGGATTTGTGTTGGATGATATTGGTATTATTAAAACAAATAAAATAACAGAGGCGAGTGTAGGTTTCGAGAATGCGAAAGTTATTTTTTCTACACCACATTTAAGTGGTGCTTATCATGATCAAGAGAATGTAATTTATAGACCATTCACCAAACTCCTTTTTAATATAGAATGGAATTTGTTTGATGGCGATCCACATTTGTTTCATATTCTACAAGCCTTACTGTACGGGTGTATCGGGGTTTTACTATTTTTTATTTTATTGGAAGCGTTCCACAAAAAATGGGTTGTGGCTTTTTTAGTTTCTCTACTTTTTATCGTTCATCCTATACATACAGAAGTGGTGGATAATATCAAATGCGCTGACGAATTGTTGAGCTTACTCGGTATTTTACTCGCCCTACGATGTATACAACAATATATCAAAAAGGATGTGGCGTTTTATTTTGTTCTTGCAATACTGAGTTTGTTGATGGCATTATTTTCGAAAGAATCTGCAGTTACTGCACTGGCGCTTGTTCCATTATTCTTGTATTTTTTATTGGATATCCCTGTCAAAAAAAATATCTTGATTACGGCAAGTAGTGCTGCATGTGTTTTATTTTTTCTTTGGTGTAGATGGAATGTATTACATGTATATCCTGAGCCTAGAGCAATAATGGCATCAGACAATTATTTGGTTTTATGTAAAGAAGCGGCTTTCGCAAATACATCCCAAATTGCTTCTGCTGTAAGTACATTTGGTTTATACCTCAAAACTTTTTTCTTACCGTATGCCCTCTCTAGTGATTATTCTTACTCAACCATTCAACCCGTTGGATTTGCTGATGTAGGGTTTTTAGTTGTGATGATCATTTGTATAAGCTTGCTATTCTATACAGTTAAGCAATGGCAACAAAAAAGTGTCATTGGCTTTGGATTCCTATGGCTTATAATCAGCATGTCTATTACCTCTAATGTTTTCTTTTTGATTGGTACTTCATTTGGTGAACGATTATTTTTTATACCATCACTTGGTATTTGTTTAGCCTTGGTATATGCCTTATATGAAAAATTGGATAAGGAAAAAATAGAAACCTCTTTCGCAGAGACCATGCAGAAAGCGCCACAATTATTTGCTATTGTTTTTGTACTTGCTGGTTTATATTCTTTTAAAACATGGACTAGAAATAAAGATTGGGTAAGTGATATAATACTCTTATCCAAAGACATAGAAACAAGTCCAAATTCTTGTCATTTATTATATAACTTGGGTATTAAATTATCGGGAGGGGAAAGGAAACAAGAATTGGCAAACGAGCTTATCTCATTGGGTTATAGCCAACAACAAATTGAGGATTCGAGTGCTGTTGAAAATCAAAAATCATTTGCCTATTTATCAAAAGCCTTAAGCATTTATCCATACATGCCGCCAGAAGGCTATAATGAAATAGGATTAAATTATTTTAATAGAGGGCAATTAGATTCTGCTTACTCTTTTTATCATGAAGCAAATATTCGCGATACAAGTAATCCAATTTTTATCAATAATATTGGGACTGTTTATTTGAATAAAGCGAATGCATTAAAGCAATCTAATTTGGAAGAAGCGAACAAACTATATGCCATTGCATTTTCTTATTTTGTCAACGCAACGAGTAAGGATACCAGTGAAAGTGATTACATGAATAATATTGGTTGTATTTATGGCAATGCCAATCGACTGG
Organism: Chitinophaga pinensis; assembly: GCA_945878115.1. Lineage (GTDB taxonomy): Bacteria > Bacteroidota > Bacteroidia > Chitinophagales > Chitinophagaceae > OLB11. The sequence continues at coordinate 29,585 of CAMDVD010000007.1, read as the reverse complement.
ACAGTGCACTATTTTGGTTTAAAAAAGCAAGTGAACACGATAGTTTAGATGTGGTGTCATTACAATATTTAAGTATGACTTACCAAAATATTGGAGATACTTTGCAAGCGGTATATTACCAACAAAGAGCAAATGCTATTCGCAATCAAGGAATGCAATAACAAATATGTTACACACAACCAAAGCCATTGTTTTACGTACGATCAAATATGGCGATACGAGCATTGTAGTCACCATGTATACAGAATTGTTTGGTGTTCAAAGTTATTTGGTAAATGGTGTTCGGAGTGAAAAAAAATCATCTGCAAAGGCGAATATTTATCAGCCTACTACTTTACTGGACCTAGAAGTTTATCATCAACCCAATAAAAATTTACAACGAATTAAAGAGGCGCGTATTTATTTTTTATACCAAAGTTTACAAAGCGTAATGGTAAAAAATACCATTGCCATATTTGTTACCGAGCTTATTACCAAAACTATTTCTGAGCCGGAAGAGAGTGCTGTGTTATTTGATTTTTTTGAAAATTGTTATATGCATATTGAAAAATCTGCAACATCTTCATTAGCCAATTTTCCAATTCTTTTTACCTTGCAATTGGCGGATAGATTAGGATTTGCATTACAAAATCATTACACAGAATCGACGCCAGTATTGGATTTGCAAAATGGATTGTTTTGTACCATGGCTGATATTCAACATGGTTATTATTGTCTTGAATCCAATGCTAAGTTACTGTCGGAAATATTTTTATCGGATGAAAATCAAATAATAAATGCCAATTTAAATCAACAAAAAAGAAAAGAACTTTTGGCTATTTGTTTACAATATATACACTTACACATACCGCATATGGGCGAATTAAAAAGTGTAGAGATTCTGCATGAAATACTAAGCTAGAATTGGTTTATTGCCCATTATTTTTTCTATTTTCAAAAGTACAGCCGAAGTCAATTTAGGCAATGCATCCAATGATTTTAGATTTTCAATGAGTTGTTCTTTTTTAGTAGCACCTAAAATAACGGTAGATACATTTGGATTAGTAGCACACCAAGCCAGACTTAATTGCGCCAAACTGATGTCTAATTCTTTTGCTAATGTAGCTAACTTTTTTACTTTATCTATCTTGTCTTTATGCAACCATCTATCTACTAAAAACCCCATACCTTTTATATCAAACCTCGAATTTTTTGGAATGCCATCATTGTATTTACCTGTCAATAAACCAGTTGCTAAAGGACTCCAAATAGTAGTACCCATACCAACATTTTGAAAGATGGGCAGATATTCATTTTCTATTTTTTCACGTTCAAATAAATTGTATTGTGGTTGTTCCATGGTTGGACCAATGATGCGATATTTTTCGGCAATGCGATGTGCCTCCATGATTTCTACACCGCTCCATTCACTAGTACCCCAATACAAAATTTTCCCTTGTTGTATCAAGGTATTCATTGCCAATACCGTTTCCTCAATGGGTGTATTTTTATCTGCTCGGTGACAAAAATATAAATCTAAATAATCCACTTGCAATCTTTTTAATGCTTCATGGCATCCTTCTATCACATGCTTTCTGCTCAGCCCCATTTGATTCGGTTTATTCTTTTCGCCACGCCAACCAAAGAAAACTTTACTACTAACGATATAGCTTGTTCTATCCCATTTTTTCTTGTGCAATACACGTCCCATCATTTTTTCACTTTCGCCCAAAGCATACACTTCTGCATTGTCAAAAAAATTAATGCCATGATCATAGGCAATACTCATCAATTCTTCCGCACGTTTATCATTAATTTGTTTATGAAAACTAACCCAACTTCCAAAAGATAATGCACTAATTTGTAAGCCTGATTTTCCGAGATTTCTGTATAGCATAGTTTTTAAATTTAAGGGATGAATAAAATAATTTTACATTAGTTTCTCTTGTGAAAATTATTTTGTGGTAAAGCTAAATAAATATTCTGCTAACTACGAAAATGAGTTTTCAATTTTAGGCGTAAGTTGTAAGGCGTAAGGCATAAGTCTTTTCCATCTCCGCAGATGTGTCCTCTGCACTAATTATGTATACGATTTAAATGTTTGTGAGGCACTCTGCGGGTTGATTGGTGAAAGTTAGTTTTCAGTTCAAAATGAATCCTGTGTATTTCAACATGGGTAGTCGTAAAAAATAAATCGCAGAGTCTCGAGGCGGAGACTCTGCGAGGAATAAAAGTTATAAGTCGTAAGGCATAAGTCTTTTCCATCTCCGCAGATTTGTTCTATGCACTAATCATGTATGCGAGTATAATGTTTGTGAGGCACTCTGCGGGTTTCGAAGTAGTCGTAAGGCGTAAGGCATAAGTTGTAAGTCTTCCATTCCATCTCCGAAGATGTGTCCTCCGCACAAATCATGTATGCGGCTTAAAGTTTGTGAGGCACTCTGCGGGTTACGAAGTAGTCGTAAGGCATAAGTTGTAAGTTGTAAGTTTTTCCATCTCCGCAGATGTGTCCTCTGTACAAATCATGTATGCGGCTTAAAGTTTGTGAGGCACTCTGCGGGTTGATTAGAGAAAGTTAGTTTTCAGTTCAAAATGAATGCTTTGTATTTCAACATGGGTAGTCGTAAAAAATAAATCGCAGAGTCCCGAGGCGGAGACTCTGCGAGGAATAAAGCGGAGACTCTTCGGCAAGTGAAAATTACATTTTATCGGTAGTATTTAATATTTCTGAATTTATTAAATAACTCTTTTTTGCCATAGTCTTTTTCTTTAATAAAGTTTCCTATCGAGTCATATTCTTTAGATATTCCTATTGGCTCACTATTATAATAAAACTCTTGTCTTTTTATAATGCCATTACAGTATCTTGATTCTCTAAAACCGATAAAGTAATGATGATATATCAGTCCTTCAAAATTCTGATTTGCAATTGGACATATTTCTCGTATAACTTCGAATTGCTGATCGGTGCTAAAAAAGCTGGAAGCGATAGTATCTTTCAAAATAGTTTTGTTTGTTTTGTCCAATGTAGGTTTAAAAAAAAGGATTTGAGTTTATTCCCTTTTCTATAGAAAGTTATTTTGCTTAGCATAGTATCTACTACGGTTTTGTCAGGGGTGCAATTTGCATCTTCAATAATTTTGATTTTGATTTCATTTGTCCAATTTATTACGTAATCAGATGTCACATTTTTACATGAGATTATAGTCACAAATAAAAAGAATAAATTTAAATAGTAGAATTGTCTCATATAATAAATGTTCCTCAATACTTCGCCCCACTCACCCCAATATTCTCAATCGGATGCCAAGTTGTTTTTATTTCTTGTACATCCATTATCAAATAGGGATTTTCATTTTCTGCTTTAAGCCAATCTTTGTTCCAAACAAAACTACGTTTTACATTCATGGAAGATAGCTCTGCAATGGCTTTTATTTCGGCTGCATTTTCTCTGCAATAAATAATCGCATTCACATCCATATGGGAAGCAAAATGCGTATGCAATTCCTTACTGTTTCCTGTCAAAATATTTACAACACCTGCTGCTAAGTCGGATGTAGCAAGCACTTCAGCGAAGGTAATACTACATAAAGGTTTGCTTTCAGATGCTAAAACCACGCAGGTATTTCCACCAACGATGATGGGAAGTATTGCAGAAACCAAGCCAAGCAAAGACGTATTTTCATCTGCAATAACACAGACAACCCCCGTGGGTTCTGGTACAGAAAAATTAAAATGGGATGTCGCAACAGGATTTACAGATCCAAATAATTGTTGGTATTTATCGCACCAACCACTGTAATAAACACAACGATCTATAGCAAGTCTTACTTCCTTTTCGGCACTTGATTTTGTAGAACCTTGCAATAGGAGTTCAGCAACAAATTGTGCTTTTCTTCCTTCTAATATTTCTGCAATTCGATAGAGTATTTGTCCGCGATTAAATGCAGCTCGCCCACTCCAACCTTCAACTGCTTTACGTGCTGCAACTACCGCATTCCGAAAATCTTTTCTAGACGATAAACACATATTCGCAATTACTTGCTTCTGCTTATTTTCTAGTTTATAGTATCGACCACTTTCTGTTCGTGGAAATGCACCACCGATAAATAATTTGTATGTTTTTAAAATTTCCATTTTTTTATTTTTACTTCAGATTCCTTTTTGTTCTTACGATAGTGCATTCACTGCATCACCAATTAAAAATGTACATAAGGCAATAATCCATGTACACCGCCTTCTCTGCCAAATCCACTTTCTTGGTAACCACCAAATGGCGATGTAGGATCAAATTTATTATAGGTATTTGCCCATACTACGCCTGCTCTTAATTTAGTAGTCAGATTAAATATTTTGCTGCCTTTATCTGTCCACACGCCAGCACTTAAACCATAAGGAATATTGTTCGCTTTTTCAATCACTTCTTCTATGGTTCTAAAAGTTTGAATAGTGAGTACTGGTCCAAAAATTTCCTCTTGCACGATGCGGTGACTTTGTGAAGTATGCAGAAATAAAGTAGGTTTGCAGAAATAACCTTGACTCGGCAAGGCACAATTTGTTTGGTACATTTCAGCGCCTTCAGCTATACCAATTTTGATATAGTTATTGATTTTCAAGAGTTGCTCTTTCGAATTGATTGCACCGATGTCCGTATTCTTATCCATCGGATCACCAATGATTAAAGTCTTCATTCTATCCTTCAATTTCTGTATCACTTTATCTGCAATATTTTCTTGCACAAACAATCGTGATCCAGCGCAACAAACATGTCCTTGATTAAAAAATATACCATTCACAATTCCTTCAACTGCTTGGTCTATTGGCGCGTCATCAAAAATGATATTCGCGGCTTTACCACCCAATTCTAGTGTGACTTTTTTATTGCTTCCTGCAACAGCTTTCTGAATATATTTTCCAACTTCTGTACTTCCAGTAAATGCGATTTTATTCACCAATGGATGATTCACTAACGCAGCACCAGCATCGCCAAAACCAGTAACTATTTGCACCACACCATCGGGCAAACCAGATTCTTGAATAATCTCTGCAAGCTTCAAAGCCGTGAGTGGCGTACTTTCTGCTGGTTTTAAAACAACCGTATTTCCAGTAGCCAATGCAGGTGCTAATTTCCAAGCTGCCATCAGCAAAGGAAAATTCCAAGGAATAATTTGTCCTACTACACCAACCGGTTTTGGTTTTCGATTGGGAAATGCATAATCTAATTTGTCGGCCCAACCTGCATAATAAAAGAAGTGATTCGCAGCCAATGGTATATCAATATCTCTACTTTCTCGAATTGGTTTTCCGCCATTCATGGTTTCGATAACGGCAAATTCCCGTGCACGTTCTTGTATCATGCGAGCGATACGGTAAATATATTTTGCTCTTTCTTTCGGTTCTGTTTTGGACCAAGATTCGAATGCTTTTTTTGCCGATTTTACAGCCAAATCTATATCCTTGGCATTGCCTTTTGCAATAGACGCTATTTTCTTTTCTGTTGCAGGATTGATGGTATCATAATATTGTTTGCTTTGTGGCTTGACAAATTTCCCATTGATAAATAAATCGTATTGTGCTTTCAAATCAATATGCGAAGTATTTTCTGGTGCAGCATCATAGCTTGCAAAGGTTTTTTTTATTTTGGACATTTTGGTAATTTGGTAATTTGAAGATTCGATAATTTGAATATTTGAAGATGATGGAGTTCGTTTTTGTCTTTTGGGATTTTGAATATAGAATTTAATCTTTACTGATATAGTTATTGCTGTAATACGCCCCATATTTCTCCTTGCCTAGCTGCAGAATAATATCATTTGCTAAACTACTTGCGCCAAATCTAAACCATTCATTCGTCATCCATTTTTCGCCCAATGTTTCGTACAGCATTACTAAATAATTCAAAGCAGATTTGGATGTTGAAATGCCACCAGCTGGTTTCATCCCAACCATTATTCCTGTAGCATCGTAATGATCTTTAATGGCTTGCAACATCACCAAGGTAACAGGCATGGTGGCTGCAGGTTGAATTTTTCCGGTAGATGTTTTAATAAAATCTGCTCCTGCATGTATGGCTATATCACTGGCTTTACGAACATTATCTAAGGTGGATAATTCACCAGTTTCTAAAATTACTTTTAATCTGGCAGGTCCACAAGCTTCTTTGATTGCGGCTATTTCGTCAAATACAAAATTGTAATTGCCTTGTAAAAATTCACCGCGACTAATCACCATATCTACTTCGTCGGCTCCATTGGCAACCGCCATTTTTGTTTCTTCTATTTTTACTTTTCTACTCGAATTGCCACTTGGAAATGCAGTGGCTACGGAGGCGATTTTGATTCCTGAATTTACCAATGCTCGCTTGGCAGTTTTTACATGATTGACATACACACAAACCGCAGCAACCGTTGGTAAACCTGCTATATCATCCGCAAGATGTTGGGCTTTATAACACATTTGTTTCACCTTGCCGACCGTATCTTTTCCTTCCAAAGTAGTAAGGTCTATCATGTTCAAGGCAAGTTTGAGTCCTTCTAATTCACTTTCTTTTTTAATGCTTCGAGTCATTAATCGCGCAACTCTTTCTTCCACACCAACTTGATCAATGGTGGGTGATTGTATTAGTAATACCATGCTTCAAAAATAAGGGCTTTTATGCACAAAATTTACTCTTCTTCTAAGCGATTCTCATTATCCAATCATGATGCATTAGATTTGCAGCACAAAAATAAATAGCCATGAAATTAGTAACCCATATCGTGCAGCAAGAAGCGCAATTAGCCATCGTGCACAATAATCGTTTGTATAATATTAAAAAAATAAACAACACACTTCCTTATACCATGAAGGGTTTGTTGAATGATTGGGAAAATCAAATTGGTATATTCAAAAAAATAGATCAAGAAATTAAAGAAGGCAAATACCAATCGGATGCGATGTTTGAAAATGCGAACATTATTGCACCAGTAAATGAACCTACGAGTTGCAGAGATGGTTATGCATTTCGTCAACATGTAGCCGCAGCACGTCGCAATCGCAAGGTCGATATGATTCCTGAGTTTGATCAATATCCTATTTTTTATTTTACCAACCACAATGCTGTACAAGGTCCTGGCGATATAGATTGTATGCCAGATCATTTTCAAAAATTAGATTTTGAATTAGAAGCGGCGATAGTTGTTTGTAAAAAAGGAAGAAATATTACTGCTGCTGAAGCAGATAATTATATTGGTGGTTATATGATTATGAATGACATGAGCGCAAGGACTTTGCAAATGGAAGAAATGTTGCTTAATCTCGGACCTGCAAAAGGAAAAGATTTTAGTACAGTGATAGGACCAATATTGGTTACCACCGATGAATTGGAACATTTGAAAGTGCCATGTAAACCAAATCATACAGGAAATGCGTATAATTTAGAAATGACATGTACTGTAAATGGTATAGAAGTGAGCAAAGGAAATGTGGCTGATATGGATTGGACTTTCGCTGAAATACTTGAGCGTTGTGCTTATGGTGTAGACATATTACCTGGTGATGTAATTGGCAGTGGCACAGTGGGCACGGGTTGTTTTTTAGAATTGAATGGCACAGGATTATTACAAGATGCTGCTTACAAAGTGCAATGGTTACAACCCAATGATGTTGTAGAAATGAAGATTGATATGCTTGGTCATTTGCGAAATACGATTAAAAAAGTAGATACGGATTTTTCTATTTTGGCATTGAAAAAAATTGGATAAAGCAATTAAAAAAGCGCTGAAAAATTCATCTATGCTTTTTTCTGTGTAGGTTTGTTTGTGGAGTGCCTCTTCAATTGTCTAATGTAATTATGTCTGCTATTGCAAATGGCCTTGGATAGTGAGGCGTAAAAAAATGGAGAGGTCGGCGAACAAATCGTCCCTGTCTGAGCCAGCCAGCCGCAGGCAGCTGGTGAGTTTGGACGATTTGTGTCGAGCACGAACATTTTTTAGCTGAACTATCCACAGCCTTGATTTTTTGGTTCTTTTGTATCAAGACAAAAGAACAAATTAATATTTGTAGCAACAATTTTGAATAATTCCAGATAGTTAATTTTATGATACAACCCTTACCCATCAACGTTTATAGAGAATTATTTTTATTATTAAATGAAAAATGAACATTTAATTTTAGCCTTGAATTTTAACGAGTCGTTTTAGTTATGAAATTATATCTTTGCCGCAATTTAAAAATATGAGAAAATACTTTTTTACACTAGTTGCCTTATTATTTGTAGCTACTACGCAAGGCCAAAGCACTTCCAATGACGCAAAAAAATCTTATGCAAAACCTTCACGTGACTATACGATGTTGCAAATTGGTTATGAAAATTGGCTGAATGCACCGGATAGCATTAAGATTGGCGGATTAGGAAGAGCTTTCAATATGTACCTCTGTTACGATTTTCCAATTGCAAAATCAAACTTTAGTTTCGCGGCTGGTGCTGGTATTGCAACGAGTAATATTTATTTAAAAGACCAAACAGTTGTATTGACCGATACAACCTCTACGGTTAGTTTTATTCCAGAAGCAGAGTCTTATAAAAAATATAAATGGACAACTACCTATTTGGAACTACCATTTGAACTTCGCTTTTTTTCAAATAAAGAAAACAGAAATAAAGGATTTAAAGCTGCCATTGGTTTGAAGGTTGGTACATTACTTTCGTCCCATACAAAAGGAAAACGCACGTTTAATAGCAAACCAATTATTGAAAAAGTAAGTACAAAAAGATATGTAGAAACCTACCGTTATGCAGCAACATTGAGATTAGGTTATGGCAATTTTTCAGTATATGGATCGTATAGTATCAGTAATTTATTTCGTGTAAATGCTGGTCCAGAAAATGTACGACCTTACCAAATTGGTATTTGCTTGAGTGGTTTGTAAGCGATAAGGAAATATTTTAGTGGATGGAGAAGAGTTGAAAGGGATAATCTTCGTTAGTAGGTGCATTGCGGCAACGATTGTAGTGGAAATCCTTTTTGCGGCGAAGCAAGCAAAAAGATTGGAACGGAAAGCGTGTTTGCCGCCCTGGTGTAGCATTAATTTTTTTTCAAAAAATACGCTACACCATTACACTGTAGCATTAATTTTTTTTCAAAAAGTATGCGGCAGTATATAACCTTAAGCATTAATTTTTACCTAGCACAATGCGTATTCCAACAAATATCTTGATGTATATTTGCCGGCATGTTAGATAAGCTAGAAGCCATCAAAGGGCGATTCGATAATATTGGTGTTTCGCTTTCCAACCCTGAAGTTGTATCCGATCAAAAAAGGTTTTCACAACTCAGTAAAGAATACCGTAAATTGGAACATATTGTGGAAGGATATTTGCAATACAAAAACTGTATTGAGGAAATATCTTTCTGTAAAGAAATTTTGGAACAAGAAAGTGATGTTGAATTGCGCGATATGGCAAAAACAGATCTCGTCATATTGGAAGAAAAAAAGGAGCAATTGGAAGAAGAAATTCGGAAAATGCTAATTCCTAAAGACCCACAAGATGAAAAAAATGTAGTGCTTGAAATTCGCGCTGGTACTGGTGGTGATGAAGCCAGTCTATTTGCTGGCGATCTCATGCGTATGTATACTCGTTATTGCGAAGCACGCGGTTGGAAGGTGAGTCTTTTAGATCAAAATGAAGGCACAGCAGGCGGATATAAAGAAGTTGTTTTAGAGGTAGTTGGAGATGATGTATATGGCGTGTTGAAATACGAAAGTGGTGTGCATCGCGTACAACGTGTGCCTGAAACAGAAGCCAGTGGACGAGTTCATACGTCGGCTACAACAGTGGCTGTGATGCCCGAAGCAGAGGAAGTAGATTTTGAATTGAAAGATTCGGATGTCAAAATGGAGACAGCAAGAAGTGGTGGTGCCGGCGGACAAAATGTAAACAAAGTAGAGACCAAAGTAATATTAACCCATGTGCCTACAGGTACTGTTATTACATGTCAAACCGAACGTTCACAATTGGGTAATCGCGACAAGGCAATGACGATGATGCGGACTAAATTGTATGAAGAAGAAGTACGTAAACATGAAGAAGCAATTTCTAAACATCGTAAGTCAATTGTAAGTAGTGGTGATCGATCAGCGAAAGTAAGAACCTATAATTGGCCGCAAGGAAGGATTACAGATCATCGGATTGGCAAGACTATTTACAACCTAGATTCTTTCGTGAATGGAGATATTCAAGAGATGTTGGATGCTTTGCAATTTGCAGAAAATGCAGAGAAAATGAAGGCTGGGGAAATGGTATAAAGGTCATGGACCATAGTTTTAACACACGAACTGTATATTACCTGAGCGAAATAATATTTTAAATTGACTTTTTAATTCTAAGGCATATGAAAAAATTAATGATGATGACTTGCTGTTGTGTAGCCATGTTTGCGGCTTGCAACAAAATCAAATTAGATCAACTGCCTTCCTAGAATTCAGATTGGATATTGCCGATTGTAAAGGCAACTTTAAAATTTGATGATATAAAACAGTTTACGAAAAAAACAATTGCATTTGATATTCCGGCTATTGATTTGGGCTATGCTGCTGGTGTAACTGTAAATGTTCCTGCTACTACCTTTGGTGAAGTTGGGCCATACAAACAGTCTTTCAATACTTTAATCAAAGCCATTTATTTTGATTCTTTGGAAATTAATATGGCACTAAAAAATATTTTCCCAATTGCTATTGGTGCTGGTACACATATCTCTTTTCGACGTGCGCCAAATACCGCCGACCCGAATAATTTAATTTATGAGCATATCGTTCCAAGTGATATTTTACCAAACCAAGATTATAATTTTAATATCGTAGTGAACAATAATTTTATTGCCGATACGGTATATATGTACCTCGAACAATTTTCAACACCAGGTGGCAATAATGTGGTTTTCAATTCTTCACCAACTACTTTAAACGTCACTTTATCGGTGATAGATGTTCAGAAAGTAGAACTGTATGCTAACCAAACAGAGACGATAGAAGATACAGTTGGTATTGCCATCAACGACAGTTTGAACCATACCATAAGCGATACAAGTTATACAGCCAAAGTAAATTTCTATGTAGAGAATGCATTGCCTATGAATCAAAAATTTCAACTTTATTTTTTGAGTGCAACTAACAATACCATTATAGATTCTTTGTTTGCGAGTCCATTTAATACTGCGGGTTGTAGCAGCGATGTGAATGGAACGCCAAGTAATATTAAATCCGATTCGACAAGTGTATTTATTGATAATGAAAGGGTGAAAAAAATACAAGGATGTAATAAGGCAGTTATTCATTTTACATTTGATACCAATGGCTATGCACCACCTTTTGTTACAGCAAATGATAGCAGTTATTTTTCCATTCAGCTAACGGGAGATTTACACATCAGTTTTAATCTTCAAAATTTATAAAAATGAAAAAACTAGTGTTCTTCATTGGTGTATTGTTTGTTGGTTTGGCTGTGCATGCACAAATCAATTTTAGTACATTGAATGATCCACTTTGGAAAAATATGGGAACAACTAGTTTGCCATCTTTACTGAGTAGTGATATGCACAAAGGAGAAATAGATCTTTTCTCGATGTATGGTGGTATCAGCAATAATTTTTTATCAGTCAATCAATTGCAACAATTTTCCGAATCTGGAAATTTAAGCAATGACTATATAGACCATTTGTTGCTCAAGGCAAATAATCAAAATGTGTTATGGGTTGGTGCAGATATACCAGTCATGAATATTTTTTTTAACGTCAATAAAAAAAAGCATAAACCATTTTTAACTTTTGGAATTGGTATAAGAGAGAAGGCAGATTTTAATTTCAATTTTAATAAAAATATTTTGTCTTTATTGTATCAAGGTAATAAGCAGTTTGCGGATCAAACTGTCAATCTTTCACCAGAAATAAATTTTCTGATGTACAATGAAATATTTGTTTCGGCAGCAGCACAATTTACATTGCACAACAAGTTAGACAAGCGAAAAACTATGATTTTGAAACCAGCAATTCGTTTGCGTTATTTGACTGGAATTGCTAGTTTATATATGCCTCATGCGGACATAGATATGTTTACGCAAGCACAAGGTAAGTATATTGATTTCACGTCGAACTTTGAAGCCAATATGTCAACGGTTATTGATACGCCTACATTTAAGAATTTCTCGATGGAGGGCAATTCACTCAACTTTCAACAAATGATGAAGGGTGCTGGCAAAGGTTTTGGAACAGATATTGGCGCTACATTGGTTGTGAAAAAAAACATACAAATTTATGTAGCGTTGGTAGATATAGGTAGCATACGTTTTACAAAAAATACAATTAATTATACCAAGGATACGACATACCGTTATGAAGGATATAAGTTAAATACTTTGGGTGAGTCGCAAGATTCAACTTTAAGCTTTTCGGATATTGAAGGATGGATACATCCAGATATAACCTACAATGCTTACACCATGCCACTTGGAACAAAAATGATTTGGAGTGCGTCCTATGGTATACATCCAAAAGTGAGAAAAAAAGTGTCGTATGATGTGCATACCTTTTTTGCAACTTATGTACAAGGGTTTAGAAATTATTTGTCTACTACCAAACGACCAGCATTAAACATTGGCTATAATTATTCTTTTCATAATGCAATCAATACAGGCGCAAATATCACCTTGGGCGGTTTGAATAAAGTGATGGGTGGTGCGCATCTTTCCTTACGTTTAGGTGTTTTTAAAATTGGACTAGCTTCCAATAATTTATTGCCATTGCTCACCACCAAAGCAGGACATGGTTCAGATTTTAATTTGGCGATGGGGTTTTATTTTTGAGTAAGAGGGAAAGTTTAGATATCTATAAAATTCTTTCTCATTCTCTTTCCCTTTCTCTTTCTTTACTGGCGCAGGAATGAGGTGTTGCCAAGAGCGCTGGCTTCCTGTGCCTGCCCATTATGAAAAACAATTAACTTGCTAGTGCATGAACACAAAAACAAAATTCAGAGATCAAAATAAAATCTTATTCTGGCGCAGGAATGAGGCGTTGCTAAGAGCGTTGGCTTCCTGTGCCTGCCCATTATGAAAAACAATTAACTTGCAATTGCATGAGCACAAAATATAAATTCAGAGATCAAAATGAAATCTACTTTGTAACATTTACAGTGATAAACTGGATAGATGTTTTTATTAGAAATGAATATAAAGAAATATTAATCGACAGTTGGAAATATTGTATTAAAAATAAAGGGTTGGAAATTTATGGTTGGTGTATCATGACTAGCCATGTGCATATGATAATTGGAAGCAATAAAAATAAATTAGAAGATATAGTTAGAGATATGAAGAAACATACATCAGAGAAATTGAAGTATGCTATACGAAATAATAAACAAGAAAGCAGAAGGGAATGGATGTTAGCTATGATGGAACAAGCTGGAAAAACAAATAATGACAATGCTAATTTTCAATTTTGGATTCAGGATAGTCATCCAATTGTTTTAGATAAAATAGAAATTGCTTGGCAGCGTTTAGATTATATTCACAATAATCCAGTGGTATCAGGTTTTGTAGATAAGTCTGAAGAATATATTTATTCAAGTGCTAGAGATTATTATTTTGACACGGAAGGTAAAGTGCCGATTAAAAGATTGAATGTTTATGTTTCCTAAAATAGACAAGGCACAGGAAGCCATCGCACAAAGGCAACGCCTCATTCCTGCGCCAGTATGTGTAGATTAATTGTTTATGTTTCTTAAATAGACAAGACACAAGAAGCCATCGCACAAAGGCAACGCCTCATTCCTGCGCCAGTATGTGTAGATTAATCGTTTATGTTTCCTAAAATAGACAAGGCACAGGAAGCCTTCGCACAAAAGCAACGCCTCATTCCTGCGCCAGTATGTGTAGATTAATTGTTTATGTTTCTTAAAATGGACAAGGCACAGGAAGCCATCGCACAACAGCAACGCCTCATTCCTGCGACAGTATGTGTAGATTAATTGTTTATGTTTCCTAAAATAGACAAGGCATAGGAAGCCTTCGCACAAAAGCAACGCCTCATTCCAGCGCCAGTAATTGTCTCTGCCATCATTAGAATTCGGCCTTTGTTGGTGTTATCACCAACAAACTATTTCCCCGTATAATTATGCGGCGTAATTTTTTTCAATTCTTTTTTTACAGCGTCTTTTATGTTTAAGGAATCAATAAATATATGCATACTTGCTTTATTTATTTTATCAGAACCTCGTGTCAATGCTTTCAATGCTTCATAAGGTTTTGGAAAATTTTCGCGTCGTAAAATGGTTTGAATCGCTTCTGCAATTACTACCCAATTTTGTTCTAAATCGCTTTGTAATTTATCCGTATTGACGATTAATTTTTGCATGCCTTTAGTAAGGGATTTAAAACCCAAAATGGTATGCGCTAATGGTACACCCATATTTCGAAGTACCGTAGAATCGGTAAGGTCGCGTTGTAAACGAGAGATGGGAAGCTTAGCAGATAAATGTTCAAATAAGGCATTGGCGATACCAAAATTCCCTTCCGCATTTTCAAAATCAATCGGGTTTACTTTATGTGGCATGGCCGAACTACCTACTTCATTGGCGTTCACTTTTTGTTTAAAATAATCCATAGAAATGTAGGACCAAATATCGCGACTATAATCAATGAGTATGGTATTGATTCTTTTTAAAGCATCGAATTGCGCAGCCAATGAATCGTAATGTTCTATTTGTGTGGTGTATTGCATGCGCTTCAAACCTAGGGTTTGATTGACAAATTGATTGGCAAATTTTTTCCAATCTGTTTTTGGATAGGTTACATAGTGTGCATTAAAATTACCAGTAGCACCACCAAATTTTGCAGCAAAAGGAATGGCGTTTAATAATCTTAGTTGATTTTCAAGTCGCTCTACAAACACCATCATTTCTTTACCCAAGCGTGTAGGCGATGCAACTTGTCCGTGTGTGCGAGCCAGTAAAGGAAGCTTGTCCCATTGCTTAGCCATACCTTTTAAGGTATGGATAATGGATTGAATTTGTGGTATATATTCTTGTTGTAGTGCATCTTTCCAAAGTAGTGGAATGGCCGTATTATTAATGTCTTGCGAGGTTAAACCAAAATGTATCCATTCTTGGCTAGCACTCATTTTTAATACAGTCAATTTTTCTTTCAAAAAATATTCGACTGCTTTTACATCATGGTTTGTAATTTTTTCAATGTCTTTAATTTGTTGCGCATCTTCTACAGAAAATTCTGTGTGAATTTTTCGTAAAGCTTTTTTTTGAGCAACGGTTAGCGTAAAAAATTTTGCTTCACTCAACGCAATAAAATATTCTATTTCTACATAGGTACGATAGCGGATGAGTGCGTACTCCGAAAAATAATCAGATAAGGAAGACAACTGTTTTTGGTAACGACCATCAATAGGTGAGATTGCTTGTAGCGCATTGGACATAGGAAAAATTATTTTCGGGCAAAGTTAATTGCTGTTTGTAATAAAATACTAAAACTTAATTGCTCTTGTGTACTTACCCTACAATTAACGAATGATAATTTTTTTTTGCTTTATACTACCCTTATTTTTTTTCTGTTCATAATCTTGAAAATTATACTTAACCCACATTTTTATTTCAACTTCTGAAGCTTGACGGGCGTAGTCAAACTCCATTGGATAAGCATTCATAAAGTTTGCCAAACTATCTCCTTCTAGATGCGTGAGTTTTCCAACCAATTCAGTGGAATATTTTGAATCAATAAACTTTTGTTGTTCTGTATGGATGATTTGGTTTTGGAACTTACGCAGGTTTTTATATTTTTTAGAAAATTTTTGATAGACCGAAGTGATGGGCGTAAAAACGGATTTGGCTTGCTCATAGTCAAAAGCATCTTTATAAATGGAGGCTCGATGGACTGAATCTTGTTGGTATACAGAAAGCCCACGACGAATCGTAATATTATTTAATTGTATGGTTTTTAAGGTCAGTAAAATTTGTTGCGGAATATTGTCAAAGCTTGGTCTGAGTTGTATCATTTTATTTTTATAACCCACATAAGTAAATAAAATATCATCACCTGCTTTTCCTGTAATGCTAAAGTTACCTTGCTCGTCAGAAAAACTACCTGTATGCGTTGCTAGATTTTCTATGCTAACTGGACTCAATATTTGTATAGTGTTGGAATCGAATATTCTTCCTTTCAAGGTAATCTGTGCATGTGTTTGCAACCCAACAAAACAAAGGAAGAGGATAAAGATTTTTTTCACACCGCAAAAATAGGGTATTTGTTTGCTGTAAAAAGACAAGATGGATAATGTATGTGTTTGGCTTATGTTAAAATTGGATATGAAGAGAATCATTGTGTAGACAATAAAACCTTACTCCTGCCAGCTACATTAACTAGGAAGTTCTACAAAACATCTTTGGTTTCAAAGTTTCATTTTTTTACTTTCAACCAATTGACTGATTCAGTTTGCTGAAACAAAATAATATTACATGGAGCGAAGAACACCTGAAGAATGTGAATTGGATACTTAAAATACTTTAAAATATAGCTTGGGATTCTCCATTTAATCGAAGAAAATTATTTTTTCTCATCCTTCATCACTAGCCTGAAGAGCTTGAAAATAAAGGGTTTCAGCTATTGTAACTATTTCCTAAAAGTGTGAAAGTGCTGTTAAAATAAAGAATACTAAATAATTTAAAGCGTATGCAATTTTCATTTTAGTACTTTTGTCCGCTTTACTAGAATTTACATGATTGAATTAATAGACAAGAAAAAACTTCCACGACATGTCGCCATCATTATGGATGGTAATGGACGTTGGGCAAAAGAGCGTGGACGCGATAGATTGTTTGGACATCAACATGGTGTTATCAGTGTACGTGAAATGGTGGAAGGTTGCGCTGAAATTGGCGTAGAGTATTTAACCTTATATGCTTTCTCAACAGAAAATTGGAATCGTCCAGAATCGGAAGTGCAAGGATTAATGGAATTATTAATTAGCACCATTCGCAAAGAAGCCGAAACCCTGCATAAAAATGGAGTTCGTTTATATGTCATTGGTGACTTTGCAAGTTTACCACAAGTTTGTATAGATGAATTAGAAGAAGCCATGAATATTACTGCTGGTAATACAAAACTAAATTTAATACTTGCATTGAGTTATAGTTCTAAATGGGAAATAACAGAAGCCGTTAAAAAAATAGCACAGCAAGTGCAAAATAACACGCTCGCGATTGACGATATCAAGGAAGAGACCATCAAACAAAATTTAGCAACTGCCAATTTCCCTGATCCAGAATTGATGATTAGAACTAGTGGCGAACATCGGATTAGTAATTTTTTGTTGTATCAATTGGCTTATGCTGAACTATATTTCACCCATACACATTGGCCCGATTTTCGAAAAGAAAATTTGTATGAAGCCTTATTAAATTATCAAAATCGTGAACGCCGTTTTGGCAAAATAAGCGAACAACTTAAGTAAGCATGAATAGCACAATTTATCGAATTTTTTGTATAGCCCTTTTTTCTTTTTCTACATGTTTGGCTTCAGCACAAATTGGTTTGCAAACAAAGAAGGAAAAGACAAAGTTTTTGGCGACAAATAATGAATATACCATTGGCGGTATTTCAGTTAGTGGAATTAAATATTTAGATGAAGAATTACTCATCTCTATTTCTGGTCTTTCACTTGGTGATAAAATCAAATTACCCAATGATCCACAAATAGCCAAAGCCATTCAAAACCTTTGGAAACAAAATTTATTTGCCAACATCTACATTAATATAGATAAAATCCAAGGGGATAAAATATTCTTGGATATTCATATTTTGGAACGTCCTCGACTTTCAAAATATAATTTTAAAGGTATCAAAGACAATGATGCCAAGGAGTTGAAAGAAAAAATTAATTTAGTAAAATCTAAAGTAGTTACAGAAGCCATTAAGCAAAATGCACTCGAGAAAATAAAAAAATTCTATAGCGAGAAAGGCTATACAAGCGTTTCTGCACAAGTGATAGAAAGAGAAGACACCGCATTTTTAAATACGGTTATTTTAAACTTTATTGTAGATAAGGGACAGAAAGTAAAAATAAATCAAGTCAATATTTTTGGAAATGATAATGCCAATACAGCCAAATTAAAAAAGAGCATGAAAGGCAGTAAGGAAATGTCTCGTATTTCTTTGTACAGTGCAAATAATGAAAGTGTATTTGGTGAAGTTAAGAATACGCCGTTAAAAGACTATATAAAAGCTAAAGGCTTCCTTTCTGTATCCAAAACTATACAAGCATTAGATCCATATTTCAGATACAGTATATTTTCTGCTTCAAAATTCAATGCAAAAAAATATGAGGAAGATAAATTGAATATCATTGAATATTATAATTCTATTGGCTACCGTGACGCAGCTATTCTGGCTGATACATTGTATACAGCCTCTAATGGAAATATGAATATTGATATTAGAGTGGATGAAGGACATCAATATTATTTTGGGAATATTGAATGGTTGGGGAATACAAAATATACGAGTACGGAATTAAATCAAATGGTAGGTATCAAAAAAGGAGATACTTATAATCAAGAGCTGCTAAATAAAAGAGTTGGAAAAGTGCCTACGCAAGATGCGGATGATATTGGATCTTTATATTTGGACGATGGTTATTTGGCATTTAATACAGAAGTGTCCGAAAAATCTATCTCTGGAGATACGATTAATTTTGAAGTTAAAATGATTGAAGGGGAACAATACACTTTACGAAATATTAATATTTCTGGAAATGATAAAACCCACGAACATGTTATTCGTAGAGAGTTACGAACCTTACCAGGTAATAAATTTAGTAGAGCAGATATTATTCGATCGCAAAGAGAGATAGCCAATTTAGGATTTTTTGATGCAGAGAAAATTGGTATACAACCAGTACCACACAATGATGGTACCGTAGATATTAATTATACCTTGACAGAAAAATCGGCAGATCAATTGGAGCTACAAGCAGGATTTGGTGGCGGTCTTGGTATTACTGGAACTGTCGGTGTATCCTTCAATAATTTCGCATTGAAAAATATAGGTAAACTAAAACAATGGGATCCGCTTCCGATGGGGGATGGACAAAAATTATCTATACGTGGACAAGCAAATGGAAAATGGTATAACTCCATCACAGCAGGGTTTACAGAACCTTGGTTGGGCGGTAAAAAACCAAATGCATTATCCATCAATTTATATCGAACTTTCTTTGCAGGTAATTTTGGTTCTACTACCACTGGGCATATGACTACCTTAGGCGCAGGTGCTACATTGAGCAAGCGTCTTCGTTGGCCTGATGACAATTTTGTACTTTCTTATGGTTTGAATTACCAATTGTACAATATTAAAGACTATACATTCTTTGAAGATTTTACAAAAGGAATGGCAAATAATTTAAGCCTAAAAATAAATTTGGGCCGCTACTCTGTCGATCAACCTTTATTCCCTAGAAGTGGATCTAATATTTCTTTGAGTATGCAATTGACAGCGCCTTATTCTTTATTTAGTGATAAAGATTACACCTCTATGCCTGCCTCCGAAAAATATAAATGGATAGAATATCATAAGTACAGATTTACGGCAGAATGGTATCAACGTGTAAAGGGTAATTTAATTTTAAAACTTGCTACCAAACATGGTTATCTAGGTTATTATAATCCAAATTTGCAATCCCCATTTGAACGCTTCCAAGTAGGTGGTGATGGACTTTCAGGATTTACTATTTATGGTAGAGATATTATTGCACAACGTGGGTATGAAGTGTATTCGGCTACTGCAGGCTCTACTATTTTCAATAAATATGTAGCTGAAGTTAGATTCCCATTCTCCTTAAACCCTTCTTCCACCATTTATGGATTGGGCTTTTTTGAAGCAGCGAATGCATGGGATAATTTTAAAAGTTTTAATCCTTTCCAATTGAAGCGATCTGTTGGTTTAGGCGTTCGTATTTTCTTGCCAATGTTTGGTTTATTGGGACTTGATTATGGTTTAGGTGTTGACCGTTTAACACCCGGAACTAAATTTGGTCAAGCTACTAAATTTTCATTCATGCTCGGATTTGAGCCTGAATAAGGAAATCCAAAAGACTAAAACTAAGTTAAACATGGATTGGTTTCAAAATTTCGTTGTTCATTTGTAGTCTGTAAAAAAAAATTTATAAACATGAAAAAAATAATCATTATTGCTGTCGTAGTATTGGCTTCTTTCCATACACAAGCACAACGTTATTGTGTGATAGATTCTAAATACATTTTAGAGAATTTGCCAGATTACAAACAAGCACAAACAAAATTAGATGAAGCATCTGCGCAGTGGCAAAAAGAAATAGATGCAAAATTACAAGAGGTAGATCGTATGTATAAAGCTTATCAAGCTGAACAAGTGATGCTATCCGAAGAGATGAAAAAAAAGAGAGAAGATGAAATTGTGAAGAAAGAAAAAGAGGCGAAAGAATTACAAAAGAAACGTTTTGGATTTGAAGGCGATTTATTTAAAAAGCGCCAAGAGTTAGTAAAACCCGTACAAGATAAAGTATATAACGCGATTCAAAAATTGGCATCGTCAAAAGCCTATGATGTCATCTTTGATAAATCGGCCGATTTAAGTATTTTTTATTCCGATTCTAAGATCGATAAAAGCGATGATGTGCTCCGAGATTTGGGCGTTGCGGCCCCTTCAAAAAAGTAAGTCATCCAATAGGTACTTCTTATTAATTTTCTATATTTGCACACAATTTAAAAAAAACCTCCTTATTAAAAATGAAAAAACTATTTATCAGCTTTGCGCTTATTTTGCTTACATCTCTTTCTTTTGCGCAACAAAAAATTGGCTATATTAATTCTGAAGAATTGATTATGTCTATGCCAGAAGCAAAAAAGGCAGATGCAGAAATAAACGCATATGCAAAAACTTTCCAAGATCAATTGGCATCTATGCAAAAAGAATTGGAAACAAAATATAAAACATACACAGATGGTGTGAAAACTATGTCGGAGGCTATGAAAGATGTGAAGGAAAAAGAATTACAAGATTTGCAAAATCGTATCCAGTCTACACAACAATCTGCTGAAGAAAAAATTGGAACAAAAAGACAAGACATGTTGAAACCAATCACCGAAAAAGCAGATAAAGCGATACAAGCGGTGGCTAAAGAAAAAGGATATACTTATATTTTGGATGCTAGTGTGAATGGCGTTATTATATATGCTACACCAACAGATAACATTATAGAGGATGTAAAAACAAAATTAGGAATACCTAAAACTGCACCAGTTACTGCGCCAACGTCTACAGGCACGCCTAAAAAATAAGAATGTAAATCTTACAATATATAGAAAACCGCTTCCACAAGAAGCGGTTTTTTTTATGCAAAGCCATGTAGAATAAATAATTATGGTATCGAAATAGAAATAGTACAGCGTTATGAAACAATTGACTTATGTATTTTATACTTTTGCGCCACAAAAATAAAACATGACTTCATCTGAAATACGCCAACAATTTTTAGACTTTTTTCAAACTAAAGGACATACGATAGTACCTAGTGCACCTATCGTTGTTAAAAATGACCCGACATTAATGTTTACCAATGCGGGTATGAATCAATTTAAAGACTATTTTTTAGGTAATGAAATACCAAAAGCTTTACGCATTGCGGATACACAAAAATGTTTAAGAGTAAGTGGTAAGCACAACGATTTGGAAGAAGTTGGTGTTGATACTTATCACCATACCATGTTTGAAATGCTTGGTAATTGGAGTTTTGGCGATTATTTCAAGAAAGAAGCCATAGCTTGGAGTTGGGAATTACTGACAGAGGTATATCAATTGGATAAAGACAGATTATATGTGACTATTTTTGAAGGCGATGAAAAAGAAGGCATTCCTAAAGATGATGAAGCATTTGCCGAATGGAAAAAAATAGTACCTGAAGAGCGTATTTTGTTAGGGAATAAAAAGGATAATTTTTGGGAAATGGGCGATACGGGTCCATGTGGTCCATGCACTGAAATTCATTTTGATTCAAGACCAGAAGAGGAGAGAAAACAAATAGCTGGCAGTACATTAGTGAATGCTGACCATCCGCAAGTAATAGAAATTTGGAATAATGTATTCATACAATTCAATCGAAAGAAAGATGGCTCATTAGAAGAATTACCTGCACGTCATGTGGATACAGGCATGGGTTATGAGCGATTGGTACGTGTGATACAAGGCAAAACTTCCAATTATGATACAGATGTATTTACGCCAACAATACAGAAGACGGAAGAAATTACAAATACCAAATATCACAATGATGACTCTAAACAAGCCATTGCTTTTCGCGTTTTAGCCGATCATATTCGAGCAATTAGTTTTACAATTGCAGATGGCCAATTGCCTTCAAATACAGGTGCAGGTTACGTGATACGAAGAATATTGCGTAGAGCTGTTCGATATTATTATTCATTCTTAAATTATAAGCAACCATTATTATATCAGTTGCTTCCTATCATTGCGAACCAATTTGCAAGTGTTTTTCCAGAATTAAAATCACAAGAAGAGTTTGTGTCGAAAGTTATACTAGAGGAGGAAAATGGATTTTTGAGAACTTTGGACAATGGCTTGAAACGTATGGATGAAATCATGAACAATGATGCTGTAAAGACATCCTGTATAGCTGGTGCAGAGGCATTTGAGTTGAGTGACACGTATGGTTTCCCATTGGATTTGACACAGTTAATCGCTTCTGAAAAAAACTGGACAGTGGATGTGGATGGTTTTACGATTGAATTGCAAAAACAAAAAGATCGGTCGCGAAAGGCTGCAGTTGTTGATACCGAAGATTGGGTAGTGTTGGATGAAACGGCGAAATGCATGTCCAGCGCATACACCAAAACAGAAGTTACAACGAAAGTAATTAAATATCGAAAGGTGAGTGCGAAAGGGAAAAGCCAATATCAAATTGTATTGCAAGAAACTCCTTTTTATGCAGAGAGTGGCGGACAAGTAGGTGATACAGGTACTATAACATTCCAAGATTTAAATTCAAAATTCCAAATTCCAATCAATGATACAAAAAAGGAAAATGATTTAATCATCCATTTTGTAGATAGCTTGCCAGAGGAATTGGGTGCTGAAGTGGAGGTAAAAATTGATGCTTCACGTCGTCGAAAAATAACACGTCACCATAGTGTAACACATTTGATGCATGCGGCTTTGCGAGAGGTATTAGGGAAGCATGTGGTGCAAAAAGGAAGTATGGTTAGTGATCTTAATTTGCGTTTTGATTTTTCTCATTTTGCAAAAATGACAGAAGAAGAAATCTTGCAAGTGGAAACTATCGTGAACCGAAAAATTAGACAAAATATTCCAGTTATCATTAAAGAAATGCCAAAAGAAGAAGCCATGAAAACTGGTGCAATGGCATTGTTTGGCGAAAAATATGGAGATGTTGTTAGGGTGGTTATTATGGATGAAAATTATTCGATCGAATTATGTGGAGGCACACATGTGGGCAGTACTGGCGAATTAAATATTTTTAAAATTACTTCGGAAGCTGCTGTAGCTGCAGGTGTACGACGTATTGAAGCCTTAGCAGGATGCAAAGCGGAATCTTATATTCAGTCGCAATTGAAAACATTGGAAGCTATACGTTTGCAATTTAAAAATCCAAAAGATATTACAAAGTCCATTGATCATTTACTAGAGGAAAAAAACCAATTGCAAAAACAATTGGAGCGTATAGAAGCGAAAGTATTAGTAGGAATTCGCCAAGAGTTAGTAAGCAAAAAACAACAGATAATTGGAGACACTATTTTTATTGGTGAAAATATTGAAGTGACGAATGCGGATGCTTTGCGAAAAATTTGTACTGATTTGAAAAATGAATTACAAGGAAATTATCTTGTATGTCTAACAGCAAATATGGATGGAAAAGCTTGCGTGGCTATTGCTGTCCACAATGATTCTATATTGGATGCTGGAAAATTAATTAAAGAAATGGTGACTCCTTTAATTGAAGGCGGTGGCGGTGGAAATAAAAATTTGGCAACTGCTGGCGGAACCAACGCGAATAGATTACAAGAAGTATTGGATAGAGTAAAAGGCTTGCTCGCATAAGCTGCGGGCCTTTAATTAAGGTAATCTGTAGCCAGTAAATTTTATTTCTTTTTGGTAACTGGCCCAATACTAAACGTGTAATATTGGTTTATTTATGTGAGATTATAATTACGGTTTCATTTTCGTCATTTAAATCGTATTCATTCAATTCGTCGATTCGTTTGTTTAATTCTTTAATCTTAGCAATATTGTCAGCCCTATCTTTTCCTAAAACTTCAATGTTGGTTATGTTAATAGCAGTTCCACCCATACAAACCATTAGCATACCTTTTTGCCCTCCAACTTCTGAATAATCTATATCTGTTCCAATTACTGCATTTCCGCCAAGGTCCAATGTTTGTTTTCTAAGTTGAGCCAAACACATATTTTCTCCAAATTTTAGTTTTTGGTTATAGCGTTTAGATTGTACTCCAAATAAATCGGTAAATGATGAAGTGAATTCAGAAAGTACGCCAGTTCCAGTTGTTGATTGCCCCGTTACCATTTCAAGAATTTCATATTCCCAATTGTATGGTGTATGAATAGAAATAACTGGAATTGAATAAATTAAATTATAAAATTCTTGCGTCAAATTCTGTTTTTCTTCCATTAATATTTTAGAATATTTAGAATATAATTCATTTCCGCATTTTGTGCAATACGTATCAAATGGACTTTCTATAAATTCATTTATAATTTTTACCTTATTATTATCTAGCAAGGTAACACTCGAAAATAATCCGCTCTTTAAGTTTGTTTTACAGTGTGGGCACTCTGTTAATTCTGTACTCATAAGTCTATTTAAGGTTTAATAAATCGATTTGTTTTAGTTGTCCAATAGGTCGGTGTTGGTTGTTTTGCTACTGGCATGAAAATTGAAATTTGATAGCATGAAGATATAAATAAATTTTACTTCGCAATTCTATTTATTTTGTAGATTTACTGAAAGTTAAAGAGTAAAGAAACCGTTTCATTAATTAAAATTAAATATGGAGTATGATAACCATTATTATCGCTAGTTCAGTAATTGCAGTCATTCTTAATTTATTCTTGCTAAGTTGGATATATGAAATAGCCAAATCGTCAAAAGAACAAACTGTTGAGCTAAAGAAACACACTTTAGTTTTGGGAGAGATTGCCGAAAAAAATGGTGTTCCAGGATCAGTAATTTACGAAATCAAAGGTAAAACTGTTTTAAAGTCAAAACAATAATCTAAATAAGATACAAGGAATCATTTCGCTATTCTCAATTTTGTATTTTGTTTATCTTCATGCAACTTAAAGGACCGCGCTTTTTCCATTGGTGTAACCCTTATGTATTTATTAAAACTACTTTCAGTACGGTGTCCAGTAACTGCCATAATATTGCCCGTTATATGTCCTTTGAGGTAGCTATTTGTTGCAAAACTCCTACGCGCTGTATGTGAGGAAATCAAAAGGTATTTAGGCAAATTTTGCGTAATTCGTTTGCCTTATAACATTCGACGGTTTCTGAATCTGTAAAATGAATATTTTATTTGAGATATAGAATTATTTTGTAAATTCACTAAATGTTAAACCGTAAGACAACCATTTCATGCAAATAGTCATTGTACTATTTATTCTAATAATTGCCCTTAAAACAATAATCTAAATGAAAAATTTAATCACTTTTCTACTTCTTATAATTCTAATTATAAATGCAAACGCTCAAACTAAGGTTATTTCAGAAAAAAGAAATGGTCAAGGAACTTTTACAACTGTAAGCGGAGATAAATATGTTGGAGAAATGAAAGATGGCAAATCAAATGGTCAAGGAACTTTGACAACTGCAAATGGAAATAAATATGTTGGAGTATGGAAAGATGACAAACAAAATGGTCAAGGAACTTTTACAACTGCAAACGGAGATAATTATGTAGGAGAATTTATAGATAACAAATTCAATGGTTTAGGGACTTTTACAATTATAAATGGAAATAAATATGTAGGAGAATTTAAAGATGACAATATGAATGGTCAAGGAACTTTGACAACTGTCAGCGGAGATAAATATGTAGGAGAATTTAAAGATAACAAATTCAATGGTTTAGGGACTTTTACAATTATAAATGGAGAGAAATATGTAGGAGAATTTAAAGATGGCAATATGAATGGTCAAGGAACTTTGACAAAAGCAAACGGAGATAAATATGTTGGAGAATTTAAAGATGGCAAACCAGATGGTCAAGGAACTTTGACAATTGCAAACGGAGATAAATATGTAGGAGAATATAAATATGGCGAACAAAATGGTCAAGGAACTGTTACATTTTCAAATGGAGATAAATATGTTGGAGAAATGAAAGATGGCAAACAAAATGGTCTAGGAACTTTTACATTTTCAAACGGAGATAAGTTGGTTGGAGAATTTAAAGATGACAAAATGAATGGTCTAGGAACTTTGACAACTGCAAATGGAAATAAATATGTTGGAGTATGGAAAGATGACAAACAAAATGGTCAAGGAACTTTTACATCTTCAAATGGAGATAAATATGTAGGAGAATTTAAAGATGGCAATATGAATGGTCAAGCAACTTTGACATATTCAAGCGGAGCTAAATATGTCGGAGAATATAAAGATAACAAAAAAAATGGTCAAGGAACTTATACATTTTCAAATGGAGATAAATATGTTGGAGAATTTAAAGATGACAAAATGAATGGTCTAGGAACTTTTACATTTTCAAACGGAGATAAGTTGGTTGGAGAATTTAAAGATGGCAATATGAATGGTCAAGGAACTTTGACATATTCAAGCGGAGCTAAATATGTCGGAGAATATAAAGATAACAAAAAAAATGGTCAAGGAACTTATACATTTTCAAATGGAGATAAATATGTTGGAGAATTTAAAGATAACATACAAAATGGTCAAGGAACTATGACATCTCTAAATGGAAATAAATTTGTTGGAGAATGGAAAGATGGAGTTTATGTAAAGTAAGAATAACGCGCAATAACAGCACCTACAAGAAATTGGCGGTTCAGTGATTCGAATGATAGTTTTTCTTAGATTTGTGTGATGCAAACGGTGGTTTTTTCTTAGAACGACCTTTTAGAGCATTAAAAAAATACCATGAAAAATATCATCACTTTTCTTCTTCTAATAATTCTCATTACAAATGCAAGTGCTCAATCCAGAGTTATTTTAGAAAAAAGAAATGGCGTTTATTATATTCCTTGTCAGGTAAACGGCTTGAATATGAAATTTGTCTTTGATAGTGGAGCAAGTGATGTTACAATTTCTCTAGCTGAAGCAATATTTATGCTAAAAAACAACTATTTATCAAAGGATAATATTTTAGGCACAGAATACTATCAAATAGCAAATGGAGAAATCCAAGAAGGTACAAAGATTATTCTTGATTCAATAAACATAGGTGGGTATGTAATAAAGAATGTAGAAGCGACTATAATTCATAACAATGATGCCCCAATATTATTAGGGCAATCAGCACTAAGTAAACTTGGTAAATTTTCGTTTGATTATTCAACCAATTCATTAATTATTGGTAATGGCAGTACTTACATAAATTCTTTCGGTTGTGTTATTGGTAACTGTATTCAAGGATATGGAACTTTTACATTTTCAAACGGAGATAGATATGTAGGAGAATTTAAAGATGGCGATATGAATGGTCAAGGAACTATGACATATTCAAATGGAGATAAATATGTAGGAGAATGGAAAGATGGAATTATGAATGGTCAAGGAACTACCACAACTGTAATCGGAGCTAAATATGTTGGAGAATGGAAAGATGGCAAATCAAATGGTCATGGAACTTTGACATCTTCAAATGGAGATAAATATGTAGGAGAATTTAAAGATCACAATATGAATGGTCAAGGAACTTTGACAACTGCAAACGGAGATAAATATGTTGGAGAAGTGAAAGATGGCAAATCAAATGGTCAAGGAACTTTGACATTTTCAAATGGAAATAAATATGTAGGAGAATTTAAAGATAACAGATTCAATGGTTTAGGGACTTTTACAATTATAAATGGGGAGAAATATGTAGGAGAATTTAAAGATGGCAATATGAATGGTCAAGGAACTTATACATCTGCGAACGGAGATAAATATGTAGGAGAATGGAAAGATGGCAAACAAAACGGTCAAGGAACTATGACATCTGCAAATGGAGATAAATATGTCGGAGAATATAAAGATGGCAAAAAAAATGGTCTTGGAACTTACACATATTCAAACGGAGATAAATATGTCGGAGAATATAAAGATGGCAAAAAAAATGGTCTTGGAACTGTTACATTTTCAAATGGAAATAAATATGTAGGAGAATTTAAAGATGACAATATGAATGGTCAAGGAACTACTACATATTCAAACGGAGCTAAATATGTTGGAGAATGGAAAGATGGCATAAAAAGTGGTCAAGGAACTTTTACAACTGTAAGCGGAGATAAATATGTTGGAGAATGGAAAGATGGAGTTTATGTAAAGTAAGAATAACTTCCTATAGCAGCAAATACAAGAAATAGGCTAAAAGTAATGGTGTTTTGGGGTCAGTCGTTTAAGAAATCAAAGGTTATAAAACTGTTTTAAAGTCAATTTTCTTACTTCTTATCGCTCTATCAGTATTAAAAGGAAATCTTATTGAAGGGCAGTATTATTATTTATATGTAGGTTTTTTCATTGCTGCCTACTATTTATTCTCAACAAGGTTTGTTTTAAAAGGTGAATTAATTTCTTACCCACCTTTAAATATTATTCAGAAAATATCAGGGTACATTATGGGGTTTCTAGGAATTATATTAATGCTCGGAGGGATTGTTTATTTTCTATCTTATTGCTATATTGTAAAATTTGAAAATTTTGAATTAATACTTAGTGCTTTCATAATGATGTACATTTTATCTCTTTTCATGTTTGTCTTCGGATATTCTTTTTTGTTTTATGTAAGAAAAAGTTACAGTGCTATTCAATCGAAAAACCAATATGTTGTGACGAATAAAACCGATTTAACAGAACTTGTTAATGTTGCTAAAGAAGAAGGAGTGAGTTTAGAAAGTGCTGCGAATGAGCTGGATATGCCTGTTTGAAGGTCTATAAAAAATGTGGGATGAAACCGTAGCATAAGATTATTCTTAATGGCTCTGTGGTAAGTTTGGCTCCTACGTCATCTCAAACCTTAGATAAAATATGCTCTCCGAGCCAAAGGCTAGTAAAACTTATTTCATCTCTTAAAATTCCTGAAATGTGTTGCAAATTCTTTGTAACTAATTTTTATTCCTTTTTTGTACCGTTTTAAAAACATTAATTTTATGCCTTTAGGCATATCTCAAGACCGTTGCAAGGTAATTTTGTCTGAAAGTGTTGCTATCATTGAGTTTGGCGTGATTTTTGATATATGTTATATATGCAAAAGACATCTTCTCCACCCAGTTTTTCCGACTACGCCATTGAACATAGGAAAATTAAGAACACTTT
>CAMDVD010000006.1 GCA_945878115.1 Chitinophaga pinensis | reverse complement strand
GGAACAACTTACACAAGCAGTTCATCGCCAACACATACTTATACAAATGCAGTAGGATGTGATTCGATACATACATTGAACATCACAATTAATAATAGCAATGCTAGTTCATCTAGTGTTACAGCATGTAATTCTTATGCATGGAATGGCACAACATATACCTCCAGTTCTTCACCAACACATACATACACAAACGCAGTTGGATGTGATTCGGTACATACAATGAACATTTCGATTAATAATAGCAATGCAGGATCATCTAATGTAACAGCATGTAATTCTTATTCATGGAATGGAATAATTTATACTTCTAATGCATCACCAACACATACTTATGTAAATGCAGTAGGATGTGATTCGGTACATACCTTGAACATTACAATTCATTCCAGCACATCACAAACAACATCAGTGACATCTTGTGATAGCTATACATGGGCTTGTAATGCATCAACTTACACTACAACAGGATTGTATACTTTCTCTTCAACAAATGCAACAGGTTGCGTTCATACGGAGACTTTAAATTTAAACATTTCTACCACTACTGATACATCATTGTATGCAACTGCATGCGATAGTTATACGTGGCAAATAAATAACAAGACCTATGCAACAAGTGGAATCTATTTGGACACCATCACTAATCTTTTTGGTTGCACTAAAATCTGCACTTTGGTATTAACTATTCATATGTCGCCTACTGTAATTGCGTCCAATGTTTCTGGCTGTCCAGGCTCGCCAATAACTTTAGTTGGAGCACCAGCTGGTGGTATATTCAGCAAAAGCAATCCTTATTCAGGACCGAATACCACTTATACCTATACCTATACAAACGCTTATGGTTGCACCGCCACAAGCAATGTTGCCAGTATAACGAATACGGTTTTATTACCTCCTATTTTGAATCCAGTATCCGTTACAAATGCAGGTGTAATAATAAGTTGGTTGCCTGTAACGGGATATAATTTATTTAATGTGAGATATAAAATATTGAACAGTAATACCTGGAATATAATTACCGTGAATGGATTTGCAACATCTGTATTAGCTGGACTTTCAACGTGTTCGAAGTATGAAGTGCAAGTACAAACTATTTGTATTGGCGGGGCAGTAAGTGCATGGAGTTCTTCTATTTTATTTTCTACCCTTTATCCGCCTACTCTTAATGCACCAATTGTTTCAGGTCATACGGCTAAAGTAAGTTGGTCGGCAGTTCCAAACGCTTCCTCATTCAATTATCATTATAGAAAAATTGGCACTACAACATGGACTGCAACGGTAAATATTCCAGCAAGTATTTTAACTAAAAATATAACTAGTTTGCCTTTCAATAATTGTTACGAATTTCAAATACAATCTGTTTGTTCAAATAATGTGACGAGCAATTGGAGTTCGGTAAATTTCTGCACCGCAACCATCATATTAAAACCTGTACATGATACCAGTACCAACGATACAACCTATTATAACTTATACCCGAATCCAACAGAGAATGAATTACATATTGCGTTCAACACAACAGCATCTTCTACAATAAATATTAAATTGTTAGATCTAAGTGGTAGATTAATAAAACAAGTACAATTGCAATTCATGAAAGGAGAAAATACAAATACTATTCCCGTAGATGATTTGGCAAGAGGTATGTATATCGTACAAGTTTATGAGGATCGAATATTGAAACACATTTCTAAAATAGAAAAGAAATAAAGGTAAAAAAAGGGTTATACCGATGTGAAATAATAGATAGACCATCATTATTCAATCGGCATAATACCATCTAAGATTTCTAAAAAGCCCTTTGGTCCATTTTATAGATCAAGATGGTATTAGAGAAAAATGATCTTCTATATTGGATGTATTGCGGCAACGATAGTAGTGGAAATCCTTTTTGCTTGCTTTGAAGCAAAAAGATTGGAACGGATAGCGTGCCTGCCGCCCAAAAAATATTTTCATTTCTAATTTATTTAGCCGGAAAGAATAGTTATTTCAACCAGCAAAAAATATTCTATTTCGAATCTATAACTCGCAAAGGATCTAATAGATATTCTAAGCCATTCAATTTTATTTCATAAGTCACCCCTAACATAAATCCAAGTTTACCTCTCGGGAATCCACCTTTACGAAGCATCCACTCCAAATAGGCTATAGGCAAGTCGCACAAAATGAGGCCTCTATATTTTCCATAAGGCATTTTCATTTTTACTAATTCTAATAATATTTCTGGTTTTATATTCATACTATTATTAGCGTTCTGTTCTATATTTTCTTCCATAGGTTTCTATATCATTCAATTATTAATGCTGTAAGATTTTCATCAGGGATTGAAAAATAAGTCAACCCAGTTTGCAAATATAACCTATGCACATCTTTACTAGTTTGAATCCAAGTCTACTATTTTCAAAGTTTTATTTGCAGCGCAACTAAATAGGTTTACAAGAATGAACACCTTCTTACGTATATTTTATTCTTCCTTTCCATTTCAACATAATGAAATAAGATATATCAAGTGGATGTAAAATGGATGAATGCAAAGAGAGAAAGCATAGAATTTTAATTGCTAAGTTTCAAGTTTTGACATAGTTATACAGATAGAATTATAGGGTCAGTACGAGAATTGTCTTATTATTGCAATCCATAATTCACGGTGAAAACGAGCACATATCATTTTATTTTTATTCTCAGTATTGCTTTAATTTGGAGCTCATGTGCAAATATTGTATCGCCAACTGGTGGAGCTCGTGATGAGAAGGCGCCAGTAATTATAAAACGATCATTGGTAGATTCTGCATTAAATTTTAAAGGTGGAAAAATTGAATTTACGTTCAACGAATTTGTACAAATAAAAGATGCACAAAATCAATTCATCATATCGCCATTTTTAAAGCAGAACCCAAAGCTTACTGCTCATAAACAAAAGGTAAGCATGGTAATAGCAGACAGTTTACTATTACCCAATACAACCTATCAAGTTTCGCTTGGCAATGCTATTCAGGATTTGCATGAAAGTAATCCTTATCCGCATTTGGGCTTCACTTTTTCAACTGGATCCTATTTTGATTCATTGAGTATTAAAGGAAATATAATGGATGCTAAAACAGGATTGCCAGATACTACTGCTTGGGCATTTTTATATCCTGCTGGCATGCCTGACTCAACCATCATGAAGGAAAAACCTTTATACGCGCAAAAAGCATTCAATGGAAAATTTAATTTTGCCAATTTACCCGCAAGAGATTTTACGATATATGCGTTGAATGATTTGAATGCTAATTTGAAATATGACTTAAATAGCGAACGAATCGCATTCATTGAAAATACAATCAATGCAAAGGATACTTCAGCCATCATCCAATTATACACCTTTGCAGTACAAGATAAAATAGATACTTCTACCAAAAAATTAAGACCTAATTTTAATCGAGATGTAGCACCTAAAAATGTTGGCGGTAAGTGTATTTATCAAATTCTTACGGATACTTTATCCAAAACCAAACGAACATTCGATATCACAGATTCCTTGCGCATACATTTTGATAGTAAAATAATTAAAATGGATATTGCCAAAATAAGATTGACACAGGATGATGTATTAGATGCTACTGCAAATATTATTTTAGATACCAATCGGCAAACGATAGGTATAAAAACAGATTGGTTGCCTAATGCTAATTATCAGTTACAACTCATGAAAGGATTTGCTGTCGATAGCGCTGGAATGCAAGCAGCAGCTTCATCTTGTAGATTCAAAACAAAGATGCAAAGTGATTATGGGAATGTTCAAATTCAATGTATACCAAACGAAAGTCAACTCTTCGAATTAATGCAAGGCGACAAAATAATCCGCACTTCTTTTGCTACAGATACTTTGGTTCAATTTTTGATGCTTGCACCCGGAACCTATACACTACGCGCTTTGCAAGATAAAATTAAAAATGGAATTTGGGATACAGGAGTTTTTGGAAAGGAAAAAGTACAACCAGAAATCAGATCAGTGCTGTCTGATAATTTACTTATTAAGGCGAATTGGGATAATAGATTGGATATTAGAAAAAGAGTAATAAATAAATAAAATAAAAATCAAAAAAATATTATTTCTTCATGGTGCTCTGGGATCAGCGCAAGAGATGATGCCTTATATGGATGCCTTAAGTGATAACTATATTTGTGAAGCGATTGATTTTCCATTACATGGCGATAATGCCAGTATCAGTGACTTTACGATTGAGGCATTCGCAGATTATTTAATTTATTATATCAGACAAAATTATACTGAACCAGTTTCTATTTTTGGATATAGTTTGGGGGGATATGTCGCCTTATTTGCAGCTGCCAAAGAACCACAATTATTCGATAAAATATTAACTCTTGGAACAAAGTTTGAATGGGATAAAACTTTTGTAGAATTACAAATGCAAAACCTTGAAGCAGACGCAATGAAAGCAAAAACACCTCATTTTGTTGTTTCCCTTTCTGCCACGCATCAACATATTAAATGGCGAAAGATGCTCGAAGAGACTATTCATCTAATGGTTCATTTGGCAAAAAAACCGAATCTCACACCAGAAATCTTACAAAGGATTTCCACAAAAGTGCTTTTAGGTGTTGGCGATAAGGATAGTATGGTTGGCATGGAAGAAACTAGAAAAGTAAATCAATCTATTCCTTCTAGCAATATGTTTGTTTTGCCGCGAAGTTCTCATCCCTTAGAGCGAACGAATGTTTCTGTATTACTGGCTATTTGTAGAGATTTTTTTAAGAACTAAAGAATTCTTTGTCTTTTTGTTTTCTATCTTTTTCTACACGAGCACTAATAAAAATACTGATTTCATATAATGCTATTAATGGCACAGCCACTATAGTCTGACTCATCCAATCGGGTGATGGGGTTATTACGGCTGCAACAATAAGTATGATGACATAGGCATATTTTCGATACGTTTTAAGAAAAGCTGGGTTCACTAAGCCAATTCGACTAAGCACATAAGATGCAACAGGCAATTCAAATGCTAAGCCCGAACCAAGGATAATATCAACCATATTTTCTATATAGTCATCAAGCGTTGGTCTGGTTTCAATGGCTTGTAAAGTACCTAATTTATAATTGGAAAGAAAGCTAAACGTAAATGGTGCCATCAGGAAATAGGCAAATAAAACACCAAGGAAAAAAAAGAAGGAAACCCAGAAAATAGAACTTCTTGATTTTTTGATTTCATTTGGTGTAAGTGCCGGTTTAATAAAACACCAAAGTTCCCAAAATACATAAGGAAAGGCAATAATAAATCCACCGATACATGCAATGCTAATGCTACTCATAAACTGAGACCCGAAGTTAGTTACTTGCATTTTTACATTTGGAGCTGGCATACATAATGCATCACCCATATGCATTTTTTGTCCCCAATGGCAAAGTGTAGTATAGGTAATAAAGTCAGATCTCATGGGACCATAAATAATGGTATCGAATATCCAATCTATATTCAGAAACACCACAATGGCAATAATTAATATGGCAATGACAGATCGTAAAATATGCCAGCGCAATGCTTCCAAATGATCTACAAAACCGAGTTCTGTAGAAGAATCTGTTGCTGTTTTTTTAGGGGAAAAAAGTGGAAGTGCCAATGGGAAGTAGTTCGAATTGAAATTTTATTTTTTGTCAACTTGTGCTACAAAGCCAATGGAGAAAGGCGCATTGTCGGCGTTACCCATGATCAAAGCATTTTTAAGAACTTGACCTTCTTTGCCAGCACTATTAAATTCTAAGGTTACTTCACCAATGGTACCAGGCAGTATGGGTTCTTTGGGATAGAATGGAGCTGTACAACCACAAGAAGTTTGTACATTAGAAATAACCAAAGGATTAGTGCCTATATTTTTTACCTTCCAAGTGTGGCGTACTTTCGTTCCAGCTATTACATGACCAAAATCAAATTTTGTTTCAGCCACTTCTAGCGTTGTCTTCGGCATTTTTTTTACTTCCGAATCCCGTTTGGCTTGATCCTCCTTGCTCATTTGTTGTGCATGATTTTCTTCCATGCCCAATTTATTTAATAATGCTGTACGACTTACCCCACTTAGTTCTACAAGGGCTATCGCAAATAATGACAGTGTAAGCACAGTTAATAAAATTGTTTTCAGTGAGCTATTCATGGGCGCAAAAATAAAGGAATAATTATTTCATTTGGCATTTCTATTTTTGGGAATTGAAAAATGAATATTCAAAGGCAAATGATTTGCGTTGCTGGAATCTCAAATTGCAGCTTGTAAATACGTAATTGCAAATGGCCTTGGATAGTTTGGCGTTAAAAAAAATGGAGTGGTCGGCGAATAAATCGTCCCTGTTTGAGCCAGCCAGCCGCAGGCAGCTGGTGAGTTTGGACGATTTGCGTCGAGCACGAACATTTTTTAGCGAAACTATCCACAGCCTTGATTTTTTGGTTCTTTTGTATCAAGACAAAAGAACAAAAGATTATTTATAGAGCTATAGTAAATATGTAATGATAGGGCTGATTATTAGATGCAGTTGTATTGCGGCAACGATAGAACGGAAAGCCCGGATTCCGCTGCTCTGAGCGGAAACGGACTTGGAGTGATAGCGTGTGGGCCGCCCAAATACTGTAGCATTAATTTTTTTATCAAAAAATACGCTACAGTATATATCTCACAATAAATTTAGTTTTGTCACTTAATATAACAATGTTGGGATGTACAGTTCCCATTTCCCAAAACATAAACCATCACGAATTCGTAAAATCTCCATGGAAGAAAAGCAATTACTTTCTTCTTCTATATTCCTATATTTGCGCTTCATTAAAAAAATGGCGAAAATGCAAGCAAACGATCAACAACAAAATCAGCTTAATATAGAACTTACCGAAGAAATGGCGGAAGGCACATACTCTAATCTAGCGATTATCACACATTCTAATGCTGAATTTGTAATCGACTTTATTAATGCCATGCCAGGTGCGCCTAAGGCAAGGGTAAAATCTAGAATTGTATTGACGCCAATGCATACCAAGCGTTTGCTGAAAGCGTTGATGGACAACGTGAAAAAATTTGAACAAGTAAATGGGACTATTAAAGATTTAGAACCAGTTTCTATTCCTATGAATTTTGGAGGACCAACAGCACAAGCTTAATTTATTTGCATGACTGAAAAAATAATCATCCTTGATTTCGGATCGCAATACACACAATTAATTGCACGAAATATTCGCGAGTTAAATATTTACTGCGAAATCATTCCCTTCTACACGCCCATCGTATACGATGAAACGGTAAAAGGAATCATATTATCTGGTAGCCCTTCTTCTGTAAATGAAGAAAACGCGCCTATGGTAGACATCAAAAGTATCAATGAAAAAAGACCCGTTTTAGGTATTTGTTATGGTGCACAACTTACCACAAAACTTTACGGCGGTAAAGTAGAAAAGTCTTCATCGCGTGAATATGGAAGAGCGAAATTGTGTAAGGTACTGACCGATAATCCGATTTTACAAAACATGTCGGATAATAATCAAGTGTGGATGAGTCATGCCGATACCATTACGCAATTGCCACCAGATGCCGAATTGATTGCGCAAACTGATAGCATTCCTCACGCTGCATTTGAAATGAAAAATACGCCGAACCCATTGTTTGGCTTGCAGTTTCATCCAGAAGTAACACATTCCGATAATGGGAAACAAATTATAAAAAATTTCGTAGTTGGTGTTTGTGGCTGCGCCCAAAATTGGACGCCAGCTAGTTATATTCATGAAACCATTGATGCCATTCGCAAGCAAGTTGGTGATCAAAAAGTAATTATGGCATTGAGTGGTGGCGTAGACAGTACAGTAGCTGCAACGCTTATACACCGTGCTATTGGTAAAAATTTATATTGTGTATTTGTCGACAATGGCTTGCTTCGCAAAAATGAATACCTAGAAGTATTAAGTGCTTATGATGAATTGGGTTTAAATATTAAAGGCGTTGATGCAGCACAATTATTTTACAGCAAATTAAAAGGCGTTTCTAGTCCGGAGGAAAAACGAAAGATAATTGGTGGTTTATTTATTGATGTATTCCAAGAAGAAGCGTTATTAATCCAAGATATTCATTTTTTAGGTCAAGGTACTATCTATCCAGATGTGATAGAAAGTGTTTCTGTCAATGGACCTTCAGCTACTATCAAATCCCATCATAATGTTGGTGGACTTCCCGAAAAAATGAAGATGCAATTGGTAGAGCCTCTACGTTCTTTATTCAAAGACGAAGTACGCCGAATAGGCACTGAGCTGGGCTTACGAGATAGTTTTATTCAACGACATCCTTTTCCAGGCCCCGGACTTGGCATACGAATCTTGGGTGAAGTGACAGAAGAAAAGGTAAAATTGTTGCAAGAAGCAGATGCGATTTATATTCAGCATTTAAAGGATCATGATTTATACCATCAAATTTGGCAAGCAGGTGCAATACTATTACCTGTTCAAAGCGTTGGTGTAATGGGCGATGAGCGTACATATGAATTTACAATTGCGCTTCGTGGCGTTACCAGTGTAGATGGCATGACAGCAGATTGGGCACATATTCCTTATGCAGTACTAGCTTCCATTTCCAACGAAATCATTAATAAAGTAAAAGGAATTAATCGTGTGGTTTATGATATCAGTTCTAAACCGCCAGCAACAATTGAATGGGAATAATGTTTACTTTTGTGCCAAACCATTTTTTAATGCCCAAAGCATATATTTATTTTCTCTTATTTTTTATTTCTACGCAGGCAATAGCGCAATCCTCCGCTAAGGATGCGACGCAAACGGAAACTAAGGATTTTGTGTATCCAAAACCAGTTCGAAAAGCAAAATATAATATTGCGATTTTGACACCGCTCTATTTGGATTCGGTAGATTTGGAAAAGAACCTAACGCATATTCCAAAATTTATGATGCCGGGTATCGACTTTTATGAAGGTGTATGTATTGCGGCAGATACACTCAATAGTCAAGGTTTTAAACTAAACATTTATGTGTATGATAGCAAGTCGAATTATATTGATATAAAAAATTTAATCGCGTCCGATAAATTAGATTCGATGGATGTGATTATTGGCAATGCAAGTGTGAGCGATTTAAAATTGGTAGCTGATTTTGCCAAGAAAAAACAAATCAATTTTATTTCTGCAGTTTCACCTGCCGATGCTGGTCAAACTTACAATCCCTATTTTACCATATTGCAACCACGCTTGTCGTCGCACATTGAAAAAATACACAAGAATATTATTAGCCGTTACCCAGAAGACAATGTGGTATTTATTACCCGCAATTTGACTGCTGAAAAAAATGCACTGAGTTATTTTAAAAATGATTTGCTGAATGCCAGACCAAGTCGTTTTACCGAATTGGAATTAAAAGGTGATGAGCTCAATATCAATGACATTGTGAGTAAGATAGACACCAACTATAATACAACCATTGTATTGGGTATTTTAGATCCAAGTATTACCTACAATTATTTGAAAACCCTATCCACTGTGGCTTTGCGATATCATTTGAAAGTATATTGTATGCCCACTACAGAGGCCATTAAATCTATTTCTAAAGTGGACGAATTTCCGGGTATGCCTATCTATTATACTTCTTCCTATATTATTGATAAAGTCACTCCTGCCAGTCAATATATTACCAATGCGTATAAACGTAAAATGGGTAGCCTTCCTTCAGATGTTGTTTATAAAGGATTTGAGAGCTTGTACTTTTTTTATAATTTGCTCAAAAAATATGGCACTCCATTCAATACCCATTTAAGCGAAAGTGCGTATTCCTTTATTACACCTTATAAAATTGTACCCATTAAGGAAAAAGGAAGTATGAAGTTTTATGAAAATAAATTTTTGTATTTGATTAAGTATGAAGATGGGATTATGTTGTATGAGTAAATGAAATGGATAATAAAAATATTTTTTTGATGAAATAATTCATACAATTATTTGTCATTCCTTCCATATCTTTACCAACTAACACCGTTAAACTATTATGATGATTAAACTGTTTGCGAATAAATATACAATGGCTTTGAAATATTATTTATTCCTAGTTCTATATTGTTGTTCATTACCAATTTTAGCTCAAAAAATGCAACTCTCTATCAATTTAAATGATGTAAAGAAGGGAAATCACAACATATATAGCAATGGGAATGTTTTGCTAGAAAAAATCAAGGTTTTAGCAATGCAGCCAACTGTTGGTTTTTTTTATTTGCCAAATAAAAATATAGGCTTAGGTATTCAAATTGGCTATTGGAAGGTAGTTCAAAAAGAAAATATTAATGTAACCGGACCTAGTTCAAACGAATATCAAACTATTAATTATCATTCTGTAACTAAAGTTCTCTCCATTCAATTTATTGTTCAAGAGTATTATTATTATGGCAAATACATATTAAATTCTGCAATATCCCTACCATTCAATTATATTCCTACGGGCAAAGGCATACTTGACCAATATGTTATAGCTATACCAACCAACACAATCAATAACAGTGCAAATCAAATAGAAATACTCCCTCATATATTGGACTGGGGGCTTTATTACAAGCCAACTATAAGTAGACAAGTTTATAAAAATCTTTATCTAAGTGCGTCTTTAAGCTTAGGTTTTGCTAGGGAAGAAAAATTTGGAACAGGGTATAATTCCGTAGTTTTTTACGATCACGGTTCTAAGACTTCAGATTTTAATTATAACACAAAATACAAAAAATCTAGCACCACCACATTCAATACATTCCCCTCATTTTCTCTTATCTACAACATAGAATAGAATGTCATTTAAGTAGTTAAATTTTGTTTTTACGACGTTGTTAGCGTTATCACCAACAACAATTGCAGTGCGGTAGCAATTCAATAATCCAATAATAAATTATGGAAATACTTTATAGATATCCTTTCTATGAACTAATCGAGCTAGTTCAACAGTTTCACCTTCATAAAAAACACCCGTTCTTCGGAGCGTCTTTCGCTCCGAAGTAATATTCTTTTGCTTTTAGCAAACTAAACAAATGTTCCTTTACGCCGTTGTTGGTGTTATCACCAACGACATTCATTTCTAGTAAGCTTTATTACGGCGATTTTATGATTGTGTGCAATTCAATAATCCAATAATAAATTACGGAAATACTTTATAGATATCCTTCCTATGAACTAATCGAGCTAGTTCAACAGTTTCGCCTTCGTAAAAAACACCTATTCGATAATCTCCAATTCTAATTCTGTAGGCATAATTATGCCCTTTTAATTTTTTGACATTTTTAATAATTGAAATGCTTTCCGCCGACTCTAAATCGCCGATCAATTTCTTAATAGAAACATTAAGTTGCTTATTGGTCAATCCAAGTAAATCCTTCTTAAAACTTTTTAAATACTCAACTTTCATTTAGCGTTAAGAATTTTCATCATTTCATCCTTTGATACTTTCTTGCTTCGATCAACATTTCTAAGTAATCTGGACATGCCCAAATCCTCTATTTCTTCTGTTGATAAATCCGTAGATTTTACACCCAGTTTAGAGAGAAGTCCGGAAAGAAATTTGTACTCGGAACTTGTTTTTGGTTGGATAACTAAAGCTTTCATGCTTCAAATATAATAAAATTGGTTTAGCATTATTAAATAATCGCAACAGCCCACCACAATCACTAAAATGAATACGGGCATCGGAATGAAATTAAGCAATTTGAATTCTATTAATCTTCATTATACCGATGTGAAATAATAGATAGACCATCATTATTCAATCGGCATAATACCATCTAAGATTTCTAAAAAGCCCTTTGGTCTATTTTATAAATCAAGATGGTATTACTTTTATCAGGCGAATGTTCTTCGAATCACTGCACTGGTTCTAGCGCAAAAATGTTCGTTGATTCGTTAAAGAACATACTTCACGACTACCCTGCAAATCTCAACTATTCGAAATGTTATAAAGTAGCACTGTTCGACATTTAGATTGTCGGACTGCTATCGGCGGTTTTGCAAACCGCAAGAAAAAATCATACAATTATTTATCATTCCTTCCCTATCTTTACCAACTAACACCGTTAAACTATTATGATGATTAAACTGTTTGCGAGCGCGGTATACGGGGTGGAAGCTATAACCATAACCACCGAGGTAGATGTACTAGAAGGGCTCAAATTTTTTGTTGTTGGATTACCCGATAACGCCGTTAAAGAAAGTCAGCACCGAGTGGAAAGTGCAATCAAGAATAACCACTATCGTTTTCCCCGAATCAAAATCGTGGTTAATTTATCTCCCGCCGATATTCGTAAATCAGGAAGTGCTTTTGATTTGCCAATAGCCATAGGTATACTTGCGGCAACCGATCAAGTGAAGGCAGATAAATTGCATCAATACATTATGATGGGTGAGCTTTCTTTAGATGGAACTATATTGCCTATCAAAGGTGCATTGCCTATTGCCATTCAAGCGCGTAAGGAAGGCTTTGAAGGATTATTTGTACCAGTGCAAAATGCGCGAGAAGCTGGCATGGTAAATAACCTGAAAGTGTATGCGGTTTCACATATCAATGAGGTGATTGATTTCTTGAATGGCATTACAGAACTAAAGCCTGTGGAAGTAAATACAAGAGATGAATTTTTCTACACACAATATGATTTTGATACAGATTTTTGTGATGTCAAAGGGCAAGCCAATATTAAGCGCGCTTTAGAAATTGCAGCAGCTGGAGGTCATAATGTGATTCTCATTGGACCACCCGGAGCAGGTAAGACGATGCTCGCAAAAAGATTGCCATCTATCTTACCACCACTCTCTTTAGTGGAAGCATTGGAGACAACTAAAATACATTCTGTTGCCGGAAAATTATCGGAAGGTGCAACCTTAGTTTCTAGGCGACCATTTCGATCGCCGCACCATACTGTAAGTGATGTGGCATTGGTTGGTGGCGGTGGAAATCCACAACCAGGCG
Organism: Chitinophaga pinensis; assembly: GCA_945878115.1. Classification (GTDB taxonomy): domain Bacteria; phylum Bacteroidota; class Bacteroidia; order Chitinophagales; family Chitinophagaceae; genus OLB11. Next base: position 78,869 of record CAMDVD010000006.1, on the reverse strand, counting down.
AAATATCTTTGGCGCATAATGGGGTATTATTTTTGGATGAATTGCCAGAATTTAAACGAACAGTATTGGAGGTTATGCGGCAACCAATGGAAGAAAGGAAAGTAACTATTTCCAGAGCAAAAATGAGCATAGATTATCCTTCCAATTTTATGTTGATCGCTTCCATGAATCCTTGCCCTTGTGGTTATTTTAATCATCCAGAAAAAGAATGCTCTTGTCCGCCAGGAACAGTTCAGAAATATTTGAATAAAATTTCCGGACCATTATTAGATCGAATTGATTTGCATGTTGAAGTGACACCAGTATCATTTTCAGAATTATCGAACATTGATACCAAATTGCAAGAAAGAAGTGAACAAATTCGAGAGCGTGTTATTCAAGCAAGAGTGATACAAACAGAGCGATATAAAGACCAAGAAGGAATCCATGCTAATGCACAAATTAGCACCAAACAATTGCAAGAAATTTGTGTGTTAAATCAAGCCGGTAGTAATTTATTGAAGACAGCCATGGAGCGACTTAATTTATCGGCACGTGCTTATGATAGGATTTTAAAAGTATCCCGTACGATTGCAGATTTGTCGGGTTCAGCCGAAATAAAAACAGAACATCTTGCCGAAGCAATTCAATATAGAAGTTTGGATAGAGAAAGTTGGGGGACTTAAGAAAACAAATGAAATAGTTAGCTTTTTACGAAAATTCTCAAGTAAAAGGTGACACTTGGTAACATTAAAATATATTGCAAGAATACTTTTGACAATTATTTATAAGGCTGTATCATAAATCGAGACAGCCTCTTTTTTATTTTTTATATAATGCGACCATCCTTTTTGCTGTATCTTCCAATTGTGTTGCAAGGCTTTTTGGTTTTATCACTTGCATGGAATCACCAAAGCTTAAAAGCATAGCAATTAATTCGTAGTTGATCACTAGTTCTAAGCCAATACAAAATTGCGTGGCTGTATCTTTCTTGATGATTTGAGAATGATGAATAGGTTGCGATTTTAAATATTGTGCTTGAATTGGATTAAACAGAAGTTCTATTTTTTCAGGCGCAGCATCTGTCAATGAAATTCCTATGGCAGCTTTAAAATAGTTTTCTTTATCTAATTCTTCTTCTCTAAATGTATGATTCATTTTAATCACATCTAGCATTCTATCAAATGAAAAGGTAAGGAATTTAGATTCTTTCGTTGGATGGATATCTTTACCAATCAAATACATGCGACCATTATATTCTTTAATGAAATAAGGATAAACGGTGTGTTTCTTTGCTTCTGTTTTTGTGAAGGGTTGGTAACGAATGCGTAATTCATTTTTTTGGCGAATGGCGTCCACTATATCCTGCATAAATTCAATTCCTTTATACAGTTTGGGGCGGTCGAGCAATAATATATTTCCTGTTTGGTTTTTATCCCGACTCATTTTAACGGTAGAAGCCAATCGCGAAATGGCATCTTCAAAAATTTTGATAGCAGGTATATCTTTAAAATGTTCTAATAAACCAATAGCCATTTCTAGCCCTTGTAAATCTTCTTCAGAAACTGGAATATTGTGAATCGAAAAATCAGGATCGCTATACACATAGCCTCTTTGTAAAGCATCCCATGCAATTGGCGCATGATAACCAAGTGATTCATCATAGCGCATAGCATACAAATCTTTTTGAATAATGGAAACAGATACATTGCCCATTTTTTCGCTCACGTAGTCAACCAATTCTTGTAAGGAAGGAGCAGTTTTTTGCTTCATTGTCATGCGATTGTCAATTAATCGGTATCTGCTCAACGCATTCTTGTTTTTCATCGTTTATAGTTTATGAATAAGAAATGTAAATATAAGAATAGACTACGTAAACTCGTTACGCAGTTAGAAACAAATATTTGTGCTGTACTAAAACAGAACAAAATGAAAGAGACATTTGTAAAAACAAACTTCAACGTAACTGCTTTCCAAGCACAACGTATTTTATTTGATGATAGTGATTTGGTAAGCATGGAAGTTCGCTGTCGTATTGAAGATCAAATAGTGGAAACCGTATTATTATTCACGTTTAGTAAATTTAATGATTTGCTTCGATTTAGCGGAAGCTGTGGCGAAAAATTACAATTGCTGGTTGCAGATAAATTATGGAGTAATGAAGAACAACCTTATTGCATAGATATTAAACATGCGAATTTAATTTTTACAACTTGTGCAATAAATATTTGTTATTTGATTGAAGAAGATAGTTCTTGTTTTAGCGCAGAAGAGGTGATGCCGATTTCTTTTTTGCAACAAGCCAAAAACTTGCGCGTCAATATAAAAGATTTTAGTGATGTGCAATTGCAAAAAGACACATTACTGAATAATGCATTACAGGAAGTAGCTACAGCATATCGATATTATTTAGGATTGATGGAGCTTAATTTGAATGAAAATGCAGCTCGTGAAAAGGCAGGTTTGGTAAATGAAAAATTATTTAAAATGGCTTATCATGCTGCACAACATGGTAAATAAGAAATTGACTTCATATTAATCTGATAGTTTTACAAGGGGAGCAGAATGGCATTTATAAATTTTCAATGGCTTTCGTTGCTATTTTATCCCATGAGAAATTCGCATAAAATTGGGAATTGTCATTTTCGAATTTTTCATTTTGAATGTGTAGAATAGCGTTATAATATGCTATCCAATTTTTATCTTCAATAATTTTAAGTCGACCATTTGTATATTCAATAGGTACGCCAATTGCACCATTGACAGAAGAAATACAAGGTTTGCCAAAACCTAATGCTTCTACTAATTTAGTTTTTATACCACCTCCATCTTCAACTGGATTAAGAAAAATAGAACACCCTTTAAAATACAAATCGATATCGTCTACAAAGCCACAATAAATAATATTTTTGTCTACTTCATTTTTTAATTCATTCATGTCAACTGGAAGATTTTTACCACAAATAATTATTTTGTAACGCAAATTACTCGCTAATAAAATTGGATTTATTTTGGTTAAAATATTTTTAAGTGCGTCTAAGTTTGGCGTATAATTGAGTGTACCATTGAACAATAAAATCAACGCATCTTTTTGAATATGATGGGCTTCTTCTAATTGAGTTCGAGCGGATAATAGCTCTTCTGAAGTTGGCAAATGGTCTGCTTCTATGCCATAAGGTAAAACCAAACAATGTTCATTTCGGATACCAAAATGAGTGATAGCATATCTTTTATCTTCTTGTGTTTTGAACCAAACGAAATGAGCATTTCGATATGCTGCTCTTTCATAGTACCAAAGAATTTTCCACCACCATTTCCCTATACTTTTAAAGCGAATACTTTCAATATTATGGGAATGAACAATGATTTTTTGTGCGGTAAAAAATCGTAATAACACGATGAGCCATGCAAAATACGGATGTTCAAAAAGTAAATGTGTCGGTTTCTTGTCTGCTATAATTTTTGTATAATAGAAATAAAAAAGTGGATTTATATAACGAAAACGAGAATTGGAGAGGGAAGCAATAACGGTGTAATTTTCACGTGCTTCATTTTTTTTTGTGGTTACACAAGTCAAGGTACATTTAGTAGAAAGATATTTATAAAATAATGCAATTCCCTTTTGACCTCCCATTATAGCAGGAAAAATTTTGTAAGGAACAAGTGCTAATATATGGATGTTTTTGCTGTCTGAATTCACGGACTAAATATACTATAGAATGCAAGAATCTGTAATTTTATCTAACCAAGATTATATCTCCTTTTTTGAAAATCTTTCCGCATGCAGTTTCTGCTTTCAAATAATAGTTATAGGTATCCATGGCTGCTGCTTGGTTTCTGACTTCTCCATTCCAACAATCTGTTGGATTGTCTGATTCAAATACACGTTCACCCCAACGATTATAAATACAAAAATAATATTGCTTAAAATTAGCATTCTGCACAATGCGTAAGCAATCATTTTTACCATCATTATTGGGAGAAAACGCGGAAGGAATAAAAATATATTTTTCGTCGTTATTAAAATAATTAACTGTAATCGAATCAGTGGCAGAACAACTTCCAACTGTTCCGGTTACGATGAAGGTTGTTGTTTGATTAATCGTTGCTTGTGTGTTTGCATTACTTGGATTGCTAAGTGCTGAAGCGGGGCTCCAAGTATAACTAGTTGCACCTGTAGCAGATAATTCAACTGTAGGATGACCACATTCTATATCGTTAGTTTTTGATACAGTTAGATGAACTTGATCGACTACATTAATAGGTACACTTGTAGTTCCAGTGCATCCACTTGCATCAGTCCCAGTAATGTAATAGGTAATAGAAGTATTTGGATAAGCCCAAACATTTGCAGAATTTGAATTACTTAATCCATTCGATGGCGACCATGAATAATAATTTGCACCTGATGCGGTAAGCCATACACTATCACCTGCACATAGAAATGGAGAACTTGGTAATACACTAATATTAAGGAATTGCACTACATCAACAACTATTGAGGATGTAGCTGTGCAACCGTTGGCATCTGTTCCTACAACAGTATAGGAGTTGGTGGTAGGCGGAATAAAAGGAACACTATTGCTGACGCCGCCAGACCATGTATAGGTACTTGCACCAGTGGCAGTTAGTTGAGTGGGCTTACCAATACAAACAGTTGCTGGGTTTGCTATTGCTGTTACAGCGGGTTTTGGATTGATGGTTATGCTTATGGAACTGGTAGCGCTACAGCCATTGGCATCTGTGCCAGTTACTGTATAAACATTAGAGTTCATAGGTGAGAAAGATGTATTATTTATAACCCCATTTGACCAGGTATAGGTGGATGCTCCTTGACCCGAAAGAACAAGGGCTTGACCAGCACATAAAATGCCATTTGAAGGAATAGAAGAACAACTAACAGTAGGTAATAGATTTACAATTACTACAACAGAATCGGAATAGGTATTGCCATTTGCTGCTTGTCCTGTTACGATATAAGTAGCGGTGGAATTTGGTGTGAATGGTACGCCATTTGAAATACCACCAGACCAATTATAGGAGATTAAGCCAGTTGCGGTAAGCGTTACAGGTTGTCCTAAGCAAACGGTGGTTGAAGAAGCATTAATATTTAAATTGGCAGCACTTTGATTTAGGTTACATAAGGAATCAATTTCTTGTAAGTTTAATGCACGATTATAAATTCGGAGCTCATCGAGAACACCATTATACCAATAAGGATAAGTCGTACTATTTTTTCTACCAATAAATAAATTATCGGTATTCGTACCAATTAAAGCGTTTATTGTTTGTGTACTAACTAAAATGCCATCTAAATATAATTTTAAATCTATTCCATCAGAAATCACCACTAAACAATACCAAGTATTCGGTACAATGTATGGTAAATATCCAGAGCCACTAAAATTTAGGTTGTTTTGTTGAGGGTAAAAATTCTGTTGAGTTGTATTTAATGGAGAAGAGCAATTTTGAAATGAAGTGCTATATGCGTCTGAAAATCTTAAAGTATACCAGCCTAAAATGAAATCATTATCACCTTTATCAATAATATCATTTCCATGACATAATCCGTTATAAAATCCTTGAGGTTTTACAAGTGCATAAACAGAATAGATTCCATTTGTAAAATTAATTGTTGCACTATTCGCTACTTCCATATAATTACTTGTACCATTAAATAAATAAGCACTATTTGGATTTCCCCATTGGTCTGTTGTTAATGTAGCACCAAAATTCGTGGCATTATTTCCATTTCCACTTGCATCTAATGTATTACCATTGAATGGTAAATAAAGGACTAAACCCAAATTTAGGTTTACTTGTGCTACAGCACAAAGAGAGGACATAAGCAGACACGCTAATAAATAATACTTCATATCAAATAATTTATATGCAAAATAATGAGTTAATAGGTAAGAAAGAAATTAATAATAGTCAATTATTCATTCTGTGCATGCAAAATATGAGCTGTAAACTATTTTTCTTTATTTCTTAAAAGTTAAAGTAATCCATTACTTCTTTCTTCTTTGAGGAAGATATGGGAATTTCAATACCACTACTCATTAACAGGGTACCATTTTTGGTCCGAATATACTTGGAAACATGCATAATATTTATGATATAGCTGTTATGAACTCGAATAAAAAGAGTACTTGGTAAAGTGCTGTTTATTTCTTTGAGTGCTCTTTTAGTGACAATTTTTTTACCTTGATTTGTAAATATTTCGGTGTGATTATTGAAGGATTGTATAAAGATAATTTCGTTGTATCGAATCAGTTCTATGGATTCTTTATGATGAATACTTAAAACTTGCTGAATGTCTTGGGCTGTATGGTATTTTTGTCTTGGTTCCTGTAGCGATTGAAGTCTTACTTTACAACGTTTAACAGCTGCTAATAAGTCTTCAATTTTAATTGGCTTCAGTACATAATCTACAACCTCATATTGAATTGCTTTGATGGCATATTTTTCATGGGCTGTAATGAATATTACTTGTATAGAAGCATCTTCAAATAAGTTCAGAATATCAAAACCTGTTTGGCTATGAATTTCAATATCTAAAAAAAGTAATTGCGGTTTATGGAGGACAAGGGCTTTAATGCCATCCTCTACATTAGTTGCCGTTTCTACAATACTGATTTCAGGACAGTAGGTCAGGATAAGATTAGACAGAAATTTAATATTGATACGATTGTCATCCACGATAATTGCTGGTATCATCATAGTCAAATGTAAGAATAGGAAATGAGAAAATTGCTTCCGCACCAATAATATTGTTTTGGGCTGAATATTTATTGCCGAATGAAAAGCCAATTTTATGATGGATTAATTTTTCAACAATACGTATTTTATTTTCAATTAATAAATGACCTTTAGAATCTTGGTTTGCGCTTTTATTTTCCTCACCAAGCCCTTTGCCATTATCCGTAATGGTACAAAAAATGCGATTTTCTTTCATTTCAAATTGTATCCAAATCATCCCATCCATTCGATCTTGAATCCCATGTTTTAATGCATTTTCAACTATTGGCTGTATCATTAAGGAAGGAATATAATACGCTTCAAGGGGTTGATTAGAAAGGCTGATGTTGAATTGTAAATTGTCGTCGCGTTTAATTTTTTCAAGCTCTAAAAAATTTTTAAGATAACCAATTTCAACTTCTATTTGGACTAGAATTCTTGTACTTTGATCTATTGTTTTACGAAGCATGTTTGAAAATTCAGCTACATAGGTATTCGCTTTTTCAAAATCACTAGTACTGAATAGTCCTTGCATGGTATTTAAAGAATTAAATAAAAAATGAGGGTTGATAGCAGATCTCCAAGCGGCAATTTCGAGGTTTCTAATCTTATTCTCTGTCTCCGCTTTTTTAATTTCCTTTTGTTTCGCGCGAATAATTAATTTTTTGTATACAGTTATAAGCAATATAAAAATAATTATGGCAATGCATAATTTAAACCACCATGTTTGATAAAAATAGGGAATGACATGAATCGTAAAAATAATCTTATTGCTTTTAGTTCCTTCGCTATTTTCACTATATGCTTCAAATGTATATTGGCCAATATGGGGAAATTGTAACGCAATATTTTGATCTATAGTTGATTTATAGGTCGTATCCATTTCTTTTATTCTATAAAAATAATTCACATTTGATTTTGTGTCAAATGATAATCCATTTAATACCAGTTCGATAGTAGCATTTGTCCTTGCAATAAAATTTTTAGGAATTTCCCAAAGGGTATCATTATTAAAATAGATGGGTTTAATGAATAATGGAAATGATTTAAAATGTGAAATGGATTGGATGGGTATGATGGATAAACCATTTTCAGTTGCAGCATATATTGTATCGTTCTGAATACATAAATCGTACACAGTATTGGATGGCAAACCATCTGATTCGAAAATATGAAAAATGGAATCTGTTTTAAAATCATAAATATTAATCCCTTTTTTTGAAGCCGTAAAAAGAGCATCTTTATATAAAACGGATTTGTAACAAGTATTGCTGCTAAACCCATTTGTGGCATTTATATTTTTAATTACATCATGATCGCGGATGAAAAAAATTCCCTTTTCTGCGGTAGTAGCAATAAGTAATGAGTCCTTGACTAAGAGATCCACTGCTCTATAATTAAAAGGGATATTAAGAGGATAAGGTATTAGAGTAGTATCAATAGAATATAAAATATCTTCACTACCAACGATCGGTCGATTTAAATACTTTGTATAGGAGTAAATTCGTTTACCTATTATAATGGATTTAATAACCTCTTTATTTTTGAGTGATAAATAACGAATTCCGATGTTACTTGTTTCTAAGAGACTATCGCCGCTTGAATAGATATTTTTTGGGGCTCGATTTTCACTGAATATTTCAGTAAGATATTTTGTTTGTCTGTTGTATAAGAAAGTACCTACGTCAGTTACTATCTGTAATTTATGGTTATCAATATGTATCTTTAAAATTCTATACCCGGTGAGGGATTTTTTTTTGATTATGATTTTTTCAGATAAGGATAATTTTTTTTTATTATAAATAAATACTTGTCCTTTATAATTACCTACAAAAATTTCTGATTTATCAACAGTAATGGAGTAAAAGGAATTTTTAATGTTGCCTTTTAAATTAATTAAATTAATTATTGTTTTGGAATTTAGTTTAAAAATTCCATTTGATAATGTGGAGATCCATAAATTTCCTTTTAAATCCTTATGTGTTGTCGATACGAATAATCCATTTAAGATAACTTCTTTTAGCTTTAATGTTTTAAGATCGTAAAGATTAAAACCATTTTTACTTGTTATCCAAATATCTGAATCAATGATTGGGACCTTCCAGCTACTAGACCTGCTTTTAAAGGTACCATTCACTAAAGTACTTGTATCTGTAACACATATATTATTGTCTTCATTAATGAAATAACATTTATTGTTTAAAATCCCTAGACCATTAATTCGTATATCCTTTTTTGATTTAAGGACCACACTTGTTTTTTTTATAGGGTCATATTTTATTGTATTAAAAAAATAGAGAATGTAGATGTAATCTTTGAATTCAGTGATAAAATAATTGGTATTAGACTTATAATTTATTTTGATCTCTTCAACACTATTATTGGTTGATAATAAATAGATTTTATTTTTATTAGAATAGATCCAAATATTACCTTTTGAATCTTCAAAAAAACGTGGAAATCCAGTATTTACATTTATTTTTTGTAATAGGGTGTCATTTTGTATAGTGCATATTTTATCATTTTTAATATAGCAGATATCATTTTTAAGAGTTGTGATCCAAATTCTATTTTTCTTGTCACAATAAATTTCAAATACATCGTTACTTGGTAAACCATTTTCGACAGTAAATATTTTATAATGACAGCCATCAAACTTAATAATACCAACATCTGAAGCAATCCATAAGAAGCCATCTTTGTCTGAAATAACGCAATAAACATTATTACTTGGTAACCCTAAATCTTTCGTATATTTTGAATATGAATAATTCCAGTCTTGTCCAATTAAATCATTTGATGAAATAAAGGAAAATAAGAATACAAGTATTATTCCAGATAGATTTTTCTTATTCATAATAACGTTTTTTATTTTAAATAAATATTTCAATTTACTTTATAAAAGTAATTTAATAAGATAGGTATTAGTTAAATCAATAGATTTTTCAAAAAAATAAAAGAATCGATAATATTACTAATATAAATTAATTCTCCAAAAGAACATTACGATATTCTTTTTGAAATTTTTCAGCAGAGAAATTTGATAACGAATATTGGTATGCATTTAATGATATAATATCCAGGTTTTTATGATGCTCTATTAGGTGCAGTAAATTTTCTATTATTTCATTGACTAGTAAATTCTCATCATTTATGTTATTCAATAAAAATCCATTTTGTGCATTTGTGATATGTTCAGGAATGGCATCAATATTCGTAACTAATGGAATTGCTCCAAATGACATGGCTTCCATAATAACTAAAGGAAATCCTTCCCAAGCTGATGTCATTAAGAGAATATCATTTTGTTTGTGAAAATTATACATCTCTTCACCACCTTTTAACTCCCCGATATATATGCCATTATCTATAAATTCTTGAGGCATTTCATTTTTAAATGAACCAGCCAATTTAAATGAAATTGGCAAATTCATTTCTCTACATTTTTGAATTACTTTGACAATTATCCAAACTCTTTTTTGAGGACCTCCTCTTCCTGCATAATAAACTTTTAGTGGTAGATTCCAAGAACGGTTTTGTCTTTTATTAGGTAAAAATTCTAGTCGATAAAATATAATTCTAAGTCGGTCTAAATATTTAATTGGTATTCCTTCTTTCAAATAGGATTCTCCAAATTTTACTTTAAATATTTCTCCAACAATAATTCGTGTATTTATAAATTTAACAAATGGAGCCCAAACCCAAGTAAATCTAGAATCAAACATATGTATTAACTCATGAATTTTAATATTCCTTTTTATATGTGGAGTTAATTTATATGCAAAATTGCACTGACCAATAAATACTATAGGTGGAAAAGATTGTGCATTTATATATTGAGAGCAAATCCCTCTATAAATAAGGTTTCCCCAAAAAATATATTTGTTATCAGCCCATTTGTTTATTTCACGAATAGTCACATTTGGCAGATTAAAGAAATGTTTCATTCCATTATTGGGTGAGTTTTTAGTGAAATATATTATTACTTTTTTGTCACTAAAAGCTTTAATTATTTCTGCATTAACACGTTCAGCACCGCCAATGGCATAACCTGGAAAAAAAAAGAAAATATCAAATTCCTCCTTTAATGGCTTTGTTAAGGCAATACATTTACCAATCAAAATAAAGGGCCACATTAATATTTGTTCTAAGTATCTCTTAATTGTAAAAAGTTTATACATCTTTGTAAGATATTACTAAATCAAAATGGATAAAAGTAACGATATTGTGTCACCTATTACAAAAGGTCCTGTAAAATATTTATTTGATATTGATAAATCGATATTAGTAAAAGATTATCTAAGAGAGACAAACATTGATATTAATTATTTGCTAAACAAGATTCCTACAATTAAATTGTATGAATGTGAAGAAACAAGCTATAGATTTTTTAAACCTTTTGGTATTGAAGGAGATAGTAGTTTTTATGAACAACTTGAACAAATTCCGTGGTACTATTCAAAATGGAAGTGGGAATTTGGGGTAGCGAATAAGTATATAGAGAAAAATAGTAAAGTGTTAGATATTGGGTGTGGCGAAGCAAGTTTTTTAGAATATATTTCTAAGGAAAAGGAATGTAGCTGTATTGGATTAGAGTTAAACGAAAAAGCAAAGAATATTGCAAATAAGAAAGGAATTCTTGTTTATAATGAAAATATTCAAGATCATTCAATAAAGAATAAATCTCAATATGACATAGTTACTTTTTTTCAAGTCCTCGAACATATTTCTGATGTTAATGGCTTTCTAAATGCGGCGGTGAGTACATTAAAACAAGGTGGTAAAATTATTTTAGCCGTCCCAAATAATGAACCTTATTATTTGACTTTTGATAAATATCATTTCTTAAATTTACCTCCCCATCATATGGGTTGGTGGAACGAAAAGTCATTAGCGGCTTTATGTGATGTTTATGATTTGAATTTAATAGAAATTAAAAGACAACCGTTAGAACACTATAAATCTTATACAAAGAATTATATTAAAGAAAAATTAAATCTACCAAAGTTTCTAATTGTTTTTTTTGAGCCAATTCTTAAAATTTATTTCTATTTGAATAGAAGAAATATCAATGGAGCTTCTATTTTAGCAGTTTATTCAAAGAAATAAATTATACCTTGACAGCTATGCGGGCAGTATAGTCTATATAGTTAAGAAACATTTGAATATTATTTTCGCTCAGATATTCATCTAATGCTTTTTTTGCCCCTACCCAGTGCCCATAATCATCAATTATAAAAATACCTTTCTGAATTAGTAAAGGGAATAAATGTATCAATTCATGTCTAGTAGATTCATACCAATCTGTATCTAGTCTTAAAAGAGCAATTTGCCCATTCGGTATATTTGTAGGTATAGTTTCTTCTACTTTACCTTCTATAAAATGAATTAATTCAGTTGGATAATTTGTTGTGTTCATATATCCTTTTACTTCTTCTAAAGACGAAACACACCATCCTGATTTGTTTGATTCATTTTTTAATGAAACCCAGGTACCATGTGCATTTTGTCCTGAAGTATCTTTATCATTTTCGCCTGGCTCAACCATCCCTTCATAAGTATCATACATCCAGATTTTACGATTATTAATATTAAATTTCAATAACGTTTTAGCAATTAACATGGAACTTCCTCCTTTCCAAACACCACATTCGATAAAGTCGCCTGGTATGTTATTTTTTATTACATACTCAACCCCTTTATATAAGGCATACATACGTTCTACACTTGTCATTGTGTAGGGTTTACAAAAATTATAAATTTCAAGAAACTCAGAATATTTATTATCAAAATCATCTTGTACTATTTTGTATCCAATTTTTTTTAAAACTAGATTTAATGCATTTATTACCATTTTGAAACTAAATTTGTAGACTGTGAATTATTCTCGAAAGAACAAAGCTAATATTTTTTTTTCCAAAAGTATATGGGGAGTTTTTTATAATCCATTTTATATTATTCGGAAGGAACTTTATAAGGGAATACAAAATTATTCAAAATTATTTCAAGGTAAAATCCTCGATTTAGGATGTGGTACTATGCCATATAAGTCTGAATTTTGCAATGTGACATCTTATATAGGTTTAGATATTGAAGTAAGTGGTAATGGAGATACAAAATCACAAGTTGATATATTCTATGATGGGAAAGAGTTCCCATTTGAAAATAATTCCATTGATGGTGTTTTTTCTTCAGAAACCTTTGAGCATATTTTTAATCTTGAAGAAATTCTTCTTGAAATAAACAGAGTTTTGAAACCAGATGGATTATTGCTAGCAACCTGCCCTTTTTTCTGGCCTGAACATGAAGTTCCGTATGATTTTGCGAGATATACTTCATTTGGATTAAAGAATTTATTAGAAAAATGTGGTTTTGAAATTGTAGCCTATGAAAAAACTGGGAATTATTTTATAGCAATGGTACAAATGCAAGCATTGTATTTATATTTTTTTATTAATAAAATTCCTGTCTTTAGTTCTATATTTTTTATTCTCTTCATAAGTCCAATTTTTATTATTGGTTCAATACTCAATAAGTTATTACCGAAATTTATGAAACGAAAAGATCTTTATTTAAACAATATTATTTTAGTAAAGAAAATTACCTAAATGGGCATCATTAAGCGGCAAAGCCTGAAAACAAGTATAGTTAATTATGTAGGCGTATTGATAGGCGTTATATTTTTTAATTTTGTTTTTCCGCATCTTGTTTCTGAGGAGTATTTAGGTTTGATTGGCTTGTTACAAAATTTAACCTATATCTTCATCTCCATACCGGCATTGGGTTTGGCGCAAATAATTTTCCGATATTTTAGTGTTTGGAAGGAAAGTGAAACGGTAAATTATTTTAATGCTTTTGCATTGTTAGCGATGAGCGTCGGTATTATCCTATTCGCTTTTTTTTATTATCTATTTCGTCATCAAATTATAGAGAACTATAAAGCGCATTCAGCTTTATTTGTACCGTATTATTTTCTCATTATTCCTTTAGTTGCAACACAAGTCTTTAGCCAATACTTTGAGATATATAGTATGCTTAAATTACGTGTGGCTGTGCCTACTTTTTTGCGAGAAATAGTGATGCGTGTTTTATTGATTTTACTGATATACGGTTTTATTTATCACCTACTCAATCAAAAACAGTTCATCTATGGATTCGCATTAATCTATATCGTTACTTTTTTCATACTTCTTATTTATGCTGTAAAAGGTCTTGGTTTTAAAGCCTATAGCCCCAACAAATTCCTCACGCAAAATAGCGATGTCAAACAACAATTTTATTTTGGTGGAGGTATGTTATTACTTACCATATGTTTAAATATCAGTAATTTTCTTGATGGTATTATTTTACCTGCCTATTTAGGTTTGGGTGTCTTGGGTATCTATATGCGACCACTTGTATTGGGACAAATGATACAGGTACCTTATCGTGCAATTTCCTTTATTTCAACACCGATTATTCGCGAAGCCATTGTAAACAATGACATGCAAAAAGTGAATCAATTAAACAAAGCAATTAGTATTAATTTGTTTTTGATAGGATGTTTTTTGTATACATTATTAGTAAGTAATGCCAGTGGTATTTTTGCCTTACTTCCTCCTTCTTATGCAATTGGCGAAAATGTTCTGTATATCATAGCCACAGGACGTTTGGTGGATATGGCATTCGGTCTGAACACTGAAATTATTAATAGCTCCAAACATTTTAAATATATCATTTATTTATCGGTGATTATGATGTTGATGACAATCGTATTAAATGTCTTACTTATTCCAAGAATGGGTATGAATGGTGCTGCTTTGGCTGTGTCTATTTCATTGATGGTTTTCAATGTATTGAAGTCCATTGTTATCTACAACAAATTTCATTTTCATTGTTTTAGCAAACACTATATTACGCTTCTTTGTATTTCAGCATGCACCATGGGTATCTTGTTTTTTATACCTCATCTTTCTTACGTTGAACACCACATGTTTCTGAATTCCTGTTTAAATATTGTAGGAAAAAGTATACTTGGAGCAATACTATTTGTTGTTCCTGTTTATTATTGTAAAGTGTCTACTGACTTTAATGATTTTTTTCAACTCATTATTTCAGGTAAAATATTTAAAGGCGGACATAAAATGGAAGAGTTGTAATTGCTATTGGCATTTTTTTTAATTAAGAAAACTAAGTGATCTTGGTTGTATACCGTAGCGTATTTTTTAATTAAGAAAACAAATACGAATGAGAATATACCATAGTCTATTTTAATTAAAAAATAAATGCTACGGTACTACCAATCTTTTTCCAATTTTACTGCTTGTCCTTTTTCCTTGTCTTTCTTTTCACGTAACTTTTTTTCCTCTTGATTCAAGGCATTTAATAATTGATCTGCTTGATCTTTTGTTAGTTTGCTTGGCTGCGATTGGGGTTTGTCTTGCTCCTTGTCTTTAGGCTCTTTCGGATCTCCTTTATCATCCTGTTTTGGATCTTGTTTGCCTTTGTCTTGCTTGTCCTGTTTATCTTGTTGGTCTTTCTTATTTTGATCTTGTTTATCCTTGTCTTTGTTTTGATCCTTCTTATTCTTGTCGTCATTTTCATGCTTTTTTTTCATTGCCTGCGCATAAGCAAGATTATATTTTGTTTCTTTTGAGTCTGGATTTTGTTTAAGCGATTGCTTATAATTTTGAATGGCTTCATCCCATTTTTTTTGCTCCATATAGGTATTGCCAATATTGTGATTAGAAGCGGCTCTTAAATTTTTATCTTTCGAGTTGGAAGCTGTTTCCGTATATTGTTTGTTGGCTTTTTCATAATCCTTTTGTTGGTAAAAAGCATTCCCTAAATTGTATTGTGCTTCTCTATTTTTTTTGTCTTGATAGGCTTTCTGGTATTCTGCTGCAGCGGCTTTATACTGCCCTTTTGCATACAATTTGTTGCCAGAATAAATATGTTGGTCGGCAGTTTGTGCAATAGAATTTGAACATACAAAAGCGGCTATTAGAAAAAAGATAATTCTCATATTGTTTGTAGTTTTTTGCGTTCCGGAATAATAAACTCGATGAGCATGAGCAGTAAAGTTACAACCAAGAAATACTGAAAATAACTATTGTAATCCGTAAAAATACTGTCTCCAAAATTCTTCTGCTCCGTCGAATTGATTTGCTTTGCAATAGACTCTGTTGCGGCATCTGTATTATTTAAACGTACATAAACGCCTTGACCAGCAGCTGCAATCGTTTGCAATTCAGATTCATTCAATTTAGAGATTACTTCTTTGCCTTCTTCATCTTTTTTATTCTCCTGCAATTCTTCATCCCAAATGGAAGCACCTTCTGGAGAACCAATGCCAATGGTATTAATCATTATGCCTTCTCCAACAGCCTTCTTCACTTCATCTTGTGCATTCTCATCGTGGTCTTCTCCGTCACTGATTAAAACAATACTCTTGTACTTTGTTTCTTTGGCATTAAAACTTTGTCTAGCCATACTGATTGCCTCACCTATCACTGTACCTTGTGTTGGCACCAATGATGGATTCGCAGAAAATAAATTCATTTTTAATGCAGAGTAATCTATTGTTAATGGAACAGAGGTATAAGCCCTGCCAGCAAATAAAATAAGTCCTATTCGGTCATTGGGTAATTTTTCAAATAACTTAGAAATAAATTGTTTTGCTTTTTCTAATCTATTCGGACTCACATCTTTTGCCAACATACTTTTACTCACATCTAATGCAATCATGACATCTATCCCTTTTCGTTCTATTTTTTCGGAACGAGATCCTGCTTGTAAATTAGCTAAACCAACTATTCCGATAATTAGTGCTAAACCTAAAAGTATAAAACGAATTACAGTGCGAGGTGAGCTGAAAGTAGGTATTAATGCATGTACCAAAGATTCATCTCCAATTTTTTTTAAACGAGATTGTTTATTCAGCATGGCAAAAATAAACAAGACAATGACTAGTACTACCAATAGTAATAGCCAAAAGTATTCTATGTTTTCAAATCGTAACATGCGGCAAAAATAATGCAGCATGTTCTAAGCATTTCAAATTTAAGAAAGTTTTAACTATTTTGTGAAGGCTGATTTTTTTGGATAAATTTAATTTGTTGTGAGAATTATTTGGGCGGCATGCACGCTATCCGTTTCAATCTTTTTGCTGCAGAGCCAGCAAAAAGGATTTTCACTACTATCGTTGCCGCAATACAACTGCACCTAAGTACTTTTGTTTTCATAACATGCTTAGTATAGCCATTGATTATATAAATATTGTTTTTCAAAATTGAAATTTTCACAGGATAGAATAATGTGTTGTTGAAGGCAACAAGATGAAACTATTAAACAAAAGGTATTTCATAGAGAACTATACTTTTAGTTTATTTGCTTTGAAGAACTAAGGCACGAGAAGCCATCACACAAAGGCCACGCCTCATTCTCGCGCCAGAACTATAAACGATATTTTAATTTTAAAAATGAGAATAATGTGGTTTAAAATATTGGAGTTAATAACTGAAATCGTTGCTTGGTTCGAAATAATGATTTCACCAACGCTAATCGGTGGAATTTTTGGGGCAATTATCTATTTCAATTCCGAAAATTTGATCGGTAAAATAGCTGGAATTAGTATTGGCGTTTTAGGACTATTGATTGGAATTATTTTGGCGACAAAAATTTTTAAATCTAAAAAAGGAACAGTTTGGTTTATATCGAGAATAATGGCTACGCCAGAATTAGATGAGGAAATAGAAGAAGAAAATGACTAAATATTTATGTGCATTAATTTATAAAGCAACAGCACGAGATGCCAGCGCATAATACCAACGCTTCATTCTCGCGCCAGCTAATATTCATCTAATACTAGAAGGAGAAGTCTCCCTCTCGTTCAAATAATTGGAGTACAGTAAAATTATTTCCCCGTACTTTAAAACCGATATGACAAATAAATTCGGTGAAACATGCTATTCACATTCAATTCGAAATCAGATACCTTGCTCGTACTTTCATAAGAATAGAAAATATAGCTTGCAGTTTCCATACCAATTATCATTCTGTTGAAAACCAGTTGGGCTGATAATCCTGGCGAGATGCCAGTTCGAATTGAATGATAATCTGTGCCAGTATTGCTGATGCTTGTTGTAGTATTTAATTGGTCATGTATTGCATTATAGGTTTTGGCAATACCAAGGTTGGATTGACCTGTTGCATAAGAAAAACGATAGTCGGCAAAAGCAGAAAAGTATACATGCTTATAAAAATTTTTACGATATTCTTTTCCCACCGACACATTATAGGCAGTGCTTTTATTGCGCATAAACTCTCGAAAAGAAGTATCATTTTGTATGTATTGTTTTTGTAAAAAATTGCTTCGATGATAGTCTACACTGACGCTTCCCATGAATCGAAATGCGTGATAAGGATTAGTCCATTTTTTGTACTGAATACCAATACCATGTAAAGAAAAATCACTTTGAGGAGTAGAGGACTCCATATGAAATCCAAGTTCATGACTGGTCTTTTTTTCTATGACACGTGCGTTGCTTTGTAAACTGCAAATACTAAGACAGAGGAAGAGGATATTTTTCATTGCGACATAACGCGCACTGCATCGGATTTAGTATGTCAAAGGAAAATTTATTTTAGCATTTGGAATTTTTCTGTTTGGGATAAACCTGTTTCTAATGAAGTAATTTGTACGTAATAGGTGCCAGCAGCAAGTGTTTCGCAAGGAATACTAATATTATTTTGACCAGTAAATAGTGGTTGTGTCATGAAGATTTTTTCTTTCCCTATTTGATCAATAATATGTACAGCAATATGTTTATTTTTTTCTGCGGTGTATTCAATATGGATTTGATTGCTGCTTGGATTTGGATACAATACAAAAGAATTTTTAACATCAGAAACAATTGGAATTCCAACTACAAACATATTGTAATAATAGAAATCTCTTGTCAATGGCAAATAGTTAGCACCTGTATATTGATTTTGTTCTTTATAGATATTATTGTCTTGCATATCATAATCATAATTTATTTTTTTATCTAAGTCCCAAGAATTTCCATTGCCAATATACTGCAATTCTTCTGTGATATTATTGCTTGTATACGCATAGGTTTTTCTTGCATTATTTTGCCATCCATTATTGACAAGTTCCGTATAATATTCTATCAATTTATCGGATGCATTATAAGTATATGTATTACGTGCACTGGCATTCCATGCACCATTTACATAAAGTTCAGTCAAGTTTTTTTGAATGAGGTTAGAAGCTGTATAGGTATTTACAATGCGTGAAGTATTCACCCAAATTGGTGTAACCAATGAAGTATCCCATTTTTGATTTACCGTTTCATTCAGGAGAAAAGGTGTAGTAGAATAATTATACATAACACGAGTTACTGTTGCCCATGCTTGATTAGTATCTGGTAAAGAACGCGTTGCAATGCTTATGGAATCTAGGTTGTAGTTGTAATAGTAACGTTCGTTTTTTGTCCAAGTAGCGGTACTGCTATTCCAAAAGTATTTTTCCAACACATTTATTTTGTCCGCATTATTTACATATTCATGGTGGTTTTTAGATAAAGGAACCCAATTGCCCGCAGAGTTTACATAGGCAATTTCGTCTTGAAATTTATGGGATGCATTATAACCTGTATAGGTTATTTGTCCAGCCGCATTCCATGTGCTGCCATTCCATGTGTGGTATTCTATCAATGAATTGTCGCCATTCACATCATAGGTATACGTATAACGAGTATTATTAACCCAGCTTGTACCATTCCAATTTTCTCTGGTTTGTACGAGTACTTTATCCAATGCATTTAGGACGTAAGAATATTTATAATAATTATTCCAACCATTATTTGAATCCCCTTTGAGCGCAGTTAAATTCGTAAGTGCTGCATCTGTATTATACGCGAATAAAATAGAGTCTTGTCCACGCCAATTATTATTTGCGTAATCGTCATGTCGTTGCGCAATTTTTTTATACACTGTTATTTGTGCATTCGAAAAATAGGAACATGCTAACAATAGGAAGAAGATAATTTTTTTCATGGGATAAAATTAAAGGTAAAATAGGACTTAACCATAGAGTTCAAAATGAATTTGTTTTTTGTCATAACCCATAGTCAGTAGGTTATTACGCGCTTCGTCTATCATCTTTTTCCAACCGCATAATAAAAATTGTGCATCTGGATCCTCTTTGCATAAGCGCTGATAAATAGCGTGTACATATCCATGTTCACCTGTCCATTCTTCTCTTGAAAGTGTAGGTATAAAATGAAACTGTGGCATTTGGTTTTGAAGCGCATTCAATTCATCAAAATACAATAAGTCATGTTGTGTTCGTGTGCCAAAAATGAGGTAAATATTTTTAGTCGGTATTTGTTGTTGTTGAATATGATGTATCATACTTCTAAACGGTGCAATGCCAGTACCAGTGCATATCATATAATAATTCTGATCCATGGTTTCCGGTAAAACAAATACACCAGTAGGACCACGAAAGGTAATTGTGTCGCCAATTTTTATTTCATTACAAAGAAAATTACTGCCCAAACCACCTTCTAGCAAAACGATAATAAGTTCAAAGGTATTGCCGCCATTCGGTGCTGAGGCAATGGAATAACTGCGCCAGCGTTTATTTTTTTTTTCATGAATAGGCAAATCCAGCGTTACAAATTGACCTGGTTTAAAATCAAATTGCTCGATGCCTTGTACTTCAATAAAAATACGTTTTGTATTATAGGCTTCGTCTATCCTATCTGTAACTATTCCTTGTAGCCATTCTAAATTCATATCATTGTATTGGATAAATATAGTCATTAAAACGAAACCCATCTTTTTTTTGCGCACACATTGTGTTATTTTTGGAAAAATTCAGTCGCATGAAAAAAAACGCTATTTTGAGTATTAGTATATTTATTCTATTGGGAATATCATTTTCCATTATTTCAAACAAAGAAATTAAAAAATTAAGTTTCGATAAACCAGATGAAGCAATCGCTTATGAGAACGAAATTACGAAGGATGTCCGTTTAGGAATAGTACCAAGAGAAAGATTATTAATTGCCTTGCAACAATTAAAAACAATGCAAGCCAAAAAGACCCGTGGCGCTATTAGTGGTATTACTTGGCAAGAACGTGGTCCAAATAATATTGGTGGTCGTACTAGAACCATCATGGTAGATCCGAATGATGCTACAAAAAAAACCGTATGGGCAGGTTCTGTTGGTGGTGGTTTATGGAAAACAACAGATATTACAGCAAGCACACCGTTATGGACAAATAATAATGACTTCATGGATAATCTTGCAATCAGTAGCATGGATTATGATCCAAGCAATGTACAAAAAATGTATTGTGCAACAGGTGAAGGTCGTGGAAATGGAGATGCTATAAGAGGGCTTGGTGTATGGATATCAACCAATGGTGGTACTACTTGGAATTCGATTACAAGCACTGCAAATAATAGCGATTTTTATTATTGTCAAAAATTAGTGGTGACCTCTGTTGGTACCGTATTGGTGGCAACGAGTACAGGAATTTGGCGAACAACCGCGCCAGTTACAACCGCGTCTACCTTCGTGAAAGTCAGCGCAGGGACAGACTTTTATGGCGATATCGAAATTGCTTCTGCAGGTGGAACTATTTATGCTTCTTCTGGAAAAGGCACAACTACGAATGGACAATTTTATACAAGCGCAAACGATGGATTAACTTGGACTAGTTCTGCTGATTTTGCAACAAAGGCTGGTACAGTGCGTCGAGTAGATATTGCCTGCAATGGAAGTTCTGTTTATGCAGTGTGTCAATCAGGAACAGGCAATGGTGCTTCTTCTTTTTTATACTCGGCAAATAGTGGTGTTACATGGACGGTTAAAACTTTACCTACCGATGCTGATCCTGGTGTGACGCCTGAATTTACTAGAACACAAGCATGGTATGATTTTGCTTTGGCAGTAGATCCAAACAATGCGAATAAAGTTTGGATAGGTGGAATAGATATGTTTAAATCAACAAATAACGGAGGCACATGGTCGCAACAATCTCATTGGTATGCGGGCTTTGGATTTCAATATATACACTCCGATCAGCATGTCGCAATATTTGAACCAGGTAATTCAAGTGTACTTTATATAGGTAATGATGGTGGTATTTTTCGTTCCGGAAATGCCAGTGTAAGCTCTCCAACTTTTGATGAAAAAAACACAGGAGCAACTGGTAATAAAGGATATAATGTTACGCAGTTTTATTCTTGTGCAACTGCAAATACTACTGGATCAAATTATTTTTTGGCTGGTGCTCAGGACAATGGATCTCAGCAATTTAGTACGGTCGGTATGAACAGCACCATAGATGTAAATGGCGGTGATGGCTGTTTTTGCTTTGTAGATCAAACCAATAGCAATAAACAAATTGTGACTTATGTTTATAATAATGTAAGCACTTCAACAGATGGTGGTGCAAATTTCAATAGCCTTTCCAGCGATAATACGGGTTCCTTTGTGAATCCAATGGACTTAGCAAATGGCTCCAATATTTTGTATTCAGGAAGAGGCGCAAATGAACTTTTACGTTGGACGAATGTATTTGCGACGCCAACAAAAACAATATTGAGTATTGCCATCAATGGCGATGCGGTGCGACATGTGAAGGTTTCACCAAACAATGCGAATACCGTTTATGTTGGTACTACTGGTGGAGGTATATATAAAATTGTAAATGCAAATGTTGGTTCTTCTCCAACGATTACTAGTTTAAATTCGCCTTGGGCAAGTGGCAGTGTATCTTGTATTGAAGTTTGGAAATCAACAAGTGGATTAGATGATAGCATTATTGCAACCATGACAAATTATGGTGTAACAAACAGCGTGGTTATGACCGCGAATGGAACAGCAGCTACACCTACTTGGACTTCATTAGATAATGCTACATTGCCTGATATGCCTATTCGATGGGCAGTATTCAATCCGTCAAATAATGACCAATTATTTATCGCAACGGAATTAGGCGTTTGGTCTACAGACAATATCAATGGTGCTTCCACCGCATGGGCACCTACCAATACTGGACTGGCTAATGTGCGTGTAGATATGATTAAAGTAAGAGCTGCAGATAAGCGCCTTGTGGCAGCCACACATGGTAGAGGTTTGTTTAGTTCTAATATCGTAACTGTGCTTCCGATTGTATGGGGTGATGTAAGTGCCTTGGCGATTGACAATAAACAAATTGATATTCATTGGTCAACAGAAATGGAAAAGAATTGCGATCATTTTGATGTAGAGAAAAGTATAGATGGTATCCATTTTGAAAAAATAAATAGCGTGAAAGGTGCTGGTGATAGTGAAGAAAAAAATGAATATGCAATAACCGATTTTGTCCCAGTAGATGGCATAAATTATTATCGGATTAAGCAAGTAGATGTGAATGGAAAATCAAACTACTCCATCATAGTACATGCGCAAATTGCTTCTTCCGTATTAGCAGCTAATTTATATCCAATGCCTGCAAAAGACTTTGTAAATGTGCATTTGGAAGGATTAGAGATTGGTAAATTGCATTATAGCATTTATCAGGCGAGCGGCAAAATGATAACCCAACAAACAGTAAATAATAATTTAAAAAGTCTTCATTTCACTATTCCTACTTCCTCCTTCGCGAAAGGATTATATTATGTACAATTCATCAATGGTAATCAACAAATGACTAGGAAGATTGTGATTGAGTAGAAGGGATGTATTATTCATCATCCTATTATCTCCAACTTACTTTTACCATTCGATAGTTTATAAATATGGATTTGCGTAGGAATGCGTTCTGTCATTTCTTGTACATGTGATATCACACCAACCTTACGACCTTGGTTATGCAATTGTTCTAATGCATCCATAGCAATGCTTAATGTAGTTGCATCTAAGGAGCCAAAACCTTCATCAATAAATAAGGATTCTACTTTCATTTTATTGGAAGAAAGTGACGCTAAACCAAGGGCAAGCGCTAGTGAAACTAAAAACGATTCGCCACCAGATAATGAATACACCGTGCGGATTTCATTGCCCATATCGCAGTCCATAATTTGTAAGCCCAATGTATTTGGAATGCGAGATAATTGATAGCGATCGGCTAAATTTTTTAAATGAATATTAGCGTAAGATAGCAATACGTCCAATGTATATTCTTGAGCGTATTGTCTAAATTTTTTACCATCTGCCGAACCTAATAACTCATTGAGCTTCGCCCATTGTGAAGAACTCATTTGCTGCTCATTTATTTGAGATTGCAAATTGCCTGCTTTCTTCTCATTCTCTGCTTGCATCAATATTCTAGATTCAAATTTGTGTTTATCTGTTCTTGCGATGTTCAGATTTTCCTTCGTCTTTTCTTTATCTTCTAATAAAATATTTTCTTCTTTGTCAGATATTTTTTTGTTTATATGTTCTTGCAAAGTACGATTGTTTTCCTGCAATAAAGCGTGTGTATGTTTTACTTTATCATTGATTTTTTGAAGATCATTTCTTGTTGTGTTAATCCATGCATGGGTGTATTGCATGAGTGATGAAAGTTGTATTTCATCCAACAAAATTTCTGCTTTTGTATTATAATTCTGCAACCAATGTTGAATGGATTCTTTTTGTTGAATAATAATTTCTTTTTGTTTTTTAATCTCATTTTCAACTTGTAGACATTCACCATCTGTTTTTGCTTTCTCGATTTGTCTTGTAGCCAAGAGAGAATTGTTTTTATCATACTCTTCAGTGGCATTGTCCACTGCTACTTTGAATACCAATTCAATGGCTTCTATTTTTTTTCCTTCAAAAATTTCTTGCCTTTGGTTGAAGAGTTGATGGTATTCATCATGGAATTGTTTGCAATTATTTACTTTATTCTTCCAATCCAATTCATCCTTTGCGTATTGTGATTGATACTGTGCAATGGCTGCTGTTGCTAAGTTTAAGCTGTTGTTGTTTGCCAATAATGACTCATTATTTTCATTCCATGTTTTAGCAAATAGATTTAATTTATTTTCAAAATCATTGGCATCTTTTTCCCAATGTTGAATCCAATTGGGTTGTTGAAAATAGTTATTCAAATCTGCAATTTGAGTATTGGTTTTATTTGCCAGTTCCTCTATACTATTTTTTATTCGAGTTATTTCATTCGTATTATTTCCTTGCTGATGAATGTTGCTTTGGTGTTGTTCGGATAATTTTTGTAGATTTTTTTCTACTGTATTCAAGTTGTTTTTTAGGATTTCTAATTTATTATTTTCTTCCGCAAAATTTTGTAATTGAATTTGCACTTCGCCCATTGCTGTATTTAATTCTGTTTCTTTTGCACTTAAACAAGAGGACATTTCTGCTGCTTGAATTTCTTTAATTTCTGAATATATTTCTAAGTTCTGCCACTCATTTTTGTAACTTAATAATTGAGAATTTTTAAGTGTTAATTCTTTCTCTTCATCCACTAATTGCTTGCTTAAAGATTCAATGGATTGTTCTAATCGATTATATTCTTTATTGATTTTTTCAAATACGGCGCTAAGTAATTTTTGTTCGGCTTCAAGCTCCTCAAACATTTTTGTAGACAGTAAATCCCTTGTCTGCGCAAAGGGATGTTCCTTGCTTCCACAAACAGGACACTCTTCACCATCAGTTAAGTGAGAGCGCATTTCAGTAACGCTTTCTGCAATAAGCAGCTTCATTTTAGAGACTTGTTTATCAATAGCTTCTCGTTTTATTTTAGCTGTTGAAAGGTTATCCTTAGTTTGAATCAGCGAAAGTTTATAATTATCCAGCTCTGTTTTTCTTTTCTCTAATAGTGTTGCCTTTTGCTGACATTCTAGTTCGGTTTGATATAGAATTTTCCAAAGCCCATTTGCAGAAATGATTATTTTTTCTTTTTGTCTGTATTCATTTTCTTTTGCCTTAATATCCTCAATTTTAAAAATCTGTAATTGTTGAGATTGCTTATTAATTTGTTCTTGTAATTCTTCTGTTGCTGTTTGATTTTTTTGTAGTTCGGATGTCGAGCCTGAAACAAGTTCGACAAGCTTAGTTTTTTGTTTTTCTACTAAATCTAAGCTATCTACTTGTTTCTTATTATCCTGTTGAATAGATTGTAGCGTAGACAATTTATCCGCAATCAGATTTATATTTTTTGCAATAATTTCTCTGCTTATATTTTCATTTTGCCATGTAGTTATTTTGAGAATACATATTTTTAATTCAACAATTTTTAGGTTGTTCTCTTCTATCTTTTTTTCAGTTTGTTGTTTCTGAAGAAGCGCATTCTTTTCATCTATTTTAGCATGCGCTAGTTGATTTTCTTTTTGAATTAAAATGGTGTCTAATTCTTTAGCTTTTTCTATTTGAGGTTTTGCATCGGCGAATTCTGCGCTTACTTTTATTTGTTGTGTTTCCAATATGGAAACTTCTTTTTCCATTAATTCTATTTCATCCTTCTGCTTCGTATTTTTCTCTTGTAACTGTTGGAACCTAGCTTGTAAAGCATCTTGTTGTCCTATGGATTGTAGTTTGGCTTCAAATACAGATTTGATAGCTTGTACTTGCTCTACTTGTACTAACAATTTTTCAGTATCGGCAATTTCATTTTTCTGATTTATTGCAAATTGTAATTCATCTTCTAGTTTGTTTTTTCGTTCTTGAATGTCTTTCCAATTTTGCTTCCAAGTAATTTCTTTATCTAGTTGTTCGAGTGCTTTTTCTAATTGAAGAATTGTTTGTTCAGTAGTCTTTTTTTCTTCTTGCAAGATTTGCATTTCGGCTTCGCTTAATATTTCTATGCCTTCCATTTGCAATCTTAATTGTTGCAAAACTTCTTGTGCTTCTTTATTTTTTTCAAAAATTAATTTCGATATTTCGGTGTAGATATGTGTGCCAGTTAGTTTTTCTAACAAAGAAGATTTGGCATGTATATCTGCTTTTAAGAAGGCTGTGAATTCACCTTGTGCCAATAAAACGGATCTTGTAAATTGTTCAAAATTTAAGCCAACTAAACGTTCAATTTCTTTTAAGGTTTCTGTTTTTTTTGCAGGAAATGAAATCTTTGTTTCTTTATTGCATACACTCATTTGCGCATCTTGTAAACTACCATCTACTTTATTTCTTGCTTTTCTAACTGTCCAAGTGGATACATAAATTTCTTGATCAATCCCAACAAATTCAACTTCTGCATAAGCATCTGTGGTGCCGTCACGAAGTATACCTCTTGCGTCATTTTGTGAAATGCCAGCGCCTTGCACTTCCACTTTGGCATTTGCTTGTTCATATCGTGGCGTCTTCGCATACAAGGCTAAACAAAGCGCATCGAGTATGGTTGATTTACCTGCACCGGTTACACCCGTAATGGCAAATATGCCTGCTGAATGTAAGGGTTCTTTGGTAAAATCAATTTCTATATTTCCTTCTAATGAAGCTAAATTTCTAATGCGTATGGCAAGTATTTTCATAATTTAGTTTTCTTTGCTTAGCGTTTCTTCAAGCACATCTTGAAATAATTTTTGTAGCGTGTTTGGTATTTCTTCGTTGTATGTTTTCAGATAGATTTTGCTGAAAATGTCACTTGGTTTTAGTGTGTCTAGTTTGTCAAAGGTTTCTATCGTTGTATTCTCCTTGCCTTGTTGTTTTTGTACATCAATTTTAGCCAGACGGACTTGTTTATTCTCAATTGCCTTTTCTATGAGATGTCGAAGTGCTGGTTCTGGACCATCCAATAATACACGTACCTCTAAGTATGGTGCAAGTTTATTTTCATTTTCTTTTGTTGGAAGTTTGGCTAATTCATCTAACACATTTTCTAATTTTTCATGTTGTTTGGGGAGTCGTAATAGTGGTACCAAAATTGGAATTTCTATTGCCTTCATATTCACCAATTTATCTTCTTTTATTTCTAGCATCATCACTTGGTGTTTATATTGATGTTCTGAAAACGACATGGGAATAGGACTTCCAGAATAGCGTACATTTTCTCGACCACCCACTTTTTGTGCTTTATGAATATGCCCAAGTGCAGTGTATACAATATCTTCATGAAAGGCATTCGCAGGTATGCATTCTACGCCACCCATGATAGGTCGGTCTTTATCTGAATGACCTTGGATGTCTACATTAGCCGCATGTAAATGTCCCATAGCAAGGATGCATTGTCCTGCTTGTTTTTTTTGATTTGCCAATTGAAATACATCTTGGTATAATTGTACAACACTTGCTGTATAAGGATTAGATACATTTTCTATAGTTGCATAGTCGCCCATGCGCAAATAAGGAATAGCAATACACCAAAGTATAATGTCATTCGTCTTATTTTTTATTGGGATTAATAATTTCTCGATATTTATTGCATGATTCTCTGTTCTTTCCAACATGCCAATGATATGAATATTACTGGATTCGAGTAAAGGTTTTGGCGCCTCTAATCGTGATGCAGAATCATGATTGCCAGCGATGATAATCATTTGAATATGAGGTAATCGCTTGCTGGTTTCATGTAAAAAAGTATAAAACATTTTGATAGAAGATGCGGCTGGATTGGCATTGTCAAATACATCGCCACTGACTAATAAAAGATCTATTTCCTGTAACACCAAAGTTTCGGTCAACCAATATAAAAATTGTTGATGCTCATCGCTTCTATCGTATTCATGAAATAGTTGCCCAATATGCCAGTCGGCAGTATGTAATATTTTCATTGGTTTTGTTCTCTATTAAAATTCTATCAATAATACGACAGGATAGAAATAAAGAATGAAATTATTTTAAGGAAGGCTTCACTCCAAGCGAAGCCTTCCTTTTGTTCTAAGTAAAACCTTCCTTCGCTCCAAGCGAAGCCTTCCTTTTGTTCTAAGTAAAACCTTCCTTCGCTCCAAACAAAGTCTTCCTTTTGCTCCAAGTAAAATTTGCCAACCAAAAGGTTTATTTGATGGATGCATTGCGGCAACGTTTGAAATGGAAATCCTTTTTGCTGGCTCTGCAGCAAAAAGATTGGAATGGAAAGTCTTGATTCCGCTGCTTTGAGCGGAAACAGATCCTGACATTTATCGTCAGGACGTGTGTGCCGCCCAAATTACTCTTCTGAAAAAAATAGTATTGCTCTTAAATCCTTGTACATTTATCTCTTCTAAAAAATACTAAAGATGTCCATTCCTTATCAAATAAAATCGCTTGAACAATACCATGAAGTATATAAACAGAGTATTGAAAATCCAGAAAAATTTTGGGGCGATATTGCATCCAATTTTCGTTGGAAAAAGCCATTTGATCAAGTGTTGGATTGGAATTTTGCAGAGCCGAAAATTGAATGGTTCAAAGGCGGACAATTAAATATTACGGAAAATTGTTTGGACCGATGGGCTGAAACGCAATCCGATACGCCTGCCTTGATTTGGGAAAGTAATGATGTGCAGGAAGCCAATCGTGTATTGACTTACCAAGAATTATTAACGCAAGTTTGCCAGTTTGCACAAGTACTAAAAAACAAGGGTATCCAAAAAGGAGATCGCATTTGTATTTACATGCCAATGGTTCCTGAGTTGGCAATTGCCATTTTAGCTTGTGCAAGAATAGGTGCTATTCACTCGGTAGTTTTCGGTGGATTTTCGGCGCAAAGCATAGCAGATAGAATCAATGATGCTTCTTGTAAACTAGTGATTACGGCCGATGGCGGTTATCGAGGGAACAAAGAAATTCCACTGAAGAATGTAATGGATGAGGCTTTGGTTCAATGTGATTCGGTGCAAAAAGTGATCGTGTTGGCACGTAATAATATGCCCATTAGTATGTTGAAAGGAAGAGATAGTTGGTGGCATGAAGAAGTGCATCAAGTAATAGAGCAAGGCATCACTTTTTTTGAAGCAGTAGCCATGGATGCGGAAGATCCTTTATTTATTTTATATACTTCGGGAAGCACAGGCAAGCCAAAAGGAGTGGTACATAGTTCGGCTGGTTATATGGTGTATACCAATTATACTTTCATCAATGTGTTTCAATATCAAGCAGGTGATATACATTTTTGCACGGCGGATATTGGTTGGATAACGGGGCATAGCTATATCGTGTACGGTCCACTATCTGCTGGGGCTACTAGTTTGATGTTTGAAGGAATTCCTACATGGCCTGATGCGGGCAGGTTTTGGGATATTGTAGATAAATACAAAGTGAATATTTTATACACTGCGCCTACTGCTATTCGAAGCTTGATGAGCTTTGGAACGGAAATATTGCGCGACAAAGATTTAAGTTCTTTGAAGGTATTGGGGACCGTTGGAGAACCAATAAATGAAGAAGCATGGCATTGGTATCATACAAATATTGGGAAAGAAAAATGCCCGATAGTAGATACTTGGTGGCAGACCGAAACTGGCGGAATTCTCATTTCAAATCTTGCGGGTATTACACCACAAATACCTAGTTATGCCACATTGCCCATGCCGGGGATACAACCCATATTGGTGCAAGAAAATGGACAAGTGATAGAAGGAAGTGATGCTTCCTTGGCGACATTACCAAGCGAAATAGTGAGTGGAAATTTAGCCATAAAATTTCCTTGGCCTTCGATGATACGCACCACTTATGGCGATCACGAGAGATGTCGCACCACTTATTTTTCGATGTATAAAAATCTTTATTTTACAGGCGATGGTTGTCTGCGCGATACAGAAGGAAATTATCGCATTACAGGTCGGGTAGATGATGTGCTGAATGTGAGTGGACATCGCATTGGCACAGCCGAATTAGAAAATGCCATCAATAGCCATACGGGCGTTATTGAAAGTGCGATAGTTGGCTATCCGCATGAAATTAAAGGACAAGGGATTTATGCGTATATCATTTATCATGGCGAAGGAATAGATAAAAAAAATGCGGCACAGGATATACAAGCAACGGTTACTCGTTTGATTGGTGCTATAGCGAAACCAGATAAAATTCAATTTGTAAGTGGCTTGCCCAAGACCAGAAGTGGAAAAATTATGCGGCGTATTTTACGCAAAATTGCGGAAGGCGATACAGAGAATCTGGGGGATATTTCTACTTTGTTAGACCCGAGTGTGGTGGAGGAAATTGTGCAGAATGTGGAATGAAATATTAAACCTATTACTCTTTAATAATCTTCTTACAATATCCTTCGCAACGAATATAATATACGCCACTACTTAAAGCAGAAACATTAAACTGCGCCTTGCCATTGGGTTTTATTTTTTCTATTAGAAGAACCTCCCCGAGCGTGTTGCACAATGTGGCTTCCATGTTGGAAAGGGTAAGATTTGTATTTTTAATTTCTATATTGATGATGGAATTTGCTGGATTTGGGTAAATCAGAATTTGATTTTCTTGCATAAAATTATTTGCTGAAACGCTGCTTACTGGATAGCAGGAGGAAGTATCCGTGCACGAACCATTGTTCAAAATAACTGCATAAGTACCATTTTGGGAAGCTACATAAATTTGGTTTGTATCGCCAATTAAAATGGATTGGTTTGTACAATCGAACCATTGGTAATTTATGTTTTGCGCATTGGATGTGAGTTGAGTTCCAAATTGTGTAATGCTTGTGTCTATTGTTGTAATGGTCAATAATGTTGTAATAATACTATCACAACCCAACATCGAAACTAAATGGCTAGCGTGTGAAGTATCTGCAATGATATTTGAAAATATAACTCCATCATAGAAAGTATAATTATTGCCACTGCATAAATTTATATTTTCTGAATGGTTATAGGTTGGTTGAATATGAAGATGAGTTGTTATCATACTATCACAACCAAATGCTGATACTAAATTGCTCACATGAAAAGTGTCTGTATTAATATTTGTAAAAATTGTACCATCGTAGAAAGTATAATTGTTGCCGCTGCATAAAATTGTATTTTCTGTTTGATTATAGGTTGGGGTGATGTAAAGATTTATAGTTATAAGACTATCGCAACCATTTGCATTCACCAATGTATCATAATAAGTACCGCTTATAGTAAGCGTTTGGTTGTTGAAGAAGAAAGAATTACAAGCCGTTTGATTAATTGCACTTACACTAGAATTATTTATTGTTAAACTTAAAGTAACAATACTATCACAGCCATTCGAACTTGAAAATATACCATGATAGATACCAGAGGTTGAAAGCAATTGGTTATTGAAAAAATAAGAACTACAAGTGCTAATCATTAAGGAGTCAAATATTGGAGTGCAACTATTCAACTTCATGATATAAAAATCAAAACCTGAGGTGCTGATTGGATTTAGTATATAAACTGCTGTATCAGGATTGTAATCTACAGGAACTTGAGGTGGATAACCTGACATGAATATGTTATTATTATCATCTAAAATAGAATTCCGTACACCAATAACTCCAGGCAATTTTTTAGCACTAACAAAATTACCCATGCTATCCAAAATACTTAAAAACCCAAACCCAATTGTATCTTGAAGAATATATATTCCACTGTTCGGATCCAAATCAGTAGAATTAGAAAAACGGGACATTCCAGTTGTATAAATATTTTTTTTATTATCCAAATGAATTGAAAACCCATCTTGGTAGCCCGTTCCTTTTATTGTTTTGGCCCAATTGAAATTTCCATTTATATCATATTTTATTATAAACGCATCTTCACTCCCAATGGCAATATCCGAAAAATTTGAAACATTTGGGTCGAAATTAGCAGTATCTATAAATGAACCTGTAGAATAAAGATTTCCCAAATTGTCTGTGTCAAGCGAATAGCCAATCGCATTCGATATGGATTTTGCCCAAATGAAATTACCGTTTGAATCTAGTTTACTTACAAAGGCAGACACTGGAGGTCCACTAGTTAAATAGTAAGTACTTGAATTTGATGGGTCAAAATCTACAGTACTATTAAATAATCCGGTACAAAAAACGTTGCCTACACTATCCGTTAAGATAGCCTTACTTTGGCAAGATGGAGAAAAATTCTTTGCCCAAATAAAATTTCCGTTTGAATCCAATTTGCAAATAAACGTGCCATTTCCAGCACTTATATTATAAACATTAATTCCTGGGTCCATATCAATTGGCCCCCAAAATCCTCCGCTATAATACACATTATTTTTTTTATCGGTCGTAACTGAGTTTATTTCAAAATTTCCATTTGTGGTAGTTTTTACCCAAATAAAATTTCCTGCTGTATCATATTTGGCAAGAAACATCTTGTTTAATGTTTCTAAATGAACCCCTGCATTCGGATCAAAATCAATATTGTTGTCATAATAACCTGTAATATAAATGTGATTGTCATTACTTACTTTTAAAGAGGTTGCTCGAGCATAACCAGCACCACCAGTTATTCCTCCAAAACTTTTAGCCCAAACAAAACCTCCATTTGAGTTTAATTTTACAATAAAAAAATTTACAAAATTACTTTGACCCGATAAATTGAAAGTACTACTACCAGGGTCAAAATCTACTAAACCTTCATATGTACTAGTTGCATAAATATTACTAGCACTATCAATATCCATTGATGAAAAATTATTCGAAGCGTTTGTTCCTATATTTTTTGCCCATGCAAAATTTGTACCTTGCCCAAAAGATGATTTGCAAAAGATTAAAATACAAAGAATAAATAAATATTTTTTCATGGTCTAATTTTTATTCAATAATTAGTTTCTTCACCGCATTTCCAACTTTTATATAATAGATCCCTTTTGGAAATTCACTTACATCAATTTCATTTTTGAAAGTAGTAAATATTAATTGCCCTACTGAATTATATAATTCTTTTTTGGAATTTGGAATTTTGTATTTGATTTGGAATTTGGAATTTGTTGGATTTGGGTAAATCAGAATTTGATTTTCTTTGATAATATCATGTACAGAAACGCTGTTTGCTGGATAACAGGAAGAAGTATCAACGCAACCATTTTTACTAATGATAACTGCATATTCTCCATTGCTTGTAGCAGAATAATTTTGGTTGGTATCTCCGATGAGTAAAGTATATGGATTGCATGAAAGCCATTGATAGGATGCATTGGCTTCATTTGCCGCGAATGAATTGTTGAATTGATCAATGGATTTATCAACCGTTAGAGGAGATAAATTAGTTACAATATTACTATCACAACCAAACATTGAAGTTAGATAACTCACATAAGAAGTGTTGCCAGTAATATTTGAAAATACTGTTCCATCATGGAAAGTATAATTATCACCAATACACAAACCTTTATTTTCAGTTTGATTAAATGTCGGGTTAATATGAATATGAGTTGTAATGAGGCTATCGCAGCCAAGCGCAGAAATGAAATGGCTTGTATGTGATGTGTCTGAAAGAATATTGGAAAATATTACACCATCAAGGAAAGTATAATTGCTTCCACTACACAAGCTAGTACTTTCTGTATGGCTAAAAGTTGGATTAACATGAAGATTAGTTGTAATTACACTATCGCAACTGAATGAAGAAATCAAATGGCTTGTATGAAAGGTGTCTGCAATGATATTATTTAAAACTACGCCATCATGAAAAGTATAATTATTGCCAATGCATAAATTTATGCTTTCACTTTGACTGAAATTTGGTTTCACATGAAGATAAGTTGTAATTGAACTATCGCAGCTGAATGAGGAAAGCAAATGGCTTGTATGAAAGGTGTCTGCAATGATATTATTTAAAACTACTCCATCATGAAAAGTAAAATTACTTCCACTACATAAACTGTAACTTTCTGCTTGATTGTAAGTTGGATTCATTTGAAGATAAGTTGTAATTGCACTATCGCAACCGAATGAAGAAATCAAATGGCTTGTATGAAATGTGTCTGTAATGATATTATTTAAAACTACTCCATCATGAAAAGTATAATTGCTTCCATTACACAAGCTAGTACTTTCTGTTTGGCTAAAAGTTGGAATAACATGAAGATTAGTAGTAATTACACTATCACAACCGAATGAAGAAATCAAATGGCTTGTATGGAAGGTGTCTGCAATGATATTATTTAGAACTACGCCATCATGAAAAGTATAATTATTTCCAATGCAGAAATTTATGCTTTCACTTTGACTAAAATTTGGTTTCACATGAAGATAAGTTATAATTGAACTATCGCACCCGAATGAAGAAAGCAAATGGCTTGTATGAAAGGTGTCTGCAATGATATTATTTAAAACTACGCCATCATGAAAAGTATAATTACTTCCACTACATAAATTTATGGTTTCGTTTTGGCTAAAAGTTGGCTTCACATGAAGATTAGTTATGATTAAACTATCACAACCAAACATAGAAACAAAATGATTCACATGAAAAATATTTGTCTGGATATTACTTACAACTGTTGCATCAAGAAATGTATAACTACTTCCTTTACATATATTAAATACTTCAATAGTTGTATCGTAGGTTACAATAAGGTTGGTGGTAATTAAACTGTCACAGCCAAATTGGTTTGTAAAATGACTTACATGAGATGTATCAAATAAAATATTTTGTACGCTTATCAAATCGGGATAGGTATAATCAGATAAACAGTGTAGGTAAATCGTTGTATCACTACTATCTTTTGCACGAACATATAAGATGGTTTTAATTATACTATCACATCCATTTTGTGCAGTAAATTTATTAAAATGAATAGTTGGATTTGTTGTTACTACCTGATTAATACCATCTAAAAATGTATAGGCTGTTCCAAAACAGACAGTATCATAATTACTAGCATAATTTTGAAAATTAGCATGCAATCTTGTCCTCACTAAACTATCGCAATTTGTTATACTCGATGGCAGTGCAAAATCATAAACAGTATCTTGAAAAACATTATTCATTGTAAATCCATCTAAGAAGGTATAGCTTGAGATACAAGCTAAGGTGTCATGGATAACTTTTAATTTCGGGAATTTGGTAATTTGATGAATGGTAGTGGGATAATTCGAACTGAAGAGAGATGTTACATATATCCAGCCATATAAATATTCTGTTCCATATTTTTTTCTGATAGCAATATATTTGTTAACAAAACCAGTTGAGTAGAATTGAGCAAAAATTGATGAAGCATAATCTTTGCCGATTACCAATTGATTTGGTGTAATCCAATTAATTGGAGAATTATTATTTAATAAATAGCCAGCATTTAAGCTATCTGTTCGTAGGAAATTTACTGGAGGTAGAGATTGATTAAATACAACAAGTCCACATTGTAAATTAGTATCAAGAAAACTTAAATTGGAACCCCTATAATAGTGAAAGGATGGAGAATAATAATTGTAATAGTTATCATAGATTTTCATATTGGGAATGCTATCACAGTCTAGATAAAAATTAGTAATTAAACTAGGTCCATTATTGATAGGGGTTGGCGTAGTGAAATTTAGTGTATCAATCCGTATACCAATGGCTGCCGAGCCAGTATATATTTGTGCCATAGTGTTTTTGATACAACAAAAAGTAAGAATTAAAAAGTAGATTGTTTTTTTCATGTTGATTCTTTTTCGAAATTAAATAATTACTTTTCTTACAAATCTACCTTAGTGCAAATAACAAATGATTGTTGCCAATCTTCAAACTACAGTCTCAATTTTATTCATCAACTAACCAATTCTCCAATCGAATGCTTATCAATCCCCCTACACCAATTCCGTAAACTCAATACCATAAGTGCTCAGTTCCTTCAGAATAGGCTTGTAAATATTTTTAGAGATGGGAATCATGACGCCATATTGATTTTTGACTTTGCCAGTCAATAAATTTTTTGCAAAAATTGCCATCGGTAAACCAACCGTCTTTGCCATGGCGGTATAGGTTTTGTCTTCACCTTCTACAATAAGCGTGCTCGACAATTTTGCATCAATATTTTTACGACCGTATTCAAACTCATGGTGCATCACTATCATATCTCTATCAGTTGGTAACATTGCCCACTTTTCGTCGATACGTTTCAACAAAATATCGGCGCTAGACGATGGCGAAGGCAGATTGATTTTTTCATTCTCATAAATGCCTAACCATTCTAATAACTCCAAAGATTGTTTAGCATTTTTAGAAACATGCTCTATACGTTCCTTCGGTGTTGAACCTTTAATGTTTGCAGTCACCGCCATGAACCAATCTTTATACGTCATCACATAAGCTTGGTGCTGGTCAGTTTCATTGGTTAATCCAAGATGCACAATACTATCCCATCCAATACAAAAAGCTTCATGTCTAAAGGTGGCTCGCAGCATGGTTTTCACATGTTGCAATCCATATAAATTTTGATAGCCCAAACTATCACGATTTGCATAAGCAGATAAAAAACCAAAATCGGGAACTTTTACTTTTTCTATTTCATGGAATAAGGCAGAATAGTCAATTGTTTTTTCAATACCATCCCGAAGAAAGTGCGCACCTGATTTGCCAGCAAGCACAATATTTCTAGGGTTCCAAGATATTTTATAATGCCAAGGATTTGTATCACAGGCTGGAGCAACCAATCCACCACAATAAGATTTAAAGGAATAGATATCGCCACCTAATCTTTCTACTTCATCAATTATTTTCATGGCACTCATATGATCTATGCCAGGATCCAAACCTATTTCATTCATGAAAATCAGTCCGGCATCTCTTGCCTCTTCGTGTAGTGCTCTTATTTCGGGCGAAACATAAGAAGCAGTGATTAAATGTTTCTTGAGTAAAATACAATCCTTTGCAACGACTATATGCAAGTCGGGTGGTAATAAAGAAATGACAATATTTGCATTGCCAATCATTCTTCGTCTAATGGCATCTTCGTGAATATTGAGTTGACATGCTGTTCCAAAATTATGATCACCCACACGTTTCAATGCTAAATTAATATCTGCATCCGCCACAGTTACTTGCCAAAAATATTTTGTGGCGTGTTCTAACAAATACTTGATCAGATATGCGGATGATTTGCCAGCCCCGAAAACTAATATATTGGTCATTAATAGTTTTTTTTATTAAAAAATGTACATTTGCAAAGGTATAATCTAATAAATAATTAAAAGAATGAAAAGAACAACTTATAAAATATTCCTAGTGGCAGTTATTTGCGCAACCGTTTTCTCTTCCTGCGCTACCAAGAAAAAGTATGGTTGTCCGCAACATATTTCTATTCAAAAGCTTTTGGGCCTTTAATTAAAAACCAATATGACTTGGTTGCCCTTGGTGGAAGAAAAGCAATTGGATGATATAACCCTTGCTAGTCACACAAAGCCTATCGTTATTTTCAAACACAGTACACGCTGTTCAATTAGTAGTGTTGCGCTTGCACGTATGGAACGTGGGCCAGCACCAGATTCTGTAGATTTTTATTATTTGGATTTATTAAAATTCCGAAACATTTCTCATTTGATTGCCGAACGTTTTCAGGTACATCATGAATCGCCTCAATTGCTATTAATTAAAAATGGGGAATGCGTTTATGATGAAAGTCATTCAGGAATAAATATGGCGGAGCTCACAGAGCAAGTACAGTAATAAGCAGTTTATTTTGATAATAGTATAATAGAATGAGCGTTCTACCGAAATGTATTTTTTGAAAAAAAATGAATGTTACATTGTAATACTGTAGCGTATTTTTTGAAAAAAAATTAATGCTACAGTAGGGCGGCAGGCACGCTTTACGTTCCAATCTTTTTGCTGCAAAGCCAGCAAAAAGGATTTCCACTGCAATCGTTGCCGCAATACATCCACCTAACAAATCTTTTTCTAACTAAGTGTTTTGTATTTATTTTTTATTCCCTCCCTAATAATCATATTGTCTACGAAGCGCATTCAAACGAAGACCTGTATACACTTGTGTACTGTTGAAAGTAGGATTCGATTTGGTTGTCGAACTTTCCGATCTATAGGTCAATCCAAAATCTAAGAATAAACTATTTCTTAGTTCGTAAGACAAATTTAAATTGCCATACATAACCTTCGAAACATAACCTTGTAATAGGCTATTGCCATATTTCGATTTTAGATTAGAATACGAAGTGAAAATATTACCGCCGTAGGTTTTTGGTGCATTTACCGAATCTCTACCATGGCGATTATAGAAGGTTTTGAAAGTGATATATGTTTTCTTGAATGGTTTGTAACTCACAATGAAGTTCGCTTCAATAAAATTAGCTTCATAAGGATGAGCAAGCACTTGATTATAATGCGTGTAATTGGCAACCGAATCACGGAAGGTATACGTGAATGGTCTTACCATATTGATCTCTCCTTGCACCAATAAATTTTTAATACGGAATGGATCCGCAATCTTACATCCTAATTGAATACCGTACTTATTTCCCCACCAACCATTGCGTGCTTTTATTTCTGCTAGTTTAAATTCGTCTAATATTACTTGTCCGTAAACTACAGAATGAAAAGGGGTGCTTGCTTTAAAATTTAAACCCAACATGGCATTGTCAGGACTACCATTTTTTTGCTCCATACTACGCAAGAAAATAACAGGATTAATGTAGGAGAAATCATAAAAATTTTGTCGACCAAAGGTGATGCTTTCAAAAACACCAACATTTAATTTTTTAGTCACATTGATACTCAAGTGATGCATAGTCGCATATTTCTTACTTAATAATTTGTCTCCACCACGTTTAAATTGTGGCGTAAGTTCCATGTATAAATTTTGGTAATTGAATTTCCAAAACCTAGTATTCAATTTGAAAAAGGTATAATTGCTGCCAAAATCACTTAAGAATAAACTTCGATAGCCATCACCAATTTGAAAATGATCTTGACCATAAGCGGCTGTGATTTTATTTTTGTATACATTCAAATCTACATAACCAGTTGCGTTTAAATAATCTTGCGCAATACCTGGTTTGCCAATTTTAAAATCTTTGTAATACGTTGGTCCACCTGGAACTGCACTATAATGTGCTACATAATTCTGGTGATTCAAAGGTCCACGTTCTTGATTATCCGTGAAGGTAGAATAAAAACCAATTCGTTTTCCAATATTTCCACGCACTTCTATACCTTTCGTATTCACAAATAATATTTCTTTTAAATTCCCCTTCTCTGCTGTTTGTTGATAATAAATAATTGGATTAATAATAAGGTCAAACTCATCTTTATGGATATTAAGCATGTCTGGTTTCTTTTCATACAATTGACCTCGGATGGGCTTTTTAGCGTTAATAGCACCTTCTCCACTAATAGTCCATTCTCCATTTTTGGACAGGATAAGTTTCAAATCGTACTTTTCATTTTCGGTTAAAGAATACTCATGTGCACTTAAATATTTTTCTACAAACTGTACCACATCTTTCCGAGGCATTCCTTGTAAGGTTGTATATAAAGAATCGGAAAGTCGACCACTAAGCACGTCTAATCTGTCAATAAGAAAAGCATCATCTGCATTCCTTTTCATAAAACCAGATTGTGCATGAGAATTAATAGCAGCAATCGAAAGGGCTACAAGCAGAAATATTTTTTTCATGTTGTTTACTTATTTTTATAAGTCGTAAATTTAATTCAAATTACATTTGCAAAAGAATCAAGCTATGAAAAATTACCTAATAAAGAATGTACAAGTTGTCAATGAAGGCAATATCAAACAACAAGATGTTTGGATAAAAAATGGTCGCTTTGAAAAGATAGATGCCTCTATTAATCCAGCGGGCGGCTTTATCGAAATCGATGGAGAAGGACTGCATTTGATACCCGGTTTGATTGATGATCAAGTGCATTTTAGAGAACCAGGATTAACCCATAAGGCAACTATTGCTTCTGAAGCACGTGCAGCGGTAGCAGGCGGTGTAACCAGTTTCATGGAAATGCCAAATGTGATTCCACCAACGTTGAATTTGCAATTGCTCGAAGAAAAATTTGCCATTGCAGCGCATGGTTCTTTGGCGAATCATTCGTTTTTTTTAGGGGTTTCAAACGATAATATCCAAGATGCTTTGCAAATAAATAAACACAAAAAAGAGATTTGTGGCTTAAAAATATTCATGGGTTCTAGTACGGGTAATA
Source organism: Chitinophaga pinensis (assembly GCA_945878115.1). Taxonomy (GTDB): domain Bacteria; phylum Bacteroidota; class Bacteroidia; order Chitinophagales; family Chitinophagaceae; genus OLB11. Next base: position 38,191 of record CAMDVD010000006.1, on the reverse strand, counting down.
TGTTGGTGGATAATATTATTACGCTCGAAACCATCTTTGCAGAAAGTGAAGTATTGATTGCTACCCATTGTGAAAAAGAAGGCATCATACGCGAAAATTTAGAACGATTAAAAGCACAAAATATAGATATAAATCATGCTCGATTTCATCCGATCCTACGTGATGTAGAAGCCTGTTATGAGTCTTCCATTTCTGCAATTCAATTGGCAAAAAAACACAATACTCGATTACATATTTTGCACATCAGTACAGAAAAAGAGTTGCAATTGTTTACCAATTTATTTCCCTTAAAAGAAAAGAGAATAACAGCGGAAGTTTGTGTACATCATTTGCATTTTACAGCAGATGATTATGCGCAATATGGTAATTTGATCAAATGCAATCCTGCCATAAAAGAAAAGGAAAATAAGGAAGCTTTATGGAAAGCTTTATTAGATGATCGTTTGGATATTATTGCCACAGATCATGCGCCACATACTTGGGAAGAAAAGCAAAAGCTTTATCTAGAAGCTCCAGCTGGCGTGCCTTTGGTGCAACATAGCTTATTGATTTTATTAGAAGCGTATGCCGAAGGAAGAATTAGTTTGGAGAAAATAGTAGAGAAAGCTTGTCACGCACCGGCCGAATGTTTTCAAGTTGCTGAACGAGGTTATATTCGCGAAGGTTATTATGCTGATTGTGTGCTGATTGATATGAAAAAATCCTATACCGTAAACAAAGAAAATATTTTATATAAATGTGCTTGGAGTCCATTTGAAGGACACACTTTTCATTCTTCCATCAACAGTACTTTTGTGAATGGAAATAGGGTATACCATGATGGACAAATTTGTAGCGATGAATCGGGACTTCGATTAAAGTTTGATAGAGAGTAGTTACAAAGGAAATTACGGGTACAACTTTTTTGTTTTCGTTCAAATTTCTGTTAATACATTTTCCAATATCCTCTTTGTTTGATCTGCCATAAACAAAGGAATATTGAGCAAGCCTTCTTTGAATGAAAAGTTCCGTAATGAAAACCGAATTCGAATGCTAGGGTCATATTTTTGATGATAAAAAGTCATGCTCTTGCTTCGTATATTTTCATCTGATTTTACCTCAATCGGAATAATTATATTTTTATATTGAAGAATAAAATCTATTTCTGCCTTCCCTTCTGATGTCCAGTATCGGGGTATACTATCAAATTGAGAAATTAAACTTTGCAGAATATAATTTTCACTAAGTGAACCTTTAAACTCTGTAAATAATGTATTACCATTGCTAATGACTTCATGATCTAATTGAGCCAAATTGCGCAACAATCCAATATCAAATAAATATAATTTAAAAGCAGATAAGTCATCATAAGCAGATAAGGGTAAGTTGGGTTTAGCACATCGACTAACTTTATAAATCAAACCCGCTTGAATAAGCCATAGCAAAGCATCTTCATATTCTCTTGATTTGGCGCCTGGCTTCACTGTTTGATATAGAAATTTTTTATTTTCTCGAGCCAAATGAGAAGGTATAGAATTCCAGACATATCCAATTCGAGCAATATCTTTTGAAGGTGCATGTATTGAAAAGTCTAATGCATAACCAGTCAATATGGTTTTCAAAATATGTTGTGTGGATGTAACACTTTTCTCCGCAACTAGTTTTCTCGCAGCCTCGGGCATTCCTCCTGAAATAAAATACATTTTAAATTTTTCAAGAAGAGAATGAAAGAAGATATCTGGAATGGGTTCAGTATGGCTTGCATGCATCATATATTCTGCGAGCTTAGGTTCGAAACCATTCAGAAATTCAATAAACGTCAATGGATAAATGTCGATAAAATCAACCTTACCAACAGGAAACGATGCTTCTTTTCCGAGTGTAATCCCCAATAATGAACCTGCACTTGCAATCGCATATTCGGGTGCATTTTCACAAAAGTATTTTAAAGTGTTGAGGGCTAGATTACATTCTTGAATTTCATCAAAAATAATTAAAGTGTCTTGGGCTTGAATACTACTGCCATGCACCAGCGATAAATTATTTATGATTCGTTTTACATCTTTGGTATTTTCAAAAAATTGTTTGAGACCTGGATTTTCTTCGAAATTAAAATAAGCAACTTCTTTAAAAGCGTCTTTACCAAACTCCTTCAATAAGGAAGTTTTTCCAACCTGTCTTGCACCTTTAAGTAATAATGGCTTTCGATCTTTTGAATTCTTCCATTTAATTAACTCTGGTAAAATGTCCCTTTTAAATTGCATAAATAAAATATTATGTTCCGATTATGTGCAATATTACACATTTTATGTTCCTAAAAGGTGTAATTTGACACATTATATGTTCCTAAAAGGTGTAATAGTATAGCAACTATTTTATTGGTAGAAAAAGCACCGTCGCTTGAAAAACTTGTCTAGTAAGCATTACGGCTCCCTTCTCCTAGAGGAGAAGGGTTGGGGATGAGGTCTAACATAAAAAAACGAATTCTTCATGATTAATTTCACTATTGTATTATTCTCATCAATTTCTTAAATTAATCTCCTCTACAATATCCAATGGCACTTTAATAAAGATACCATCCTTGCCGAGCTTAGCCGTGCCTTGTAGCCTGAGTTTGGTGGTTTTTGCAAAAATACTTTTTAAGGCAGGTCCCATAATTTTTAAGGGATCAAAATGAGCAACAATCGGAAATTCAAAAAGCGCATTCTTGGGAATTTTTGTTTTTTCAGGCTGATCCGCTAGCGCCACAAATTGATCATCTAGAAAAATACTTAAGTTGGTTTCTTTCACATCAATACTAAAATTATTCGGATTGAAATAAGACAAGTTGATACGAATCGCCGTATTGTGAAAATTGATGGATTCCAATTTTGCATTTTTGATGCCTTTATAATCAAGCTCTTTTATTTTATTGCAACCGCCAGATTGTAAGAGAACAAATGCCATTGCCATTAAGCAGAAATTTTGTATTTTTTTCATGTTATTTATTTAAAATATTCAAATACGCGATGCGTCAATTTATTATCACTGTCATTTGGATCACGCAATAATTTACTTTTCCAATAGGGATCTATTCCTTCATCCGATTCAGAAGAAGTCAATAAAAACATTTGTGAACCCAACATCCCAGGTTGATAAAATAAAAACTTAACGATACCACGATTTTCGACGTTATTGTAATACCACACCTCGTAAGGCAATGCACCTTTTTCATTCGCCATACGATCTAGTTTGTCGGGCTCTCCATACACCAAATAGATTCTACCTCTATCGGATTCAAATCCAAGTTGGCTAACCGAACCATATTGTTTTGCAACATAATTTAGTTTCTCAACATATTCTAGCCAAGCATTTTCTGGATTTGTAGCATTTCGGTTGTACCAAAAATTATACAAAAAATGTTGCAAAAAGGAAGTGTCGTTATTTTCTGCAATGGCACGTATTACCTTGATTTCAGCACCTCTCGCCAATGGGGATAGTGCATTGATATTTTTATGTAATTGTGTGATATCGTATTTGGCAACGAATGTTTTGGACATGTCTACAATTTGCTTATCCAAATCACTGGCAACAGATAAAAATTCGTCTTTCACTTTTTGATCAGTATTACGTAATACTTGGAAACGAGCTTTTTTTACATCCAATACCGTAGCAGAATCTTGCATAAAATTGGCGATAAGCTCAAAATTTCCCGAAGCAAATAAGGAGTCGTCTAAGGGTATACTATCTCGAATTGGGTTTACAGAGTGTGCACTAAGCGAGATTTTTTTAGTGCAGATGGGACGCAATTTATATTGCATGACCGTTTTCTTTTTAATTTCTATAAACAGAAAAGAAGAATCGGCTGGATTGCTTCGTTGCATATCGATACTAAAATACAGTGTTTTCGCATCCACATCAAAAAATGGATTTTCTACGTAAGCCGTTGAAGTGGCTGCTAGTTCTGTATTGTAGAGTTGAACAACTCGGATAGAATCTTGTTTGTGTGCCGAGCAAAAGAAAGGAATAAGTAAGAGTACAACTATTATTCTAATGATTACCTTTATCCCCATTTTGTAAAAATACTATGTGTCCAATAATATCTACACTTTTCGATAGTGAATATTTTCCATGCATCGCTTGGTATCAAGAGTATTTACTTGCCGAACAATGTGTTATCGAACAATATGAACATTTTGTGCGGACTAGCTTGCGCAATCGTTGTTACATAGTGGGTCCAAACGGAACCATTACCTTGAGTATTCCGTTGGAACATGGGCGTAACCAACGAAGCTTCATGAAAGATGTACGCGTTTGTAATCACGAAAATTGGCAAGCCTTACATTGGAAAACCTTGCAAGCATGTTACCGTAGATCGCCCTATTTTGAATACTTTGAGGACGATTTGCGGCCTTTTTTTGAAACCAAATTTGCATTTTTAATGGATGTCAATTTGCATGGTATAGAAATAGTAAATCGCTTATTGAAAATTGAAAAACCATTTTCTTTGTCCGTTCAATATGAAGAAAAGTCTAGTGAAGAAATAAAGGATAATCGACAAAAATTTATGGCTAAGAATTTTGCAACGTATACCCACTTGCCACACTATGTGCAGGTATTTGAAGAGCGCTTAGGATTCATACACAATACCAGTATATTGGACTTGTTATTTTGTGGCGGTAGGCCGAGCTTAAATCTCTTGCAGAATACCTAAAATAGATACCTAAAAAAATAAAAACCGATATACATTTGTACTCTATAAAAAAACAATTTTACTTCTGTAGGAATGAGCAATACATACACTGACCTCGTAAAACAAACGTTTGATTTTCCGCAAGAAGGTTTTAACGTAAAAGACAATTATTTGCAATTCAATGATGTCGATTTAAAAAAATTGATCGATAAATATGGCACACCACTGAAGATTACTTTTTTGCCCAAAATAGGCATGCAAATTGCCAAAGCGAAAAAGATGTTTAATGATGCCATCAAGAAACAGAAATATGATGGAGAGTACTTTTATTGCTATTGTACCAAAAGTTCCCATTTTTCATTTATTGTAGAAGAAACGGTGAAGCATAATGTGCATTTAGAAACATCCTTCGCGTATGATTTGGAGATTATAAAAAATTTGTACCAACGCAAAAAAATCACGAAGGATAAATTTATCATTTGCAATGGTTTTAAAACCAAAGCTTATACCAAGAATATTGCCTACCTCATCAATTCGGGATTTACCAATGTGATACCCGTATTGGATAATAAAAATGAATTCGACGATTATAAAAAGTCTATTCGGGTGAAGAATCCAGTAAAGATAGGCATTCGCATCGCAGCAGAAGAAGAGGCTTCCTTCGATTTTTATACCTCACGTTTGGGTATTCGCACCAGAGATATTTTAGAATTTTATGTCGATAAATTAAAAGGCAACGAAAGATTCCAATTGAAGATGTTGCATTTCTTTATGAATAAAGGTATCAAAGATGATATCTATTATTGGAGTGAATTGAATAAGGTTTTGAATTTGTATTGCCAGTTAAAAAAGATTGCACCCGAGTTAGATAGTTTGAATATTGGTGGTGGATTTCCAATTAAACATTCCTTAGGTTTTGATTACGACTACAATTACATGACCAATGAAATTGTGGCAACCATTAAAAAAGTATGCAAGAAAAACAAGGTGGATGTACCCAATATTTATACTGAATTTGGTTCATTTACCGTTGGCGAATCTGGCGCTATAATTTACAGCGTTTTGGATGAGAAAAAACAAAATGACAGAGAGATTTGGTATATGATAGATAGCTCTTTCATCACTACATTGCCAGATACATGGGGCATTGGTGAAAAGTTTTTGATGTTACCGATCAATAAATGGGATGAAGAATACCAAGAGGTACATCTTGGTGGACTTACCTGCGATAGCCATGATTTCTATACGTCAGAGGAACATATCAATGCCGTATTTTTGCCCAAAAGTAAACCAGATGATTTGCCATTAAGTACAACTCCGGCTACAGAAGCAAAAGAACCTTTGTATATCGGATTTTTTCATACAGGCGCCTATCAAGATCAATTGGCTGGCTATGGTGGTATTAAACACTGCATGATTCCTTCGCCAAAACATGTGGTAGTGGAGTATGATAAAAATGGGAAATTAATAGACTGGTTATACGCCAAAGAACAAAGCTTCCAAAGCATGTTGAAGATATTGGGCTATATTTAAAACTATTCAAAAAAGTTTAAAAATAATTAGGGCGGCGTACACGCTTTCCACTTCAATCTTTTTTCTTGCTCCGCAGCAAAAAGGATTTCCGTTGCAATCGTTGCCGCAATGCAGTCACCAAAGAAAGTGCTGATTCGCGGTATATGTTTTTGTTGGCTTCGATTTTACGTGGATTAGATTTAGTTATAGCTATAAAATAGTTTGCGCAAAGCAAATTATGTCACATCTTTCTTTTATATTTGTTTCGTTCTTTTTGTACTGTATTAAAATGCAAGTCAAAACTGCTCTAGATTGTAGTGCGCCAAAGATGGCATTCCAAATACCGATGTAGTAAACCAAGGACAATTAAAATAAACACATGAAACATATTCTATTTTCTATTGCCGCTTTTTGTTTGATAACGACAATGATATCTTGTAGTAAAACCAAAAGCACGGATTTGCCTTTGCCAAAAGTGAGATTAGAATCTGTTTATATCACAACAGACAATGGCACTTTACTCAGTTACGGTGTGTATACAGGCGTAAAAAATTGGGAAGTGATAACCAAAGGCAATTGCGAAGGGACGCCAGTATTGTACAAAGAAAAAATTTATTTTGTTACCAAGACTGGCTATTTTTATGCCGTAGATATTTTGACTGGAAAAGCTTTAATTGAAACAAATATTGGTATCATTCCAGAAAGTTCAACATCCATTGCGATCAATAATGACAAAATCTATTTATCTTCTTCTAAATTATATTGTTTGAATTTGTCGGGTGTACAAATTTGGTCTTATGATCCAACTGTCCCTTGTAAAACTTCACCTACGGTTGTGAATGGATTTGTATTTGTAGGTATAGATGTAAACAATGGTGCAGGTGTAGCGGGCCGATGTATTTCAGTGAATGCTACTACCGGTTTATTGAATTGGCAATCTAACCCGATTGCATTTGGTCCAGTAGTATCTTCTCCAAGTGTGAGTAATAGCGTGGTATATTATGGTGGTACGGATAATTTTGTATATGCTATTTATGAAATAAATGGTTCGTCTAAATGGCAATTTAGCACTACAGATAAAGTACAATCTTCGCCAATGGTGTATGGTGGTATGTGTATAGTAGGCAGTGATGATTTTGGAATTTATTGTATAGATACTACCTCTGGTTTGCTTCGTTGGGAATACCAAACAGCAGAAAGAGTTTCTTCATCACCAACGGTACATGAAACATCCAATACAGTTTTGGTAGGCAGTTATGATTTTAATTTATATGCTATCGACCACGTTACAGGTGCTCTTCGTTGGAAATACCCTGCTGGTAGTTTGATAAAATCTTCACCAGTAGTTTATGGTTTTTATGTGTATTTCACTTCCTTTGATCGATATATCTATTGCGTAGATATCCGTGATGGTCGCCTCATATGGAAATCCTTTATGAACGGCAATTCTCAAAGCTCCCCTATCGTAGATGATTTAGCCAATGGCATCTTCCCAAGTGTAAGTGGGATGAGTAAGTATTAGGAGGAGGAGTGTTTGTTTAAAAAGTATCATGACTTTTAAATCACAAGCGACAACCATACTTTTAGGAATAATATTCATCACACTTGGTTGCAAAACTAAAAATGATGTAAAAATTAGTGAACATGAAATAAGGCAAATCTTTGATGATAGTGTTGCTTGCATTTACGGTTCATATAATAATGTCGATTGGAAATTCGAAAGATTTTTTTTCTTCGCAGAGTCTCCGCCTCGGGACTCTGCGTGAATTTTCTTTGTTCTTAGTTCCAAAACTAAAGAGTTCGGAGGCGAATACTCTACGGGGAGTTAGCAATAAATTAAATGAGTAAAATGCTTGTAATTTTATTTTTTGCTTTTGTTTATTTGCGGTTTAATTTTTAAAATAAATAAAATAGCGCACAGGATGAAAGCAAAAGTTATACTTATTTTTATAGCAACACTCTTTAGTCAAATCACTTTTGGACAAACAACAGAAGCAGAAAAAAATCTCCGTTCAACACGTTCTGACACGACAATTGGTTGGAAGAAAGGTGGAGTAGTCGGGCTAGGTTTTTCACAAGCATCATTTAATAACTGGGCTTCGGGCGGAGAAAACTCAATCTCAATAAACGGACTAATAAGCGTTTATGCAAACTATAAAAAAGGTAAATCCTCTTGTGACAATATGCTTAATGTTGGATATGGCTTGCTGAAACAAGGAAAAAAGGGAGGCTTAATTAAGACGGATGACAAAGTAGATTTTTCTTCTAAGTTTGGTAGAGCAGCCTCGAAAATTGGTATTATGCCGCATTGATAAATTTTTTAACACAAATGACACCAGGTTATAATTATCCAGATGATTCAACAAAAATTTCTGATTTATTAGCACCTGCCTATTTGGTTGGCGCGCTCGGCATGGACTATAAACCGAATGGCCATTTTTCAGCTTTCATAGCACCCTTAACGATTAAGAATACTATAGTTAATAATGCCTTGCTTGCAGATGCTGGCGCGTTTGGCGTTGACAAAGCAACATATGACTCTGCAGGCGTATTGCTCACGCATGGCAAAACAATGAAAAGTGAGTTTGGCGGATATATCAGATTAGTTTATCAAAGCACTTTCTTCAAAGATAAAAGCGTTTCATTATTATCAAGGTTAGATTTGTTTTCAAATTACCTGCACAATCCATCAAACGTTGATGTGAGTTGGGAAAGCATTATCGGTTTTAAAGTAAATAAATATATTTCTGCAACCATCACCACTCATTTGCTTTATGATGATGATATTAAAATTTCGATTGATAAAAACGGTGATGGAATTCCCGAAGCGATTGGACCTCGTACGCAATTCAAAGAAGTAATTGGGATTGGATTTTCGTATAAATTTTAGTTTTTATTACCACTTACTTCTTTGGGGAGTTAAATGTCATCTCCCTACCAATTGAACACCACTGTTTTTTGTACATCTGCATGCAAACTCAAATAGACAGGGCAAGTCAGGGCGCTACGTTCTAAAATTGTTTTTTCTTTATCTGAATAATTTTTACCCATTGGGAAATGAAAATTTATTTTGATTTCACCGATTCTACGCAATGGATTAGCAACCATTATTTTTTCAATTTCTAATTTTGTATCTATCAAATCAATGTCGTGTGTACGTGCTGCAATGCCCATGATCGTTAGCATACAAGAGCCTAAGGCACTGGCTAGTAAATCGGTCGGGCTAAATTTTTCGCCTCTACCTTGATTGTCCTTTGGTGCATCTGTTTCTATTACCGTTCCACTTTGTGTATGTGTGGCAACCGTTCTTAAGTCGCCGGCATAGCTTATTTCCGCTGTCATATTTATGTGAATTTTCGTAAAAATACACTAGTTTTGGTATTCCTTGAAACCCTTTTTATCCATATTAATTTTCTTGCAATTTGCATTGTCTTTGCAGACGATAGCCCAGTCCTCATCGGCTATTGCAGCAAGGGCAAGAGTGGACTCATTGAGTGCTGTTCGTCGTGCATATACAGATTCTGTACGAACGGCAACCACCAGAACCAGAGATTCATTAAAGGCAATGCATGAGAATGAGTTGGAAAAAAGAAGGATGGCGTTGGAAGAAAAAAATGAGCGTTTACGCGCTGCACGTAGAATAAAAATTCAACCACTTACACAAGAAATGGCTTTTGGTTTCCGATTGAATAGCGATGGTTGGTCCTTCTTGGTGCAACGAGGTTTTATGAAAATAGAAGATCCCGAAAAGCCACATACTAATTTTCTTTGGTTCGATATATCAGAAAAAAAGAGCCCGAAAGAATCCAAAACCATCAATGAAAATTTTTCAATTGTTTTCCCGAACGAACCAAAGCCCGTTTCGTATAAGTATGGCAAAATAAATAATTTCTATCAGCTGAAAATTGGATATGGCAACTCTGTTCCGATTACAGGTCGCTTAGATAAAAAAAGTGTAGTCATACATTGGTCATACGCCGCTGCATTGTCATTGGGCATTCTTAAACCATATTACTTAGATCTGTTATTGCCAGAAGGAACAGGATATGTTCGTAAATATGATAAGTATACGGAGCAGAATAAAGTATACTTTTTAGACTTAAATAACCAAGGAACAATTTTAGGAGGCAGCGATTTCACAAAAGGTATAGGTGCCAGTAAATTGCAACCTGGGCTTGCTATACGTTCTGGATTTTATTTTGATTATGCTACTTCACGCAAAACTTTTTTAGGTGTTGAAATAGGCGCCTCTGCTGAATTGTACACGCAAAAAATTCCAATTATGGTGTCGACAGATAACATATCGAACTTCTACAATATTTATGCAGACTTTAGATTTGGTAAACGTTGGGAGTAAATTAATGGATGCTTAATTAGGATGTATACATTTGTCGACTTGATGCTAAATCATTGCGCACATTTACTATAACTTGCAAGCCGCAACCTACGTAATACACTAAATACTATTTACCATACAAAATTGAAACTTTGATATTCTATTTTCTAAAAACCATTTTACTCTTAGGCATATTTTATGCGTTGTATACCCTCCTTCTGAAAGGCGAAAAAATAGTTCGATGGAATAGAATATACCTAATTATCAGTTCGGTTTTAGCCGTCGTTTTACCATTGATTTCTTTGCCTGAAACATTTATTTTACGGGCGTTACAGCTGAATATTCATTTTGTGCATGCCTTGCAAAATTTAGTTAATTATAGTCAGGCTTTACAACAAAAGGAGTTTGATTTTGCTAAGATCATTTTGGGTATGTATACAGTAGGTTTACTCTGGGGTTTATTACGCATGGCATTAGGATTTGTGATTATTTATCGCGTAAAGGAACATGCAAAAAAGGAAATTTCTGCGGAAGGAAATGTATATTTTAGCCAATCCATCGAATCGCCTTTTTCCTTTTTCAAAAGTATTTTTATTCCAGAAAATTGTAGAAAAAAAGAAATTCTGCCTGTCATTATTCGACACGAATTAGCACACGTGCATCTGCACCATAGTCGTGATAAAATATACTTTTCTTTATTACAAGCTATTTGTTGGATGAATCCATTTGTATACTTCTACCATAAAGAAATCGAATTGGTACATGAATTTGAAGCCGATGCTTTTACGACAGAACAAATTGCAAATGAAGATTATATCAACAATTTGCTACAAGTTATTTCTTATGCACAAACACCAACTTTATTAGTTCACCCTTTTTTTCATCATCCCATAAAAACAAGAATTGCCATGTTATACAAAAATCCTAAAAATTCATTCGTGCAAAAAACTACTGTTGTAATAGCAGGAATAATAATAAGTTTGACCCTTTTGTGTATGCAAAGTGTTGCACAAACAAACAGCAAATCAAAATATGAAATAAAGAAGCATCCAAATGATACAGTAGCGGTAGAAATGCCAAATGGAAATTTAGATACGAGAGTGGCTAAACACGATGGCGACATTATTTATAAGTATGTGGAGAGTATGCCAGAATTCAATGGAGGAGAAACTGCATTGATGAAATATTTATCGGATCATATTCAATATCCAGTAAGCGCCGGAAATAATAATATTCAAGGTAGAGTTATATTAAGTTTTACAGTGAAAAGTGATGGAGAAATTGCTGACATAATAGTAGTACGAACGCCAGATAAAGGTGAAGAACTTGGGAAGGAAGCTTTAAGAGTAGTAAGCAAAATGCCGAAATGGAAACCTGGTCAACAAAATGGGAAATCGGTGAATGTGAATTTTACATTGCCAATTACCTTCAGTTTGAATAAATAAAATAGTCAATTTTAAATAGATCTTACGCTAATTCGCTAATGATTTTTCTTCTAAATGTATGTAAATCTAAAATTGAACTTTACATTTGCATACATGATACAACGACAATTATTTGCAGTCGTCAATAAATTAATCAAGAAATATCCAATTGTTGCGATTACTGGTCCACGACAATCGGGTAAGAGTACCTTTCTAAAAAACAGTTTTCCGACATATGAATACGTTTCCTTAGAGTCGATGGATAATCGTGAATTTGCAGCGAAAGACCCTAGGGGATTTTTAGCTAGATATCCAAGTAAGACAATCATTGATGAAGCGCAACAGGTGCCATCTTTATTTTCTTATTTGCAAAGTCATGTAGATGAAACGAATAAATCTGGTCAATACATTTTAAGTGGGTCACAAAATTTTTTATTGTTGCATAATATATCACAATCTCTTGCGGGGCGTGTGGCTTTATTTAAATTATTACCATTTTCATTACAAGAATTACAAAATACCAAATGGTATCCTAAAACAACTGAAGAATTTTTATTTAAAGGGATGTATCCTCGACTGTATGATAAAAAATTAGCAGAAACACAATATTATGCCGACTACATTGAAACCTTTGTAGAACGGGATGTTCGGCAATTGGCTAACATTGGTGATTTGGGAAAGTTTAGAACTTTTCTCAAACTGTGTGCTGGACGAATTGGGCAAGTATTAAACATGCATTCATTAGCAAATGATGTGGGCATTAGCGCACCTACTGTGAAAAATTGGTTGAGTATTTTAGAAAGTAGCTATATCTTATTTCAACTCAGACCTTATCATAATAATTTCAATAAGAGATTAATAAAATCAACCAAAATCTATTTTTATGATACTGGTTTAGCTTGTAATCTATTAAATCTAAAAAGGAAAGAACAATTGCATGAGCATTACTTGAAGGGCGGACTTTTTGAAAATGCACTCCTACTTGAACTCATGAAAACCATGTATAATAAGGGAGAAAAGCCTGAGTTCTATTATTGGCGAGAAAGCAATGGAAAAGAAATTGATTTATTGATTGAAGATGGATTAAAATTGCATCGACTAGAAATGAAATACAGTAATACTTTTGACAGTAGCTTTATGCAAAACATAAATATATTTAATGCACAAGAAAAAATGCCAAAAGGAAATAACTATTTACTTTTGGGCGATCATCCTTACCAGAAAAGAAGTGATATAGAAATTGTAGGATGGAAAGAATTGGAAAAAATAAAATTGTAACCGTAACATGCATCAACTAACGACTGATAATTTATCTATTGAAGATATCGAAAATTTATTATCGCAGCCACTCGAGCTACACCAAACTAGCTTGGAAAATATTGTAAAATGTAGATTGTATTTGGATAAAAAAATGCAAGAAGAAGACAAAACGTATTATGGGATTAATACTGGTTTTGGTTCTTTATGCAATGTAAAAATATCACCAGAGGATATTGAACAGTTACAAACGAATTTAGTCTTGTCGCATGCTTGTGGATTAGGTAATGAAGTGCCACAAGACATTGTAAAATTGATGCTGTTATTGAAGATAAAGAACTTTACTTATGGCAATAGCGGTATTAGTCTGGAAGTAACAAATCGATTGATTTCGTTTTATAATCAAAATATTTTACCAGTCGTTTATCAATTGGGCTCCTTAGGAGCGAGTGGTGATTTAGCACCCTTAGCACATTTGAGTTTGCCACTTTTAAACCATGGTGAGGTTTATCACAATGGCATTAAACAGAAGGCAAATAGTTTACCTTTTTCACCATTAAAATTACAAAGCAAAGAAGGACTTGCATTACTCAACGGTACCCAATTTATGAGTAGTTATGCCGTTTGGTGTTTATTGAAAATAAAAAAATTGGTACAATGGGCAGACCTGATTGCAGCCATTTCATTTGAAGGATTTGATGCAAAGCTCGAACCATTCACCGCTTCAATACATACCATACGTAAACATGAAGGGCAAATTGCTGTGGCAAAAAATATGTTGCGCATTCTGGAAGGAAGTAAATTAGCAACTGCCACAAAAACCCAAGTACAAGATCCTTATAGTTTTCGTTGTATACCACAAGTACATGGTGCAACCCGTGATGCAGTAGCACATGTAGAAAAAATTGTAGAACAAGAAATAAATGCTGTGACGGATAATCCACTCATTTTCCCTGATGAAGATTTGATATTGAGTGGAGGTAATTTTCATGGTCAACCACTTGCCATTAATTTAGATTATTTGGCTATCGCCATTGCAGAATTGGGAAGTATTTCGGAAAGAAGAACGTATTTATTAATTAGTGGACAACGACAACTTCCACCATTTTTAATTCAAAGCGCAGGGCTGGATAGTGGCTTAATGATTGCCCAATACACCGCCGCATCTATTGTGAGTAAAAACAAACAATTGTGTACGCCAGCAAGTATAGATAGCATTGTGAGTAGCAATGGCCAAGAAGACCATGTGAGTATGGGTGCCAACGCAGCAACTAAATTATATGAAATCGTAAACAATGTAGAACTCATATTGGCTATCGAATTATTGAACGCAACACAAGCCATTGAATTCCGTGGACCTAAAAAATCATCTCCAATAATAGAACAATTATTGCATGCCTATCGTCAACAAATTTCATTCATCCATCACGATAGAATTATACATGATGACATTCAAAAAAGCGTTCAATTTATGCAGGAATATAATGGTATTGTATAGTATATTTGTTGCACAAAAATATGTTATATGAAAAATACAGAATTAGATGTAATTTACAACCTCCTATTGGATATGGGGTTGACTTTAAGAAAATTGACGGAATCCTCAAGTAAACACGAATCGTTTTTTGAGAAGCAGAAAAAATTTATTGAAAGACAAGGAATTTTCAATGAAGAGCAAAGAAGTTTTAATGAACGCTTCGAGAAGAAAGTAGATAAATTGGAAAGAAGTCAAGCGAAAACAAACTTAATGCTACAACAAGTCAACTTGTCGACAATGAAGCTAGCTGAAGACAGTAAACGAATAGATAATGTGGAACAACGATTGAAAAAACTAGAGATGAATCATTGATTCCTTTCGCTTAGATGTACATGAAAATAATTAAATTAACAGAACTTCCCTATAAACAAAAAGCCATCATCAAGTCCTTTGGAGATTCAGATTTGTATGTGAAATTATTAGAAATGGGTTGCATTCCCGAAGAAGAAATCTCTGTAGAATTATCCGCTCCACTCGGTGATCCAATAGCCATTCAAGTTGCAGGATATCAATTGAGTTTACGCAAAGAAGAGGCCGAAAAAATTATGGTTCAAATTTTATAGTTGGTATGCCTATTTATTGCATTAGTGGTTTAGGTGCCGACAAACAAGCTTTTGATAAATTAAATTTCCCAATTAATTATGAGGTTCATTTTATAGATTGGATAGAACCTGTACAACATGAAACTTTAGCACAATATGCAAAGCGAATGGCTAAGGATATTGACCAAACGCAAGAAATCCTTTTAGTAGGTTTGTCTTTTGGTGGTATCATGAGTATTGAAATTGCAAAGTTGATGAAGGTCAAAAAAATCATTTTAATATCTAGTATTTCAAACGATAGCGAATTGCCTATGTATTATAAAATTGCTGGGTTTTTACATGTACAAAAAATACCAGATTTGGGTAAATTATTGCGCAATAAATTGTTAGCATCCAAATTATTTGGGGTTAAAGAATCTAAGCTCAAAGAATATTTGTTTGATCGAATGTCAAAAACAACAGACAATTATTTGCAATGGTCATTAGATCAAATTGCTAACTGGAGACAAAAAGAAAAAATGCCACAAGTAGCACATATTCACGGCACTGCAGATTTGATTTTTCCTATTAGTAATTGTAAACCAGATTATATCATTCAAAACGGCGGACACTTTATGATAGTGACGCATGCCAAGTCTGTGAGCAATTGTATTCAAAAAATACTGGCAACTTTATCTTGATATCGATAGAAGGATATGCAAGTATTCAATGTCGAATGAATTACCAGTTATATTTTTCTTCTATACTTTGTTGGAGCTTGCTAATAAATTTAAATGTAGCCGGACAATACTCTATATTTTGCGTATGAATATGGTTGAAATCACCAAAGGGTTTGCGTTTGAAATGCGGAAACTTAGCGCAGTCTTCCGGACGGATTTCGTAGATATTACATTTGTTTGTTTGTAAGTCAAGAAACTGACAAGGCTGCACTCTATTGACCTTATCGCCATTATCTTTATCCGTTTCCAGCCATTTATCATAAAATTCTTTTTCCGTCATATTGAAATGTGCAGAAATTCTTTTTAAATCTGATTTCGTAAAAGTCGGCGTCATCACTTTGCAACAATTGGCACAGCTTAAACAATCCGTTTCAGCCCAAGTTTCATCACTCGCTTTGTCGATATGCTTTTGAATTCCATAAACAAATTTTTTATCGAATTTTTTTAAAAAAAGAATTAAGGATTTTCTCTGTTTTGGAAGGTTTTTTTTGAAAGCATTGAGTAACGAAATCGCCATGAATCTATATTTTGGTAGAGCACAAATATAGGCATAGAAAGATGAGATGAAACTAAGGAATAGTTTTCCACCATGCGCTGTTTTTTTGTATTTCAAAATGGTATTCCCATTCCTTCCATTTATATTTGTAAAAGTTTATGCAAAAGAAGATTCGCGTAGGAGCAGTAAGTTATTTAAATACCAAACCTTTGATATTTGGTTTTGAACAAGGTAAGATGGAAGGCAAAATGGATTTGATTTTGGATTATCCATCCCATCTTTCTTCGCTTTTACAAAAAAATAAATTAGATATTGCCTTGTTGCCAGTTGCTTCTATTTCATCCATAATAGATGCACAAATCATTGGAAAATATTGTATTGGAACTCACCGTAAAGTAGCGTCGGTAGCTTTATATAGCCAAGTACCTATTGAAGACATTCAACAAATTTATTTAGATTATCAATCTCGAACTAGTATAGCCTTATTGCGTATTTTATTGCGAAATTTTTGGCATGTGCGCCCATCATTGTTTGAAGGGGATGAAAATTATATTACGCAAATTAAAGATAAAACCGCTGGCTTAATTATTGGCGATAGAGCTTTAGAAAACAATGACAAATTCCCTTATATCTATGACCTTGCAGAGGCATGGAATGATTATACACAATTGCCATTTGTGTTTGCAGCATGGGTTGCAAATAAGGAAATAGATGCTAGTTTCATAGAAGAATTTAATGAAGCCAATGCCATGGGTTTGCAACACTTAGATACCATCATTGCCAATAATCCTTTTCCCTTGTATGATTTGAAAACTTATTATACAGAAAATATAAGTTATCATTTGGATGACGACATGCAAAAAGGATTGACCATGTTTTTGAAATTATTAGCAGAGATGAATTAAGTGTAGGGTTATGGATCCAAAACTGATGCACAACTTTATTCAAAAATATAAATCGCTTTTGCTCATATTGTTTGTACTACATACGCTGTGTGCTTGTACATCTTTTCATAATGATAAAAAAATATTTAGGCTGAATCAAGTGCAAGGTGTCGAATCTCTAGACCCTGCATTCGCGAAGAATTTGAATATCATGTGGCATGTGCATACGCTCTATAATCGTTTAATTGAGTATGATGAAAATAGACAAGTTCGCCCGTCTTTGGCAACTTCATGGCAATTGTCGGCCGACAGAAAGACCTATACTTTTCATTTACGATCCGATGTTTTTTTTCATGACAGTGAAGTGTTCCCAAATGGCAAAGGAAGACGTATGACGTCAAAAGATGTGGTCTATAGCTTTGATCGTATTTTGGATGAAAAAACTGCTTCTCCAGGAGCTTGGATATTTCATGATAGGGTAGATACGATTGCACCGTTTGTTGCAATAGACGATACTACATTTCAATTAAACATGTTGCGTCCATTTAATCCGATGTTGGGTATACTCAGTATGCAATATGCGTCTATTGTTCCGCAGGAAGTGGTGGAGAAATGGGGTAAAGATTTTCGCGCGCATCCATGTGGTACTGGCGCTTTTGTATTTCAAGATTGGGAGGAAGGTGTTGTCATCACCTATCGAAAAAATGAACATTATTGGGAGAAGGATTCAGCTGGAAATTCCTTGCCCTATATGGATGGAATCAAGGCGACTTTTATCGATAGCAAAGCCACTGAGTTTTTATTATTTATGCAAGGCGATTTAGATTTTATGAATGGAATTGACGTGTCGTTTAAGGATCAAGTATTGACTAAAAATGGTACGTTGAAACCAGATTTTCAAGGAAAAATTGCTTTGCAAAAACACGCTTATTTGAATGTGGAATATTTAGGTATTTTACAGATAGATTCATTGAATCCACAAAAGACTTTATTACAAAAAAAAATAAGGCAAGCCATCAATTATGGTTTTGATAGAAAAAAACTAGTGACTTATTTGCGCAACAATATTGGTGTTGCAGCGAATGCTGGCTTTATACCAATTGGTTTGCCAGGTTTCGATAGTACACTTGTTAAAGGCTATACTTTTCAACCAGAAAAAGCCAGACAATTAATAGATGAAGTGAAAAAGGAGTTCGGTCAAATACCAACTATCACATTGTTATCGAATGATAATTATTCAGACCGTTGCAATTTTATTGCCTCACAATTGAATTCGCTTGGTTTACCCATTCAAGTTGAAATTATGCAACCTTCTTTATTGCGTGAACAAATGAGTTTGTCTAAAGCATCTTTTTTTTGGGGGACATGGATAGCCGATTACCCAGATGCAGAAAGTTACCTCACGATGTTTTATGGTAAGAATACAGCACCGCCAAATTATACTCGGTTCAAGAATGAAACCTATGATCGCTTGTATGAACAATGTTTGGAAGAAGCGGATGAACAAAAGAAAATTGCACTTTACCAACAAATGGATAGAATCATCATTGAAGAAGCGCCTTGTGTGCCTTTGTTTTATGATGAGGTGATGCATTTTCTGAACAAGCGTGTTCGAAATTTCAAGACCAATAGTTTGAATATGATTGAATTGAAAAGTGTTCAATTGAAGTAAGTGTAAGGATAGCTCATAAATTTTTTTAATGAAGGTTCGCTTTATTGTGTGAAAGTTGAACAGCTGAATATCCGAGTTACATAGCCACGAATGCACGAATAAAAACATTAGTGCGTTCGTGGCAATATTTATTGCTTTTCAAATTGCTTCGTTTGTTTGAGTCCATTTTTTAATTCCATAGTTACATAATAAGTTCCTTTTGCCCAAGTACTACAATCGATACTTTCGGTTTCTGCATTTCCTTTTTTCCGAAATATTTTTTTGCCATCAAGAGTATAAATACTCAATGTATATTTTTCCGTTTTATATAGTTCATTCAATTGTATATTCACTTTACTATCCGATGGATTGGGATAAAGTGAAAATATTTCTGCATGGTTACTTTTTGTTATATCATTTATCCCTAATGGTGCATCTCCCAATTTTAAAATAAAACCAAAATCCATGGTAGTATCACAACTAAAAGTATTCAACCCTTGAAAGGCAACGACATCCTTAGTTGAAATTCCTAAGGCCGTTAATACATTATCTATATAAAAAAAATCCATCAAGTAATCAGCATAATTACCAGCAATAGTATATTTTCCAATTAAATTTACATTGCCAGTATCAATTATTGCTATCCATGAATTCATTAATGATCCGTCATTATTGGAATCGCAATCCCCATCGCCACCTTGTACCCAAGAAGCTACCCATATATTACCTTCATACAATTGGGCATCAAACGGAATTGTATCATCATTTGGACCAGCTATACTTCCATATACTTTAGAACCCAATATAGTCCCCAAAGTATCTATTTTCAAAATCCAAACATCGTTATTATAATTTATTGTATCAAAAGGTAAATTGCTCCATGTGTTTGTATGGTATGTAATATCCCCATCACCAGAACCGCTTGTAGCAACCATATATATATATTTACTAAGCGTATCTATACATATATAGTTTCCTCCATCTCGCCCCTTTCCGCCATATCTTTTTTTCCATATTTCATTGCTACTAGTGTCTATAAATATAGCCAATAAATCAGTCTGCCCTTTTGCCTGTGAACCTGCCATTTCTATATTCGTAGCTTCTGTAGTAATACCAACTACAAGCCGATTGGAACTGACTTCTTGTATGTCATCAGCACCTTCATTGCTATTTCCAGTATATACTTTTACCCATATCAAATTAAATGCTGTATCTAATTTAACAATCCAAGCATCACTATCAAATGTACCAAAATTGACATGGGCAAAATCATAATCATTGGCTATGGTGCTCCCACACATATATATCATGCCATCGCTACTTATTATAGTATTTGCTAAATCGCTACCATTACTACCGCCAAAAGTTCTGCCTTTAATAATTATTCCCATGGTATCTACTTCCAATAACCAAATTTCTCCTGCAGAATAAGTATGACCATAGGGTACATCGCCATCTTTACTTTGGGTTTTACCTGATAATAATAAATGCCCATTAGGTAATTCATGAATAAATCTTAAATCATCGTCATTACTACCACCATAATTTATTCGCCACACTGTATCCAATTGTGCATTTAATTTATATAATCTTGAATCCGCATTGGTAGTGGTTTTTGAAAATACCGATACCCCAAATATACTACCTCCACTATGTTGCAGAGCCCTAATCATATAATTCTCATATCCCAAACATTTTTTTTCTTTAAAATAAATGCTGCGTGTAATATTAGGTTGTGCATGCAATAGACTGCTTGTAAAAAATAACAATAGGCATAATATATTTTTGTTCATAAAAAGGTTTTTAAATGATAAATAGATAATTCAATTTTTTATTTAATGATACTCAGCTTTCCGGTATACTTCTTGCCGTTTGTTGTGGTAAGGGTATAAATATAGTTTCCGTTAACATAATTTCTTGTATCCCAAATATGTTGACTCTGTGTACCGGTAATATCTATTTTGTACTTCAATTTACCCAACATATCTGTGACAATTAATTTAGATGCAGCATTGCCATGCAACAAATTATAATAAAATACTACATAGTCTTTAGCAGGATTAGGATAAACGGTAACCTCTTTTTTATCTTCCACTTTAGATAATGTAGGATGTGTTTTATTGGATGTTTCTTCAGGTAATGTCCTCACTAAATCAGGATAGCAAATATGATAAAAGAAACATAAAGCATTTCTTGCCATATCGCGAGCAAAACTAAAATGTGTATTATCGGCTATCACTTTCAATTGCCCAAGTCGTATTGAATCCAATGCATTGATTTCAATATCATTTTCTAATAGACCCTTTTTGAAATTATATAATTCTATGTATGCATCATACTCAGCTTTTTCAAATTCATTCATTTTATATGTAGTTTGAAAAGTACTTAAAAGCTCTTCTGCATTTTCATATTCTTTATTATTCAGTAAGTGTTCTACTACGCTATATTGATTTCTTAATGTCTTCACTTTATTCATCCAAACCATAATACTGTCGTCATTATAGATGGAAGGTTCAACGGCGTAAAGCATTAAAATTTCATTTCTACTGTCAGACATTTTTTCATGGGCATCCCCTATATTATTTTCTAAAACTGTTCTAATTGTTGTGCCATCCCATGTTGCTTTAATAATATTAATCATGTAGGTTGGCAATGGATTTGGGCAACCAAATTGAATATATTCAATAAAATCTTCGTTTCTTGTTGCGTCAGGATTTGCTGCTAATATTTCTAATAATATGGCAGGAGGTAATGAATTTTCATCAACTAATGCGCGAAGCACTTCTTCAGAAACATATGGTGAACGAGATAGCATAAGTGTTCTTATTTGCATCGCTTCAGAAAGGACATTATTTTCTATATCCTCTAAAGTTCCTTGGGTATTACCAGCATCTATTAATTGATCATAAATCTCCTTGTAATTATTGTACTCTAATTCTGCTAAATCATAATTTGATTTCAAACCAGTTAAATCACTCAATTGAAATGCATCATTTTTGGACAGCCCCACTTTTGCATAGATGCAAGCTGTTGCATTTGCTGGATTAGCAACTTGTTTAGTAAAAGTACTACTAGCTGCATTTGGCGTTTGATTTATTACGTTTTCATATCTGTATGTAACCGCATTGTGGTTACCATTATTATGATCCCAATTTACTACACCAGTTGTTTGTGAAAAAATATTTTCAGTTGCATTTCCACCGCCGTCACTTTGATTTTCTTTGATTTCTGCATTTGCTTGAAAAATAAAATCATACCGCTTATTACCAGTATTGGTATTGTATCTATACGTAATTCCGATAGCTCCTGAAGGATCCGCATTCTTATAATCACAATCATTACCAATGAGCAAATTGTGATACGAATTATTTTTTACTACTACATTATTTGCTCCTGCATTTTGTATTTCCGTTCCAGCAGTATATTGAAATACTGTATTTTGATAAGGGCTTGACAAATAAGTATGCGTATTACCGCAATAAGAAAAATTACTTGTATTTACTAATTTAGTACCTAAAGAAAAATAGCTCCAAGATGGAAGACTAGGAACTGGGGTTTGTTTCAACCCAATAGTAAATGTATTATCATTAATGATTGGATTTTCTATACTACCCATAGATAATCCGATTTCATTTTTATCAAATAGTGTATGTGAAATGGTAATTGGATAAAGGTCTACATTTTTTACCCAAGAAAAATCTACAGACTCTACGCCTGTATAAAATCCATCTACTTTAGATTTACTCGGAGTGCCTCCTATCAAATCATAGGTTGCGTCTATTGTGTATAATGCCCTTTCATGGCTTGTTTCTAAGTTACGCAGGTTTTCGAATTGATTATTTAAGAGTAATATGCCGCGTACTCCCCACATAGAAATGTGACAATAAAACCCTTGTTTTGAATCATCATTTTGGGTGAACAAACAATCATTGAAATAGGACAAATCCTTTTGTAAAATAAATAGAGGCAATCCTACATTTGAATATTTGCCAAATGCTGCCGATCTCCAATTATTAATAAAAGTACTTCCGCTTGCTTGTATTATACCTCCAGTATTATTCGTACCATTATTAAATGGACCTGGACCGCCTCCATTACTAAACGCTTCTTCGGCATTGCTAATGATAGCTTTTAGTAAAATCACTTCTCCATGATTTGGATCTAAGCCAGTAGATTGTGTTACCATATCTTGTTTTGCCAAACTATTTCCAAAAGCTTGGATTCCATACCACATGGCACAATCATTCGTTATGGTGGAGTTTCTTACCTCTAAGCGAGCTCCTTGCTCTACATATATAGTACCGTATTTAGGCATATAAATATTTGTTGAGGTTTGAAGTGGCAAATTTGCGTTAGGGGTTATACCTTCAATGGTAAGTGTTGCACCAGATTGAATGAGAATGCTACCTTTAATATGTTTATCCGTTGTAGTACCTGTAAGTGTGCCCCATGTTGTATTTACAGATATTGTCTCAGTCACAGGTGGAATCACATTCGGATTATACAATTCTGTTTCCCAGATACCACGACCAAAACTACTTGCAACCAAAGTTCCTTTACAATAATCAATTTTCAAATCGGTGATAAGCATATTTGGCATTTTAATATTGGGGTCTATACCGCCATTAAATTTTACCCAACATTGTTGTGGTTTGTCCCATCTATACACACCTGCATCTGTACCTGCATAGATGATATCATCACTACCTTCTTGATAAACTAATTTTGTAACAGGTAGCTCAGTAAGCCCACTACTCATATTATTATTCGTATTAGTACTCCAAGTACTCCCTTCATCACTACTTACAATTACTCTATCCATACCTGGGTTATTCCATTTTACAAAACCTAAACTAATAAATACTCTCTTTTCATCCTTACTATCTCCAACCATATCAGTTACTGTAAATTTATCCGTATAAACTACACTAGGTGTAATGTCAACCCATTTTAAAGTAAAGTTTTTGTACACAAATACTGTTTTATCATATCCTTTATCATGCCACGATTTTAAAGCATAATATTTCCGCTCTGGGTTTTTTTGTGGTATTACAATAGCTTTACAAATTTCTTTAATTTTCCCATCATTATTTAGATACCCTCCAACAGAAATCTTATCCCACGTATAATCATTGGAGTGCGATTCAAATAAATTACGATTGCCGATATACATTAAATCGTCATTAAACCCTCGAGGGAAATACCCCGCACGTTTAGTATCTATTGTGTTAGTAAAATATGGTGGATTAAAAACTGGACCTGGGTAAGTACCTGTATTTCCATTTGCATTTTGTCCATAAACATCCCAATCCTCTTCGTGAAATAATACCTTTTGACCTAATGAAGTCCCAAATCTTTTGTCATAAATTGAATTATAGCCATCACCTACACCCGGGTTTTGCCAAAGTGGGGTATTGGTTGTATTAAAAAAATGATTGTGCATAGCAGCTGCAATTCTTAAGTTCCCTGTTTCAGAAACATCTACGTCATTAATTTCATTGGTATTAAAACCTATTCCATTAAAATTATACATTGTATTGCCTATAGATTTACTTATTCCTCCATCATTTCCCCAATAAACTATATCATTACTTCCAGGGTTGTTGGGTGTGTTTTCTGAGTGGTAAATTTTAATTATCCTTGTGTCCGCATGATAAACAGAAGATCCATATGTTGCTAAGAACGTCCTTGTCCAATTTCCAGATGAATTTTTTACCAATCTACTAGGTTGCTCTGAACCCAAATAAATGACATTCGGGCTAATTGGACTTACTTCTATGCTCATTGTATGTCTAGTCTGTTGCCAAACCCAAGGAATTGAATATTCCAAATTCCAGTTTAGATTATTTATATCATACTTCATTAGGCAATAATGACCTTCTTCGGGTAAATTTTGGTAGTTAACTAATGGGTCAGGGCCTCCAAAAGGAGGGATTGGTGGAATTGAATTGCCATTCATTGCGGCACAAATCACATAAAGTTGACCATTACCAGCATATGCAGTTTCAAAACATATAGCAACATCATGGTAATCAATAGAAAGCGGCTGACCAGGTGTTGAAGTAAATAAAAATTGATTCCCAAAATTAGTACCATCAATTAATATACTCCATGCTGTTACAATGCCCAAATTATTATAATTTAATTCATATACATTCGGCAAGAGTTGTAAGGTGCCATTATTTACCCAATTTAAATCTGTACTTAAATATATTTTTCCATTTGGTCCAAAGGTTATGTCTCGAAATGGGCGGTGGTATTCAGGAATAGCGGCAGTTGGTGTAATATTTGTCCATGCACTTCCACCGATTTTTTGATATACCTTTTCTCCGTCAGTTATAATAATCATTTCATCAGTACCTCCATTTACTTTAAATGGACAAAATTCTATCGAAGTACCAGATGTAAAATCATTAGCAATACCTCCTGATTCTAAAGTCCATGATACTCCATTATCTACACTCTTCCAAATGCCTTGACCATAACCCCATGTAACTCCCCCTCGATTACCCGATGTTGAAATATCAGTAACCGCATACAATTCATCTTTATTTCCAAATGGGCTACGAGCAATTGATTTTATACCAATGCTTCCATTGTTTAAAAAATTATCACTCACACAATTCCAAGTACCTCCCGTTGTTGTAGTTGCAGTTGTGGTTGTCCATAATCCCCCGTCAGATACTCCAATTGCAATATTGGCAGGATTATTTGGGTCTACACTTATTGCAAATACTTCTCCTGCTGTTTGTGCTTCAGTTTTTGGTCCAATAAATCGCCAATTTCCATTAAAATCTCCTGCGGCAGGTATGCAATTATTGCCTGTTGCTCCAGCTGTTTTTAAGGCTTTGGCATATTGATAAAAAGGATCTAATACCCCTTCTCCTTGAGGAAGTCGATATTGCCAAAATTCAAACTCTCTTTGCATTTCTTTTTCCATACTGGATTCTGGTTTTCCATCTGCTTGGTCGGCATAATATTTTAAATAACGTAAGTACGCATAACCGGGATTGGTCAAACTTAGTGTACTATCTTGTGGCAAAAATTGAGCTAATATAGCTTCTGTGCTAAATAGCAAACTGCAAAGAATAAATAATTTTTTCATGGTGTGATTTTTTTATAGTTAATAAAAATAATTTAATACCAATAAGTCCATTTTTTCAATTCTAACTCTTTCGTCTTTCGCCTAAACTTCTATTAATAAAATTGTAACACTTTTCAATTGTCAATTTGTTTTTTAATAAAACAATTTTTTCAATTATTGAATAAAGGTATAGAATAAAAAATAATGCAACCAAGATATTAAATCGTCATCCTGTATTATTAATCTATTCTAGTATTTTATCTTCATTCAAATAATAGAAACCATATAATTGTACTTAACAAATTACCCCATTGCATACAAGCAAATTATTCTCAAGTAATGTAATCAAAGTAAAAGTCAAATTCTTTAAAAGTAATAATCAATGCAAATAAAAATTCACTTCCCACCTAGTTTCAAAGAATAGAAAGTAACATCAATCGCTGGAAACTTAGTGCATGAGTTTGAGTGTATGCAAGCCCGTGTCTTTATTTACTATTTTGTAAACATCGGTTCCGTATACAATGAAGAGTAAACTTTCTATGCTGTTGTTATCAAACCCCTCAAACAAAAAAAAGCCCCTTGCTTGCGCAAAGAGCCTTTTTAAATAAACAACAAAAAAGTATTAATAATTGTAACGAACAGCTAGTACAAAATTACGTCCTGGAGCACTCATCCCAGAAGCAAAATAGCGATAGTTTTTATCTAAAATATTTTCAACGCCAGCTTGTACTTTCACATTATCAGAAACATTCACAGCTGTTTTAAAATTAATAGTATACCAACTTGGTGTTCCAAGCGGTGTGCTGTACTGAATATTATCTTCTCCATTTGGATTGTAATCAAACAAACGTTTTTTGCCATTATACAAACTGTATAATTCCGTCATCCATCTTGTAGTTTCGTATTTAATACCAATACGACCTGTGATAGGTGGTACATGATCTAAAGGCATAAGAACGGTGTCATTATTGAATCTTCCGTAAGTATAGTTGGTACTAGCATAGATAGAAAAATGTAACATTGGTCTGTAAATAGCTTGTACACCACCGCCATAAATAAATGCTTTTGCTTTGTTTTGGCTTGCATACACTTTGGTCATAGCACCATCATATAGTAAGGAATCTTTACCATTATACGTAAATGCATCTGTTACAATGGCATTCGTATAGTTTGTATAAAATCCATAAGCATCAATGTCCACTACACCATCATTATAGTGAATACCAGCTTCGAAATTGTTGGTATATTCTGGTTTCAAATCTACATTCGGAACGATAATACTTTGGCCACTTATGGATTCAAAAATTTTAGTCATATCATCGAAATTAGGAGAACGGAATCCACTAGAAAAATTAGCCGTTAAACGTAAATTGTCATCAGGCATATAAGCAACACCTAAGTTTGCAGTTAGCGATTTATTTTTTTGTTGCAAATCAGTAATAGGTAATTTGAATTGAATCGCAGTATCTACCAATGTAGAATGCAAAGAAGTATAATTGAAACGAACGCCATCATTGATAACCACTCTATCTTCATCTAATTTTAACGTGTGTTGAAAGAAGAAACCAAATAAATTCATATTATTTTTTCCATCCGGATATCGTGTATCAATTTTTGTTTCTGCGCCAGTATGGATATCTGTTTTGTTCGCAGTAGATTTCAACATATTGAATTGCGCATCTGTTCCAATTGTGATTTCATTCCTATCATCTTTATGGCGTAAGGCTAAATTATAACCCAATACATTTACATGTTCCATACGGTGATTAGTCGCAGATTTTTTATAGCCTCGGTTATGGCGACTTTCCTCGATATATTGATGGCTCAATGTACCAGTTAGGTCATTGAAGAAGCCTTTCATTTTTACAACATCTAAGGAGTAAGCAGCTAAGGTTCTGTTTTGCGGACCATAATACCATTCTGCATTTTTAGCAATGCCACCGCTGGTTTCCGTTAGTCTATCATAACGAGGTACATCACTAGAAGTGGACAATTGAAAATTAAAACCATGCTTGATATTTTTATTTTGCATGATGGTAAACTTTTGTAATAAATCCATTTGTTTGTAGCCTGTAGCTACTTGTTTATACGGATCAGAATTACGAATCATGGTATCAACACCATTAATGTGTTGTACAATAAATTTCTTTTTCCAAAAATCCATGATAGAATCTACACCGTTTTTTCCTTGTACTAAATCTTCGAATTGAGAAAAAGTTAGATTGGTTAAGGATGCAAATTGATTATTGCCAAATGTAATGCCAACACCTGCTGTTTTTTCTTGGTTGGCTGTTGAATAGCGAACCAAAGCATTAGCACCTGTTACTTCATATTTTGAAGTTCTAGCTAATTTAGGATCTTTTGTTTTTAATAAAATAACACCACCCAACGCATCACTACCATGTATGGTTGAAGCTGGGCCATACATTACTTCCATACGATCAAGCATATTGTTATCTACTGTAATGATATTTTGTAAATGGCCTGCTCTATAAATAGCATTGTTCATGCGAATTCCATCAATATTGAGTTGAATGCGACTTGCTTCAAAGCCACGTAATACAGGGCTTCCACCACCTTGTTGACTTTTTTGAACAAATATTTGACCAGTATTGATTAATGCATCAGCAGTGCTTTGTGCATTCATGCTTTGTAATTCCTTGGAAGATATAATATCTATTTTTTGAACGGTATTTTTCTTTTTTTCTACAAATTTATAAGCAGAAATAACGACCTCATGTAGCGAAACATTTTTGATAGAATCTTTTTGTTCTTGTGTTTGTGCGTATGTGTTTGTAAGTATAAATATGGAGGATATGGTGAATATTAGTTTTTTCATTTGTTAGTTTTTTAAATTATACATGTTGTATGTGGTTGTAAAATTTGAATTAATTCGAAGGAAAATGAATAGAAGAAATAGAGGATTCTATTGTGCATGAAGGATAGGAAATAATTACAGCATAGGTCCATGAAGGACTATCCATTTATTTTTTAAATGCTAAGCTGCAATGAGGAAACTATTGTTTCATCTCAAGGATAGAATTGCCTTTCTATATATACTTCTAAGTTAATAAATAAACTAGGCTAATTGTGGAGGCGGTGAGTCTAATTGCAAATAACCGGAATGAATGCTACATGCGTTGTTCGTCTTTATTTTGTTGAAGATACCTATTGTTTGTTCAAAGGTATACTCAACAGGCTTATTGGCGAATACTACCCAAAAAAAATAGGGTGTAGTTTCATTTTTTTGCACATCATTTTTTTTGTCTGCTAATTTCGCATTCTCTATTAATTTATCTTCCTGTTCATCATATTGTCCCAGAAGTACTACATCATTTGCATTTTGATGAATGGAATGAATATCAAATAATTTACCATGAATGAGTATTTCATGATTGCCTATTTTATCCAAATCAGTCCATTGCTTATTAGTCAATGAAATACTTTGCAAATGGTTTGAGGTGGATATATTTTTTAGGACAGAAAATTTATGATATTGAATTTGAAGGTTGCACAAAACAGACGCAATGTGCATCAAGATAAATAACCCGAGTAGTGAAAAAGATAATATTTTTTTATTCCTATACAAAGTGGTAGTCTTCCATTCGTGCGAGTCACAAATATAGGGTCTTCTAAAAAAATATTCTGTATTATTATAACTTTTCTAAAATTAGAGAATTAGAATTTTTTTTATTCCGTTATGTAATTTTGTTAGACTAAGCATTGTTCAAAATTTCCATAATGAGTTTATTCATTTGCATAATGGCATTCCCAACACGTTGTGCTTTTTCGGGATTGCTCATTAGTTTGCCAAGATTTTTTAGTATAATTTGTCAAGATACACCATACTGATCTTTGAGCCATCCATATCTACTTTCAGAACCACCTTCACATAGCCTTTCCCAGTAATGATCTATTTCTTCTTGTGTTGCACATTCTACCACAAATGAAACGGTCTCATTAAATTTGAAAAGCGGTCCACCATTTAGTCCCATAAATTTGGTGTTATTGATTTCAAAAATAACCACCATTTGATTTTCAGAATGTATTTTACCATCTTTAAAAATAGCACAATAAAAGCTTGCAGCTTCTTTTGCGTTACCATCAAACCATAGGCAAGCATAAATAGAATTGGTCATGTGTATTGTACTTTATTCTATGTAAAAATAGTTCTGAATTGACATTAGGAAAGGCATTGGCTTTGAAAGCTTAATAGGATTTTTCATCAATACTCTCAAAAATTTTCGCATAGCTAATATATCTTTCTTGAGAAATACTGCCATCTATTACCGCTTGCTTCACTGCGCAATGTGGCGTGTTAAAATGATTACAATTATTGTATTTGCAAGCTTGTAAAATGCGTTTCATTTCTGGAAAATAGCCAGAGAGTTCAGCTCGGTTTATATCCACTATACCCAGTTCGCGAATACCTGGTGTGTCTATTAATTGACCCCCTTGTGGCAAATCATACATTTGCGCAAAGGTTGTGGTATGCATGCCTTTGCCACTCCAATCGGATACTTCTTGAACACGTATGTCTTGTGCAGGTATGAGTTGGTTAATGAGGGTTGATTTGCCAACGCCACTATGTCCAGTCAGTAGCGTTATTTTATCTTTCATCAAGTGATGGAGTGTCTCCATATTGATTTTTTTTTCGGCAGAAATTAAATGTACTGGATATCCAATTTTTGTATAAATGGAATAGATATCTTGGTAATACATTTTATCTATCTCATCTAAAGTATCTGATTTATTAATAACAATTATTGCTGGAATATGATAGGCTTCACAGGTCACCAAAAAGCGATCAATAAATCCAAGGGATGTTTTCGGATCTTTTAAAGTAGCAAGAATAATGCTTTGGGTAAGATTGGAAGCAACAATATGTTTTTGAAATTTACTATGTGGTGATGTGCGTACCAAATAATTACTTCTTGTTTCGATTGCAGCAATCATGGCAGTATCTTCTGGGTTCGATTCTAATTCGACAATCACATGATCACCAACTGCAATTGGATTCGTGGAAGTAATATACCTATCTAATTTTAATTTGCCTTTAATACGACAATTCCGAAAGATACCATCTTCGCATTTAGCGATATACCAGCTTCCTGTCGATTTGTAAATGAGTGCCTTCAATAATAAAATATTAGAATGTTGTAGAAGCATCCATGTCCGACTTATTGCCACGCAATCTTCTGAAGTTTTTGCGTGCTTCATTGATGTAAGTACTGCCTGGATATTTTAGAATTAATTCTTCAAAAAGTCGTTTAGCTTCGTCTTTATTATTGAATCTATTTTCATTGATTAATGCAAGATTATACAAAGCATCATCTGCTAATACATCTTCACCATAATTGGTAACAATCTTTTGCAAGTACATCGCTGCATCATTAAATTCTTGTTTTTTGATGGAAATAAAAGCTCTAGCCATGAGTATATCATCTAGTAAAGGATGTTTAGGATATTCTGCGGTGATGCTATCTAATACAACAAGTGCTTCATCATTTTTATTTTGAAATTCTAATAAATCAGCATGTGCATACATAAGCAAAGGCGCACTGTTGCTGTCTGCTGGCGGATTATTTTCTGTAATGAGTACAGATAAATTTAAGGCGTCATTGGCAATCAATTCGGATGTAGAGGCCTTCAACACATCGAGTTGACCTTGTGCCCAAACAAAATCTCCAGTGTAATAAGATAGTTTTGCATTTTTAAAACGCGCTTCTTCGCCAAGCATATCTTGTTTAAATTCTTTGTCAACTTGTGAATACAATAAGGAACTTTCCCAAATATCATTATTGATTAATTGGTAATCACCCATGTCTAATTTGCAATAGCCTTTAAAAGTTTTGTCTACATTATTGGCGGCAACTACTTCATTCAATATGCCTATTGCCTTTTGAATATCGTGTACATATTTTGCTTCAAACTGTGCATACTCACGCATGGTTTCTTTTAATTTGAAGGCAGGAAATGCTTCTAAAAAATCGGCATATTCGGTTGCAATTTTTGTAACATCTGCAATGGTATAATTTGGAAGCTGTTGAATTTGTTCATTTAAGCAAGTAAGTTTCTCACTTCTAGCTACTGCATAAAATGGTTCTTCAACACCTTTTGCAATTACAAAATTATACCCTGATAAAGCGGCTGAAAATTGTTTTTCACGAAGAGATATTCTTGCAAAATCCAATACACGCAATCCTCTTTCATTCAATTTGTTGTCGATAGTTTTGATTTGTATGAAAGCACTATCATATTTATTTTGTTGAATAAACATCCATGCCATTAAATCTGGAAAGCCCATCTGGTTGGTATCTACAGCAATTCGTGTGCGTACTTTCTGTTGCAAGCTCGCCAACTTTTCTGGCTTATCCATGATGCGTTGAAAGGTTGCCCTAATGTCTTCCGATTTTTCTGGATGAGAAATATAAAGGTCTAATAAATTATTAAGTGCCTTATCCTTATCTCCTTTTTTATCAAATAATATAGCTAGTTCTTCGGCGTATAAATAAGTATTTTCTTTTTGTAAGGTTCTTGCTTTTTCATAAGTAGCAATTGCATAATCTAACATATTATCTTTCTCAAATTGATCTGCATAATATCTTATTTCTTCATCCAATGGTTTTAAGTTATCAATGATGGAAGTGAATAATTTGGTGGCTTTTTTTTCTTCACCTTCTGCTTTATAAATTTTTGCTAAGCTGTATTGTAATTTTTGATTAGAGCGATCTGATTTAATTTGTTTCTTAACTAATTTTTCAGCATTCGTATAATCTTTCATGCCCAACAAACAAAGCAAATAAGATTGTTGCAACTCAGCATCATTTGGACTATAATCTAGAAGTTGTTTATAGGTGGCTGCGGCCTTATCAAATTCACCTTTGAGTAAATATTGTTTTGCTACTTGCACCAATTGATCTTGGGCTTGCATAGTGAAAGCGAGTAACAAAAAGTATAATATGGACAATCCTTTTTTCATTGTGCCAAATATCGCAATTTAATTTTGAATTGAACGTGATGAATTTAAGGTTTAAGATTTTAGTAAGAGACTTCGATAATTAATTTTTCAAATAAGGATATGAAAGGACTTGTTCATCAACTCAATATTTTTTCGAAGCAAATGCTGTTTTCGACATTCGTGTATTGTCCATAATTTGGAATAATTTGATAAGCACATGTATGATATAATGCAATGGCTTCTATTTGTTGATTGCCAGTTTCTAAAATACATTTTTGAAACCCTAATTCTTGCGCCCAATTTTCCAATGCAGAAAGCATTTGTGTAGCAATTCCTTGGCCTCTTTTAGATGGTATAGTATACATTCTTTTTATCTCCATGGTATCCTGCGCATATTCCTTAATGGCGCCACAAGCTACAGCCACGCCATCTTCATAAGCAATAGCCACATATTTTATATCGTCAGATGTATTGTATTGCGCATAAAAGGAATGTTCATCCCCATCCAAAATTTGTAACAAAGCATCAAGTTCGATGATAAGTTTTTGATAATGCGGATTCTTGGCGTCGGTTCTTTTTATACTTATTTTTTTAGATTGTAAAAAGCCACCATCAACAATAAAAAGTTGGCAACCATCTTGAGATATAGATAAGTGTGGATTGTCTTCATTATCTACAGTCTGATAACTGCTGCCACTTGCTAATGCATAACTGCTTCCATCTTTAAAATGCAAAGTATACGAACCATTTATACAATAAACAATATGACCTTTACTACACCAATGGTCGGCTTTATAATTTGCAGAATATTCAACCATACGAATTTGAATATCCTGCAGCCAAGTAGTTTTAATGCGTGAAAAACCAGTCTCACCTTTTGTTTCCTTTGCAACTATTTGGTCCCAATTTGTAATTTGAAAAAGGTTCATAGAACAATGTCCTTAATAAGAAATGTTTAATTCTAAAAGTAAGGCAGAAGAATTCAATAATACGCTATCCATTAATGCGCTGCCCATTCAATGGCATTCAAATCAATGCCTTCTTTATACATTTCCCAAAGAGGACTCATTTCTCTTAGTTTGTGTACTGTATCTGAAACGGCTTTAATAGTATAATCTACTTCTTCTTCTGTAGAGAAACGACTAAGTCCAAAACGAAGGGAACTATGTGCAAGGTCATCGCCCAAACCCAATGCTTTCAATACATAGGAAGGTTCCAAAGAAGCCGATGTACAAGCACTACCACTACTCAATGCAATAAATTTATTGATACCCATGAGTAAGCCTTCACCTTCTACATGTTTAAATGAAATGTTTGCAACATGTGGTAAGCGATTTGTTTTATGACCATTCAAATAACTTTCTTCTACTTTTAATAATTCCGTTTCTAATTTATTACGAAGCTTGGTTATACGTTCCGTGTCAGAAGCCATTTCTTGCATACAAATTTCACAAGCTTTACCGAAACCAACTATGCCTGGCACATTCAAAGTACCACTGCGCATGCCACGTTCATGACCGCCACCATCAAGTTGCGCTGTAACTTTTACACGTGGGTTTTTGCGACGTACATACAATGCACCAACACCTTTAGGGCCGTACATTTTATGTGCAGTAAATGCCATGAGGTCTATACCATCTTTATTGACATCCACAGGTATTTTACCAACTGCTTGAACGGCATCGCTAAAAAGTAATACGCCATGTTTCTTTGCAATGGCAGATATTTCGCGCATGGGATTGACAGTACCAACTTCATTATTGGCATACATGATAGCCAATAGAATTGTTTTTGGTGTTATTGCTTTTTCTAAATCACGCAGGTTAATCATACCTTCTGCATCCACAGGTAAATAGGTAACTTCAGCACCTAATTTTTCTAAATGTTTACAAGTATCCAAAACCGCTTTATGCTCAATCGTAGTGGTAATAATATGATTGCCTTTAGAAGCATACATTTCATATACGCCTTTAATAGCCAAGTTATCTCCTTCCGTTGCGCCAGAAGTAAAAATAATTTCTTTTGGATCTGCTCCGATTAATTTAGCCACTTGTTCGCGAGCATAATCAACAGCCTCTTCAGCCGACCAACCAAAGGAGTGGTTGCGACTTGCTGCGTTACCGAAATTTTGCGTAAAAAAAGGAATCATCGTGTCGACTACTCTCGGGTCACAAGGGGTAGTAGCATTATTGTCGAAGTATATTGGGAAATTCATATTCTAAGTGTTTTATTTTTTTATTGGAAGGGAAAATACTGCCACTAGGATGTAGAGGGAGACTTTCAGAGTTGGCAAATATATTTTAAAACTCTATAAACCGATTTAAAATATGAATTATCTTTTCATGTTGTATAGATTTGAATTTTATTTGCCAATGCAAAACACTAAACTTTTTTATTCATGCAAAAAATTGAACATATAGGTATTGCCGTTAAATCCTTGGATATATCAATTCCCTTGTTTGAAATCCTCCTGAATACAACATGTTATAAAACGGAAATGGTTGAAAGTGAACAAGTGAATACTGCTTTTTTTCAGCAAGGGGAATCAAAAATTGAACTTCTAGAATCAGCTACAGCAGATGGCGTTATTGCAAAGTTCATTGAAAAAAAAGGAGAAGGCATGCACCATATCGCTTTTGCAGTAGACGATATTCGAGCAGAAATGAAAAGATTAGTGCAAGCTGGATTCACATTGTTGCAGGAAGAACCAAAACGAGGAGCCGATAATAAATGGGTTTGTTTTTTGCATCCTAAAAATACAAACGGCGTTTTGGTTGAATTGTGCATGGAAGCATCGTAAAAAATTATTACAAAACTAAATTTATTGTGAGAGTTCTACCATAGTATTTTTTGACAAAAAAATAAATGCTATAGGTATCATTTGGGCGGCAGACACGCTATCATTCCAATCTTTTTTGCTTCAGAGCAAGCAAAAAAGGATTTCCATTCTATCGTTGCCGCAATACAACAGCACCTAAAAACTATAACTTTCATACTATTTTTTGTTTAGCTAAAATTATTTAACAAAATAGTGGGATTAATTTCTTGCTACCATAGTGCATGAACCTTTACTTTTAAGGCAGATTAATAATTGCACAAATGACCAGAAAAGAATTTTTAGGATTAATAGGCGTTACAGCTGGAGTTACTGTAGTGGCTTCTTGTATGAGTTCTTGCAAAAAAAAATCAACAGATTTGACTATTGATTTTACGCTAGATTTATCACTTCCTGCCAATGCAGTTTTACTGAATAATGGAGCTTATATGATCAATCAAGGTGCTATTGTGGCCAAGACGATTGCAGGTACTTATGTTGCAGTAGCGGCAGCATGCACACATGAAGGTCAGGAAATTATGTATCAATCTAGTACGGATAAATTTCGATGTCCAAAGCATGGTGCATTGTTTAGTGATGCTGGTGCTGTGTTGCAAGGTCCTGCCAGTACCGATTTGCAAAAATTCAATACAACTTTAACAGGCACATTATTAAGAGTATATTCCTAACTTAAAATTCCAAAGTTGAAAATTCCAAATTCCAAAAGCCAATTTGAAGATTTGAAAATTTGGAAATTAAAACCATTAATGACTTTCGAATTTCTCAATATTAACTACTCACTACTATTAAGGTGCAGGGGTATTGCGGCAACGATCGATGGGAAAGCCCGTACCATGCGCCCTGGCATGGAAGGATCCTGACGTTTACAGTCAGGACGTGTGTGCCGCCCAATCATTATCACCATGATTTGGTGTAGTCAATGAAAAAAATTTATTGTAATTGTAGTGAAGATTCCCAAATATCCTTAGCCGAAAACATTCGGATTACACACACGAATCCACATTACCTTATTGTTATTGTGGAAATTAAAAACTTGTATTAAGGATTAATATTAATAAATATAGTTTCTCTTTGCAAACTCAAATCATTATGTTCAAAAAAAAAATTAAAACTTAAACCCCAAAACAATGAAACAGATTTTAAGCACAAACCAATCACCTACCCGTTTTTACCGTCACAATCTGACAAAATTCTTATCTCTCCTTTTCTTCGCTTGCTTCTTGGCAAATGCAGGAAATGCGCAACTACTCCGATGGAATACCTTTGCGAATGCTGGAACTGAAACAACAGAGCCTAGTATATTTAATGACCCCAATATTGCCTCAGCCAATCTTACATTAAGTGGAATTACACCAACGGCAAATTCTAATCGTCTTGGTGGTAGTGGCTGGTTTGATGCTGGTAATTCAAATCCTTCCACCTTAGCAAATGCAATAGCTGGAAATAATTATATTCAATTTATTGTTACCCCAAATAGCGGATTTTCATTTACACCAACATCTTTTGTATTTAATTGGGATCGTTCAAGTACAGGTCCGTCCTCTGTGACATTGCGATCTTCTGCCGATGGATTTGTTTCTGACTTGGGAACTGTAAGCGGTATTGTCACTAGTGCATTTGCAGCAAATACGATTACGATTTCAGGTTTGACTGCATTAAACGTTGCAACTACTTTTAGATTATACGGCTATAATGCAACAGCAACAACAGGTACTGCCGGTTTGGATATTAATTCAAATGTAGTGAATGTTCAATTGAATGGAACTACTGCTTCCTATAGTACAAGTCCAGTTATAGCAGTGAGTGGCACTCCACTTAGTGCATTAAGTACGACCTATGGCACAGCTTCAAGCAATACTACTTTTTCTATTTCAGCTACAAGTTTAACAGCAGGAATCTTATTAACTGCCCCTACAGGTTTTGAAATTTCTACATCTGCAAGTAGTGGTTTTGCAAATAGTTTTACATTAGGTGCTGCTGGTAATATTGCAGCAACAAATATTTATGTTCGTTTAAAAGCAAATGCACTTGTAGCCAATTCACCTTATAGTGGTAATATCACTTGCACGAGTGCAGGTGCAACACCAGTGGATTTACCAACGCTTGCTAGCGTAGTAAATCCATTAGCGCTTACTATTGCTGGTGCTTCGGTCGACAATAAAGTGTATGATGGTTTTGCAAATGCTACTATCAATGGAACACTTTCCGGAGTAATTCCTCCTGATAATGTAAGCTTGACTTTATCTGCTGTATTTGATAATGGTGGATTAGTTGGCAACAATATTTCGGTTACATCTACAT
>CAMDVD010000005.1 GCA_945878115.1 Chitinophaga pinensis | reverse complement strand
CTTTCTTTTCGGAAATGGGTTATACAACTTTCATTGTCAGTGTAGAGTGTACTGAAATCTAGTATGTTCATATTCTTAGTTTAGAATACAAAGTAAACTAGTAGCTACATAACCAGCTTACGTTGTGGCAGACTTCGACAGAATCATTTAACTTTTAAGCTTTCGCAATTTGATTCGCGTTTATGCGTTAATTTCGGGCACTATTTACAAAACATGAAATTCCCATTTCTACTCTTTCTTTTTTTTCTTGGCACCATACAATTAGCAAATGCTTCCCATATTATTGGTGGAGAAATTGGATATACCAATATTGCTGGCAATCAATATGAAGTAACATTGACGCTTTACGGCGATTGTAGCGGAAACTCTTTTCCCAACTTAGCTACATCGGTTCCTACAATTGATGTGTATAATGGCAATTCCCTTTTCACAAGTATTAGCTTATTGCCTTTTGGAAATTTCGGGGTGGAGGTTACTCCAGTTTGTCCATCACAAGCAAACTACACTTCTTGTCATGGCGGTTCTTTGCCAGGTATCGCTCAATTTATTTTTAAGAATACGGTTACATTAAGCGGTCCTTCTAATTGGCGATTTTTATTTGCAGGAGATATGGGAGGACCTAATGGTGGAGGCGCAGGTAGAAGCAATGCCATTACCAATATCATCAATGGCACTGGCAATAACACTTCGCTCATGAGTTTAGAAGCGACATTAGACAATACCATAGGACCCAATAACTCTGCCATTTATTCTTCTATTCCGACACCATTTTTTTGTATCAATATCGCACAACAATACAACCAAGGCGCTTATGATATCGATGGGGACCAATTGAATTTCGATTTAATACCAGCCCTTGATGGCTCTACCTTTAATGGCTTTATAGCTTACCAACCACCTTTTACTTTTTCCGAACCATTAGCCACTACTTCTGGTAGTTTTTTATTTAGCCCCACTACAGGTCAAATGAGTTTTGTACCCAATGCTATTCAAAATTCTTTGGTTGTGAATAGAGTAACCGAATTACGAAATGGTGTTGTGGTTGGAACGAGTATGCGAGAAATGACGGTAGTCGTTTTAAATAACTGCAATAACCAATCTCCACTCGGTTCTATTGTTTCTACATCTATTGGAAGCATTGACAATGCAAATCAAATCACAGTTTGCAATTCTGCATCTAGTGTAAATTTCAACATTCAAGCGAGTGATCCAGATACGCAAGTAGTAAATGTACTAGTGAATGGATTACCACCCAACGCGAATTATGTTGTGAATGGCAATAATACCTTCAACCCAACTATTACTGTCACCTGGAATTTTACACAACCTGTAATTCCTGGCTCTTATACTTTCTACATTACGTTTCAAGATGATGGATGCCCACTAACTTCCAAGCAAACATTGGCTTATACCATTGTTGTAGAACAACCGATTACCAACACTTTGGATATTGAGAATGAGTCTTGCATTCCAATGCAGGATGGTCAAATTACAGTGAATGGTTCTAGCACGAATGGTGCAGTTTTATATTCATTTAATGGTGGTGCATTTCAAAATGGGAATACTTATTCAGGCTTAGTTGCAGGCATATACACCATTACCATAAAAGACATAAAGGGATGCACACTTTCATTGCCCGTTACTGTTGCACCTTCTGCAGTACCTATTATTGAAAATATGGACGTCAAGGATATTAGATGTTTTGGCGAGCAAAATGGAAGCATACAAGCAACTGTAACGCCTACAAATAATTATACCTACACATTGTTTCCAACTGGCACAAGTAATACAAATGGGTTGTTCACAGGCTTGACTCAAAATGCGTATACCCTTATTGTACATGACGACAAAGGCTGTGCAGATACTTCTTTCGCCAGTATAAACGAACCAGGTTTATTAACGATCAGCGCTGTAGAAATTACGAATGTATATTGCAATAAAAACAATGGCCGTGTATTGGTCAAATCCAATTCTACAGACAGTTTAACTTTCCTCTTAAGACCTAGAATTCAAATCAATCATTATGGCATATTTGATGGTTTAAGTACAGGCACTTATACGGTTAGTATTCGCAATGCAAATGATTGTCAATTGGATACTGTTGTTACTGTTGGTGTAGATCCAATGACTTTTTTCATTACTACTTCACAACATGATTTAGGATGTACTGGCTGGGGTTATGAAGGAAGTGCAGAGGTATTTACACAAGGTGGCGTTTCTCCATTTGCCTATTTGTGGAATACAAGTCCAGTGCAAACTAGCAGCAAAATAACTGATTTATATTATGGCTGGTATATTGTTTCTGTTACAGATGCAACAGGTTGTACGTTAAAGGATACGGTCCAAATTTTACCTGGCAATTGCTGCGAAGAAATTTTTATTCCTTCTGCATTTACACCTAATGGTGATGGCATAAATGATGAATGGAAATTAGTTACAAGTACTGGCATGGCATTAAAAGAATTTGCGGTGTATAATCGTTGGGGGCAAAGGGTTTGGAATACTTCAGACCAAAGAAATAGTTGGAAAGGTTTGTATCAAAATAGAGATGCCGAATCTGGAACCTATTATTATATTTTGCGATACACTTGTCTTACAGATCAAAAAGAGTATACACGAAGAGGTGATGTAATGTTGATTCGGTAATAATAATGTCTGAAGTGCAGATAAAAGCAGATTGAAAGAATTTAGCAGATGTGGCGAGAATAAAAGAATTCATTCAGAAAAATCAAAGTACAAATATTTGCCCGATTTTCACAAACCAACTAATTTATTTCGCCGCTAATTCTTTACCACTTTCCTTCTAAATACTTTATCCAAGTATTGACATTCTACAATGTAAATGCCGCTACTTAATTTAGATAAATCAATTGTAGTTTTTTTAGAAGTTTCGCTAAGCTGCTCTGCTAGTACATTCCCCGTCAAATCAATTATCTTAAACTTCGCTTTATGTACATTATTATATATACTTACAGTAATAATATCAGAAGTTGGATTAGGAAATACTTGCATATTAGAATTTGATTCTTCTAAATCATTTACTCCATTTGGAAGAACGGTCAATATTAAAGTAACGATAGAATCACAACCTGTAATACTAGTGTTGAGCGTATCATTATAGATCCCAGCAATAGTAAGTGTGTCACCTTTAAATACATAATTATTTCCACTAATAATACTTGCAGTAATTGTATCATACATTCTACACATACCATACTTAGCAACATACTGATGCCCATTGACATTATGGAAATTGCCCCCTGCAAAAATATTTCCATTCTTGTCCGACATAATTTTGTTAATAGCACCATTTGCGGCTAATCCATTGAATCCGCCTACTTCACTCCAACCGATGCCATTCCACTGTGCAACATATGCATTTCCATTTCCAGATGAAGTTCCATTTGTAAACCAACCGGCGGCATACAATCTGTTTGCGTTATCGAAACAGATATTTTTAATATCATAATTCGCAGACAAGGCATTTAATCCACCAACTTCACTCCAATTTATTCCATCCCATTTAGCAACATATTGTTTTCCACTTGCGTTTTTAAACGCACCTGCTGCATATACATTTCCTAATGTATCTACACATATCGTTTGAATCACCGCAATTGCAGCTAATGAATTTAGCCCTCCTACTTCACTCCAACTTATTCCATCCCATTTGGCAACATATCTAGAGCCAGAAGTATTCTTAAAACTACCAGCAGCATAGATATTCCCGAATGAATCACCACAGATAGCTAATATACTTCCATTTGCTCCTAATGAATTTAATCCGCCAACTTCGCTCCAACTTATTCCATCCCATTTGGCTATATATTGATGACCACTTGAATTAGTAAACGAGCCTCCAGCAAATATATTTCCGTTATTATCACTAGAAATGGTATAAATAACAGCGTTTGCAGCTAATCCATTTAATCCACCAAGTTCAGTCCAATTTGATCCATTCCATTCAGCAACATAATATTTTGCAGAGGCATTTTTAAAATTCCCACCTGCATAAATGTCTCCTAAAGCTGTTGAGCAAAGGTCTAATATATTTCCATTTACAGCCAACCCATTTAAGCCACCCAACTCGCTCCATGTTGTTCCATCCCATTTAGCAACATAAAATTTTCCATTTGAATTCTTGAATTGTCCTCCAGCATAAATATTTCCAGCTGTGTCGTAACATAAGCTTTGTATCATATTATTTGGAGACAATCCATCTAATCCACCAAGTTCAGTCCAAATCTGTGCATGGAGTTGATGCATACAAAAAATAAAAATACTGAGGATGAATAGATATTTTTTCATGTAGAAGATATTTTTTGAAAACCTAAATATAAAGTAAAAGTGTTTGGGAGATAAATATTGTTTGAAATACCTATTTAGCCTTTTCAAACAAATGGGAAAGGCACAAGAGACCTTTGAACAAAAATGCCAAGACCAATTTTATCCTTTAACAAGAAAAAAGACCTTACAAACGACCTCATAATTTTCTGCCTTATTTAATTCTAAGATATTACCTTTATGTACGCAATCATTTTTTAACCCCTTATTATGAAAAAATCATTACCCTTATTCGTGCTTTTATTTTTTGTGTCAAACATTTATGCGCAAGAATTTATTACCCGTTGGAATATTGCAAACTCTTCCACTTCTACTATCAAATTTAAGATAGAAAGCACTGGACCTGTAACTTATACTTGGGAAACTATTCCCACAGGAAGCACTGGTTCTGGCACTTTAGTCAACTCAATAAATACTATCACAGGTTTTCCAACAGGTAGTATGATAAGATTGAAAATTGATACCACTAATTTCAGACATTTTAAAATGACTCCTTCAACAACTCAATCATGCATTATGGATGTTGAACAATGGGGTGCTGTAAACTGGACTGCAATGGATAGCTCATTTTTTAATTGCAATCTATTAAATATAAGTGCAAGCGATATTCCCAATCTTAGTTTGGTAACTAATACAACTGCTATGTTCGATGGATGCACGCATCTAACTGGACCAAATAATATCGGGAGTTGGAATACCCAAACTATTCAGAATATGCAGAGTATGTTTTATGGAGCCAGTTTATTTAATCAAAATATTGGCAACTGGAATACGGGTGCAGTACAGAATATGAATAATATGTTTGCGAGTTCTACTTTTAATCAAGATATTGGAAATTGGAATACAAGCGCAGTGCTAGACATGAGCAGGATGTTTAGAAATAATGATACATTTAATCAAAATATTGGCAACTGGAATACAGCAATGGTGCAGGATATGCATGAAATGTTTTTGGGAAATAGATCATTTAATCAAGATATAGGAGGCTGGAATACATCATCCGTTTTAGACATGTCTGGTATGTTTTGGGGAGATACTTTATTCAATCAAAATATTGGAAATTGGAATACTGGAGCCGTGCAAAATATGAGTAACATGTTTAGAACTGCTTGGTCATTTAATCAACCAATTGGAAACTGGAACACTAGTTCTGTCATATATGCGAGCTATATGTTTTATGATGCCATTTCCTTCAATCAACCCATTGGAAACTGGAATACTGGAGCAGTACAAGGAATGAGTAATATGTTCAATTATGCAACTTCATTTAATCAACCTATCGGAAATTGGAATACAGGGGCGGTGATTTCTATGGCCTATATGTTTGCAATGGCTATTTCATTTAATCAACCACTTGGAAATTGGAATACTAGTAATGTACTAGACATGAGTAGTATGTTTATGTCTGCACCTTTATTTAATCAAGCAATAGGCAATTGGAATACAGGAAAAGTGAAAGATATGGATGGAATGTTTGGTGGTGCAATTTCATTTAATCAAGCCATAGGCAACTGGAATACAGATTCTGTAAAATGGATGACTAGTATGTTTAATACTGCCACATCATTTAATCAAGATATCGGAAATTGGAATATAGATTCTGTTAAGTATATGAGCTCCATGTTTGCGAATGCAATTTCATTTAATCACGATATT
This sequence comes from Chitinophaga pinensis, assembly GCA_945878115.1. Lineage (GTDB taxonomy): Bacteria > Bacteroidota > Bacteroidia > Chitinophagales > Chitinophagaceae > OLB11. The sequence goes on along the minus strand of CAMDVD010000005.1, from coordinate 91,788 downwards.
GGCAGTTGGAATACTGGCGCCGTAACTGATATGAATAAGATGTTCTATAAGGCCGCGACATTTAATCAAGCTTTAGGAGCCTGGCAATTAAAAACAAATGTGAATCTCACTAAGATGTTTGATAGTTCAGGAATGGATTGCAATAATTATTCTAATACGCTTATCGGCTGGAGTAATAATGCGAATACGCCCTCAGGCAGAAAACTTGGAGCAGCTAATTTACTGTATGAAAACTCTGCAATACCCAACAGAAATATTTTAATAAATACCAAAGGCTGGACTATCATCGGAGATACATTGAGTGCTGGTCTTTGTACTCCGGCATCCGTTACGCAACAAAATATTAATCACGTTTGTACCATCAGTCCGAATCCAGCAATTGAACGAGCATCTATTTCTATTCCTAGTGATAATACACAAGAGGCATTTATTTATGTGTATAGTAGTTTAGGAAGTATTGTTTTCAAAAATAAAATTCATCTACGTTCTGGCGACAATTCTTATATTTTAAAGACTAGTAATTTGTCAAATGGCAATTATGTAGTTCGTATTCAAATGGCTGATAAAACATTCGTCAATAAATTGGTCGTATCAAAATAAGAATATATACCCTTTCATTTATTTTAAACCATCACGCTACAACCTAATACCACAAATCATTTGCTCATAGAACTTTAAAATTTCATTCAACAAATCTATTTGTAAAAACTTTGAAATATTCATCAATTATGTAAAACCCTATATTATGAAAAAATTACTTTCCTTATTTGCACTTTTATTTTTTGTGTCAAATATTTATGCGCAAGAATTTATTACTCATTGGAATTTATCATCTCCTTCAACAACTTCTATCTCCTTCAACATAGAAAGTACTGGACCTGTAAATTATACTTGGGAAACCATACCAGCAGGGAGTTCAGGTTCGGGAACTTTAGTCAACTCAACAAATACAATTACAAGTTTTCCAACAGGAAGCGTGATTAGATTGAAAATTGATACTACCAATTTCAGACATTTTAAAATGTATGCTTCTCCTTATCAACAAAATCTAATAGATGTTGAGCAATGGGGATCCGTAAATTGGAATTCCATGGATAGTACATTTTATAATTGTAATAATCTTAATGTTAGTGCTAATGACATTCCAAATCTTAATTCAGTTACTAGTACATCTGCCATGTTCCATGGATGTAGTAGTCTGATTGGACCAAGTAATATAGGAAGCTGGAATACCCAAACTGTGCAGGATATGAGTAGAATGTTTGCTGGTGCAAGTTTATTTAATCAAAATATTGGAAATTGGAATACAGTTGCTGCACAGAATATGCATGTTATGTTTGGAGGTGCCATTGCATTTAATCAACCCATTGGGAATTGGAATACAGCTTCGGTCCAGAATATGAGTAGCATGTTTGCACTTACTTTATTTAATCAAAATATTGGAAACTGGAATACAGGTATGGTGCAAGATATGAGTAGAATGTTTTATGGTACTTTATTTAATCAAAATATAGGAAACTGGAATACTTCATCAGTAGTAGATATGTCATCCATGTTCTCATTTGACACCGCATTCAATCAGAATATCGGAAATTGGAATACTGCATTGGTTCAAGATATGAGTTATATGTTTGATAATGTTTTTTCATTCAATCAAAATATTGAAAACTGGAATACAAGTTCTGTCAAGAATATGAATAATATGTTCTCCTATGCAACTTCTTTTAATCAACCTATTGGGAATTGGAATACCAGTGCTGTGACCGATATGAGTTGGATGTTTGAGGGCGCCTACGCGTTTAATCAACCTATTGGAAGTTGGAATACAGATTCAGTCAATGAAATGGTTTATATGTTCTATAATGCCACTTCATTTAATCAACCTATTGGAAATTGGAATACAGGATCAGTAAAAAATATGGCTGACATGTTCGGATATGCTAGTTCTTTTAATCAGGATATTAGCAATTGGAATACCAGTGCTGTTAAGGAAATGAGTTTGATGTTTTATAATGCAACTTCATTCAACCAAAATATTGAAAATTGGAATACAGATTCTGTTCAGTATATGGCTCATATGTTCCATGATGCAACCTCATTTAATCAAGCTTTAGGAGCCTGGCAATTAAATACAAACGTCAATCTCACCAATATGTTAGATAGCTCTGGAATCGATTGCAATAATTATTCTAATACACTTATTGGCTGGAGTAATAATGCGAATACGCCCTCAGGCAGAAAACTTGGAGCAGCTAATTTGTTGTATGAAAGCACTGCAATACCCAATAGAAATGTTTTAATAAACACCAAAGGCTGGACTATCAACGGAGATACATTGAGTGCTGGCCCTTGTTGGCCTACCTCTGTTACGCAACAAAATATTAATCCTATTTGTACTATCAGACCAAATCCTGCAATAGAAAAAGCATCTATTTCTATTCCAAGTGATAAAACCCAAGAAGCATTTATTTATGTTTATAGCAGTTTAGGAAGTATTGTTTTAAAAGATAAAATTCATCTACATACTGGCGAGAATGCTTATATTTTAAAAACCAATAATTTGGCTAATGGCAATTATGTAGTACGAATTCAAATGGCTGATAAGACTTTCATCAATAAAATGCTTGTATCGAAATAGGAAAATCAAATTGAACAAGCCCCAAAAAAATATTACCTCGGTTTCCAAAAAGATGTTTAGTTTTGTTTTTGTGAAAAAAGCGACAGCCTTATTTCTTGCCATTTATTATACCATCATATCCATTGGTATTACTGCCAATATTCATTATTGTGGTGGGCATTTTAATAATTTGGAATTGGTTTCGTTAGCCCAAAAACATACAACTTGTTGTGGCGGAAAACCAATGAAAATGGACTGTTGCAAAGACAAAAAAATTGTTGTCAAAAAAAGTTTACAGGATATTCCAACCCAAAAAGTTTGTATCCACTTCCATTCCGTTATTGACCTTACCTCTCCAATTATTTTCTATTCACCAAAAACAAGTTTGCCTTTTTCAAATAAAATTGTTTTAGCTACCAATCATTCTCCGCCACTGGATGTCAAACATCCTATCTATTTGCGGCACCGTTCCTTCCTGATATAGAATTATTTTTTGTTGTAAAACCATTGTTTAATCAATGGCTATTCGTGTTCATCATAACACCTATTTTTATTTACACAAAAAATAATCAATATGTCAATTATCCAATCAATGAGCATTTGTTTTCTTTTAAGCCTTGGATTATTTACGTCCTGCAGCGAACAAAAGAAATACACTGCCTATCAATGCCCCATGAAATGCGAAGGCGAAAAAACATATACACAAACTGGAAAGTGTCCGGTTTGCGGAATGGATTTGGATGGCATTGAAACTAAAAATAAATAAATGATTGTTGGACGAAATGATTCGTCGATTACTTACGTTAACCTGCTAAATGTAAACCAATTAATAACTTGTTTGCTTATTAAGCCAACAATAAAATTCTACACTAAATTAGACAAAATGAAAAGTATAAAATGCTGCATATTTTTTATGTTCGTGCTCTCTATAAATCTGCGTGCGCAAACATCAACTGATTCCGTAAAAATCAAAGGCTTGAAAGAAGTAAAAATTATCAAGCGAAATAATGGGAATGAGATTGACGAATTGAATCCAATGAGGACAGAAAAATTAACGCAGACAGAATTGAAAAAAAATGCTTGTTGCAATCTTGCGGAAAGCTTCGAAACAAGCCCTACTGTAGATGTAAGTTATAGTAATGCACTTACTGGATCTAGACAAATTCAAATGCTTGGATTAAGTGGTACTTATGTACAAATGATGACCGATTTATTACCGACTGTTAGGGGCTTAAATTACACCTATGGGTTTAGTAATATTCCTGGTTCGCAAGTTAATTCCATTTTTGTCAATAAGGGTCCGGGTAGTGTTACCAATGGGTTTGAGAGCATGACTGGACAGATTGATATTGAATTACAAAAGCCTGAAAAATCGCCAAGATTCTTTTTGAATGCCTATTTGAATAGCCGTTTACGAAGTGAAATAAACAGCAATATGGCACATACATTTTCTACAAAATGGAGTACCATGTTAATGGTTCATGGCAGTACGATTCAGAACGAAGTAGACATGAATAAAGATGGCTATTTAGATCGACCCTTATACAAACAATTCAATTTTATTAATCGTTGGAAATACGAAGGGCAAAAAGTAGAAAGTATGTTTGGTATCAAAGGTTTGTATGATGACAAAATAGGTGGTGAAACTACAGATGTAAAATTTGTAACCAATCTTTTTGATCCATATAAAATTTTTATCACTACCAAGCGCTGGGAAATCTTCGACAAAACCAGTTTTAGATTAGATGAATGTGGCAATAAAAGTATAGGTATACAAACAAATTTTACCAACCATTCTGTGCAAGCAGTTTATGGGCATCATCCGTATACAGGCGAACAACAATCTTTATTTGCTAATGTAATTTATCAAACACCCTTGATTAATGAGAATCATCAATTAAGATTAGGTGGTGGTTTATTGTATGATAAAATAGACGAAAAATATAAAAATATCTCATTGCAAAGAAGCGAACCTGTAACGGGTTTATTTACAGAGTATTTATATAAAGGAAGTGAAATTTGGAGTGCACTAATTGGTATGCGAGGCGATTATAATTTTAATATCCAAAAATTTTATTTTATTCCACGCGCAAATGTAAAATACAGTTTTACAAAAAAAATAAGTGTAAGAGCAAGTGCAGGCAGTGGTTTCAGAACAGCCAATGTATTTGCTGAAAACACCCAATTATTTGCAAACAATCGAACTATTCTAATTACAGAAAAATTAAACCCAGAATATAGTTGGAATTACGGCTTGAATTTTACCTATGATTTTAAAAATAAAACAGAAGATAGATTTAGTATAGATTTATTTAAAACAGACTTCAAAAACCAAGTGATTGCAGATTTCGATGCGGATCCAAAAAGCGTAACCATTGCTAATTTGAAAGGCAAATCTTATGCTTGGTATTTGCAAGCTGAATTGTATTATGCATTGATAAAAAATTTAGATATTCGTTTGGCGTACAAATACTCAGATGTACAAGTTACGCAACATGGTATACTGATGGAAAAAGCTTTCAATGCAAAACATAGAGCATTGTTTAATGTCGCATACCAAACAAGAAATAAACATTGGAAATTTGATTACACTATTCAAGGAGTAGGACCACAAAGACTACCTGATTTAAGTAGTAATCCAGAACAATATAGATTAGAATCTTACTCTCCTAGTTATTGTAAAATGCTTGGACAAATTACCTATGTCATGCGAAAAGTAGATGTTTATGTTGGTAGTGAAAATATAAATAATTTTACGCAAAAGAAAGTCATCATAGACCCTCAACATCCTTATGGCGAATACTTTGATGCAGGCAATATTTGGGGACCTGTCTTAGGCAGAATGTTCTATACAGGATTCAGATACACAATAAAATAAACAATTTAAACCTATAAAAAATTAAACAAATGAAAAATATAAAAATGATAATTGCGCTCCTTTGTATGCTAAGTATTGCAGCAGATGTGTTTGCAAAAAAAGCAAATGAAATACTTATCACCGATACGATAAAAGTTAGCGGTAATTGCGACATGTGTAAAGCAAATATTGAAGAAGCTCTAGACATCAAAGGTGTCAAAAAAGCAGAGTGGAATAAAGACACTAAAATCCTAATCGTATCTTATTATGCATCCAAAATAAACAATGAAACGATACAACATAAAGTGGCAGATGCTGGATATGATACGGAAAAATTCAAAGCAAATGTTGCAGCATATGATAAGCTGCATGCTTGTTGTAAGTACGAGAGGAAGTAATTTCAATAATTGTAAATTGTAAATGCTTAATTGTAAATGCCCCCCTATCGGTTGGTGTCCCACCAACCGAAAAATTAAAGTTGAATATGAAAACTATAATATCCTTCATTTTACTTGTGTCAATTTCTTGTGCCTTCTTCGCACAAAAAAAGAGTGTAAAAATTAATTCCGTTGCTTTGAATGCAAGTAACTGTATTATTTGCCATTCAGAAAAACCTCGGTGGTTCTCATCTTTAAAAAATATTAGGAAACATAGGTCAAGTGATTGGATTTATAATTGGGTTCAGAATTCTGCAAAATTTATAACAGAAAATAAAGAAGCTTACAAGCTACATGCAAAATATGGCTTAGTCTCAATGCCAGGCTTTATGTTGACAAAAAAAGAAATAGATGAAATATTAAATTACATTGACAGCCATTAACAAATTCTATTTCTTCTTCGGCTTAAAATTCCTTCTTGGTTTCGTAAATACTTTCTTCTTCTTCGGTTCATACAAAGGCGCTTCACCCAATGATTCCGGAATCGGTGTTTTAGTTACAGGATATCCGATCAATTCTTCTATTTCCGAAAAACGAGTTTGCTCTTTTTCTACAACTAAAGTAAATGCCATACCAGAAGAAGAAGCACGCGCAGTGCGGCCTATACGGTGTACATAATCTTCGCCATCATTCGGCACATCATAATTGATAACCAAATCTATGTCTTCAATATCGATGCCTCGCGACACAATATCAGTGGCAATGAGTAAAGGTAGTTTCTTCGATTTAAAATCATTGATGACTTGTTCGCGTTGTGCTTGCTCCAAATCAGAATGCATTTCATCCACCTTGAATCCCGCTCTTTTCAACTCACGTGTCAATTGTTTCACCATGTGCTTTCTCGAACAAAAAACAATCACACTTTTGAAATTATATTTTTTCAACAAATAAATAATCAATGGATTTTTTTGCGGCTCATATACAACAAACGCTTCTTGTATAATTCTTTCGGGCGGTTTGGATAAGGCAATATTTATTTCTTCTGGCTCTCTTAAAATCTTTCTAGCTAAAGCTCTGATTCTCTCAGGCATCGTTGCCGAAAATAATAAAGTCTGTCGAGTAGCTGGCGTATGATTAATAATCTTCAAAATATCCTCATGAAAGCCCATATCTAGCATTCGATCTGCTTCATCTAAAATGAGATACTTGACATGAGAGAATTTTACATACCCCATATTCAAATGCGAAATCATTTTACCAGGTGTACAAATCACCAAGTCTACACCTTTTGTCAATGCTCTTTTCTCATCGACAAATGCGCCGCCATCACCACCACCAAAAACAGAAATGAAACTCACATCCGTAAAATAAGAAAGCCCTTCCATGTGTTGCGCAATTTGTATGGCAAGTTCACGGGTCGGGACAATAATCACAGCACTGATATGATGATCTTGTTTATGCTTCATTAATAATTGAATCAGCGGAAGCAAAAAAGCCGCCGTCTTACCTGTGCCCGTTTGCGCAGAAGCAATCAGGTCTTTGTGATTCAAAATAATCGGAATAACTTGTTGTTGCACAGGCGTAGCCGTTGTATAACCACTGCCATCAATGCCTTCCATGAGTTCTGGCTCAAATCCAAATTCTGTAAAATTCAATTGTATCGTTTAAAAAAGTAAATGTAATACAATTACAGAAGCTATTCACGCTAATAAATCATTATCCGGTTTCCAATCATGGCTAGTGATTTTTCAATTTGTCCATAAATATTTTCTAAAAATTTTCATATCCATTTATTTTTTGTACTTTTCAAGCCAAATTCAACATAATGGTGAAAAGAATACTTTTTTTCTGTAGTATAATTTTGTGTATGTACGCTGATTCAATGGCTCAATTTCGACTTGGCCCAACAGGGTCTATGGGCATCAATCGTCAAATTTATAAATCTAATTCCTATCGTTATGAAGGATTATTTAAAAATAGATTAGGCTATCAAGTGGGTGTAATTACTGATTTAATCCTTACCCCTTCTTTGAGTTTACAATCAGAATTACTATACGCTCGTCGTGGAGGTTATTACAAATTGGAAAAGGCAAATATCACAGAGGAATACACGACAGACTTAGGTTACGTGACATTGCCTGTTTGTTTGACGTATAAATTAGATTTAAAAAGTGCTTATGTTATTTTTGGTGCAGGCCCTTACTTAGGAAAATTATTGCACTCTAACCATACCTACAAAAGCAATGATATCAATATCGAAAATGGGGCTTTGCGCGTAGGTTCCGACTACAACACAGATCAAATAAAACCATGGGATGCAGGTCTAAAATTAAAAGCTGGTTTTGAATTAAAAAAAGGTTTCTATATGGTTGCTTATTATGATATCAGTACGGCAGATATAAATCCTAATTTTACAGTTACTCGAAATAAAACATTAGGTATCCAATTCGCCTACATATTCAGTTTGACAGAAGAAGACAGATACAGTCGCTTCGAAAAATTCTACGAATTCTAGTTTAAACTAAATTTTTAATCTGCGCTATACTGTAGCGTGTTTTTTAAAAAAAATTAATGCTAACATAAATTACTGTAGCGTATTTTTTGAAAAAAAATTAATGCTCGTGTAATGGTGTAGCGTATTTTTAAAAAAAAAATAATACTACGATGAAATCCTGTAGCGTATTTTTTGAAAAAAAATTAATGCTACAGGATGGGCGGCACACACGTCCTGACGATAAATGTCAGGATCCGTTTCCGCTCAAAGAAGCGGAATCTGTACTTTACGTTACAATCTTTTTGCTTGCTTCGCCGCAAAAAAGGATTTCCACTACAATCGTTGCCGCAATACAACTCTATCTACGTTACCTGTTCAGTTCATTTTTAGTTTCCTCTTTTAATGATTTTTATCATTAATTCTAGAAAATACAAGACTTCTCTTTTGGAGTTACATCTTATTCATTACCTTTCGGAAAATTTTATACCATGGCAGAGGAAATAATTATGTTAGAAAATGTTCGTTACATTTTTGTCGTTGATGATGATCCAGTGCAAACAGAAATGATCAAAGATTATTTGAGTGAACGATATATTTTCGAAATGAAAACTTTCGAAAACGGCGAAGATGCAATGGGTGATATTACTACCCATAAACCAGAAATAGTTATTTTAGATTATCATCTAAATTCAAATAACCCAAATGCCAAAAATGGTGTAGAAGTACTTAAAGATATTAAATCCGTTAGTCCTGATACAAAAGTGATTATGTTTTCTGGACAAGACAATATCAATATTGCACTAGAAAGTATGCGTAATGGCGCTTATGACTATATCATCAAAGGAGAAACTGCATTTAATAAAATTGAAAATACAGTGAATCGTTTAGGTGAAATGCACAAATTAGAAGCAGTAAACACAGCTCAAAAAAGAACTATCCTTTTCATGGGTGTTGCCATCGGAATATTTATTCTTTTAGGCGTACTCTATTTATTTTATGGAGCTCCGATGTTTGAAGGATCCCATTAAAGGATTACCTTCATTTTCTAAACCCCTTATTTACACACCAAATTGACTCAAATGATGGTTCAAATGTTTGTAAAACATATTGTTCCATTCGTTTGCACTCAATCGACCAAACGAGTTAGACTTCTTTTGTTCAAAGGCATCAGGGCCTAATTTTTGGGTTTGGTTGATATAGCCAATCAATCGATATTTTTCCTTTTCAAAAACCCTTGCATCCGCAATAATAAATGCTGGCGCGGTTCTAGAATTTTTCGGATAAGGCACATCGTTGGTTACTATTTTCTTTACGAAAGCCTTCAATATCAGTTGCATGACATAATTAGGTTTAGGATGTTTGTTTTCATAAACCATTTCATAGGTCACAACGCAGTGCGCCAACATTTGTGCAACATTCATTTTCCCCCAAAGCGGTTTAGACTCTGGCGTTAATCGATGAATGCGTTCTAAAATCGCATCGCTATTTTCTTGCAGAAAGAGTGAAGGTATAACCATAAAAAAAATTGCTTCAATATTAAGGCAGAATCCTCAGTTTTCAAACTTAACAGCCCAATTCTATACGGTAGGTGTTACAAATACTGCTTTTCTTTTTTCTAAAAATGCAGTAACACCTTCTTTCATTTCTGGTGTTCCAAAGCATTCGCCAAAATGTTTAATTTCATTGGTATAACCAGCAGTAGTTCCAGCATGATTAATACAGTCAATTACTTTAGCCAATGCCATTGGCGATTTAGTTTGAATGACATTTAAAATTTCTTTTGTACGCTCCAACAAAGTTTCAGCAGTAGTCACATGATTTACCAAACCCATAGCCAATGCTTCTTGTGCATTCGGCATGCTTGCAGTCATGCACAATTCCATTGCTTTTCCTTTACCAACCAAGGCAGTTAATCTTTGTGTGCCACCATAACCAGGTATCAATCCTAAGTTCACTTCAGGTTGTCCAAATTTTGCATTTTCACTTGCCAATCTAAAATGACAACACATAGCCAATTCACAACCACCACCAAGCGCAAAGCCATTAACAGCGGCCACTACAGGCTTAGGGCAGTTTTCTATTTTATCAAAAACTTGGTCTTGACCTGTCTTTGCTAAAGCAGCACCACCTGCACTATCTAATGAAAGAAATTCACTAATATCAGCACCAGCAACAAATGCTTTTGCACCAGAACCAGTTATTATTGCGCTACGAATTTCGTTGTTGTTATACACCTCATCCATCGCTGCACTCAAATCTTGAATGACATCTGCATTGAGTGCATTCATTTTGTCAGGTCGGTTAATGGTAATGATGGCAATGCCATTTTCAATGTTGAATAGTAAAGTATTTAATTGCATTATGCTTGTTTATGGGTTTAAAAAATTATCTCTTAATATAGAATAGAATTCATTTGTTTGTAAAAAAGGTTGCGGCAGATGCTCAAAATTTAGGATTCATTTTGTTTACGCATTTGATAAACATAGTCTTTAATATAATTGGCAATGTCTGCGGTGGGTGTACCCGGACTAAATAATTTACCGACGCCCATTTGTTGCAGTGCTTGCATATCATCTTCTGGAATAATGCCACCACCAGTTAATAAAATATGGCCGAGTCCTTTTTCTTTTAGTTTTTGTATCAATGCAGGGAACACGGTATTGTGCGCGCCCGATAAAATGCTAACGCCGATGGCATCTACATCTTCTTGCAAAGCCGCCATCACCACCATGTCTGGCGTTTGTCGAAGTCCAGTGTAAATGACTTCCATGCCTGCATCTTTTAATGCTGCCGCAATTACTTTGGCACCTCTATCATGACCATCCAATCCTACTTTGGCTATCAATACTCTTATGGGACGTTCATTCATAGGGCTTCAAATAAAGAGCGCAAACTTAGTTTATTTTACTGATTTTTTAGTGATAAAAATTGGAGGATTGGGAATCATTTTTTTTCGCGAAAATAAAATAATCAAGGCATGGGATTGATGCTTTTTAATCAATACCGTAAAAAATATTCTATTTCTTCACCACCACCTTCCACATTTCCTTCTCCCTAAACGAATTCCAAACAGGATCTAATTTCAAAACGAAAGAATAAGCAAATCCATTTTTTATCGATTTATCTAACCAAACGAACGCTTCATTTTCCTGTTTATTCATGGCATAGATGCGAGCTATGGTATACATAGTTTCTTTATCCTCTGTATGTTTTGCAACATAGTTTTGATAATAAACTAAAGCCTCATCCAATTGATGATGCAGCAATTTTGATTTGCCTTTCATGGCATCCAATTCTGGCAATGGGTATGGCGAAATGCTTTCCATTCTATTCAATAAACTATCTGCTTTATCGCATTGGTTGGCGCACATATAAAAATTTGCCAATACATCCATTTTGTCAAAACCCAATGCAGCTCTTTGATTCAAGGTATCCAAGTGATTAAAAGCAGTTTCTAATTGATAACTACCTACAGCCAATTCTGCTAATGCCATGCGAGAAGATGCATTTAGAGTGTCCATTTGCAAAGTCATTTTTTGATATTTATATACAGAATCCTCTTCTCCAATTAAAGAATAGAGATTCGCAATTTTCAAGTTTATTTCAGCAAGTATTGGATCTGTTTCTTTCACCAACGCCATTGTTTTTTTTATAATATTCAAAACATCGCTCAAGTAAATAAGGGCTTGGCTGACCTATCATTTCCGATTTAGTTTTTACTCCCATCTCGGTTGCGTATTTAATCGCCATTGGATAATAATAATTAGCAGCTCTCATTTGCCAATCAATTGAATTTGGGAAAAGGTAAGTTACTGTGGCATAAAATTCTTTAAGTCTTTGTTCACTTTCTTCTGGATTTATTTTACCAAAATTTAATATGCTAGCTTCTTCATCCAAATATCGTTTCCTTTTATTATAAAAGCCCCACAACGCCTCCAATGCAGCAAGCTCATTGGTTGAAGCCAATTTTAAATACATGACTTCTGCCTCATTAAAGTGATTCCAATCATTATATAAATTTGCCAGCGATTCCCAATCCATTTCTTTTCTATATTGTGCTGAGGAATACTCCTTTTTTATATCGACTGGAATTTGATTCGCACTAATATTTGCAACAAATCCCTTCATAGCCTGCACAAAATATTTTTCTTCCAAAAAATATTGCATCGCTAATTTTAAATAAATTTCTCCTTGCTGATAATCGTTTAAACTATTGCAGATTATGCCTATATAATGAAAAGCCAAAGGGTTGCGCTTGTCAATGGTGAATGCTTGTTTAAAATATTTAATTGCTGTTGTATACTTTTGGTCCTCAAAATTTCTTACGCCAAATACCACATTGCTTAGCACATCGTTCTCCTGCAAAACAATTGGAGCTTCGTGGCCGGGAAACGGTAACACAAAAGAACTCGCTACATTTACAGAACCAACTGGCCGAACATCATTAATAGCTTGTCCTACATTGTGACTAGTCGCCAGCAATAAATCACCCGCAGAAGGATTTAAAATATCAGGCTTCCTAATTTTTGCCTCCTTAAATAATGAATCTGCAAAGGCATATTGGGTAGTTTGCAACATGGCATACGCAAGCTTTTCAAACGGTAAAAAATTTTTATTATCTAAAGCAATACTCTTTCTAAAATACTCTTCAGCCAATAACAAATTTTTATTTCCCGTTTGCAAAACACCAATATTCAAATTGGTTAGAAATAAGTATTTTTGAAAGCCCAATGCCTTTACAGATGCCGCTTCTGCTTCTTCCTTTAACCCCATTTTGGTATATAAAACCACTAAATTCGTCCATGGAATTGCCCATTTAGGTTCTAATTGAATGGCTCGTTCAAAATGAACTTTCGCTTGTTCAAAATCCTTTTTGATTTGATATAAAATACCCAGTTCATTATGCAGAAAACCAGTATTCGGCTGTAATTTGACTGCCATCAATTGTTCTTCCAAAGCGGTATCCATCAAACCAGTAATATCTTTTACAAAAGGAAATTGCAATCGCGCAATAAGGCCTGTAAAATAATATTTCTTCACCTGTATTGCACGCATCAACAAGGAGCCAGATTGCCCACATTTTTCGGCAATGGAAAACATGCTTACCAATTGATTATATATATTTCGATTGTCTTTGTTATAATACGATCGTCTTTTTCAATTCAGCTTCATCGCTATTTAAATAAAGGCCTACCATATTTTGCCCTCTATCCCCTATTCGAACGACGAGTTGTTCGTTGAATTGATTCAGCAAATATTTACTTCGAGTGATATTGTCTCTCAAAAATTATATTTTTCTTCGCCATACTACTAGCGAAAGCAAAAATTAGTTTAAAATTCATACGCTTTTTAGGTGTCATCTCCTTACTATTTTTGTTTGAATACTTGACTTTATTATTACATCCAGTTGTGGTTGAACTTACACATCATACGCCCATCTTTGAAATTGTAATTTTTGTTGCGCTTGCTGGTGTACTTATTCCATTGCATCATCTTTTAGAGCATGCAGTGTTGAATTATTTAGTCAGACGATCTCAAAAAAATAAATTGACTTTGCAAAAACCTAGCATTCTCCATGCTATGTATGCAACACCCGTTAGCAATATATCTCAGCAAACGAATGAACAAAAACCAAACTTCATCGTTTATCAAAAAACAAAAGAAGCACAAAAAAAATAGCATTCATTTTGAATGCTATTTTTCAATTTAAAAATTTGATTTTAGTTAGTACCAGGTTTAGTTGGTTTAGTTTCTGCAGCTTTAGTTGTATCTATTTTCATAGTGTCTATAGCAGATGGAGCTGCAGCTTCTGGCGCTGGAGCAGTAGCTTCTGGCGCAGGAGCAGCTTCTTCGGTTTTAGCTGGTTCTGCAGCTTTATCGCCACAGCTTAAAAGGCCAGTTGAAATTGACAAGAATGCAACTGCAACTAAAATTAGTGTTGTTTTTTGTTTCATGTTTTTATTAATTTAGGTAATAATATTAAACAAGTTATTTTAGAATTGCAAGTGCGAAAAAAAATAATTTACGTGTGTTATAACAAAAAGCATCATCCAAATGTATGAATGATGCTTTTATTATTTTAAAATAATTCCTCTACTATTTTTTATTCTTTGATCAATTGAACAGGATATACTTTGCCTGCTGCATTTATTTCTAAGATATAAATCCCTTTACTTATTCCACTAACTGGTAAGATAAAATTCTTTGCCGTTGTGTTTAGTTTTGTAGTATAAACAACTTGTCCGACCATATTTTTTATACAAATAGATTGAATAGGATGATTTACCATAGCGATGTGAACCTCATCTGTTGAAGGATTAGGATAGTAAGTTACTTCCTTTTGCAATTCAATATTTGAAATGGATAAAGGATATATATACATTACAATGCTCATGGTATCAGAGCCACAAGAAGTTCCAGTCACAATTAATGTAACAGTATAAGTACCTGGAGCCGAATAAGTATACACTGGATTTTGTGAAATGCTACTATTGCCATCTCCAAAAGACCATGTCCAAGTAGCAGCAGTAATAGAACTATCGTGAAATGAATAAGTATTTCCTGATTGATCAAATCCAAAATTTGCAACTGTACCAGTATTCGCAACAATCGTAATCGTATCTGAAGCGCTACAACCAGCAGCGTTAGTAACTGTTACCGAATAAACAGTAGTTGCATTTGCAATAATGGTATCTCTACGAGTTGAAACACCATCACTCCAAGCATATAAATTACCATTTCCCGCAGGACCTCCACCTAAGGAATTCATGATGACTTGCGTACCTGCACAAACCGTATCTGAAGGCAAAGCTGTAATATTCACATTAGGCAAAGTACCAATAGTAACCGTTACAGAAGCTGTACCAGTGCAACCAACAGCATCCGTACCTGTAACCACATATTGTGTATTTACGATTGGCAATGCAATTACTACATTTCCAGTGTTTGTATTCAATCCTGTTGCTGGTGACCAAGCATAAGTTGTAGCACCCGAAGCAGCTAATGTAGCACCAGTAGAACCTGGACAAATAGCTACTGTAGCAGGACTCACCATTACCAATGGCGGTAAAGAAGTTGAAACCATCACACTATCCAATGGGGTCGTATAACTCAAACCAGAATTAATACAAGTGGCAGTACACATGAAATAAGTTGTTGCAGACAATGCAGCCGTAGTGACAGTTGCTGCAGAACCGATGGAAGACCAAGGACCAGATGCAGAAGCACTTTGCTCCCAAGCGTAAGTAATACCTGCACCAACAGCTGGCACAGATAAACTTAATGTTTCAATACCAGAACCACCACAAATTAGATTTGCAGAATTAACGATGCTCCCAACATTCGGTGTACCTGTGCATGGCATTGGGAATTCTTCGAACGAAATATCATCTATAGCCATGTTAGCACCATTACCAGCTGCGACAGATTCACTAGTACCTTCAAAAATAATACGAGTTGTCATATTACCTGTAAAAGTTGCTGGCACTGAAAATGAATACGCATACCATCCTTCTGCAGGTTGCACATCAGGTATTGCCACCAAACGATTTCTAGTAATAGTGCCTAATTTTACTGCATTTGCATCCAAAGTATCGCTTGAATTTACCCATACTGTGATACTATCTTGATTTGCAAATAAGCTATCACGATACATCCAAAAATTGACATTCGCTGGACTTGTACCTCTATTGCTATAATCAAGCGGACGAGTTATTAATGTTTGTTTAGTCCCTGCAACTACACTTCTACTTCTGTATCGAGCCATGGCTGCACCGCTATGTGGGTTGCAATTCGGAAAAGTGCTAGTAGTACCTCTAGCCCATAAGCTAGGATTTATAGCAGGCTTTACACTCCAGCCAGTAGGCGGAAAAGGCAGTGTATCAAAGCTTTCAGCGCTAAGGATAGACTGTGCATTTGCTTGGATAGCCAATCCACAAATAGCCATCAAAATAAATAAGATGTTGCTTTTTTTGTTCATATGGTATTTTATTTTTTAAAAATGAAGTCGCAATGTAAACTGTTTTAAATTCCAAAAAAAGAAATTCCAAATTCCAAAGGCGAAATCCCAAATTTCCATGGTGAATTCAAAATACCGAATTTAAAGATTTGAAAATTTGAAAATTTGAAAATTAAGACGACTATTAATTTTCTAGGTAATCCTATCTACTTTCGACTTACGACTTACGACTTTCACCTACTTCACCGAATACATAATCTCCTTCACTGCCTTCACTGTTTTTTCAACAGTTGGTAAATAAGCGGCTACTAAGGTAGGTGCGTAATGCATAGAAGTATCAGTGCTACACAAACGACGTATCGGTGCGTCCAAATAATCAAATGCTTCTTTTTGTACCTGGTAAGTTATTTCTGTAGAAACACTTCCATATGGCCATTGTTCTTCTACTATCAATAAACGATTTGTTTTTTTCACCGACTCCACTATGGTTTGCCAATCTAATGGTCGTATGGTTCTGAGGTCAATCACTTCTGCACTAATGCCTTCTTTTTGCAATTCATCGGCAGCAGTCAAAGCAACTTTCATCATTTTACTATACGATACGATGGTGACATCTGTACCTGCTCGCTTAATGTCGGCTTTCCCAATTGGAATCAAATATTCCTCATCTGGTACATGCCCCATTTCACCATAAGAAACTTCACTTTCCATAAAGACTACAGGATCATTATCGCGAATGGCACTTTTCAATAGCCCTTTTGCGTCATAAGGGTTAGAAACAGAAATCACTTTTAGCCCTGGTATATTTGCGTACCAACTTTCAAACGCGGTAGAGTGTTGTGCACCTAGTTGTCCGGCTGAACCATTAGGCCCACGGAAAACAATTGGACAAGAAAAATGTCCGCCACTCATTGCCAACATTTTAGAAGCATGATTCATAATTTGATCTAAAGGAAGAACAGCAAAATTCCAAGTCATGAATTCTACAATAGGTCGCAAGCCATTAGAAGCCGCACCAACACTAATTGCAGCAAAACCTAATTCAGCAATGGGTGTATCTATTACTCGCTTTGGCCCAAACTCATCAAGCATACCCTGACTTACTTTATAAGCACCGTTATACTCTGCCACTTCTTCTCCAATAAGGAAGACAGAATTATCTCTTCTCATCTCTTCTTGCATCGCTTCTCTTAAGGCTTGTCTGAATGCTATTTCGCGCATAGTATATTTCTTTTAGCGACAAAAATAAGTATATGCATGAGTATTCAAACATTTTTTTTAAGCAATGTTTTTTAGTGATGAAGAATAAGTCGCACTTTCTAATTTTATGCATAGAAATCTTGCCATAGAAAAAGAAAAAATCTTTTCCCCATAAAAACAAAAAACGCAAGAGTTAAAATACGCTTGTTTATTTCAAAAAAAATGTACATTTATGGTGGCTATCCATCCTTTTTACCATTGCACACGTCTAACTCTCGTTGCATATAATACCAATCCTATGAAGAAATTATACCATCTCCTTTTCCTTATTTTCTTTTATTCAACTACAATTTTCGCTCAATGTGATTTAGGCAATTATACATCTACTTTGCCAATCCCGTTAAATTCCTATCCTTATACAAACACAGCAGGGATAACCGTTTCTGCGGCAATAGTCAATATTACACCCTTAACCAATTTCACTTATTCTTGTGGTGGCAATTCTTTTGCAGGTGCAAGTCCAGCTTGGTGGATTAATGCGGCTAATGCTTCTATTACCCTAACCTTTTCCTCGCCTGTTTGCAACTTTACTGTATTAGTAAATGGAACAAATACAACGGAAGAATTTTATTTCAATGCGAATAATGGCGTAATTAATTTGAGTAATTTTTGTACCGCCGATTATATTTTAACGGGTACAGGCAGTTCTTTACTTTGTAATGGTGGTTCTGCTTCTGGTACTATTATCACTGTCAATAATCCCGCTGGTGCAACGCAATATGTGCTTACACATAATGGATTGGGGTCAGGTTCACGATTAAGTTTACTCGATTGCTATGTAGGATGTAATAGCGTACCACCTACAAATGTCATCACTTGTAGTATTCCTAATTTGTCTTTTTGTGCTGGTGACACATCTACCATAAACTATATCGCAACTGGTCCATACATCGCAGGCAATACTTTTACAGCCCAATTATCTAATGGCTTGGGCAGCTTTGCTTCGCCAGTTAATATTGGTTCAGTATCCTCTACTACAAGTGGTTCTATACCTGTTACCTTTCCTATTAGTTCATTAACAGGCTCAGCATATCGAGTAAGAGTGGTAAGTAATAATCCAGTAGTAACAGGTAGCAACAATGGTACAAATATTACCATACACGCCCTACCTTCTGTCACGGCAAATGCCTCACCAGCCTCGGTTTGCATTGGAGGCAATTTAACATTGAGTGGTGGAGGTGCTTCTACTTATTCATGGAGTAGTGGCGTTTCAAATGGCGTTTCCTTTTTTCCATCTTCTGCAGCCACTTATACCGTCACAGGTACAGATGCGTTCAATTGCAGTAATACATCTAGCGTGTTTGTTGCTGTCAATCCAATACCAACCATTACTGTGGCAAGTGTGTTTCCGAATGATAGTGTATGTGCAGGAACTGCTTGTATTTTAAATGGCGGTGGCGCAATTTCTTATACATGGACTTCATCCGTTATCAATAATGTTGCTTTCGTTCCGCTCAACACCAATACGTATACCGTCACAGGAACAGATGCCAACAATTGCAGCAATACATCTAGTATACAAATTGTAGTTCATCCTCTTCCAACTATTTCCATTATCGCCTCGCCCAATGATACTATTTGTGCTGGAGACCCTGTGACTTTAACCGCTACAGGCGCTTCCACATACAATTGGAATTCAGGCATACAGAATGGGATAGCCTTTGTTCCAAATACCTCAACATTGTATACAGTAGTTGGTACAGATATTCACAACTGCACCTCTTCCAATTCGCAACAAATTCAAGTGAATCCATTGCCGATAGTGAATCTCGGTTTAGATACCAATTTATGTCAAGGGCAGTCTATCGTTTTAAATGCATTTAATCCAAGCTCTACGTATACTTGGCAAAATGGAAATACCAATGCAACATTTACTGCGAACCAAACCGGTTGGTATTGGGTTATAGTAAATCAAAATAATTGTAAAGCTTCAGATACTATGGCTATAACAGTGAACAATTATCCAAATGCTTATTTAGGTCAAGATACTTCCATTTGCGAAGGAACTTCTATTGTATTGGATGTGACATGTCCTGGCTGTACCTATATTTGGCAAGACAATTCAGCTCAATCCACTTTACAAGTTTCTCAAACGGCTGCTTATTCCGTAACCGTTACCCATATTGGTTGCAGTAGTTCAGATACTATACAAGTAACCCAATTGCCACTACCTGTTTTCTCTTTAGGAAATGACACAAGCATTTGCAAGGGTGATGAAATCAAATTAAATGTCTACAGGCCTTTTGCATCCTATGCATGGCAAGACAACTCTACAAAATCGACCTATACTATCAAAGATATTGGTTTATATTGGGTTGATGTAAGTGTAGGACCTTGCACCTTTAGAGATGACATTCAAATTACACCTTCTGGCAATTGTGATTGTCCTGTGTTTGTACCAAATGCATTTTCACCAAATGGCGATGGACACAATGATGAATTTAGATTAGTGCATACAGATAATATTGAATTAATTCGTTTCAATATTTATAATCGATACGGAGAATTGGTATTTACAACCGACTATCCTGGATCAGCTTGGGATGGAAAGTATAAAGGCGTGGATGCAGAAATTGGCAACTACTATTATTTAGTGCAATATAA
Organism: Chitinophaga pinensis; assembly: GCA_945878115.1. Taxonomy (GTDB): domain Bacteria; phylum Bacteroidota; class Bacteroidia; order Chitinophagales; family Chitinophagaceae; genus OLB11. The sequence continues at coordinate 71,622 of CAMDVD010000005.1, read as the reverse complement.
ATGTGGCTATAATGCTAAGGAAACCTTGTTAAAAGGAGACTTAACTTTACTTCGATAATTTTATTGAAGTTGCTAAAAATAAAATAAAATTATTTGGGCGGCAGACACGCTTTCCGTTACAATCTTTTTGCTGCAGAGCCAGCAAAAAGGATTTTCACTACAATCGTTGCCGCAATACATCCACAATTGAAATGAATACCGTAGCGTATTTTTTGACAAAAAAATAAATGCTACTGGTATATTTTATCCTAAGATTATTTACTTTATAAACTAAGAAAATAAATTATACTTGAGTATACAATAGATGGCTCTGAATCCATCTTTCCAACCAATTTTTTTACCTTCTTCATACGTGCGACCATAATAACTAATGCCCACTTCAAATATTTTTATATTCTTGAGTTTAGCAATTTTTGCAGTTACTTCTGGTTCAAAGCCAAAACGTTTTTCTATCAAATTGATATCTTGTATAATCTCTCTTCGAAATAATTTATAACATGTTTCCATATCTGTCAAATTCAGATTGGTAAACATATTACTGAGTCTCGTTAAAAAAATATTTCCGATGCTATGCCAAAAAAATAAAATTCGATGTGGATTGCCACCAATAAAACGGCTGCCATACACAATATCTGCACCACCTTTCATCACAGGTTTTAATAAGTCATTATACTCTTCCGGATCATATTCCAAATCGGCATCTTGTATCAATACAAAATCACCTGTTGCTTTTTTTATACCAGTATGAATGGCAGCTCCTTTGCCTTGATTCACTTCATGCTTATAATAAGTAATCTGCAACTTACCATTCGCTATATATCTTTGAATCGCTTCTTCTGTATCATCCTTGCTACAGTCATTTACAATGATCACTTCTTTTTCTATGCAATGAATAAGTTGCACAGCAGCCACCTTATCTAAGATGAGATGAATTGTTTTCCCTTCATTATAGGCAGGTATGACTATGCTTAGTTTTTTAAAATTTTCCATGCAGATTATCCGCCAAATGTAGGAAAATAAAATTATTGCAAATAGCAAAATATGAAAGACTGCGATGATAGGCATTTGGCAGCCAAATCTAAAAATATATAACAGAGTAAAGATGAATAAAAAGACTTCTAACTTGCATCTTCACATCAATCAAATTCAAGTGTGTTTTTTGTGCAAGCCTTTCTTTTTCAAGGGATCCATTTTATTCTTATCGTATCTTTTCCATCTATATAGACTTCATTATTTTTGATTATATTTAATTTAGTTTTAAAAACTACTTCTAATATACTATCCATTTCACAATTGATATCAACAGATTCTTGTAATTTATCTGCACTTGATATTGCAATAAATATATTTGCAGTTTCATCATTATTAATCTTAGATGATTGGGGGATAATTGATATGTGAATTGAATTATTTGCAACTGCATTTCCAGTTTTTTTATAGACAACAGGTTTATATTTCTTATCTCTTAGATTAATTTTTTTTAAGATAATATTTGGCGATTTCTCGAAGATACTGCAACGACAGAAGAAGGATAAAATAATTATATGCGCTAATGTTTTTTTTCATTTAGATTTTCCTAATTGCTTTCCCAAATTGCTGTCATACTTAAAACTATTACTTCATTCAAAGATAATCTGCTCGATTGAAAACCAAAATATTCATCAAGAATAAAAAGATTGAAAAATTGGTAACTAATTTCAATGTCATCAAAATTTCATCAGGCGAACTCAGTTTCCAGTCCTTTCTTCAAAGTCACAAACGTCCCAAGAAACCATGCATCAAAACATTACGCCTCATGAATTATTCCTTATATTCAATCTTGCTTTTGTCATTCGTTCTCTTAAACCACCTTCTTTTAAAAATGCTTGTTCCAAAGATTTTATTTGCTGGCTTAAAAGATAACTGACAATATTAATCAAGCACAAAATTGCGTTGGCACATATTTCAGGATCTGCATGCTCAATGGCTTTAATATATGTTTCGTAAGTAGCATTGGGCGTTCGGTTTATTTCCCGAAACCGCAAAGTAAGCCGGTGATTTTTATCCCAAATTGGAAGTTTATTTGTTCTTAAAAAATCTTGATAGTCAATCAACAATTCTTCCAATGAAGCTCTAGCAACATTCGTCAATTTTATTTCCATTTCTTTTGAGGTTCCACTTGCCATACTTGCTTCAACAATGTTTTGCTTTCCGCTTCTAGCAGCTTGTACCATCTGGTCAATGGTTCTATCATATTTTCTAAAAAACCTTTTCGTAAAATATATTGTACCATCATAAATGATTTCAGATTTCTGGTAAGTTATCAGATTACGATAGCCTCCGTGAATTGGTATAAAGCCTTCTTTATTATTTTTATTTTCTTCCATTTTCATGATAACGTATTTTTTGCTTTGTGGGTCTTCTGAGTCTCTAGTGACAGTTTCAAAAGTACTATAAAATCATACTACGTTGCAATCTCCTTATTTTATTTTTCAATATTTTTTTATAAATCAATTTATCCTCTTTGCTTCTAAAAATGCCTATTCTTCAAATTAATAAATAGTACATTCGCAAAATCTTAAAAATATCCTATGTCCATAAATAAACATTTGAGTGAACGCAACCAAGGTCTATGTGAACTATGTAATAGTTTAACTGCGACAAATGAGTATACTCTCAGCCCAAAAAATGATGACCAAATTGAAAATCAAGTTGCACTTTGCGATACATGTTTAAGTGCAATAGAGAAGAATGAAAAAGGCGATTACTGGCGATGTTTAGAAGGCAGTATTTGGAGCCCAGAACCAAGCGTAAAAGCATTAAGTTATCGATTATTACAACTTTGCAAAGAAGAGGATTGGGCAAGTCAAGTAATTGATTCTGTGGAACTAGATGAGAACGTTATTCAATGGGCATTGAGTATTTACGTGCAATCCGATGTACATAAAGATGCATTCGGAAGCACACTTGAAAATGGGGATACTGTAGTTCTGACACAAGGCTTGAATGTGAAAGGAACCAGTTTTACTGCAGCCAAAGGCACTATAGTTAAACGAATAAGATTAGTGTCGGATAATCATGAGCAAATTGAAGGAAAAATAAATGACCAAACTATAGTGATTCTGACTAAATATGTAAAGAAGGGATAATTTTTTTTGCTGAGTTGAATACCCTATTGAATACGCCCTTTCTTTTTGCATAACAGGCTGAGATTTATTCATAGTAATGAATTATAACCATTTCAATACTATATTGTGTTCAACAATTTAATTCTTCATGAAATCATTTTTGCACTTATACCTACAATCTAATTATTGTTTAATTCTAATTCTTACACTTGTATTTTTTTTGACGATTCCGATACAATCTCCTTCACAAAATCAAAAAATAATTGACTCCCTAACAACTGTTCTCTCAAACTCTACAGAAGACGTCAACAAATGTGATATATTATTTGCGATTTCAAAAGTTTGGTACAACACAGATCCTATCCAATCGATAGACTATGCAAATCAGTGCATAGCACTTGCAAAGAAAATTGGATACGAAAAAGGTCTCGGAAATGGATATAATGTAAAAGGATATGCAACATTTTTAACGAATGATTTTACTTCTGCATTGCAACTGTATGAGCAAGCATTGGCAATAAGATTAAGGATAAATGATGTACCAGGTCTTCTCAAAACCTATAACAATATAGGAATAATTTACAGCAACCAAAATAAATATACTGAATCTATTAAAAATTATTTATGTGTTGAAAAATTATGTAAGGAAAATGGCAATCCATTAGGTGTGGCCGACGCATATCATAATTTAGGATTAGTAAAAACAAAACAAGGGGACTTTAATGAGGCATTAAAATATCATTTTGCGGCCTTAAAGATAAAAGAAGAATTAGGGAATAAAATTGGAATAGCAGATGAAAACTACAATATTGGAATCAATTATGGATATTCATTAAATTACCCAGCTGCATTAAAGTACCATCGCATAGCACTAAATTTAAAGATTGAAATAGGGAATAATTTAGAGATTGCTTACGAATACAGAGGTATTGGTAATATTTATTTAAGTCAATATAATTATACAGAGGCTTTAAAATATTTTTTAGACGCATTAAAAATTACTGAAAAACTTGAAGGCCCATTAGCTAATAAATTTAAGGCTAATCTCCATACCGATTTAGGATCGGTCTATCAATCAATAGGAAATTTCAATGAGGCATTAAAATGTTATGAGACCTCACGTAATTTAAGAAAAGAGCTAGGAAATGAAGAATCTTTGAGTGAAGCTTATAACAATATTGGTTTACTCTATAGTAACGCGAAAAAATATCAGGAGGCATTAATTAATTTTAATAAAGCTCTAGAAATAAGCAAAAAAATAGAATACAAAAACGGAATTGCTGCTTGCTATAACAACATAGGCGAACTCTATCGAAAACAAGATAATTATGACGAAGCATTCAAGAATCTATATTATTCTTTAAAATTATATGAAGAGATAGATAATAAATACGGCATTGCAGCATCCAAATTGAATATTGGCAATATGCTTAGAATAGAGAAGAAGTATCCAGAAGCACGCACCTATCTTAGTCAAGGATTATTACTTGCTCAAGAAATAAATAATATTGACTTTATTCAATCCATTTATACCTATCTCTCTTCTCTGGATAGTGCTGAAGGTAAATATGATGAAGCGCTTCAGCATTATAGATTGTCCATTATTTACCGCGACAGTATCAATAACCATGAAAATGCAACGCAAGCAATAAGAGAACAAATGCAATTTGAATTTGACAAAAAGGAAGCTTTGTCCGCAGCTGAAAAAGAAAAACAAGATGCTTTGGCAAATGAAGCCTTTGCGCGAAAACAAGATTCTCTACAATTTAAAAATACGAAACGAGAACTTTATTTTCAAAAGGAATTAGAACTTAAAACCGTTACCTATGAATATAACAAAAAACAGGCTGCAGCTAAGACTGAGAAAGAAAGACAACAATTAAGGTTTGAGGAAGAATTAAAACAAACCCAAATTCAAAATAAATATGAACAAAAGCAACAATCTGCTGAAATCGAATTCACAAATAAGCAAAATATATTAAAAACGGAACAAAAAAATAAAGATACAATAGCCAAACAAGAAATCAATAAACAGAAACTTATTCGCAATGGTTTATTATGTGGCTTAGCAGTTTTTTGTCTATTCGCTATTGTATTTTTTAAACAGCGAAATAGAATAATTAAAGAAAAAAATCGGAGCGAACAATTGCTATTAAATATTCTACCTGCTGAAATTGCAGAAGAATTGAAAACAAAAGGAAGTGCAGATGCCAAACTAATTGACGAAGTGACTGTAATATTTACTGATTTTGTAGAATTCACGCAACTATCAGAAAAGCTTTCTCCAAAAGAACTTGTGGGAGAGATTAATGAAATTTTTTCTATGTTTGACAACATCATGCAAAAGAATGGTATTGAAAAAATTAAGACTATTGGGGATGCATATATGGCAGCTGGCGGATTACCTACTGCAAATAGCACGCATGCCTATGATGTTGTAAATGCAGCATTAGAAATTCAACAATATATGCAAGAGCATAAAGTAAAAAAAGCGGCAGAAGGAAAAGCCATTTTTGAAATTAGAATCGGCATTCATAGTGGCCCAGTAGTCGCTGGCATCGTTGGCATAAAAAAGTTTGCTTATGACATTTGGGGAGATACCGTAAATACTGCCTCACGATTAGAATCCAATGGCGAAGCTGGAAAAGTGAATATTAGTGGTTCAACTTTCGCTTTGGTGAAAGACAAATTTACTTGTAAACATAGGGGCAAAGTAAATGTGAAAGGAAAAGGAGAAATAGATATGTATTTTGTTTCTAATAAATAGATAGTATACCTAATAAAGTATACTTACAAAAAGAACACATCGCAACGATTTATAAAATGACTCCTACAAAAATAATATCCTCCATTTTATTGATTCTCGTTTCTGCTTTTGCTTTTTCGCAAAATATAAAAACAGCAAATCTTATTCAATATGTAAACCCATTGATTGGCACCGAAAAAATGGGGCATACTTATCCCGGTGCTACTGTACCATTTGGCATGGTACAATTGAGTCCAGATACAGATACTTTAGCTTATGAAGTAAATGGAAAATACAATCCAGACGTGTATAAATATTGTGCTGGTTACCAATACCCCGACAAGACTATAGTCGGCTTTAGCCATACACACTTTAGTGGCACAGGACATTCCGATTTAGGTGATTTATTAATCATGCCGACCATTGGTGAACTACAATTAAATCCAGGCACAGCCAATCATCCTGACAATGGTTTTCGCTCAGCCTATTCGCATAACAATGAAGTTGCAGAACCAAACTATTACAAAGTAAAATTAGACGACCATCAGATACTGGCAGAACTGACAACAAGCACTCGAGTTGGTATGCATCAATATACATTTTCGAAATCAGATAATGCCCATATTATTCTTGACCTTGTTTCTGGCATTTACAATTATGGCAATAAAAATGTGTGGACATGTATACGTGTCGAGAATGATACACTCATCACAGGGTATCGACAAACAAATGGCTGGGCAAGAACGCGTACCGTGTATTTCGCTATTTCATTTTCCAAAAAAATTAAGAATTATGGCTACCAAAATTTTGCCCCAAAAGAAGTGTACAAAGGCTTTTGGCGAAAGTTTGACCAAAGCAAAAATTTCCCAGAAATGGCTGGTTCGCAACTAAGAGCTTACTTCGATTTTGACACCAAAGAAGGGGAACAAATAAAATTAAAAGTTGCTCTATCTTCCGTCAGCACAGAAGGTGCCTTGCTCAATATGCAAAGCGAAATACCACATTGGAATTTTGAACAAGTGAAAGAAGAAGGACAAAAATTATGGAATGAAACTTTGCAAAAAATTACCATCGAAACAAAAAAACTAGATGAAAAAATAAATTTTTATACTGCCTTGTATCATGCGTCTTTAAGCCCAACTATTTATATGGATGTAGATGGAAAGTATCGTGGCTTAGACCAAAATATTCACCAAGCAGAAAATTTTACAAATTACACCACCTTTTCTTTATGGGATACTTACCGGGCTTTACATCCTTTGTACAATATCATTCAACCAAAGAGAAATGTGGATATGATTAATTCTATGTTGGCTCATTATAAACAAAGTGTACATCACATGTTGCCAGTATGGTCACATTACGCGAATGAGAATTGGTGCATGATTGGGTATCATAGTGTATCTGTAATTGCAGATGCTATTATTAAAAACAATGCGAATTTTGATACAGAATATGCATTAGAAGCATGTGTCCAAACTGCAAAGAATAAGCAGTATGATGGCTTAGCATATTACATGCAAAAGGGCTATGTGCCAGAAGACAAAAACGGAAGTTCGGTATCAAAAACTTTAGAATATGCTTATGATGATTGGTGTATCGCACAGATTGCAAAGAAACTTCATCATCAAGATATTTATGATGAGTTTATCCAACGTTCGCAGAATTATAAAAATGTATACGACTCCTCTATTGCTTACATGAGACCACGATTAAATGATGGGACTTTCAAAAAAGAATTCGATGTATTGAGCACTAATCAGGCTGGATTTATTGAAGGCAATGCTTGGAATTATAGTTTGTATGTACCACACAATCCTGACGATTTGATTAACATGATGGGTGGCAAAAAACGTTTTGCAAAACATCTCGATTCTTTGTTCACTTATGATTTGCCAGATAAATATTTTGCAGAAACAGAAGACATCACTAGAGATTGTATCATCGGAAATTATGTACATGGCAATGAACCATCTCATCATATAATTTATCTATTCAATTGGACAAATGAACCTTGGAAAACACAAGAGAAAGTAAGATTGACTTTAAACAAAATGTATCATCCAAGCGCAGACGGATTGGGTGGCAATGACGACTGCGGACAAATGAGTGCTTGGTACATTTTTAGTGCATTGGGTTTTTATCCCGTTGCGCCAGGGTCTGATGAATATGCGATTGGAAGCCCTTTAGTAACATCCGCTTCTATACAGCTAGAGAATGAAAAGTCTTTTCACATTGAAGTGAAAAATCAGGACGAAAAAAATGTATATATCGATCAAATCTTTTTAAATGGCAAAGCACTTACTCGCCCTTTTTTACAACATAACGTCATCATGCAAGGCGGCAAACTTCAATTCATTATGCGCGACACACCGAATAAAAAATTATTTGTAGAATCGAAAAGATAAAGTCTCTCTACTAATCTTCTTCTGTATAAAATAAAACTAAAGCTATTACTCGGCGAGTTACTACCATACTAAACCTTTTAAGTTTTTAAATACATAATAAGTTTGCTTATTATAAAATGCCCTCCTTACATTTTTGGGTTAGCCTTTTTTCTTACCTATTTTAAAAATGTATCACTCTAGTTGTCTCTGCACTAACTATACATGGTTTGTAGTTCTTTCCGAATATCGAATTAGTATATTACTTTAGTGCCACAAAAAACAAAAGATGAAAAAAATCACATGCGGCATATTGGCTCTAGCTGTCCATATCAGTGTATACGCACAAACCAAATTAATAGAGAAGGTAACCAAATCAGGCAACGAAATTGTTATCCCTTATGAAAAATATGTATTGCCTAATGGACTTACATTAATTGTGCATGAAGACCATAGCGATCCAATAGTGCATGTAGATGTTACTTACCATGTAGGTTCGGCACGTGAAGAAATTGGGAAATCTGGTTTCGCACATTTTTTTGAACACATGATGTTTCAAGGTAGCGACCATGTTGCAGATGAACAACATTTTAAAATCATTACAGAATCTGGTGGCACCTTGAATGGCAGTACCAATAAAGACAGAACGAATTATTTTGAAACTGTGCCAAGCAATCAATTAGAAAAAATGCTTTGGCTTGAATCTGATCGCATGGGATTTTTGATGGATGCCGTAACGCAAAAAAAGTTTGAGGTGCAACGTGCTACTGTAAAAAACGAACGAGGTCAAAATTATGACAACCGCCCCTATGGCTTGGTTCAAGAGACATTGTCCAAAAATTTGTACCCTTATGGTCATCCTTATTCTTGGCTAACCATTGGCTATGTGGAAGATTTAGACAGAGTGAATGTGGAAGATTTGAAACATTTTTTTCTACGTTGGTATGGACCAAATAATGCAGTGGTGACTGTAGGTGGAGATGTAAAAGTACAAGAGGTTGTACAGTTGGTAGAAAAATATTTTGGCTCTATTCCTAAGTGCCCGAATGTTGAAAAAACAGTATTGCCATTGGTTACTTTTCAAGAAGATAGATATGCAAGCATGGTAGATGGTTACGCCAAATTACCGATGTTGGTTTGCGCCTTGCCTACTGTTCCACAATTCGATAAAGATGAAACGGCATTAGATTGTTTGGCTGAAATTATTGGCGGAGATAACTCTTCTATTTTATATCAAAAATTAGTGAAAACACAAAAGGCTTTAAGTGCAAATGCATTTCATTCAACCGATGAATTAGCAGGCACATTTCAATTTAGCATTATGCCTAAAGCTGGCACTTCTTTAGACAAAATGGAAAAAGAAGTTAGAGCAGCAATTAAAGATTTTATCGAAAGAAGAGTAACAGATGATGATATTATTAAATTCAAATTGTCGCAAGAAGCCAGACTAGTTTACGGCTTAGAAAGCGTAAGTGGCAAGGTTTCTCAATTGGCTGCTTCACAAACGTATACAGGAAGTCCGAATGATATAAAAAATCAATTGGACCGATTAAACCGCCTTACCAAGAATGATGTTGTAGATGCCTATAATAAATATTTGAAAGATAAACCAATGGTGATATTGAGTGTATTGACTAAAGGCACTGATTCATTGAAAGCCGCAGCCGATAATTATACTGTTTATAAAAATGGATACACTGCACCAGATTACGGATATGACAATTTGAAGTATACCAAAGCATCAGATCATTTCGACAGAAGTAAACAACCAGCTGCAGGGCCTAACCCAAGTATAAAAGTACCTTCTTTCAAAAAATTAGAAAAAGATGGCATGAAAATGATTTCTACTGTAAACGATGAAATACCTACAGTGGTTATTTCTATTGGCTTACAAGGCGGAAGATTAGTAGAACAAAATGATTTATCAAAAGCTGGCGTTGCTACCCTATTTGCAAAAATGATGGATGAAGATACAAAGATACACAGCTCAGAAGAGATCGGTGTTATGTTGGACAAATTAGGTAGTAGTATTTCTTTTGGAACAGATTTAGATCAAACAATGGTTACCGTTCGTTGTTTAAAAAAGAATCTCCAAGCCACATTGGATATTTTGGAAGAGAGATTATTAGAACCTCGTTTTAAAGAAGATGTATTCGATAGAATCAAAAACCAAACGATAGAAGGAATTAAAAATGCGCGAACTCGTGCTGTGAATGTTGCAAATATTGCGAATGCAAAAATTAATTATGGCTCCGATTGTTTATTGGGCATTCCAAGTAATGGAACAGAAGCAACGGTAAAAGCGATACAATTAGCAGACATCGAAAATTATTCTAAAAATTGTATGAGTCGTCAAGATATGCGCATCGTTGTGGTTGGCGATATCACAGATGCTGATACAAAAGAGATCATGAATCGCTTGAAAAAATTACCAAATCAAGCAGTGGCATTGCCGAAATTAGCAGCAGCTAAAAGCGGTGCAGATGCGAACACCATTTACATTGTCAATATTCCAAAAGCGGCTCAAACTGAATTTAGAATTGGTTATGTAACCGATTTAAAATACGATGCAACAGGCGAATATTATCGAGTGGGATTAATGAATTATACATTTGGCGGTGCGTTTAATAGTCGTGTCAATTTGAATTTGCGTGAAGACAAAGGCTGGACTTATGGCGCACGTTCTGGATTCAGTGGCAATGATTACACAGGTTCATTTGGATTCTCTTCGGGCATTAAATCACCAGTAACAGATAGTGCTTTGATGGAAGTAGTAAAGGAAGCAAAAAAGTATAATGCGACAGGTATTGCCAAAGATGAATTAGTATTTTTAAAGAGTGCTATTGGACAAAGTGATGCGCGTAAATACGAAACTGGATTTCAGAAAGCAGAATTCTTAGGTAATATTTTACAACATAATTTGAAAGCAAATTTCGTTGACGAACAAAACAAAATATTAAAAGACATGACAGAAGCTGAAATAAATGCTCTGGCTAAAAAATGGATAGATATCAACAAAATGAATATTGTACTTGCTGGCGACAAAGACAAAATAATGCCAGGTTTGAAAAAGATGGGTTATAATGTTGTGGAATTGGATGCGGATGGGAATAGAGTGAATTAGGGGGAATGGTAATTCATAACAAAACTCTATTACATAAATCACTTTACTGAAACCAACTCCTATAAAATAGGTCTAGTTCCAGAAATAAAGTAATATAGATTTGCGATACATGTGCTTGTATGTTCTAAACATGTTGGCTGGCCTTGGCTGGCGCGGGTTTGCAACCCGTGTCCTCTTCACACATATTGTCTGAACTATGATACTTCGGCTGCGCTCAGTACAGGTTTTTTTTGATGAAATGATTAGTATGATTCTGTCATTCCTATTTCAAATTCTAATAGAAAATAAGAATCGCACATTGCCTTTGAGAAATGAAAAATAATTTCAATGTATGAAATCTTGAATAATCAATACAATTTTTAGTAACAAATTTAGTTTCTTAAACAGGAAACTATTACTTTTGACGAAAACCACTAACATTATATTATGAGTCAAAGATTTAAGGTGATATTTTTAGAAGAAGCTAAAGAATTTTTAGACAAATTAGAGGACAAGCCATGAGAAAAAATCTATTACAATCTTTGGAAAGCAGCACAAAAGAATGACAACGAATTATTCAAAAAACTCCAAGATGAAATTTGGGAATTTAGAACTTTATTTAATAAATCACATTACCGACTTTTTTCCTTTTGGGACAAGGAAGATAATACAAACACAGTAGTGGTTTCAACACATGGCATAATTAAGAAGACGGAAAAAACGCCAAGCAAAGAAATAGAGAAAACAGAAAAAATAAGAACCCATTATTTTAACGATAAAAAGAAATTAAAATGAAGACATACACATTAGAAGAAATGACGGACAAGCACATTGGAAAGAAAGGGACTCCAAAACGAGATGCTTTTGAAAATGAATTGCGACTTGATTTGTTAGGACAAACTATTAAAGAAATCAGAAAAGAACGCAACTTAACCCAAGAACAACTTGGCCAAATGATAGGTGTTAAGAAAGCACAGATTTCAAAAATTGAGAACTCATTGACTGACGCTCGCTTCGATACGATACTAAAAGTCTTTAGAGCATTAAACGCTAAGGTGAATTTCAATATAGAACTACTGAATCAAAAACTTGTCATTACATAGGCAAGTAAATATTGATGCATATTCTACAGATATTGGCTGGCGCGGGTTTGCAACCCGTGTCATTTGTATTTATAACAGGTTACATCGACTGCGCTCAGTATCCATACTTCGGCTGCGCTCAGCATCCATCGGCTGGCAGATTTACATCCCTTTCAATTTCGCAATTGTATCGCTTGGGTCAGAAGTAGAGAATACGGTATTACCTGCTACCAAAACATCTGCACCTGCTGCAATAATAGATGAGGCATTCTCTAATGTTACACCACCATCAATTTCGATTAATGTAGACAAACCTCTACGCACTATTTCTGCTTTCAAGGTTTTTATTTTCTCAATGGTATGTGCAATGAATTTTTGTCCGCCAAAACCAGGATTTACACTCATCATACAAACCACATCAATGTCGTGCAATACGTCAAACATGTTTTGAACTGGTGTATGCGGATTAATAGCAACTCCTGCTTGCATACCCAGACTTTTTATTTGTTGCAAATTTCGATGCAAATGAGAACAAGCTTCAATGTGCACACTTAATATATCCGCACCAGCATTTTTAAATTCTTCAGCATATTTACCTGGCTCTTCTATCATTAAATGCACATCTAGTGTCTTGCGTGCTTCTTTTTTAATCGCTGCAATAACAGGAAAACCGAAACTAATATTCGGTACAAAACGGCCATCCATCACATCCAGATGAAACCAATCTGCTTGTGATTCATTAATCATGTGGATGTCGTCGCTTAATTTTAAAAAATTAGCAGAAAGAATGGAAGGAGCTATGAGTGCCATTTTTGAGTAGTTAGTAGTGAGTAATTAGTAGTTTGTATTGAGTAGTTAGTATTGAGCAATTTGAAATTTTAATATTTGGGATTTCGTACTTGACCTTTGGAATTTGGAATTTTAAAGTTTGGGATTTTGCATTTGGACTCGCTGCAAAGCAGTCTTACACAAAGCAAAGTCAGGTGAAAAAATTAACGCTTGTTTATAATCAGCAATGGCTTGTGTCTTCTCATTTCTGATTTCGTAACACAGTCCACGATTATAATATGCTTCAGCGTAATCTGGTTTTACTTGTATAGCAATATCAAATTGGCGAATGGCCTTTTCTGTACTGTCTTCTTGCAATAGCATCCAGCCCATATTAAAAAATGCTTTTGGGTATTGTCGATCGATATACACAATTCTTGTAAATACTTTTTTTGCTTCCGCAAACTTTTCTTGGTCTTGCCAATACATGGCTGCTCCATACAAAGATTCTAAATTGCTTGTATCGGCTTGATATGCATTTTCAAAATATCGCAACGACACTGGATCCTTCTTGGCTTGGTAAATTAAGGCCAATTGCATATAAGCATCCGCATACTTAGGATCTGTTTGCACAGCGGTTTGAAAACTGGAAATTGCCTTATTGGAATCCTTCATATTTTTATAGCACATCCCTTTTAAAAAATAGGCTTCAGGATTATATACATTACCTCGCAATACCGTATTAATTTCAGTAAATGCTTTTGGGTATTCGCCAGTGTATAGAAATAATTTCGCCATTTTTAAATGCGCCATCTCATCTGAAGGATTGAGTGCAACTGCCTTTGCCAACCACACAGCACTTCCTGCGATGTCTTTATGTTCAAATAGGATATTGCCAATGGCGCTATAATAATCTGCCTTATTGCTATCTATTTTAATGGCATTCTGAAAATCCAGAATCGCTAATGAATCTTGTTTCAACTTGGACAAAATCATTCCTCTTTGATACAGTAAGGAAGCATTTTTAGGTGATTTCTCAATTTGACTATTTACAGAGGCAAGTTCTGGAAATTTATCTACATTACTGCTGCCATGGCTACTTGTAGAGGATGAGAAATATCCGCAGGAACAAAATATAAAATAAAATAAAATTAGAGTATGCCTTTTTTGCATGGCTTTTTGAAAGCTGCAAACCTACTAAAAAACAAGTAATACCAAGGGGATAAATTTTCAATAATTAGGCAATGGACTAAGATAACTAAGCTTTTAGATCAAACTAAACATATTCTAAAAATGGAGAATCTTAGATGCAGTTGTATTGCGGCAACGATTGCAGTGGAAATCCTTTTTGCGGCGTAGCAAGCAAAAAGATTGGAACGAAAAGCGTGTGTGCCGCCCTACTGTAGCATTAAATTTAGTTTCGCCAGCTTTTTAAATAGCTTTATTTTTTATCTGCATAAATAATAGATAAAATACTATCACCTACCATAGGTCGATAATGGCTGGCTTCGTAATAATGCGTCACATCATCGGTAAAATAATTTTTACCAGAGAAATCATGGATATGATCGCCAAATAATTGCTTTAAAATTCGCCTGTCTTCTACACTAAATTTCATTTGTTCGTACAAAGGGCTGATGACAATTCTATAGTTGGTATTGTGTTTTTCAAGCAATCTTTTTATCTCCTTCAACATAAACAATTGTGTCTTTCTAATTTTTGACTTCGGATCTAGCAATTCTCCTTTGCGTTTATAAAACAGATTTTTCTTTTCCATATAATAAACATTCATCCCCAAATTAATGGAATTCTCTTTGGCTTTCAAATCCATTTCATTGCGAACAGAATCAAAGGTCATTTTATTTAAATGCAACATTTCGGCGTCTATCACTTTTTGTTTGCCAGTGATTTTATGCCATAAAAATTCAAAGAAATAATTCGGATTCAAATAGGCTTTAAAAAACGCCCAATGAAACATCCACTCGCTTTCACCAGAAGTTGCTGGATGTTTGATGGTTAAATGATTATCCGAATTATGCGGACGTTGAAATGTGATATTTCTACAAAAAATAAGTAAGGCATTATCCATCTTTACATTTAACTTATCTAAAAATTTCATCTTCGTATAGATGCCATAAATAGTCTCCCCATAAGCGTCAAATTTGAAAGGTTTAGCTTCTTTTGACAAGTACTTTTCCCATGAGTCAATTCGATATGCCAATGTTCTAGAACTCCCAAAAATAAAGGAGTTGAACCGGTATGTCTTATAATTTTTTAAAAATAATTCAGTTGATAAATAATCGCGATTAGGATTGCCGATTGGAATTGAATGATAGTATATTTTTTTCAATACCACAAAAGGATCAAAACAAATATAACTAATCAACAATAAGGACATAGCTATACCAGCAACTAAGAAAAAATGAAATACTCTTCGAATAAATTTTCGCATTCTTTAAAATTGAAAATAAATAAATTGTTGCTCTTTACCCACGAAGGCAAATATAGCAATGATAAAAGCATAGTACATGATCCATCTTAACCAAGAAGGCCAACGCTCGCCTATTTTTGCCAATGCAAATTGTTGTTCCCTGCCTATCCATTCTATACCGAAAAAGAAAAGCAAGAATAAAAAAAGAACAAATGGCCTAAACGTTGGTATTGTGAATAAGGAAGGTGATGCTATAGTAGAAATATACTGGATAGCTTGTGTCAAATCCTCAGATCTAAAAAATATCCAAGCTAATACAGTGAGCAAAAATGTAATGAGCATACCTCCGAACTCACGAAAGCTAGGTAAATATTTTCCTTGTGCAATGATATCCAAATGATTTCTATTGGATTTTAATACAATGGAAGGCATGATATACAATGCGTTTAAAAAGCCCCAAACAAGAAAAGTCCAATTGGCACCATGCCAAAAGCCACTGATGATAAATATGATAAATGTATTTCTTACTTTGGTCCAAGTACCGCCCTTACTACCTCCTAGGGGAATGTATAAATAATCCCTAAACCAACTAGATAATGAAATATGCCATCTGCGCCAAAACTCTGCTATATCTCTGGAGAAATAAGGGAATGCAAAATTTCTTAAAAGATCAATACCAAACAATTTCGCCGTACCAATAGCAATGTCAGAATAGCCTGAGAAGTCGCCATAGATTTGAAATGTAAAAAATAAAGCGCCAAGTAAAAGCGCACTACCAGAATAATCTGCTGAGTTTGCAAAAATTTGATTGGCATAAATTGCACACTGATCTGCAATTACTATTTTTTTAAAAAGTCCCCATAATATTTGACGCAAGCCATCAATCGCCTTTGTATAATCGAAAGTTCTTTCTCTTTGAATTTGGGGTAAAAGATGGGTTGCCCTTTCAATAGGTCCAGCAACAAGCAATGGAAAAAAACTTACGAATAAAGTATAATCGATAAAGTTCCTTTCTGGTTTGATTTTATTTTTATAAATATCAATCACATAGGATAATCCATGGAAAGTATAGAATGAAATCCCAACTGGTAATATGACTTGGATAGTCCACAGATTAACATGCAAGCCTATTTCAGACAAGGCACTTTCAAAAGAAGTAGCAAAAAAGTTGTAATATTTAAAAACGCCAAGGAAGCCCAAATTAATTCCGATACTAATCCAGAGCCATATTTTTTTTAATTTGACAGTACTTGCTTCATGCATTTTTATTCCTGTGTAATAATCTAGTAAAGTAGAAAACACCAATAGAAATAAAAAGCGCCAATCCCAACAAGCATAAAAATAATAACTCGCAACTAATAATAATATATTTTGAACCCTTACACTTTTAGGATCCACAAACCAATACAGTGCAAAAATAATGGGTAAGAAAATGGCGAATTCAATAGAGTTAAAAAGCATATCTTATCCAATGGAAATTTTCGTGTTCGATGAAGGATAATGTTTAGAGACTTTCTTTTTTTTCATGGGTAGGCAAAACTAATTTTTAAATAAAATATTTTCAAGAAATTTAAGAATAATCTATGCGAGCATTGGCATTTATTTTTTATTAAAAAATACGCTATCGTTTTATATCAATTTTGGGTTTTCCTGATGTCTTGCTTTATCACGATTCGTTTTCTTTTCTAAATTTTTTTTCATGGCTTCTTCTAGGTTTACATCGCATTGATTTGCCAAAGCAGTTAAAACCCAAAGTATATCAGCCATTTCATCGGCAATATTTTTTGTATTCTCTTGTGGTTTAGAACTTTGTTCCCCATAGGTGCGTACCATGATGCGAGATAGTTCGCCAACCTCTTCCATCAATATGCCTAAATTCGTCAAGTGGTTGAAATAGCGTACACCATAGGTTTTTATCCAAACGTCTACTTCTTGTTGCAATTCTTGCAGTTGCATATTTTATTGTTTTTGTTTTGAGTCAATAAAGATAGTCACGGGACCGTCATTTACTAATGAAACTTGCATATCTGCACCAAAGCTGCCTGTCTGAATTTTTCTACCCGAATCCTTTTCCAATTGTACAATCATGGCTTCATATAAAGGAATAGCGATATTTGGTTTGGCTGCAAGAATAAAGGAAGGACGATTTCCTTTTTTGGTTGAAGCGTGTAAGGTGAATTGACTTACCACCAAAATACTTCCTTGTACATCGAGTAGTGATAAATTCATCAAATGTTGTTGGTCATTGAAAATGCGCATTTGTACAATTTTCGCACTTAACCATGCAATATCTTCTGCGGAATCTTCTGCTTCAATGCCTAATAATACCAATAAGCCTTGTTCAATTGTTGCTGTTAGTTTGCCATCAATACTTACACTAGCATGTTTCACACGTTGAATAATCGCTCTCATGGCATCGAAAATAATAAATTACAGGGAAATCTTTGTTCAAAAAGAAACAATCTACAAATTTGGTATACACTTAGCGCATCACCATTTCTCTACTGCGTATCCAACTTGGGACTTTGTAAATAAGGTAAGTAAAAAATATAGCGCCATATACATCATAGGTATAATGAACACGCATACTCAGTATCATAAAACTCATCAAGAAAGTTGCAGAAATCAAAAATCTCTTGACAAATTTTTTCTCGGCACATAAAAAATAAAGGAATATACTCGCAACATGACCACTAAAAAACAAATCTTTAGTCAATGGGGAATTGCGTGGGTAAACGGTATTTTCTAAAAATACATCACGTAAAACAATAATTCCGGAAGGTGGATCGAGTGCAATGAGCAATATACAAAGTTGACGAACAACAGCAACCAAAAAGTGCATTTCTATAATTCGTAAAATGATTTTTGGTTTATCTAAATGCGTTAGGACAACCAGTGTCAGAGAAGAATACAATAGAATAAAAATATAAAAAGAGAAATCATAACTTGGAAACCAGTACAACAATTTATCATCAAGAACCACGCCCTTGCGCATTTCTACGAAATTGCCAAGTTTTTGGGTAATAGCGGAATATACAAAAAACAAACCGGGCATCAATAGAATCTTCCAAGCAAAAGAAGGCTCTCTAAAACTAGAACGCCACTCCCTTATGATAGTTTGTATTTGTTTACCTAAAGCTAACAATTAATTAATAATTTGATGATGAATGAAATTTGGTTTTGCAAAGATTCCCGCAAAGAACGAACTTTTTTTAGAATTTAGTTTAGATAATTAGTAATAATTTGATAACAAATAGTGAAGAAGGTGTACTTGAAAGTGTTAAGACCAAGGTGCAATCGCACTAATGTCGGAACCAAGATGTAGTCCGATAAAAGGATTTAACGGATAATACTAAAAATGCGGATCAAGTATTTACAATTTACAGAATAGAGAATCCCTCTTCCAATTGGCAAAAAAGGGGTCCAACTTTTAATCGTTGAACCCCTTGTTAATTCTGCTCAACAGAATGCTCTATTCTCGAACCCATTTTGAGAATAATGTAGTGCCTATTCTGCAACGAAATATTTATCCAGTAAATTATCCTATTTCCAGTAACCCTTCCACTTTTCTTACAAAAGCGCAAATGCTTCAAGCCCGGAAGGCATTTAACAGGTTTTAGATAAAACTAAAAAAGCCCCTTTGAAATTTGGAGCTTTCCATTTTGTTCACCTTTTGAACGAAAGTTCACACTAAAATGCTTTGATTGATTGTAACATCCAGAAAATTAATAGGTTAAACTGCATATCAATAAAAGCAAGTTTATTTGTCATTCAAACCAATTCCCAATCCGAACATTGCTGCGACGAAAGCAAGGTGAATGATTAAAACCGCCTTCTGCCAAGTAGGCCTATCATTCCATTTTTGCTCTGGATTAAAAGGATCAAATGCCATTCCGATTCCAAGAGAAGATGCCGCTTGGATATAATCTTTGGTAAACATGGCTTGGTAAATTCCTAAGATTAGAAATCCAACATAAAGAAATTTGTTAATGGGAGTTTTCATTTTGAATTATTTTATTTAGCCCAAAATTAGAAAGCCCCAACTACTCAAAATTGTACTTTTTGGACACTACTTTATTACCCAAACTATCTTATCGCCATCTACTTTACTTGCTGCCTTAAAAAAATCTGTAGGATTATGATTGGTAAGTTTATGGAATTCTTTGATAAAATAAGATTGGTCGAAATACCCACCTTCATAGGTTAATTCGGTTAAATTTTTTAATTGGGCGTTATTCAACTTATTAGTCAAGGCGTGTCTAAATCTGCATATTCTACGATATTCAATCGGCGTACAACCCATATATTTTTTAAAATGTCTTTGGAAGGTTTTTTGATTATATCCAAGCAGGATAGCAAGAGTAGCGATGGAAGTTTCATCATTACTGTTTTCTAAATTTTTCAGTGACTCTTCAATTCGAGCCAAATCTTGAATTTCAGTATATTGAGAAAGTAAAAATGATTCCAAATTACTTAAGTCATCATCTCCAGAAAACAGATTTTCCCCAAAATCGCCCCAAACATTATTTGTAAATTGTTGAGAAAAATGAGGTGCAATAGATTGATAACTATCTCTAACAAAACGATTCAGACCTAATGGTTTAAATACAATAGAAATTTCCTGAACTTTTCCCTTGTAATCTATTTTTAGCGGGCTCGTGTATTTGCCTAGTATTTCAATGTGTACAGCTGCATCTCTGCTTTCCGAAATTCCAATACGCCATTGTTCCCTTATAATTGAAGCTCCCTTGAAAAATGAAAGCCCTGTATTAAAATGAGGAAAAGCTATATAACTAAATTTCGAGGTCGATTTGCCTTCATAAAGGTAAAAGCATTCAATATACTTTTTCAGAATCGGAGAAGATGGAGCGAAAGTCTTTATCACAAATTAAAAAATAGGCAATAAAGTTAATCAAAGAAAAAAGAAAAGAGGCAACCGCCCTAATTCATTGAATATAAAAGAACAAGCCATCATTTCTGATGGCTTGTCTTCTTCGCTCCCCTTATTGACGAAAGATGCAGCTATAATTCGATGATTGAGTATGTTACAATCAGGAAATTAAAGGGTTGAACTTCATGCAAAATTGCAGAAAGTTGCCATTCATACTTTGTTTATCTACTTTTGTACAAATGAAAAAAGCTATTATTATAGGGGCAACAAGTGGGATTGGAAAATCATTGGCCGAGATAATTTTACTAAAAGGTTATGCAGTGGGTGTAACCGGAAGGCGTGAGGAATTATTTCAATCCATAAAGACACAAGAGACCAGTAAAATTGTCTTTAAAAAAATGGATGTTCAGGATTTATCAACTTTAGAGTCAACCTGTAATGAATTGGTTCATCTGATGGGTGGCTTGGATTTATTTATTATTTCAGCTGGAATCGGCGATGAGAATAAAAACTTAAATTTTGATGTTGAGCATAGTGTAATCAAAACTAACATTCAAGGATTTACGTGTATTGCTGACTGGGCTTTACGTTATTTTAAAGTACAAGGATATGGTCATCTCGTTAACATTAGTTCTATTGCAGGAATTAGGGGAAACGGAATTGCCCCATCATATAATGCTACAAAGGCATATCAAATAAATTATCTGGAGGGGTTGAGAATAAATGCAAAGAAATATGGTTCAAGTATCACGATTACAGATGCTCGTCCAGGATTTGTTGATACCGCAATGGCAAAAAGTGAAGGTCTCTTTTGGGTAGCTCCTGTTCAAAAGGCTGCAGAACAAATATTTGAAGCCATCAAACAAAAAAAGAAGGTGGTTTATATCACAAAGAGGTGGAGGTTAATTGCCCTCTTATTAAGAATAATACCCTTTTCAATTCTTAAAAGGCTTTAAACTAAAAAGGGTTACACTATACAAGTATAACCCTTTTACTTTTATATGCTCCCCTTATTGACGAAAGATGCAACTATTTTTCATTAATTGATTACGGTATCCTCTATAAATTTAGTCATTCTAATTCCTTTAGAATTGAAGAAACAATAACTACAATCTGATATATATTGAAATACAATATGATTTTCGTTGGATAAACCACTTTTTTATACGTGATTTGTTACATTTACATTTTAATACAAATCAATGAACCGCATAAAAGAGGTAATGGAAGAAAAAGGAATCAAGCAAACTTGGTTAAGTGAAAAAATTGGTAAGAGTTATTCTCAAGTTGAAAGGTAACTCATTTATAAAGATATAATTGGCAATAATATAATACATCGGTATTTTGCCGGAAAAACAAATAAAAATTAAAATATGAAATACATAATTTTAACAATGGTATTTTTAATAAATTTTACCATTTCCTTTGGACAGAACCCTCCTGAGAACTGTGAGTATGCTAGAAATAAATATTTAGAAGTAAATCAAGATGTAAAAACCGCAAAGATGGACCCTTGGGTTCATTATGAAATTTACGGTAAAAAAGAGGGAAGAATTTGGTACAGTTGTATTAAACAGAACCTTCCTGAGAACTGTGAGTATGCTAGAAATAAATATTTAGAAGTAAACCAAGATGTAAAAAAAGCAAAAATAGCCCCTTGGGTTCACTATGAAATTTATGGTAAAAAAGAGGGGCGAATTTGGTATGGTTGTAATAGAGAATTAGTTCAAGCGAATAAAGAACTAACCACAGAAAAAAAGGCTGAGAACAATACGGATATTGCTCACGAAAAACGGAATGTTGTACAACAAAAACGATATGTATTTGCTGAAGATAACGATAATGTTTCGAATCAAAACAATTCACGAAATAATAACTACACCTTTTGTTACGGCTCAATTGCAGTTACTTTATTTGATGGAGGAACATCAGTAATGATAAGGTATAATTCTGCTGGAAAAATAGTAAGTAGAGTAAGTGGAGAATGGACAAAATATAGTTCAGGTGGATATGAACCTGATTTAATAAAAATTATATTCCAAGGAAATGAATACAAGTATAATTTAATTAAGGATGGAAGGGGTATACCAAGTGAATTATACGATAATCAATCGCGACGATACACACTATGTAAACGTTTCTAATTCAATACAAAAATTGACACTTATTTACTAAAGTCTTAGAACCCGAATTTAGGTTTATTATTAAAAATTTGACATTACACCAATTAGAAAACTTCTAACACTATTTCCTTGTCTAATCATCTCAATCATTTTTTTTTGTTTTTGCCAAATACTTTTCGTGTGTTTCAGTTGAATTTGAGTGTCTTCCTGAATATTTCCCTTGTTTCTTGGCTAAGTCAGTACCATTTAAAATCTTTTCTCGGTTTTGATGGTAAGAGAATTCACTTAAACTTGAAAGTAAGTTTATTAGAAGTCCTGTATTTGGAGTTTGTTTTCCATTTTCGTCTAAAATTACTACATTGTAAAGAAGGAGAAGCAGCAACCCCCTGTTTTAACTAAACCAATTGGAGTTTTACTCAATATTAGCATGGTTCTTCAAGGTTCTAAAAAAGAAAAGGAGGTCAAATTTGACCTCCTTCCCATTCTGGCTCTCCCTTCTGGACTTGAACCAGAGACCCTCTGATTAACAGTCAGAAATAAAGCTATATTAACATTGCCTCTTTTCTTTGTTATGATTAGCAAATATAGCTATAAGCATTGATTTTACTACATTCATATTATTTGTATTTTTTGTAACAATAAGCAATATTATTATGCAAATTTTATGCAAATGATTAGATTTGCATAAAATGTAAAAGTAATGGCTGAAAAAATTGAAATCCTAGCAAGTGTGGTCCTAGATTTTAGACGTGAAAAAATAAGTGGGAAATACCCAGTAAAAATTCAAGTGTATAGCAAGGTCCTTCAAAGGAATAAATACTACTCAATTGGAAAACTTAGTAAAGAAACTGAAACAATCGAAGCCATAGATTACACTAAAGAAGAATTTACAAGTATTTGGGAAAGCAAGAAACCACGAAAGAAAGACGACCCAGATAGAAACCTAATCAAGGAATATTTGAATAGGGCGAAGAGTGTAGCCGAAAAAATCAAGCCTTTTTCATTTGAAGAGTTTGAAAAGAAATTTTACCAACGTAAAGCAGATACCATTGAGACCAATATTTTTAATATTTATGATACTGCTATAAATGATTTAATAAGCGAAGGACGTCTGGGAACTGCAAGCAGTTATAATTGTAGCAAAAAGAAATTGGCTGAATATGTAGGCAAAAATGAACTTACAATTACAGCTGTCACACCTAAATATTTAAAGCAATTTGAAAAGTATTTACTTGATAGCGACATAAGCAAAACAACTATAGGCATTTATTTGCGCGCGATGCGCGTAATGTTTAATTATGCGATTACAAACGGAATTATCGACATTTCTAACTATCCCTTCTCACAAAATAGCAAGGATAAAAACAAATATTTTATACCTAATGGAAGCAATACTAAAAAAGCACTTACCAAAGAAGAATTGAATACATTATTTTTTGCCACCCCTAGCAACCCCGAACAGCAAAAAGCGAAAGATTTTTTCTTTATGAGTTACAATTGTAATGGCATGAATGTTGCTGACATTGTAAACCTTCGTTATAGGGATATTAAGGGCGAATATTTCTATTTTATTCGTGAGAAGACTAAGAATACAGCCAAAAACAAACCAAGGCAAATTGAAGTGTTTATAAGCGAATACGTACAAAGTATTATTGAGAAATATGGCAATAAAAATAAAAGTCCAAAGCAATTAATTTTTGATGTGTTGAATGATGACAACACCCCCGACCAAAATTTTAGGGCGAAACATAATTTTGTGCGTTTCATAAACCAACATTTAAAGGCATTGGCTAACAGTGTTGGCATTACTGGCAATATTGGCACGTATTACGCCCGTCATTCCTTTGCCACCAATGCAATAACAGACCATGGCGCAAGCATGGTATTTGTAAGTAAAGCATTAGGACATTCTAGCCTATCAACAACAGATAATTATTTTAGTGGTTTCCCAGATGCTATGAAAAAGGAAATTTCAAAAAGTATGATGAACTTTACACAACAATAAGTGAAAATGAAAAATATACTTAAGCAAGTCAATGAGTATTTTATACCTACAACTAGCAAAGAATTTGACGTTTTTTTTAACTCAAAGTATGGGGAGTTTAAATCTGAATTTCCCACTATAAATGATTTTAATTTCACTGAGTGGCATATTAAGAAAAGCAAAAAATTTATTGTAAGTTTAGAAAAAGCTATAGATGATTTTTATGATACAGCAATTTCATTACCTGATGATTTTGGAACACCAAAGGATTTGGAATTTAAAATATTACTACTTGAACAATGGTTAGTTTTTTTATACCATTTTAGAGAAATTACAGAATTGCCAAAAGATGAATTTTTTAATACATGGCGTTCAAAAGGAAGTGGTTACACTGAACTTAAAAAGGACTCTATTAATAATTCCATGAAGGAATATATTCGCGAAAGGTTTAAATACTTTGAGGAAAAATACAAAACGGACTGGTATTCATTACTTATTGATGTGTTTGTCACAATAACAAATAACAATTTCCTTATAGATACAGAACATTTAAAAAGAAATGTAAATCTTATAATCGAAATCAAAATAGCAAGATATAACATAGAAAAGATGCTAACTGATTTTGAACGTTTTTTTGAATTTCTAATTGCAAACAAAAATCTTGAGGATTGCTTAGGAATGCTAAACTTATTTCGCAATATCATGGTAACTTATCGTTCAACTTTAAGGCAAAGCAACTTATACTTTGAGAAATCATACTACTATGAAACTATTAACGAATTTTATGAAAGAATTGAAACAAATTATAATGCTGAAAAGTTAAAGCTATTTGCTTTTAAAGTTGAAAATGCGGATAACGCAATTATGGATTCTCCAAATATTCCATTAACGGAGAACATTTTTAATCGTAGGGAACCCAATGAAGTTAAAGAACATTTTATGAATGGTCTTAAAAGATATGCCAACAAAAATATTATAGAAAAATTCCTATACTCTGCATTTCAACGCATGAAGCCTCCAACGGTAAAATATAATTTCAATGATATTCAGAAGGAAGAAATAATGCTTGTATTTGCAATGTTCTATGTAGAAAGCGGTTCTATAAGAGGAAGTGCAAAAGAATACGCATCGTTATTAAGTGATTATTTTGAAGGGTTTACAAGTGCTGAATATGTATGCAAGAATTGGCGAAAAGCAGAATTTAAAAAACAAAGAAAAAATAAAAATAACAAGTAGAAAAGAGTAGATTTCGTGTAGAATTGGAGGAAAAATAGGAATATCATTCTAGCCTATAATCATACTTGTAACATTACAAAAAATTATAGTAATGATTACATTTAATGAAATGCCAGAGGCACTTAGCGCACTCAAAGAAGATGTGCGATTGATTAAAGAATTTGTTTTGAATAACTCAAAACAAGTCAAAGCAAATGAATGGTTAGACATTAACCAACTTTGCGAATACCTGCCACACCATCCAGTGAAGGCTACTATTTACTCTCTCGTTCATACTGGGAAAATTCCCAACATGAAGCAGGGCAAAAAATTAATCTTTAGTAAAGATGAAATTGACATTTGGCTACAAAGCCACAGGCGCAAAACCAAAGCGGAACTACAAGAAGAAACAACTTCAACAGCTGACAGCTTTCTAGTTTCTAAAAAGAAAATTGGAGGTACAAATGCGTAGTAACATTCACACCCCCAATGAAAATCAAGGCGAAAGTAATCAACATTTGGACCAATTACAAAAAGTATTTCAATCACTTTATGAAGGTCCTAAAACTATGAAGGAATGCGACAATGCAACAGGAATAATGAGAGAAAATATTTGTTGGTATTGTAGAATGTTGAGACAGAGCAATAAATTATTCATAGTCGGTAAAAAGTATTGCAGTATTACTAAACACATTGCTAATATCTACACAACCAATGAACAATTTGCAACAAAAAATAACCAATTAGAATTGTTCGCAAATGGATAAAGAAAAGTATTTAAACTTTCCAATTGCTTTGATTAAAAACGCATTCATAGACCATAAAGATTGTATGAATAATATTTTTGATTATTCAATTTATCGAAGGGCGCAAAGGGAACACAGCCAAATCAATACTGAAATATTAAATTATGTAGCCTTCGAGAAAATAGGCATAACATTAGGAAATGCAAGGAAAAGTATTGAGAATTTCAAGCTGATCGCAAATAGTATTTCATCGAATACGCCAACTACTGGAATACATAAGGACATTATTTTTGATTATTACAAGAATTCAAAAGATGAATTTCAAATTGCCACCTTTTGCACCTTTTGCGCGGTCCGCTCAATATTAGGAACAAAGCCCTATTGCAAGACAAACAAAGCATTTATTCATGCGCGTATGTTTGGCTATAGTACAATAAAGGAAGTGCCTGGTTTTTTAAACCCTATTCAAAATAAATACTTGCAACGATATCATATCGACAAGGTCCTATTAGAATTGCAAATGAATTGGGGTTTAAAGCTATTTGCAGACCATTGTAGAGGGTTCTATTTATCTTTTACAGTATCACACGAAGTACTTGCAAAAGTTTGTTTAAATGGCAAAAAAAGCACTAAGAATAATAAGCTAAAAAATCTTAAAAGGGATGCATTAATAAAGGCAAAAAATGATTTGAATTTAACAGCACCAACCACAGCAACTTAACAACAACCTGCTTATAACATAACCGCATCCACAACAGCAAGATAACAGCACCTTAAATAAGATACTGTAATAAGGTATTAAACAAGATACTTAAAAAAGAAATTTAAAAAAGATGATATAGAAAGCGAAAAAATATTTTCATCAACATAATCAATTCAATTAAAAAAAAATGCATAGAGAAAATAGAAAATTAATGAACAGTTTGCACGAAGCGTATACACATGAAAAATATCCTTCATTTCCTATAATTAGTATTCCAAAATATACACATTCAGACATGAAGGCAAACGGTTTAACCAAATGTATTATTGACTTTTTAAAATTTAAAAACCATCATGCCGAACGAATCAATAATATTTCACGCTGGGTAAATGGCAGGTATATCAAAAGCAGTATGCAAAAGGGTACAGCTGATGTAAGCGCAACCATCCAAGGCAAAAGTGTAAAAATAGAAATCAAAATTGGTAAGGACCGCCAAAGCGAAGAACAAAAAAAATATCAACAACAAATAATAAAAGCAGGTGGTTATTATTTTATAGCAACTTCATTTGATGAATTTATAATTTGGTATAATATCAATTTCAATAATTAAAATAAATAACAATGGTAATTTCACAACGGAATTTAATAAAGACATTAAACCCCAAAAACTTGAAAAAAGTTGAGGAAATCAACAATAGGATTAAGGAACTTTATGATGCAATAAGTGAAGCGTATTCCAATAAAAATCAATACAACATTGACGAATCCATAAAAGTATTTTTTGAATATTTAGACAGTATGAATATTCCAAAGGACAACGATTTTTACATTCAAATGCGAAATCATACATGGCAAAATAATCATTTGAAAGTAATTGCATCCATGAGTAAATTAATGCAAAAATCTAATAGGATGCCAACAACAACAGAAATTTCTGAAGATAGCGGACTAAGCGAAGAAACCATTTACAAGCATCTAAGAGAATTTAAAGAACATGATTTGCATAAACATGAAACTGAAAAATACAAATTCATGGTCCATCTAATGTTGACTACTGTGTATAATTTAGGCATTCAAGGAGACATTAAAGCCTGTAAAGTGTATTTAGAGTATTTCAAGGACCAAGCAAGCCCAAAACCCCTAGCATTTGAGCAAAACAATTACATACAGATAAACAACATGAAAATTACACCTGATGAAATTCAAAGTTTGCCTATTGCCACCTTGCAAAAAATTGAACGACTAATTTCAACCCCAACGATTAAAAAAAAGCGAGTTAATTAAACAATTTGAAGCCTAAAATAATCAAAAATCATTCTTGGCTTCTTTCGCTTTTTCTTTACTGTCTAAATCTTGTTTTCCGCTAATTTCTTTAGATGTAATAAAGACTTTTGCATCACCTGAAATAGAGTTTTCATCATAATCAAGTGTAACTTTTTTACCCCACCAATAATATTCTTCAATATATTCATTGGGTTGTCGACCTTTACCATACATTTCTTGGAGCGCATCTAACAAAGCTCTGCTGTTTTTCAACCCCTTTGTTTTAATTACCACATTTTTAAGTTGGCTTTTGTAAAACACATAAATAATGGATACTTCCGATGCCCCAATTGTTAGTTTGTCACCTGTTCTTCGACAAAATATACTTAAGCTGTCAGAAGAGTATGCATCAACAACTAAATCGTTAAACTTACTGTCACTATCTCCAAATTGCATATCTCTAAACCCGTTCTTCGTGTCAAGTGCTTTTAAATTTTGACAGTTGCAAAAAAATGGAATAGCCACAAGAATAAACATTAATAATTGTTTCATAGTTTAAATTTTGAAGTAAGATATAAAATTATTTTAAGAAATATCATATTAGGTAAACTATTTCATAGTTGGAAAAGGATACTTCTCAAATGATTACTACGAATAAAATACACCTACTTTTTATGCAAATTTTATGCAAATGGAATAAAAAAAAGGGTCTCAATTGCTTGAAACCCTTTGCTAGTCTGCTCTCCCTTCTGGACTTGAACCAGAGACCCTCTGATTAACAGTCAGATGCTCTAACCAACTGAGCTAAGGAAGAGTGTCAATTGGAGCGCAAAAATAGCCAAAAAATGAAATCTACCAACTATTTTTCTAAAAAATAATTACTTCTCTAAAATTGTTAGTGGATTATTCATAAAAACTAGTTTTATATGGATAGCGTATGCCATACATTTCACGCACTTTATCCAGTATTGATGTGCGTAATCCTTCTATGTTTTGTTTTTCTGTTGCGGATACAAATACTGTATTATGTTGGGTTTCATTGTTCCAATGTTTTTTCAATTGGCCCATCAAATCTTGTTTTACTTCATCATCCAACCATTCATCAAACGTATTTTTTTCGTATAAATCCATTTTATTAAATACCAATAAAGTTGGCTTATCATCTGCCTTTAATTCATGTAAAGTATTTTTCACCACAGCGATTTGGTCTTCATATTGCGGATGCGATATATCAACAACATGTAATAAGATATCCGCTTCACGTACTTCGTCTAATGTACTTTTGAAACTCTCCACCAAATGATGCGGCAACTTACGAATGAAGCCTACTGTATCACTCAATAGAAATGGCGTACGCTCAAATACTACTTTTCTGGTTGTTGTATCTACTGTTGCGAAGAGTTTATTTTCCGCAAATGCTTCAGATTTACTAATGATTTGCATGAGTGTCGATTTGCCAACATTCGTATAACCAACTAGGGAAACACGAATAAATTCGCCACGTTCTTTCCGTTGGGTTTGCGATTGTTTATCAATCTCTAGAAGTCGCTTTCTCAATAAAGAAATTTTATCCTTAACGATACGTCTATCTGTTTCAATTTCCGTTTCACCTGGACCTCTTGATCCAATACCTCCACCTTGTCTTTCCAGATGTTTCCACATCCCTTTCAAACGAGGTAAAATATATTGGTATTGTGCCAATTCAACTTGCACCTTAGCCTGCGCTGTCTTGGCTCTTGAAGCAAAAATATCTAAAATCAAATCGCTTCGATCTATGATTTTACATTTCAATACATCTTCGATATTGAGCAATTGTGAGCCCGATAATTCATCATCAAAAATAACTAAATCGATGGCGTTACTACTGATATATTTTCTAATCTCTTCTAATTTTCCTTTACCTAAGAAAGTTCTACTATCAGGATGGTCCAGCTTTTGATAAAATCGCTTGACTTCTATTGCTCCAGCTGTTTCTGCCAGAAAGGAAAGTTCATCTAAGTACTCTGTTATATGGGCTTCTGTTTTGCCTTGTGGTAACCATCCAGCTAATATCGCACGGACTTCATTTTCGGATTGTATTTTTTTTTCTATCAAAGTATTCGAATTGGTTTGAGATAAAAGTAAGATGAACAAACTGGAGAAGCAAATATTATTTCATTCTGGATATTCTGAGCACTTCAAAAAACATGATAATACTATCTTTCCAAATATTTATTTTACTTCCTGGTATTGCTTTCCAGGTAATTGGCATTTCCACAATTTGACATCCCATTCTTTTTGCTTTTACCAATAGTTCTACATCATGCGCCCATCCTGTTGTTTGTAGATTTTCGAAAAGAGGTTTTGCTATAGCCATGGGATACAATTTAAATCCACATTGTGTATCTTGAATGGCCAAATGGGTAAGCTTTTGAATGATTAAATTAAAAACGTTACCAATCCATTTTCGATGGTCTAAATCTTTCACATCTGAAGTTTTCAATTCGCGTGAACCTATCAATATTTCTCGCATACTAAATGTCTCCTTCCATTGCAACCAGTTCAACAATTCAATTGGTCGCGTTGCCATATCAGCATCCAATGTCAATACAAAATCGCCCTTTGCTAATTGTACACCTGCCTTTAATCCTGCACCTTTTCCTTGATTTTTTTGTTGAATCAAATGTATTTTATGTTCACTTTGCAGAGCGATGAAAATAGGATGTGTTTGTATACCATTGGCTGTTGCATCGGTACTTCCATCATCTACTAAAATCACTTCCATTTCCCCTAACCAGGCTTGTTTAAATTCTTGCAAGCCTGAGAATAATAAAGGAACACGTTCGGCCTCATTATAACAAGGAATGACAAGACTGACAAAAGGATACAACATGTAGGCTTACAGATAAGAGTGCGAAAGTAAGTGTTGATTTTTGGCAAAAAAAATTAATGCTTTGATAATATGCCATGGTCTATTTTCCATCAAAATATTTGTGACTGTTATTACTCGAATTGCATATCCAATATGTAGAGCTGAAAATTTGTTTGCAAATAATTTTGCGTTCCATTATTTTATCTATATTTATAATCTCAAATTTTTTTCTTCAGCATAAAATTAAAAACAATGTCAGACATTCAAGAAATGCAAGACACAAGTAATGTGTCAGATTATCCAAGCAAACAGTTACCTACTATGCTCAATATCTTGACTATCCTGACTTTCATCGGATGTGGACTAGGTGCGATTTCTACTTTCATGCTACCACTAGGTTGTAAATTCATAGATACCATAGAAGAAACGGGTAAAATGAAAGAAGAAGAATTGGATCAATTAAAATTGATTTGTGCAAATACTACAACAATTATGTTGATTGCATTTGTAGGTATCATACTTTGTTTTGTAGGTGCTATGCTGATGCGAAAATTAAATAAAATGGGCTTTATCCTCTACGTCATTGGTGAATTACTTCCATTATTAAGTAGTGTCATTATACTTGGATCTGGGTATTTCCATGATTGGAAAAATTTGGTTGGGTTGGTATTGGCTTTAGTCTTTCCAATATTATACTTCACTCAACACAAGCATTTGACTAAGTAGACAGTATTGAGTAGTGAGTAGTGAGATGTGAGAAGTGAGTTGCGAGATGAGACCAACCCTTGCACCTTACGCCTTACCCCATTCACAAACATGCCAACAATCTTTGATTGACACTTTCCCAAGTATAATTGTCTTGTATAAATTTAGTAGCATTGACTTGTAATTGTCGGCGTTTTTCTTCATTCTCCAACAAATAAATAATATAATCAACAAAGGCCTCTGCATCATCCGCGATCATGATTTCTTCATTTGGCTTGGCATGCAAAGATGCGTTGGCAATAGAAGTAGCAATGCACGGAATTCCCATACTCATCGCTTCCAATAATTTATTTTGCAATCCTGCTCCAGTAAAAAGAGGAGCAACAAAAAGAACAGTTTCAGCGTAAGCAACTCTGCTATCCTTTACCCATCCACTATAATTTATTTGTGGTGTATTCATTCTGCTATTTTCCGATAAAGTACTACCACCTGCGATATTCACTTTTATGTTCGCTTTTCTTTGGGTTAGAAGAGGCATTATTTTTTCAACCAAATATTGAACCGCATTTTTGTTAGGCAAATAAGACAAATTCCCTAAAAATAAAATATCATATTTCTTATCCGATTGCTTAGGTTTGAAGTAATTATTATCTACCCCATTGGCAACTACTTCTAACTTATTCGGCTGGATACTAATATTTGCTTTGTCAAACGCAGAAATAATAGTACAAGCCTCAAACCTTTGCAGCATCAACTTTTCAAAGGATTGCATGCGCTTACTTTCCCAAGCATAAAATACTTTTTTAATCCCACTCTCTTGTTTTTGAATCCTAGCATAATTCATAGAAAATGCATCTTGAAAATCAATAACTTTCCGATAAGGTAAACCATTCGCATACAATGCCATTCGAGAAAGTTGACAATAGATGGTATCTGGGTTCACTTCCAAAATATCTTGCTGCATTGTTCTTTGTATAGTAGGTGAAAAAAAATAACCTACTTGCAATGGATAGCCTTTACAAATTGCTACAAAAGATTGTATAAATATTTGCAACTTATTCAATCTATAAATTTTCACCTCTCGACAAAATGGCTTTAGTTCATTCACCCATTCTGCTGCGATATTTTCCTCTGTCAAAGTATACAAATACACATCATGATGTTGAGCTATAAATTCGATTTGATGGTAAGCACGCAATTTATCTCCCTTGTCTAATGGAAAAGGAAACCGAGATAAAAGGATAGCTATTTTTTTTCGTACCACAGGATTATTTCAATGCTATAAAATGTTGAATCAGGTCACTATATATTTTTTGTTTTAAAAAATATCTTCGCACAAATTGCTGGGCATTTTTTCCAATCCCTTTCGCTTTTTCAGGTTGCTCAAAACAAAAATGTATTTGCTGTATAAATTCTTCTGCTGTGTCAGCAATCAAAATATGTTCGCCATGAACGGCATCAATGCCAGCAATACCAACAGTTGTAGTGACAATTGTTTTACCCAATGCCATGGCCTCTATAATTTTGATTCGTATACCAGCGCCTGAAAGCAAGGGAACTATCATAATATTTTTTTCCGTACTAAACGCAACAATATCTTCAATTTCACCGAGTATAATTAATCGCGCATTCCCTTTTGCAAAAAGAGTTTGTGGCATATTTTTCCCTGCCAAATAAAATTTGATATCCGAAGATTCCAATTCCATTTTACTCCAAACATTTTCCAAAAACCAAAGTATACCTTCCATATTTGGCGCCCAATCCATACTACCAATATGGTAACACGAATTCGCCTCAAAACTAACTGCAGGAAGTGGACTAGATTCAGCAACACCAAATGGCAAGTAATAACAATTATTAATTTTATTGCTGATTAAAAAGTGCTCCTCTGTTTTAGAAATAGGAAGTAACAAATCAAATTTCGTGAGTATATCCAATTCATAAGCTTTCAATCTCGTGGTTAATAAAAGTAAATACTTTCTTTTTAAAAATGACTTCTCGTGATCAGCAAGTCCTTGCCAAATAAAATGTTCAATATTATGAACTCGGCAATAACATTTAGCTTCTGAATACTTTCTGGCAACCGCTAAGTAAGAGGAGACATAAATACTTTCAAATTGAATGATATCAAATTCTTCCTGTTGCAACAACTCAAATAAAGCTTGTTCAAATTGTTTGTTGACAAATCTGGATAGATTATAGGACTTGTCTGAAAATAAATTAATAAATGCAAGTAATGGATTGATATCCGTCTTCACATATACCGTCTTAAAATGTTTTAATTGACTATACATTTCCGGCAAGGACGTTTCTTCAACCCAGTGCCTAGACGTATTCATAGCCAATAAGCTCACATCGCAACCTTGTTCCAGATAGCCTTCTATAGTTTGGTTCATAGCAATAGAACCACCATCTCTAAGTGGATAAGGAATTCTAGCAGTTAGGATAAGTATTTTCAAGGTGTCGAAAATAACTAAAATAGTTGATTATTTTTACCCGATGAAAAAACAGTCTATACTCTTTTTAGGTTCTAAACCAATAGGCTACGCTTGTCTTCAATTTTTAATAGAACAAAGCAATGACCTACAATTAGACATTCTTGGCATACTTAGCAATGACAATCCGACATTTGACAAATCCTTGAGCATAAAAGAATTGGCCGTTGCAAATCATATTCCTATTTTTGAAACATTGGCTGACATGCCAAAAGCTGATTTTATTTGTTCGGTTCAATATCATGAAATTTTAAAAAAAGAAAATATTGAGCAAGCAAATATTTTGGCATTCAATTTACACATGGCACCATTGCCAGAATACAGAGGCTGTAATCAATTTTCATTTGCTATTTTGGACGATGCAAAAGAATTTGGGTGCACCATTCATCAAATGGATGAACGCATAGATCACGGCGACATATTGTTTGAAGCAAGATTTCCGATACCTAACAAATGCTGGGTAAATCAATTGTATCTACTCACTTATGCAGCGTCTTTGCAATTATTCAAATCCAGTTTGGCACAAATAGTGAAAAGAAATTATGTAGCGATTCCGCAAGAAACATACCTTGCAACTCGAGGAACTTCGATGCATTATAGAAAAGAAATACAAACGATTAAAAACATAGACTTACATTGGGACGCAGATAAAATGGATAGACATATTAGAGCGACCTATATGCCTGGTTTCGAACCACCATACACTTGGATAGGAGATCAAAAAATATATTTTAGTACCACATGGCAGTAAAGAAAATTGTGTGTACCGTCACAAATGATTTAAACTTCGACCAACGGATGATGCGTATCTGCAACTCCTTGTCTGTCGCAGGTTATGAGGTATTATTAGTTGGGAGAAAAAGAAATAAATCACTCCCATTAAGAGAAAAATCCTTCAGACAAAAAAGACTATTTTGTTTATTCGAAAAGGGAAAACCATTTTACATAGAATACAATATTCGCTTGTTTTTCTATCTGCTTTTTATACAAACAGATGTGTATTGCGCCATTGATTTAGATACCATTTTACCGAATTTATTTGCTTCTAAAATCCGTAACAAGAAACGTGTATATGATGCACATGAACTATTCTGTGAAATGGAAGAAATTGTATCGAGGCCAATGATTTTTAAAATCTGGTCGTGGATAGAAAAATATGCGGTACCACAATTTCCTATCGGATATACCATTGGCGATTTTTATGCCAAAGAATTTTATACAAAATATGGTGTGCAATATGAAGTGGTGCGGAATGCAACTATTTTAGAAAAACTAACTATTGAACCTAGCAAAGAAAAATATATTTTATATCAAGGCGCAGTGAATGAAGGGCGAAGCTTTGAAACACTTATACCAGCTATGCACCACATTGATTGCAAACTGATTATTTGTGGAGAAGGAAATTTTTTCGAACAGGCTAAAGCATTAATTATTCAGCATCAACTACAGGATAAAATAATTTGCAAAGGATATATCGAACCCAATGCACTCAAGGCTTTTACGCGCAATGCCTATATTGGCATTACCTTGTTTACCAATCAAGGAAAAAGCAATTACCTCTCTATGGCTAATCGTTTCTTTGATTATATGCATTTTTGTGTACCGCAAATTTGTGTTGCCTATCCTGAATATGTACAGGTGAATAAGCAATTTCAAATCGCAACTTTAGTAGAAGATGTCCATGAATCCACGCTAGTGAATGCCATCCATACTTTACTACAAAATAAAAGTTTACATGACACCATGCGTCAAAATTGTTTAGCCGCACGAGAAGTATATTGTTGGCAAGAAGAAGAAAAAAAATTAATTCACGTATATAGAAAATTGCTTGGAGAATAAATTACATATCGTCTTTTGGGACATTCCTTTTCCTGCAGATTACGGTGGCGTGATAGATGCATTTTATCGTTTACAAGCTTTACACCAAGCGGGTATGGACATTACTATACATTGTTTTCAATATGGCGAAAGACAACCCAACACAGCATTGAAAAAATACTGTAGTAAAATTTTCTATTACCCTAGAACCACTGGCTGGAGAGGCTTGCATGCTTCCTTACCCTATATTGTTTCTTCGAGATGTCATCCAGAATTATTGAAAAATTTATGCATGGATGATGCGCCGATTTTATTTGAAGGCATACATACGACTTACTTTTTGAATGACCCCAAATTAGACAAACGCCATAAATTGATTCGTACACACAATGTGGAGTCTGCCTATTATTCACAGTTGTCGAATAACACAAAACAGCTTTTCAAAAAAATTTATTATGCTTGGGAATCCAACCGATTGGCAGTCTATGAAAAGTCCTTACAACATGCACAATGCTTATTTCCCATTGCAAAACACGATACCACTTTTTTTCAAAATCTCTATCCAAAACTACCTGTAATGTACACTGCTGCATTTCACCCTTTTTCAGAAGTTATTTCTGCAATAGGTCAGGGAAATTATTGCTTGTATCATGGTAATTTACAAATTGCTGAAAATGAAAAAGCAGCTCAATTTTTAATACAAGACGTTTTTGCGAATACGGATTTTTCTTTGGTGATTGCTGGTAAGAATCCAAGTAAAAATTTGATGCGCTTGCAATCTAAAAATATCCAAATTATTGCTAATCCAAGCGATTCCGAATTGAATGAATGGATAGTCAATGCACACATTCATGTATTGCCCAGCTTTCAAACTACCGGATTAAAATTGAAATTATTGCATGCCCTTTTTGCTGGAAGGCATTGTATTGCTAACGCCGAAATGCTTACTGGTTCAGATTTAGAAGATGCAGTGTTACTTGCAAATGACGCGAATGATTTTAAAAAACAAATTGCTATGTATATGAAAATACCATTTACAGAAGCAGACAAAGAAAAACGAAAACAGTTATTACAAGCTTTTTCCAATGCATTAAATGCGCAGAAAATAATTAGTAAGTTACACTAGCATTATCAAATACTTTACCATGTTCGGTGCGAATAATTCGTGAACGGAATTTTTGAATAATGCTATAATCATGAGTTGCCATAATAATAGCTGTTCCGTAATCGGCGCAAATAGAATGCAACAACAACATAATTTCATCGGAAGTATCTGGATCTAAATTTCCGGTTGGTTCATCGGCCAAAATCAACTTCGGATTATTCAATAATGCACGAGCAATATCAACTCTTTGTTGTTCACCTCCACTCATTTCATACGTCATTTTTCCACCCTTTCCTTTCAAGCCAACTTTACCCAATACACTATTTATTTTTTCGTTGATTAAATTCTTATCTACCCAACCAGTTGCTTGCAACACAAACATCAAATTGTCATGTACATTTCTATCTGTCAACAATTGAAAATCTTGGAATACAATACCCAAATTTCGACGAAGAAATGGCACATTTTTCCATGTCAAATCACGTAAATTGAAACCACACACTTCACCTTCACCTTGCAGTAATGGGATATTGCCGTATAAAGTTTTAAGCAAACTTGATTTACCCGTCCCTGTTTTCCCAATTAAATATACAAACTCCCCTTTTTGAACGGATAAATTTACATTACTCAGTATGAGCTGTCCCCCTTGATATATCTGTGCATTACGCAATTGAAGTACGATATTGTTTTCTGTCATTAGTTCGAATTCTAAAAACAAAAATAACCTTTCCTCTGTAAAAGTGTGCGGAAGATTGTAAAAACTATGGATTGTTTATGAACAGATTTTTCTTACCTAGAAGAAAAAATATTTTATTCCGTTTTATTATTCCCTAAAATATAATTGACTTCCTCATCTTTCGGATTATTTTTACCCTTATTTGACAATGAAAAGCATGGATTCTCGACTAGACTAATGAAACAAATATTACTCACTTTTGATGTTGAAGAATTTGATATTCCAAATGAATATGGAGCGCAACTTTCCATGACGGAACAATTAAAAATAGGCACAGAAGGATTACATATTGTGCAGCAAATGCTATTGTCATTAGATATTCCAACTACCTTATTTACAACAGGCTTATTTGCAGAAAATAACGTATCACTCATACAACAATTGAGTAAAAAAAATGAAATCGCTTCACATGGTTATGCGCATGGCGATGCAGATGAGAGTTTAATTTTACAATCGAAACAAATATTAGAATCCATCACGCAGGACAAAGTATATGGTTACCGTTCACCGCGCATGGCACCTATCAATCACCTTGTCCTTTCAGAGAATGGATTTGAATATGATGCCACTTCTAATCCAACTTATTTACCTGGTCGATACAATCATCTATCGCAACCAAGAACCATACATCAAAAAAACAATTTAACCATCATACCAGCAAGTGTTACACCAAGATTGAGAATACCCCTTTTCTGGTTATTGTTTAAAAACCTCCCAATGAGCTTGATTAAAAAATGGACCAGCAATGTATTAGAGCACGATGGCTATCTTGTATTGTATTTCCATCCTTGGGAGTTTTGTGATTTGCGTCATTATGATTTACCATTTTACGTGAAGCGAATCGATCATACCGCATTACAAGAACGATTTATGGCATACTGTACTTGGCTTAAAACAAAAGGTGAATTTTCTACCATACACCACTTTTTACAATCTAATGCGTAAAGAAACCATCGATAAAATATTTCATGCTGCCTGTATAGTATTGGTCATCATCATTACTTTACTTCGCTTCAATCATTCTGGTATTGGTGTTGGTGGCAGTACTATCAACAACTACATGATTTATAAAGAATCATTTTTCAATTTATTGCACGATAAAGATATTTACCAAGCTTATCCGCTGCAGTTTGTAGACTATTATCGTTACTCGCCAGCATTTGCATTGTGCTTCGGCATACTTGCTTATCTTCCGAATTGGCTTGGATTAATGCTGTGGAATTATCTCAATATCCTTGTATTATTTACTGGCCTGCGACAACTTTTTAAAGATAGAGACAAGGCATTTTATATTAGCATAGCCATTGTGGTGATGGAGTGTATAACTGCCATGATTAATTCACAAAGTAATTCACTAATTGCCGGTTTAATTGTTTGGGGAATGGTATTGCTTCATCAACGTAAATTATTTGGTGCAGCTACAGCCATTGTCTTTGCTGGTTTTATCAAAATATATGCATTCGCTGCGGGCATCTTTTTTTTATTTCCACAACAAAAAATAAAATTTATTGCCTATTCAAGTGTTTGTTTTTTAGTGCTTGCATTCATTCCTTTAGTTGTCATTCCATGGCATTCGTTTTGTACCATGCACCAATCTTGGTTGGATAGTATTACGGCTTATCAAACAAATATTCAATTATCTGTAATGGGGCTGATGCAAACTTGGTTTGGTATAGAACCCAATTTCACTTTGATACAATTGCTTGGCTTAAGCATTACACTTTTACCATTGATTCAATACAAAAAAAATCAAGAGAAAGATTTTCAATTTCTATTTATGGCCTCCTTACTGATGTTCTTGGTTATCTTCAACCAAATGGCAGAATCGGCAACGTATATCATTGCTGTAACGGGCTGTGCAATTTGGTTTGCCATGAAACAAAAACCGAACAAGCTAGATATTTTTCTACTTCTTTTTATGTTCATCTTTACGATTCTTTCGCCAACAGATGTGATGCCTAAGGACTGGAAAAACAATTTCTTTGAGCCTTATAAAATAAAGACGCTTGGCGTATTATTCATTTGGTTGAAAGTGCAGGTGGAGTTGTGGGTGGATGGAAGAAGGCAAGAAGTTGTTGTGTAATTGACATGATTTGAACATTGTACTATTGGTTGGTGTCCCACCAACCAACTTTCAAAAATTTCGGTTGGTGGGACACCAAACGATAGTCAAAACAAACAGCATCAGTATTGACCTTTAGCGCCTAAACTAAAACCAATATTTCCTTTAAACACAAGTGAACAGTTGGCTGATTAACTAATCTCAATAACATTGTCTATTACATTCAAATTAATTCGTTCAAATATTTTAGGAATCAAAGCAGAAAGTGTTTCAAGTCTATTATTGATTGCACAAAGAACAATTATTGTCAAAGGCAATCTTTCAAGATTTTGTTGATATTGGAGATTCCTATCCACGGTTACGAATAGTTCAAAGCGATTTTCAATCATATGCTTTAGTAGAATTCCATTTTTTTCTCCTAACCATTTCATATCTCTTACCGATAGTACTTCATGCTCTGGACCAAATTCCTTTTTAAGCTTTTTTGGCAAACTTTCATCAAGCAAAATTCTCATGAAGTATCTTTTCTTTTGTAATGCTATTTTTGGCCATTTCAAGTACGGCTATCGCTGCCTCTTTTGTTACAGATGGAAAATCATCCAAAAATTCCAAAAGGTCATCACCACCTTCAATGTAATCAAATAAGTTTTGAATGGGAACTCTTGTTCCATTAAACACCGGCGTTCCACTCATTATTTCCGGGTCAATATTTATATATCCATACAGCATATACTATTTTTTTATCTCCGTAAAAGTAAGACTTTATTTTTCAAATGTTTGTCCTATTGGTTCGTATCCCCAAAACTGTAATATATTTTTGGTCTATGCCACCAACAGATAGGAAAATTGTCTTTCCAAATTTCATTCTCTAAAAATTATTAAGTTCACAAATTACAGGAAGATGGTCGCTATATCTCAACCATTTTTCCATGTCTCCAATTTCGAAATTCTTCAAATTATTTTCAATCTCCTTGGCAGCAAAAATATAATCAATGTGATATGGTTTAGCTTTATTTCTTTGCAGAAAAAAAGTTGGATTTGATTCTTTTCCTTGTACCTCATTAACATGACTATGATACAAACTGTTGATGTTCATTTTTGATAAATCGTTTACAACATCAGAATGATTCCACCACCTATCCCATTCATCCCAAATCGAATTGCTATTAAAATCGCCAGCTAGAATAATTTTCTTAAAATTTGATTTATTTATTTCTAAGTATTTCCACAACTGACCAATGTAAGCGAAGTTTGGCGATTTGTTTTGACTCGTC
Organism: Chitinophaga pinensis; assembly: GCA_945878115.1. Taxonomy (GTDB): domain Bacteria; phylum Bacteroidota; class Bacteroidia; order Chitinophagales; family Chitinophagaceae; genus OLB11. The sequence continues at coordinate 30,030 of CAMDVD010000005.1, read as the reverse complement.
CAAATGTTAAGCAACTGAAAATCGTTATTTACCAAGCATGGCAAGAAGTGCTTTACATCATGATTTTTGTAAGTTGCACTCCAATTAATCAATTCTATTGTTGTTCTATTTTTTGCAAAAATTCCAATGCCTTTATTTTTATTATCCCCCTTCCATAAATGGTTTTCTGCCCAAGAAACATATTGCTGATGTTTCGCCAATACTGGGTTTTCACATTCTTGGACTATATAAATGTCTGCCTCAAGTTCTGAAAGATGTTCAAACTTATTCCTTAATGCACCATTACAATTCCAAGTCACTATTTTCATTACTTATTTTGTCTTTATACAATTAAGTACACTCACCATATCTACCTCTTATTGTCATAAAGAATCCATCACGGAAACACATGCTGCACCTTAATTATATTCGTATCCTTGGGATTTAATTGATACGCTTTTGTCCATGCTTCTTTTGCCTTCGCAAAGTTTTGTGCATTATATGCAAAGCCGCCCAAATCATACCAATATCTAGCATTCGTAGGATTTATTTCTATCGCAGTTTGAAGAAAAACCAATCCCTCAGCCCATTTTTTTTCGCCACCTAATTTGAATCCTTTTTGATAATACACATCTGCTAGCAAATTATAATAAGTGGTTTTACTCGGATGATGAGGATATATTTTGAAAGCAATATCCCAACATTTTTTGGCACTATCATATTGCTCTAATTTGGCATATGCAATACCCAAATTTAAATAACCATTCACAAAACTCGGATGTAGCGCAATGGACTTTTTACCGTATCCTACCGCTTTCAAAAAATACTCTTTTTCCTTTGGTTTATTGATTGGCCATTCCGACAAATCAATGTATCGTGAACAAGCATTCCCATTTAAAGAAATACTTTCAGGGTTTATTTCCACATCAGTCAAAGCCAATGAAATATCATTCTTCCAAGCATTATTTCTTGCAATGGTTTTGACAGAATATAAAAATAAAATAGGTAGCGTGATAAAAAACGCCATTTTGGAAGCAGCAGTTACATTCACTTTTTGCCCTATCCAATACAAAGCATAACCAAGCAACATACAGAAACCTAAAGAAGAATGAAAGGCTAAACGTTCCCCCATCGTAGCACCTACATTGAAAATCAAATTGGTAACCAATAATATATTCAACAAATAAAATGCAAGCGCAAATGCAACCCAATTTTTTTTCACCAACCCTACTACCCCGCCAATGATCATTCCGAATATTGCTATAACACTCATCCAAACACTTAAGTCGAATAAATTTTTATACGGAATACTATTATACCCATAGTCGGAACATAATGTCATTGGAAATATCAACTTCCAGATATAATTCAAAAACATAAATATTTTAGTAGCAATTTCTTGAGTATGCGTTGCCAACAAATACGGATTATTCATGAGTTCACCGAGTTGCAAATTAGAGGCTGAATCCATGTTGCCTATTGCATCTATCCTAATTTTATAATAAAAACCGAAGAGAACAAGCATACCAATAAACAATATAACATGTTTACGGAGTTTCAAACCATTTTCTCCAAACAAATACAAGGAAAGCGGAATCAAAACCAGCAAAGTAGCACCATACTCTTTCGACAACAATGCACAGAAAAAGGCAAGACATGAAAGTACAATGAATTTTATTTTCCCTTTGCTATCATATTGATGGGCAAAAAATAAAGCTGCTATCATAAACAGAAATGAAAATATTTCATCTCTACTTTTTACATTCGCAACCACTTCTGTATGAATTGGATGTGCTAAAAATAATAACGTAATTAAAAGCGCCAAGAGTGGTTTTTCCTTGAAGACTACAGTACTTAAAAATAAGAATAACATGCAACAGGCCAATGCATAAAAAAACACATTATCTATGTGCCGTAATGTAAAACCTTGAGACCTATAATCCTTATCATTATACTGTCCATCGCCATTGACATCTTCTTCTATGTCTTGTTTGCCATTCTTATTTACATCCCAACAATTCGGCTCAAACTTCGCATCCTCTCTAGTGCCTATCCATTCTTGTTCTAAGGCGAAACTAGCCACAGACAATGGTCTATAACGTCCACCTGAAAGCTGTGCAGTTGTATTCATTTGTTTATAAAAACTATCGAACAAATCTTTTTTAAATAAATCTGGCAAGCCTTGTATACCACGCAACACATATTCATTTTTACAAATAACAATATCATCATCTAAAGCAAATTGGTGTTTAAATGTATTGGCGTAAAGGACAATACTAAGCAAAGCAATAATTAAATATGGTAGATACCCAGATGTCAGCTTCTCTAACCAAGTCTTTTCTTCCACAGGATGTATCGATTCCGCTGTTACAACTTTTTCTGTCGTTTTTACAGGATTATTTTTTTTTATTTTTGACATGCACTGAATGAATTAGATGTGCTAAAAGTAGTTTACTTCATTCAATTTAGAAAGCCTTCATTCTATTTTATTAAAAATGAATAGGCATCATCCAAGATAAAAAAACTACCAGTGATTAAAATCAAATCTGTTTTCTCCGCTTGATTCATCGCACTTTGGATAGCATCCTGAATGACTGGAAATGCTTGTCCTTTCAACTGATGCTCAATTCCCAATTCCAATAACTCTTTACAAGGTAAGGCTCTAGGAATATTGGCTTGTGTAAAATAATAATTTGCCTCTTTTGGAAACAAAGGCAGCACCTTCCCTATTTCTTTATCTCTGACAAAGCCACAAATAATGTGCAACTTGGCAAACTTCATTTGCAATACTTGCGCAAAAACCTCTCGAAGTCCCGCTTCATTATGTGCTACATCTAACACAATTTTTGGCTCTTGTTCGATGACATCAAAACGCCCTCGTATCCCAGTTCGTTTTTTAGTAGTTCTTAAGGCCTGATATACATCTTGCTCTTTAATATGCCATGATTTTGTACGCAGTAAATCGACAACAGTCAATACTGTTTTTATATTCTTGGTTTGGTATTCACCTAATAAATCCAATTGCACATTCAGGATACGCATCGCCGTTTTATGTACCAATTTCAAGTGCAATAAACCACCTTCTTGTTTGCGTTGAATCACTTCATAGAGATTATCTGCGTAGTAGATTTGACTTTGCTGCAGAATGGCTTTTGTAAAAAAAATAGATTCTGTTTCTGTTTGCTTCTCACCAACTACAACTGGTATATTGTGCTTGATGATACCTGCCTTTTGTGTAGCAATTTCGGCCAATGTTGAACCCAATAAATTGGTATGATCCAAACTAATATTCGTAATGACTGAAATTTCTGGTGTAATAATATTTGTGCTATCTAACAATCCACCAAGCCCAGTTTCAATAACGGCGATATCCACTTTTTGTTCTGCGAAATAAGCAAACGCCATGGCAACCGTAATTTCAAAGAATGAAGGTTGAATTTCTTCAATGCTTGGTTTCATTTTTTCGACAAAATCGATCAACCATTCTTTGCTAATCATTTCCCCATTGATACGAATTCTCTCTCGAAAATCAGATATATGTGGACTTGTATACAATCCAGTTTTATATCCACTGGTTTGCATCACTGAAGCTAGCATATGACTAGTGCTTCCTTTCCCATTTGTGCCTGCAATATGAATACATTTCAATTGCAAATGCGGGTTGCCTAATTTCTCACAAAGTAAAATAGTGTTACTTAAATCTGCTTTATACGCCGCTGCACCTATGCGTGTAAACATAGGCAGTTTATCATATAGATACGCAAGGGTTTGTTGGTAAGTATCGTCGATGGTTTGCATTGCTTTCGCAAATATAATCGAGAAAGGAAATAAAATTTTATACTTCTATTCATATACTAACTACATTATCGCTACGAATAAACTTTTGTTCTTTTGTCTTGATACAAAAGAACCAAAAAATCAAGGCTGTGGATAGTTTTGCTAAAAAATGTTCATGCTCGACGCACATCGTCCAAACTCACAATCCTCCTGCGTCGGTTGCTCAGACAGGGACGATTTGTCCGCCGATCACTCCATTTTTTTTAACGCCAAACTATACAAGGCCATTTGCCAATAAAATAATTTATTGTGACCAATTTGATAGCTTATTTATTCTTCAATCTCATTCTGTAGGTAAAATTCAAATAACTTATGTAATGATTCTACTCCCCTTTTACCATTAATTTCTTGACAGCATTCCCACACTTCACTAGATAAATGCCAGGCATCCAATTTTCAACATTTACATGCAAAATATTCTGTGCTTGTTCTACTATTTTTAGTCTTCCAAATAAATCTGTAATGACAACTTTTTGCGAACCATCAAACTCAATAACAACTTGATTGGTGGCGGGGTTTGGATATAAATTAAATTCACTTTTCACAGGGCTTGGTGCAATTCCAATTGGGAAATTATTATTCTCATAACCGTAAGTTGTGTGCATTCTTACAAAACTGCCAGTTCCATTTGGTAATCTTCCGAAACTGCTATCTGCAACTTGTGCGCCAAATGTAATACTGTCCAATATTGTACCACTCGCATTAGATAATAAAATAATGCCAGAGTCTTTACTCAAGTTAAAGTTGGTATGAAAGATTTGTTGTAAAGAATCGTCATCTGTCCAAATGGTAAAATATCCATTCGGAGGGATTGTTGTATTCGGCGGAAAATGCCATTTGAATAAATTGTTTTGTGTATTAGAAAGAGTGAGGTTACTTAAATTAATTAAGCTAGATGTATTGTTATACAGTTCAACCCAATCCTCATAATCATCGTATTCATCTTTTGCATCTGAAACATTATTAGCCAATATTTCATTAATGACAATTTGATTTGCTGTTGGTTCGGAAGAAGTTGCATGCAAACTATAAAATTCATGCTCTGCACGAGCCGGACTAAAGACGCCAGCATCTGCATTTTCTGCATAAAAATAATATTGCAATTGCGCACCAGCCATCACCAAGGATGCTCCATAATTATTATCACCAGCTGCTCCATCATTATGATTACCATCATCAAATAAAACTAATTTTTGAAATGTTTTTGTCTTATCAAATCTGTAACCTACTGTAACGCTGTTGCTATTGCTCACTTGTGCATTAATAACGATAGTACTATTGTATGCAGGAGATGTAGTAGTTGAGGTTGCAGAAATTACGGGAGCCACTTTCACAAATTCCGCATCTCCTTGTACATAACTTAAGCGTGCACTCATCAAATTTTCTATACCAGGTATATTACCAACATTGGCATTCATGGAGGTTTGAAACTGAGCATACGTAAAAAATTTATTATTGTCTGAAAGAACTGCTGTGTCTATATTAGACAATAATTGCGTTGCGACATTTACATAATTTGCATTCGTTATTTGTTCATTGACCATCGTACGAATATGTGCCATATACATTCGTTTATACATTGGGTTTGATTGAATATCATTTATCAAAGGCCAATTATTATCTGTAGCATGATTGTCTATTGCAAGTTGAGCCATGGTTGTAATATTGGTTAAAGTTCCTAAAGAAGTAGAACCAGAACCAGCGAAAGGAAATCCACCAAAGCACATGTTCAAATCCCAAACCGTTGGATTGTATCTATTGTTATTGTCTTTATACAAATAATAATTTTGACAAAAAGCGCCATTATAACTATCTAAATTTACCATAACATTATTAAAAGCAAGCATCCAAATTGCACGATCTATATCCATAGTAGATTCTACACTAGCAGGCACATTCGTGACGGTATCACATAGCTTAACTAAATCATTCCAACCAGTATTCGATTTTATTTCGTAGAAGTTTTGATAAACACTAGAATCAGCCGTTTTATATTTTAGATTACACTTCGTAGTAGCACTTGGCGTAACAATTGGATTGCCTTTAATAAATGTATTCGCAGAAGAATAAAATTTATCGGCACAAAACTTTTTATCAATACTCTCATCATTGGAATATACGCCAATATAATTTCCATTGATATACAGTTGAGCAAAATTGGATTTCGGACAATCCATATAATTACCTAAAATAGAATAACCCAATACTTCTCTAATCATGGATGGATCGGAATATCCATTGCTCAACTTGATATCTTTATACCCTTGATAATTCTGATTTTTATATTTATCCAAAGTGATATGCAGTGGATTTTTTATTTTAGTAGAGTCATAAGAACTATTGCCTTTATACTTCACACCTACAGAGTCGTATTGTATTCCATTTATTTTAACCCAGTCTGCCATTAAGGAACCAGCATCTAAATTTTTCAATGAATCTAATTTGTAATCCCAATTCGGATTTGAAAAATACACCTCTATCTTTTGCAGTGTGTTGATTTCATACAAGGGGGCTTGTGCTTGTATAGTTTGCATAGAACAAATAAAGAAGAAGGTCAATCCAAGCTTGACAATTATTTTTTTCATATACTATTGGGTTTACATTATTATTCAACAATAAGCTTGTGCGAAGTACGAACCGATTCTTTGTTCTCTACTTGCACAACATAAATTCCTTTTGCAAAATTGTTTTTACTCAATGTGAATTGAGTGCCCTTAAAATCTAGGACAGTACAAATTTTTCGTCCAGACATATCGAAGATAAAAATGTTGTGTGCACTACTATGATCTTGCAAAGAAAGAATAGCCGTTTCTGACATTGGATTCGGATAAATGGTATTTGTACTTGCTGCATATAGATTATCTAGACCAGTTGGAAAGCAGATATTACAAGTAGAAAAACACAAAACAGGCAATACCGTATCTTGTGCTAAAACTAAATTTCGATTTCCACTTATTGCACAAGCACTCGGAACGACTTCTACAGTACCACTGCTATTTCCGTTGTAAAATTTATAATTATAGGTATTTATATTTTGATAAGCAATCCATTCATACACATCATTGCCAAAGCTATATAGTCGATTGATAGCAGGATCCCAACCTTGAAAATCACCAGCAACATGTACCCCAGTTGTCGATACCGTTTCTTGTTGCATATTAATTCGAAAACGAATAAGCGTCAATCCAGCAGGTGCATTTTTAGTAAATAAAACAGGTGCTAAAAAGGTAGTATCATCCGCTAAAGAATCAATATAAATCCAACGATGATCACTATTATTATACCATGCTTGTGATTCATAAGGTACAGCTTCTGTTTCATAACATTGATTGCCATTGACATAATTAAATTCATACTTTACGAAAGCTGGAATATCAACAACCACACTCCAAATATTGGTGTCGACTATTTCTTTTGTAAGCGCCAAACTATCACAAGTAAAGTCCTGACCTTGCCCTAAATAGGCTTGAAAATCACAACTCAAATGAACACCGTTCGGGCTTACAATAGTATCCGACATATCCACTGCAAATTTTACTTTTTTTGCAAATGAAAATTGGACTGTAAAAACAATCAAGGCAAAGCAAATCAATTTTTTCATATGTATTTAATTTTATTTTAGTCAATAGGAAAGATCCGAGACTGTATTTAAAAAAGGAGACGAATAGCATCCTCTCCTTTTATATTTTCTAATTATTTGTTCAATTCTATTTTCTTAGATACTGCGCCTTTTTCAGAATAAATCATGACAGAATAAGTACCGTTTGACAATCCACTTAAATCCATTGTTTTAGAATCCACTGATTTTAATACTAAATGTCCAAGCATATCATACACACTTACATCAATAGATTTGCCTAATAAATTATTGTCTTCAATATGTAATATGCCAGTTGTAGGATTAGGGTATACGATTATTTTAGCAGAAAGTGCAATATCACTTACAGCATCTGGGAATACATATTGCACACCTTTAGAATATTCGTAAACACAACCAGTAGGACCTGTAATACGAACCACGAACACACCTGAAGAACTTGGAGTGTAGGTCATATTCGTTGCACCAGTAATCAATACCCCATTTTGGTACCATTGATAAGTGGAAGCGCTTGTAGAAATCAGGGAAGCTGAACCAACAGTTATAACAGGAATTGCAGGAGGTGCATTGAAGATATAACAACTATCATATTTAAAAGCTTGCGGTACAGAGCCTGTAAAAGTATTGGTCCACACTGTAGTTCCAGCACTATTAATTTCATACACTTTGCTTTGTGTTGCGACACAAACCAATTGATTTCCATTTGGCAATTGATATGAATTTCCCATATTACTTGAATAACCTGAGCAAGCATGTCGGCTAGTATAGGTTACAGGATCAAAGGCAGCACCAACTGCTTTAGTATACGTATACCCATTGATTGGTGTGATGATTTGATCAACGGATGATTGAGATGCAGAAACCCCTTTATTATTAAAACCCACTAAACGCCCAGCATTTGGTGCTGTTTCTGGAATCCAATGTGCATCATGGGTTACATTCAAAATAGCAGTGCCTGTTGCACCATACGCTGCTGGATTGCCCCAACGGAATAGTATTTGACCACCTTTACCAGAGTTGCCGCCTGTATTACTAGCCGCTTCAGCAGTGGTTGTGCTATGGTCTATAATATACCATTCATTCAAATTATGAGAACTAAACGCGATTTGATCTAAGATGGGATTATAATCTACACCATTCATGTGCATCCAATCTTTTGTGGCTTTATAATTAATATTCAAATATTGTGGACTATCTACCATATTTGTTACATAATGTGGTTTTGCAGCATCCGTATTTTGCATCAAATGATCCCAAGCATGCCATTCCCAAACTACCGTACCAGTGGTTGCACCAGTAGGTTGAATTTCTACAATTTTATCAGGCCACATTTCACCAGTAAATGTGCAACCAACCGCGGCAACTTCAGCTGCTGTTTTACGTTCATAAGCAATGACCAATACATTACCATTTGCCATAGGACAAATATCATGATGGGTGCAATAATTCGTTGTTGAATAATTATAATCCCAAATCTTTGTTCCGCTATAATCGTGTTTTTGAATTTTCCCACAAATAGGACCACCTGTAAAGGAAACACCTGTAGCTTTTGCCGCTCTTACCAAAGTACCACCTGGCATAAGGTATGACGAATATCCAGTTTGCGCATCTACAGTCCATGAGTGAAATGTATTCTTATTTGTATCCATTAATGTGGCAGTAGAAGTATTCATTATACTGGTTAAAACATAGCCATTATATAATTGTGCATTGGTTTGAAAAGACAACAGCACCAAGGATGCAAGAATAAATTTTGTAATATTTTTGTACATATAATATATTTTTTGAACCGCAAAATAACAATTAATTAATATTGTAGTAATAAAAAGAGGTGAAAATAAAAATTTCAGAGACTCGCAACCACCATTTAAAAGCGGCAATAGATAAGCATTCTAAAAGAATAGACTCCATATCAAGTTGAAGAATTCGCGAATGTCTGTTTTACAATTTCTAGAATGAGAACTTGAAGAATATAAAAAAACAAAATCTCAATCCTGATTCAGAAATATTAGCGAATGTCTGAAGCAGGTTTTACAGAATGAAAGGATGAACAAGATTTTAAAAAAAAACGAATCCTAAAAATTCTAAAATCTTGAAAATCCTGATTCAGACAATTACAGCAACAACTTCATATGTATGTTCTTTACATTCAAAATAAAATTATCTTTAAGCCCTAAAAAAATACTATGTCTTTTATACTTGTTGAAAAAATAAATGCGATTGCCAAAATAACTTTAAACCGCCCCGACAAATTCAATAGCTTTTGTCGTGAAATGGCATTGGACTTTCAAGCCGCTTTAACAGATGCTTCGTCTGATGAAAATATTCGTTGTATTTATATTACTAGTATAGGAAAAGCCTTTTGTGCTGGACAAGATTTAGCAGAAGCTATTGAAGACAATGGCATCGAATTGGCGCAAATAGTAGCAGAACATTATAATCCTATCATCAGCATCATTAGAGCAATAGAAAAACCTGTTGTATGTGCTGTGAATGGCGTTGCTGCTGGTGCTGGTGCCAATATTGCTTTGTGCTGCGACATTGTAGTTGCTGCTTCCAATGCAACTTTCATCCAAGCCTTTAGCAAAATAGGATTGGTTCCAGATAGTGGCGGCACTTTCTATTTACCTCGACTCATTGGATGGCAAAAAGCAAGTGCACTCATGATGTTAGGCGATAAAATAAGCGCCGAAGAAGCAGTACAAATGGGCATGATTTATACTTCCTATCCAGCAGATAATTTTATAGAAGAGAGTTGGAAACTTGCATTAAACTTAGCCTCCATGCCAACACGCGGATTAGCGCTCACTAAAAAATTATTACATGCATCCCTGCAAAATTCTTTGGAAGAACAACTGCAACTAGAAGGCAAGCTACAAGTTGAAGCAAGCGAAACAGCAGATTACAAAGAAGGTGTAAATGCTTTTTTAGAAAAAAGGAAAGCGGTGTTTATTGGGAAATAAATTCGTTTTTTCTGTTTGTATAATTTATTTCTGTTGCATTCAACATTCATCGATTTATACTTCTAGTTTGGTTTAGCATATCCTGTATGCATAGTTTAAACACATGCTAAAACTCATTCAAACTTTTGATCGCATAATCATTCCCCAAAAATTTATGTTTCCATCTGAGTAGGTTCAATTCTTGATAGCAAACATAGTTCTCAGGATTATTCCTTTCCACCTGCATGGTATAATTCACTTCCTCCAATCATATGCATTATGTTTGTCGTAAAAACTCATGCGAAAATATTTAGTTTTGATAACCATTTCACTTTTGACGCATTCGTGTTATGCTCAATTTAATTTTGACTTTGGTGGCAATGTTATTTCTTGCACAGAAAAGGAGGTGAACACTATGAAACCTTTTATGAAGAATGGAATACTGGATACAAATTTCAACACCTTCGTTGTTTCTGTTCTCGGAGTTGGCATATTGGCTTATCCCAAATATGCTTTTTTAAACTCAACAAAATATAGCCTTTCTATAGGCGTGCCTTTAACCCTAGGTTTTAATCCAGAAGTAACTGTACTTGGCGACAACAAATTATCCTTTATGTATGATGTCCATCTCGCTTTAGATATTAATGGCGGCCGATTAAGAGAAGATGATAACAATGAATCACGTTTAGGTTACTTCATTGGTATAGGCCTTGGATTTACAAATACGAATGGAATAAATTTTAATGACAAAGGCAATCCTTCCAATTTGACGAAGGATTCAAAAGATCTTATCCTTTTACAAAGCAATGGAAAGATTACGGATAAAATTAATGGGCGTTCTACAGGTATTCTTTTTCATTGTGGCTTAGCTCTTCCTTCTTTGGGCATTGAGCACAAAGGCAGTTTTACTTTCCATATTTTCTATAAACCCGCTTTGCAAAAAAATGATTTTTCTTTTTATGGAGGTGGCATTTTTATTATCCCACGCTTTTTTAATAATGATTATTAATAAGTGCATTTAGTAATGATGATTATAATAATCTTTTACCTAGCGCATTCTCCATCACAACTTACAATCTCAGATGTCATGACAAAATCTATAATAAAAAAGTTAAATTATAGGGTAAGAAACTAATTTATATGCATATCACTCCGGCCTAACAAACACACTCAATTCTCCAAATGCCTTTTCACAAACTTGGGTAAGATTCAAAATCAACATCTCAATCTCTGCATGTTTATGCGCATGAGAAGCCATCTGCTCCAATTCAAACACATGCGACAATTCTTCTTGCACACCCATATAATTTAATTGTGTTTTCAAGGAGTGAGCAGCTATTTTAATCGACTCAAAATCTTTGTTGTGTATGCCAGTTTGCAATTGCGCCAACAGCTTCGGTGCATTGACCAAAAATATGCCGACATACTTTTTTTGTTTCTCTACATTATCTCCAGCAAAGGACATCAAGAAACGCAAATTTGTAATCGTTTCGGCACTAGTTGGCTTGCTTACTTCTTGCTCTTTCATTTCTACTACTTGATTATTTTCTACAACGGTTTGCTCGCTTTTTTTGCCAATTCTTTTTACAATTTTCGCCTTATCCAAATGCTTCAAAATGGTATCCATGAGTTCCTCTTTTCGAAAAGGTTTTGGTACATGATCATTCATGCCATTTTCCAAATAATGTTGAATATCATTCCGCATCACATTGGCGGTCATGGCAATAATAACACTATTTTTTTTCGGCGCATCTAAATCTCTTCTAATAATCCGCGTGGCTTCCACACCATTCATCAAGGGCATTTGAATATCCATCAACACAATATCATAATCCTTTTCCCTAATTTTTTCTATGGCATCTAATCCAGATATAGCTTCATCTATTTGCATATCGGACGCAATAGAATGCAGAGTATCTACCGCTAAAATGGCATTGAATTCATTATCATCCACTAGCAATAAATTGGTCTTGTTTAAAATTTCAACATCCAAATCAGAAAGCGTAAATTCATCCTTCATCACCAAAGCAGAATTGTCGGCCGCTTCAAAAGGCAATAAAAAAGAAAAGGTAGTTCCTTCCCCAATTTTGCTTTGCACCGAAATAGTTCCATGCATCAATTCAACCAATTGTCTAGATATAGTAAGTCCCAAGCCTGTACCACCATACTTCCGAGCAACGTCCGAACCAGCTTGTGTAAAGCTTTCAAAAATCGTATGCACATATTCTTCTGAAATACCAATACCAGTATCTATGATATCAAAAGAAATTTGAAAGTCTTCTGATCCATGTCCATGCAAATTACATTGAATTTTAACCGAACCTCTTTCCGTAAACTTAACCGCATTGCCTGCTAAGTTCATCAATATTTGACTTAGCCTTGTTGGATCTCCAATCACAATCTCTGGCAACAACTCGCTTATTTCATATCTAATTTCAATCCCTTTTTCTTCTGCTTTAAATCGCAATAAAGTCACTACATTTTTTAATAAATGTCGCAAGGAGAATGGAATATTTTCTATCGAAATTTTACCTGCTTCAATTTTAGAAAAATCTAAAATATCATTGATAATGACCAACAAATTATCTGCACTTTGCGTAATCGCTCGCAAATATTTTAATTGATCTTCTCTTGGCGATTTTTCTTGTAACAGCCTAGTCATGCCTACTATAGCATTCATAGGTGTTCTGATTTCATGACTCATATTGGCAATAAACTGTTGCTTGAGTTTTGCCGATTGTTCAGCCACTTCTTTTTCTTTCACCGCAAATTCAATCTCATGTCTAATCTGCAAATTGCGCAGTTTGTTCATTGTATTCTGCTGAAATATCTCCTCTTTCAAATTTTCGAAATCCTTCAGATGTTCATACGCTGCTGGTATATCCGCTAAGCGTTCATAAATACTTGCATACATTTCATGAATGCTCATGATATCATGCTTGCGTGAGTATTCATTTGCCACCGCAAATGCTTTATCCAAATGTTCTAATGCGATATTAAAATTATTCTCATCAAAATTTACTTTACCCAAATAAAATTCAGAGATAATAATTCCTTCAATATTCGATAAGGATTCTGATTGCCCTAAAGCCGCCAACAAGTAAACTCTAGCCTTCTCGAATTTCCCTTTCTTGTAGTACACTTTCCCCATACCACTATTTGCCAACATATGCCCTACAGTATTCGCTTCTGTCAATGCCAAACTCAATTTAAAATTGACTAAAGCATTATCATAATCATCCTTTTTAAAATAGATATTTCCCAGTGTGTGATAGACGCTTATTAAACGTTTATTGTCCTTGTATTTTTTAAAAATTTCCAGACAACGTTTCGCATATTCTAAAGCATTATCATAATCATATAAATCAAAATGCAAATTAGAAATATTAATCATCACCACAGATTGCGATAATTCATCACCCAATTCTTCATTGATTTCCAATGCCCATTGATAATATTTAGATGCATTGGACAAGTCGCCAAGCTCACGATAAATATTGCCGTAATTATTATAAATACGCGCTTTCAGCGAATCATTCTTGATTCCCTTCGCAATGACCAATGCTTCTTTTAAAATTTCCAATCCAAGATCATACTCCCCTTTTATCCAATAACAGGCACCTTTATGATTCAGCCCTCTTCCGATGCCTTCAGCATAGTCAATTAATTTGGCGCGCTCAATAATTTCATTCGCCAAACGAAACGCTTCTTCAATATCATAATCTCGAATCTCTAATACAATCTCTATCAAACAATTTATCTTGTCCTTTTCATCTTTCAGCGTGGCGTAATGTTGTTTAAGTGCAGTATATTTTTCAGTAGACATAGAAGCGAAATATAGAATAATTAAATGGGGATACTAAAATTTTTATGAAAAATATTTGGGCGGCACACACGTCCTGACGATAAATTTCAGGATCTATTTCCGCTCAAAGCAGCGAAATCTAGACTATCCGTTCCAATCTTTTTGCTGCAGAGCCAGCAAAAAGGATTTCCACTACTATCGTTGCCGCAATGCACGCCTAAAAGTTTATTCCGTTCACGACGAAAGTAGCACATCCGTTTATAAACAAAAAAAGAGGAAATGAAAAATTCCTCTTTTCATCAAAAGTCTTAAATCAATTCTAGGATTTACCGACGAACATTTACAATAAACAATTTCTCAATCGGTTGGTGTCCCACCAACCGAAACCAAATTCCTCCAATTCGTATTTTACTTTACAATTAATTATTCTTCATCACTTTCACAGTCTTCTGCAATTCTCCTGCAAAAACTGTTACGAAGTACAAACCATTGGCATAAGCAGTAGTAGGAATTGTATAACGATTATTTTTATCCGTTGAAGAATACATGATTTTTCCAGAGACATCTCTAATTATGCAACCTGTTAGTGATTCATTGGCTTGTACGGCAATTTCATTTTCTGCAGCATTCGAAAAAATATGTACTGACGGGAAATGCTTATCTATTGCAGGAATACCTACACCACTATATGGCGTGAAGATAAAGACCTGCCCATTGTCTGGAACACCGTCAAAAAATATTGAACCGCTTGTATAAGAAATTGGCGTTGTAGAATAGATAGATGAAAAGGTAACATTATCTCCAGTTACATACGTACAGGTATCTAAAAACACATCTAAATTCACTAAATCATAAGTTAGATGATGCGCCAAATTAATCGTTGGCCCTCCCGATCCTTCAAAATTGAAAGTAAAATCTTGAATAGCCCAAGGTCCATAATGATACTCAATTTTATTACTTCCTTCATACAACCATATTTGGAAATTGGTAGAATCCACAGCTGCAGAATCAAAATAAAATCCCATGTTTCTATATTCTATTTTACAAATTTTGCTGCCTGCTGTTCCACTAGTTAAATAGGAAATAGCAGAAATACCTGTCTGTGTGGTATTGAAAGTTTTATCACACAAATCAGCGCTATAAGGCATCATAGCTCGTGTAAATAAATTCTCACCAAAGATTTGTACGGTATCCAATGGTGCGTATAATATCCCATTCGCATTTACTTGTATAGAATTAATGGTATTGCCTTGTGTGGACCATTTAAAGTTGAAACCCAATGGTACGGTAAACACAGAATCGTCCCAAGAAAAGCCAGCAGCAATATCGGTAGGACTAACCAAATTTTGATACACTTGCGTGGCACTAGAAAAAGAATAAGGATACATGACCTGAGCGCTGGTGTTCAAGCTAATCGCCACCAACAAAAGAAAGAATATTTTTTTCATTTTAATTTTTGGGCAAAACTAAAGCAAACGATTGAACCTGACTTATTTCTGTATTAAAAAAAAATTAAATTTTAAAATAGAAATCCCAATTCGGCATACTATGCTTACTAATAATAATATCCTCTACAAATTTTGGCTGTCGCGGGTTTGCACCCCGTTTCTGATGTAGCATTTCCAACCAACCAAACCCATTTTTAAAATAGAAAACCCAATCCCAACTCGGTTGGCGCGGGTTTGCAACCCTTGTCGCATTTCTTTAGCAGCTGCTGTCTCGCCAACCAAACCCATTTTTAAAATAGAAAACCCAATCCTATCTCAGCATACTCTGCTCGTGCAAAATGTGTTTTTAATTGGGTGAATAAAAACATGTCCTTTACCACTCCTTTCCTTGCTGTATAAAAATGATAATTGATTCCCAACTTCTGGTAGATTTTATCACCACCACCCACTGGATGATTTAAGTAATATCCCAATTGTAAAGGCAGTCCTATTTTCCCAAAAACAAATTCATGCCCAGCAAATACAGTGTAACGATACGAATGCTTCTTCTCTTCGCCAAGATATAAATAATTATTCTTGATGAAGGCATACAGCTTTTCACTATACGTGATATCAGCACCTAATAGACATCTAAATTTATGTCGCCACATTTTACTAATAAAAAGAGAGCCACTCTCATAGGGATAAATTGGACCGTCTACCGTTTTATCTTCTGCAAATGCCATTGACATTTTAGCCCCAATATTCCAAGGATTTTTCGACTTCATTTGCTCTTGCTTTTGAAAAACATGCACAATAAAATTTGGATAATAATGCAAGCCAACAAATCCACTAAAAGTATTGATGCCAAAATTAGGCTGTCGAGCCGCAGCATTCGACAAGTGATCAAATGCCGCACCAATTTGTATTCGCCATTTTGGTGCAAATGAATAACGTAAGCCGGTTTGCATCATCGTAAAATTATTGACCGAACTACCAATAATATTATTGAAGGAATCTATAGCTGGTGTGCGCTCCCAATGCTTTGTAGCATATCCAATACCACCGCCAATCTTCCAAAACCAATCTATTTGTTGATGACTCAAAATCCGAAATTGTATAGAAGGATAAAAACCAATCGCATTGCCATAACGTGCATCGCCATAATGTACATAACATAGATTCAAGCCAGTTTCAGGAAAACCAAATCGTTGTTGCCATGGATGCGTGCCAGTGGTTTGTTTGGTATACGACCATTCAAACGCTTGTGTATACTGCGGTGCAGGCAAATGGATTTTAGGCGTATGAATGAATACCTTCCCGCCAAAATATTGCATATTGTATGCAATAGATTTAGCTTGTTTTGTTGTTTGCCCAAATAATGCAAAGGGAATACAAAAGAAGAAGATAAAAATTATTCGCATGTGGTAAAAATAATGGCTCTACATGAATTTATTGCGATTGTAGAAATATCTTTACACGCATGAAGTATTTTTTCTCGATTATTTTATTTCTTATAGTGCAGCTTGTTTATGGACAAACCACTACACCCAAACGTGAATTTCGTGGCGCATGGATAGCCACTATCGGAAATATAGATTGGCCCAGCAAACAAGGACTGGATGCCACTATGCAACAACAAGAATTTATTGCACTCATTGATCAAATGAAAGAAAATGGATTGAATGCGGCCATAGTGCAAATTCGTCCTTGTGCAGACGCATTGTATGATTCACCTTTTGAAAATTGGAGTAAATATTTAAGTGGCAAACAAGGCGTACCTCCTACACCCTATTACGATCCATTAGAATTTATGATAAATGAATGTCATAAACGTTGCATTGAGTTTCATGCGTGGTTCAATCCATATAGGGCTCTAGTAGATGCGAACAAAAATTTGAATACAGCAACACATTGTACGAATACGCATCCCAATTGGTTTTTAAACTATGGCGGCAAAAAATATTTTGATCCAGGTCTGCCAGAAGTGCGAGAGTATTTTACGAATATTGTTTTAGATGTTGTGAAACGTTATGATGTGGATGCCATTCATTTCGATGATTATTTTTACCCTTATCGAATTGCCAAACAAGAATTTCCAGACTTTAAATCTTATGCCAAGTATGGAACAAACTTCCCAAATAAAGACGACTGGCGAAGGAACAATGTGAATACATTAATTGAATCCCTTAGTAAGAAAATTAAAAAAGAAAAGCCTTATGTAAAATTTGGCATCAGTCCATTTGGGGTTTGGCGAAATTATTCCAAAGACCCTGAAGGCAGCGTAACCAATGGCGGACAAACTAATTACGATGACCTTTTTGCAGATATCCTTTTATGGCTTCGTAAAGGTTGGATAGATTATGCCTTACCGCAATTGTATTGGGAACAAGGACATCATGCTGCCGATTATGATGAACTCATTAATTGGTGGAGTCGTCATGCTTATGGCAAAAACATGTATGTTGGCCATGCCTTATACCAAATAGGCACTTCAACAAAAGCCTGTTGGCGTAGCTTGAATGAAATGAATGAACAAGTTGCCCTTACAAGATCTACACCTGGCATCAATGGAAGCGCATTTTATAGCGCCAACTCCTTCAAAAAAAATTGCTATGGTTTGAATGAGGACATGAAAAACAATTGGTATAAAACGCCGTCTCTGTTACCTTCTATGCCTTGGATAGATTCTATTCCACCCGCTTCTCCAAAAGCAGAAAGCATTATCACAACCAATGGATTTAAACAATTGAATTGGACGGTTAGTAATCCCAAACAAGAAACACTTCAATTTGCTGTTTACCGTTTTGAAAAAGGAGAACAAGCAACTATTTCAGCTTCTCATCTGATCACTATTATAAGAGACAATTCTTATATCGATTATGCTTCACGAAACAAAAAGTATAAGTATGTAATCACTGCGTTAGATCGACTGCAGAATGAAAGTATTGCGAGTAATGTTGTTGAATAAATGATGATTAATGGCAAATGCCGAATTGTCAATTGCTTATAATTTAGTAGTCTAAATTACAATCACGGTTGCCATTATTCATATCTAAAGCTCTCGGCTGGCCTCGGCTGGCGCGGGTTTGGAACCCGTGTCACATGTAGTATTGGTACTTGATAATTGTCTGAACTATGATTTTTTTGATTAAATGATTTCTATGATTCTGACTTTGGATGGCGCGGGTTTGCAACCCTTGACCCATGTAGTATTGGTACTTGATAATTGTCTGAACTATGATTTTTTTGATTAAATGATTTCTATGATTCTGACTTTGGATGGCGCGGGTTTCCAACCCGTGTCACATGTAGTATTGGTACTTGATAATTGTCTGAACTATGATTTTTTTGATTAAATGATTACTATGATTCTGACTTTGGATGGCGCGGGTTTGCACCCCGTGTCGCATGTAGTATTGGTACTTGATAATTGTCTGAACTATGATTTTTTTGATTAAATGATTACTATGATTCTGACTTTGGGTGGCGTGGGTGTGCAACCCGTGTCAAATTTCATTTTACTAAAATTTGATATCCTATAATGAAGCACGAGAAGCCATCGCACGAAAGCCACGCCTCATACTCGCGCCAGTATCTGCGTTATAAAAAAACCTATAAGGTTTTAAAACATTATAGGTTTGGCTCATTAAAATAAAAGGAAAGCGATATTTTTATTCCATTACAACAATCGACTTATCAATTCTTCTATCTTCAATCCTTCTGCTTCTGCTTTATAATTACGAACCAGACGATGGCGTAAAATAGACAGAGCTACTGCTTTTACATCTTCAATATCTGGACTAAATTTTCCACGTAATAAGGCATTACATTTTGCACCAAGAATTAAATTTTGTGAAGCCCTTGGACCAGCACCCCATGAAATATAATTGCGTGCAATATCCGATCCTTGTTCATTCGGGCGTGTTCTGTGAACTAGTTTCACCGCGTATTCCAACACATTATCAGGTACTGGCACACGACGAACTAACTGTTGAAAATATAGTATTTCTTCACCAGTCATTACTTTCGGTAAATTTACTTTTTTATCAGATGTGGTGTTTTTCACAACATCTAATTCTTCTTGAAACGTAGGATAATCAAGCCAAATATTAAACATAAAACGATCCAGCTGCGCTTCTGGCAAAGGATAAGTTCCTTCTTGCTCAATCGGATTTTGGGTTGCCAATACAAAGAATGGGGAAGGCAATTTATGTAATTGTCCGCCAATGGTTACATGACGCTCTTGCATGGCTTCTAATAAAGCAGCCTGCGTTTTTGGTGGCGTACGATTGATTTCATCCGCCAAAATAATATTAGAAAACAATGGCCCTTTGATGAATTTAAAATTACGATGCTCGTCCAAAATTTCAGAACCCGTAATATCACTCGGCATCAAATCGGGAGTAAATTGGATACGCTTAAAACCTAAATCTAAAACTTGTGCAATGGTATTTACCAAAAGTGTTTTTGCAAGTCCTGGCACACCAACCAATAAGCAGTGACCATTACATAAAATAGAAATAATAGTAGATTCAATAACTTCATGCTGCCCAACAATCACTTGTCCGATAGCTGATTTAAGTGAAGAAAATTTTTGTTGCAAGGCTTTCGCTGCTTCTACATCCGATGTATACATAGTTTAAATATAATAAGTTGGTGAATTAATGTTTGTGAGCTGAAGTATTGGCTGTAACCCATTTAGAGATATTGTTACAATTCTTATATTCGCTGTCTATCATAATATAAAAGCTTCCAATTTTTTCTTCAATCCATTTGCTCAATGTTTTAGTTTGTTTCTCTGCAAATGCGACTTCTTGAATACGATTATAGTCTTCTTTCAAATTCGCTTTATGCGGTTCTGTTCTATTTTTTAAATAAATAATACGAACCAATTTATCGCCAGTTTTTGCATCCACAAATTCCAATGGTTGCGAAAAAGTTCCTATTTTAAGTTCGTTGATGAGCAATGCAACTGCTGGCTCTAATTCTTCAATTTGTATCAAAGACGAACTCGTTTGCGCATTGGTAAACATACCTCCGGTTACTTTCGTTACATCATCTTGTGTGTACTTTCCAACAGCAGAAGAAAAGACCATTTTACCAGAAACCAAATCCGCTCTTACACTGTCTGCTTTTACCAAAGTTTCTTTTACCATATCACTCGTGATCAATGGTTTAATCAAGATATGTCTGAGTTTTGCTTTTTCCCCTTGGCGATTCACCATTTGCACAATATGAAATCCAAATTTAGTTTTCACTACTGGTGATATTTCCCCATTCTGCAATTTGAATGCGGCAGCCGCAAATTCTGGTACCAATTCATCACGCCCCATAATGCCCAGATCACCGCCATTGTCTTTGCTACCTGGATCATCACTTTTTCTACCCGCCATTTCTTCAAAGCTCACTCTACCGCCGATGATATCTTTGCGAATATCTTCTAAAGTATTTCTAGCATAGTCTTCCACTTCTTTATTAATATTTGGGCGAAAAACAATTTGTCCAACTTCCACCATAGAAGGATAATATGGCAAACTATCCACAGGAATTTTATCATAAAATGCTTTCACTTCTTGTGGCGTAATTTTTACGGTCGACATAATTTGTTGTTGCATTCTTTGTGCCGTCAATTGGTCTTTAAAAATTGGGCGGTAATCGTCTTTCAATTGATAAGAAGATTTGCCAGCAATTTCTTGCAATTTTTCTTCAGAACCATATTGTTGTAAAAAGTATCGTATTCTATTGTCTAATGCACCTTCCACTTCTTCATCGCCCACAATTACACTATCTCTATCGGCTTGTTCTACTAAAATCTTTTGCGCCAACAAGCTCTCCATAATTTGACACTTTACAGAATCATCTATGTTTGGTGTTTCTCTTTTATAATCTTCAAAGGAAGCTTCTATATCCGATTTGAGAATTATTTTATCGCCCACAATAGCTGCGATTTTGTCTAAGGAAGTATTATTGTCTTGCGCATTGCTCTGAAACTGGCTACAGATGGTTATTACAAGGATTGCAAGGGTGATGCGTATTTTCATAAAGGGTGCAATTTACATTAATAAGTAGAATAATGTACAGCGTTTTAAAGACGAGATGGAATTTAACAAAGATTTTTGCTTTTGCTCATTTGTCTCACAGAAAACACGGAAGACACAGAAAATTAATCATAAAAGATTTCAGTTTATTCTGATACCTCTCTAAGAAAATATCAGGAATGACGTTTTGATTCGTACCATTTTCATGTTATCATTACATACAAATTATGAAACTACTTTGCCTATTCCTTTTATTGCTTTCGTTTGCGAGTTTCAAAAACGTTGATAATCCTCCGCTACAAGTTAGCACACGTAGCTATCATGACACTTTAGAATTAATTATTTCTTACCAAAATATGGACACACCACTTGTTATTAAAAGATTTTTTAGACCTAATAAATTCTGCTTAGAAAATATTTACATTCGAAATCAATTAACACTTTCTAGTGATATATTTTATAGGAGAATGAAGGAAGATAGTTCATTTTATAGCGCAACGGAAACGAATTATCTAAATAATAAACCTGTTTTAACATCTAGTCGACATAGTGATTGCTCGATACGATCTTGGGACATCTATTACCGTAGCTTTCAAATAAATGATAGTACGGATATTTCTCTCGAGTATTTCAAGAATGGATATATTGAGAATTGCGAATTAGATATAAAAGATCAAAGAATTTACAAACTAGAGTTTGACTCAACAAATACTACTTATCAATTTGGATATTTTAATGATGCACCTATTGGTGATACAATTATTTCAAAGGAAAATGGGGATATTTTCCGCCGTTGTTGGTGTTATCACCAACAAATTCCATTTCATTACTTTTTTTTACTCTCAATCTCCTTAAGAAGCTCTACTGCTGGGATGCGTACAATTTTTCCATTGTCACCAAAAACCAAACTTCGATTATGCAAAGCTGCCTCACGCACTAATTTTTCGTAAGCCATTTTAAAACCCAGTACTATTTTATTTTCTAACTCCCGATTCTCTTTATCAAAGTTGCCCATTAGCTACGGATTGAATTTGAGTCCAAATATAGGGGAGGTATATTTCATGAACAAGTTTTTTATTGCCAGTCGAAATCCGTTCTAATTTATTATGTGTATTATTCACAACAACCCAAAAATCAACAATTGGAATATAAAGGTGTAATAAATTATGTAAGCCTCTTTGATATCTTCGATGTATAATATCAGACGGAATATTGTGCCCACCTTCTGCAACCCTTTCAGCTACTCGTTCTACAGCCACCGCAGCAGATTCCAACCAAACATACAAAAGCGTTACGCAATATCCTTTCCTTTGCGCATCTAAAACCATGGAAACATAACTCCGTGTCGACAAGGTTGTTTCAATAGCGAAATCCACTTGGTCTTTTATAAGTTCATCAATTCGCGAAAGCATAATACGACCTGCTTCAAAAGCCACTTTTTCAACATTAAACGGCGAAATGCCACGTGCAATATTATCGGCGTTTACAAATTCACGACAATCAAAAAGCTCAGGTAAAATAGTATTGCTCGCCGTAGTTTTACCGGCGCCATTACATCCTGCTATGATATATAAATTTTTGATTTGTACTTTATTTCACCACGAAAGTAATACCTAAGATTTTTGCAATCAAATAATAGACCTCTTTCATAAATAATCATTCCTTCTCCAGTTGGAGAAGGAATTAAAGGATGAGGTTAATAAAAAAAGTATTTATGAAAGTGGTCTTATGTATTTTGCACTTTTAATTTTCATGCACATTTTTACTTCCCCCACTATTGATGAATCGCTGATTTGGTCAGAAGTAGACTTGCAATTTTTTATTGATAATAAAAATGCAAATCCTGAAAGCCTTTTATTGCAAAGCAAAGCAGAAGAATTGGCGCACAAAAAAAAGCTCGTTCATCAAGTACAATGTTTGCAAAAGGCTTCTGAAAAATTACCTAGCTTGGTTGCCAACACGCAAATTGTTTTCCCTGCTGGAATTAGCCTAGAACAATGCTCTTCAGAAATTACGGCAAAATATAAAGCGTCCTTGTTTAGCGGAAAAACCTTTATGGATTTATCAACTGGTTTTGGCGTAGATAGTTATTATTTCAGTCAGCGTTTCGAACGAGGTATATTGATAGAAAGAAATGTAGAATTGGGTAAAATTGTTGCGCATAACTTTGCCTTATTGCATCAAAACAATGTGCAATTTATTCTTGGTGAAAATGCAGAAGACATTTTACCAAAATGGCAAGAACCCATCGATTTAATTTACATCGATCCGGCACGAAGAAATCAAGCAGGTGACAAAATTTTTAAACTGAAAGATTGCGAACCAGATATTGTTTCACTTCAATCTATTTTACTCGAAAAATGCAAAACCATCTTAATAAAAACATCCCCATTGCTAGACATTACCTTGGCATGTCAAGAGCTGCAGCATGTGAAGAATATTTATGTGGTAGCAGTCAACAATGAATGCAAAGAATTATTAATTGAAATAGAAAAAGATTTTATCCAAGAGCCGCAAATACATGCTGTACACTTGATTAAAAATGCAACACAAGCGTATGCTTTTTACAACTCCGAAGAAAAAAATACAATGCCACAAATCGCAGCATGTCAACAATTTTTATACGAACCAAATGCTGCTATTATCAAAGCTGGAGCTTATAAAAAAATCGCATTGGATTTTGGGTTACAAAAACTACATACACATACTCACTTGTACACAAGCAATGAATTGGTTAGCAATTTTCCGGGGCGACGTTTTGAAGTACTTGCGCAAATAGACGCGAACAAAAAAGAAGTCCAAAAAACAATTCCGGATGGGAAAGCAAACTTGAGTATTCGAAATTTCCCGAGTTCGGTTGCCGAATTAAAAAAGAAATTAGGCTTGCAAGATGGTGGTGAATATTATATTTTCGGCACTACTTTTTACAACGATAAAAAAGGCTTGCTCGTAACAAGGAAAATGGATTGAGATTAATGGTCTGAATCACGGAAATAGATAAGATTGTCTGAATCACGGATTTGGAGGATGGGGAAGATGGCACAGATCAATGTAATTTTAGTTCCCTACATCAAATCGCTTCCACATCCGTGCTATCCGTGCCATCTTCTTCATCCGTGATTCAAACAGTTTGCATAATGCCCTCTATCTCACTCCGATTTTCGCCCCCGAGGAGCTTCTCTTTGCATTTATCCTTCTGCACGGGGACCCTGAAAATGTTTTGATAAAAAAGAGCTGAGCAACAGTAAAAAATTTATATTCGTGTTTCATTCATCACATAAAACCGTTAGCAGAAAATGAAATGGCAAGCCAAACTCATGAAGCATCGCAACCAACAACGCATTGCGATTTACTTTGAGAAAAATAAAGAAGCGATTGAAAGAATTAAAAAATTACCTGGCGCGCTGTGGAGTAATTCGCGAACCGTATGGCATGTGCCCGACACGCCCGAATATCGTCAGCAATTTGGCATTACACAAGAGCCCATCCAAAATCCAGAACACAAGAAAAAGATGCAAGAATTCTGTCTTTGGTTGCAGTCGAGACGGTATAGCCCAAACACCATTAAAACCTATTTGGATGCACTAAAATCCTTTCTTGTTTTTTTCAATACGAAAGAAATAAAAGATTTCGAAACCAATGATCTCATTTTATATAACAATGATTTTATTCTGAAAAATAAATTATCGAATTCCTATCAAAATCAAATTGTGAATGCCATCAAATTATTTTTTAGTAGTATACAGCATCAAAAAATGAATCCGGATTTACTGCACAGACCGAAGCGCGAAAAGCTATTACCCAATGTACTCAGTAAGGAAGAAGTAAAAATGATATTGGATGCACATTACAATATCAAACACAAAATGATGCTTTCTTTAATTTATAGTTGTGGATTAAGATGCAGCGAATTATTGGCATTGAAACCCGTACATATTGATAGCAAACGAGGTATCATTTTGATTAAGCAAGCCAAAGGAAAAAAAGATAGAATAGTGCCTTTGAGCTTGAAGATTTTAGAACAACTAAGAATTTATTACAAGCAGTATAAGCCGAAAGTTTTTTTGTTTGAAGGTCAACAAGCTGGCTTCGCTTACGACGAAAGAAGTTTGCAACTGGTATTGAAACAAGCCTTATACAAATCGGGAATTACCAAGCCAGTGACATTACATTGGCTGCGACATAGTTATGCTACGCATTTACTAGAATCTGGCACCGACTTGAGATACATACAAGAACTACTTGGACATAAGAGTAGCAAAACCACCGAAATATATACACATGTAAGCACGAAAAGTATTCAAAATATAATTTCACCGTTCGACACTTTATAAACAAGGAAGGCTTCGCTTTGAGAAAAGAATTCCGCATTTGCTGCAGTGGATTAGATATAACCAATGCTTTAGCGACCGAATGGATAAAAAGAATTTAAACAAAGTGAGAAATAAATTTGAATTAAGTTGTCTGATAAGTTAACTTCGCAGCGTGTTATCCAATAGAAAAGTAATTGCCTATAAAAGATATTTTCTTGATTTTTACGAGAACCAATCAGATATTATTCAAGCAAAAATTGAATGGACATTAAGGTTGATTGAAGTAACTCAGCAAGTTCCGGAAAAATATTTTAAGCATATAGAAGGGGCAAAAGGACTTTATGAAATTAGGGTTGAAGTTGGAAATAATATTTATAGAATTTTCTCTTTTTTCGATAAAGGAAATATAGTGATTCTTGGAAACGCTTTTCAAAAGAAAACACAAAAGACACCGAAACAAGAATTAGATAAAGCATTAAAAATAATGGAGGAATATAAAAATGAAAACAAATAAGAACATTACGACATTAGACCAAATTCTAGACAAGAAATATGGCAAAAAAGGTGCAATTAAACGAGAACAATGGGAGCAACAGTTTGAAGCATTTAGACTCGGCATTCTACTTGAAGAAGCAAGAACAAAACGAGGGATGACACAAGAACAACTTGCTGAAAAATGTGGAACAAATAAATCCTATATTTCAAGAATTGAAAATAATTCTTCGGATATTAGACTTTCAACATTAATGAAAATAATCCAAGAAGGACTTGGTGGACATTTGAAATTAACATTGCAACTATAAGTATGGAAGTGAATGGATACTTCATAAACAAGGAAGTCTTCGCTTAGAGAAAAGAATTCCGCATTTGCTGCAGTGGGTTAGATGGATATTAAAAAGTGAAATGATCCTTTATAAAAAAGGAAGGCTTCGCTTTGAGCGAATCCTTCCTCACATACATCATCAGAGTAAACAGAAATGAAAGGATGTTTTATATGACATTTAAATAAATATTCAACTAATTGAATAACTCCATTTAAATTCATTACTTTTGAAAACGACTTACGAAGACCCAACCTTCGGCAATCCACTTCACTGTGAGTTACCAAACCGAAGGTTTGTATCGGGTATAAGTAAGTTACCTGCAACCCTTAGAACAGTGCTACCTTTAAACATACTGTAAAAAAACGAACAAGAAAAACTATGACACCAGAAAATAAAGCAAGACGAACAGCACTGCAAGAAACAGCGACGACCTATGCAAATTCTATTTCAGTACTTTTGCAAACAAATCTCAATTTTTGGAGCATCTACGAAAACAATGTCAACCAAACGACACATCTTCGTTACGGCCAAATTTTTGACTCACTAGGTAGCGGAGTGGTTATAATTGATGACCCCCAAACATTGTTAAACTACATCGCTTGTTTTGGCGGTCATCATTATCATAAACTCCAAACTTCATTTGATGCTTTATTTCCTCAAATTCCTGCTAACTCAAACATTGAAATCATTGATTACGGTTGCGGACAAGCACTTGCGACAACAGTATTTTACGATTATATGATTCGTAGCAGAAAAAGTTTTGCAGTTGAAAACATTATTCTAATTGAGCCATCACTTCTTTCTCTAAAACGAGGTATACTTCACCTAAATCATTTTATAAATCACAAACAGCAAGGCACAGAAATAAAACGCATCAACAAATTGCTTGACGATGTTTCAGAGACAGAATTGACAACAAGGAATTCAAATATTAAAGTTCATTTGTTCTCAAACATACTTGATGTTACGACTTTTGATTTTAGTTTATTAGCAAGAAAAATTAAGAACACACAAAAAGGAATAAACTATTTTGTCTGCGTTAGTCCATACAACTCAACAGCAGAAGATAGAATTTTTAATTTTAAGCGTTCCTTTGTACACGCAGATATTCCAAGCACATCGCAACAAATTTTTAGAAAAGCATACAATGTTCAAACAAAGCAATGGCAAGACGATTACAGAATTACGATCTGCCAAAGAATATTTAAATGTAACTTTGGATCGGCAATACAAACACCAGTAATAACAAACAATATTGACGATGATTTACCCTTTTAAAAAATAAATAAAATGGAACAACTAGATTTATTTGGCAATCCACTTGCCCAGACAACAAACAACAGCGTTAAGACAGGACTTAATGTAATTGACGGAGGGGAATTTATTTACTATCCTGATTATTTTTCTAAAGCAGATAGCGACCGCTATCTAAATATTTTAATCAACAGCATTGAGTGGCGACAGGACAAAATGAATATGTATGGTAAGGAAATTAACTTTCCACGTCTTACAGCGTGGTATGGTAACGGAGACAAACCTTATACATTTTCGGGCACAACTTTGCCTGCAAAAGTTTGGTCTCCCGAACTTTTAGAAATTAAAGAAATGATTGATGCACTTGGAAAAGTTGATTTTAATAGTGTTCTGCTTAACCGATACAGAACAGGTGATGATTGGATTTCTTGGCATCAAGACGCAGAAAAAGAACTTGGCAAAAATCCTGTAATCGGTTCAGTAAATTTTGGTGCGACACGAAACTTTCAAATCAGACATTTGCAGACTAAAGAAAAACTAGAAATAGAATTAAGACATGGCAGTTTGCTTGTAATGTTAGGAGCACTTCAACATAATTGGCAACATCAAGTTCCGAAAACGAAAAAGCAAATCGGTGAACGACTTAACTTAACTTTTAGAGTAATTTATTAGTTGTAAATTTTTATTATCGGAACTCATGAATATTGAAATAAATAAATCAGATGATTTAAGCGAAAATTTTAACGACTTGATAAATGCGTTTTATTCACAGGCGTTAGAAAAAATAAATCAACAAGAATTTGAACAAGCTATAGAGTTATTTAGCAGAGTGCTTGAGTACGACCAAAATTTCTATTCAGCAAGGCAAAACAGAGGTTCAATAAAAGCCATGTTAGGTGATTATCATGGTGCAATGGCTGACCTTGTGAGTGTTTTACTTGCAGAGCCACAAAACACAGGCGTGCTTAAATCTTTGGGAAGTGTTTTTTACCACTTAGGCGATTATAAAAATGCAACGACAGTCTTTAGCAACGCAATAAAATTTGAACCAAATAATTCTGACTTGCACTATGAGAGAGGTAGATTCAAAATGCTTATTAAAGATTATTCAGGTGCAATTTCGGACTTTAAAAATGCAATAGACCTTAACCCAAATGATGCAGAGGCAATTGAAGATTATAATGAGTGTGTAAATATTTTAAATAGACAATAACAACGTGAAAACTCAGACAGAAAGAAGGCCAGCAGGTAACAGCACCTATAAGAAATTGGCGGTTCAGTGGTTAAATGAAGTTCGATTTTTCAATCAAACTTTCGTGCAGGTTGACAGTTTTGTGCTTCGAAATCGCCAACTTCTTATAGCCGCAAAACGTTATGCCTCATTCTAACGACCGACAGTGCAACGACAAACATTAACCCAAAAACTATAGACTAAAACTCATTCGGACTATGCATATTTTAAAAATCATACACGGTTATCCGCCAAACTATAATGCAGGTTCGGAAGTTTACAGCCAATCCATTTGCAACGAACTTTCCAAACATCACCGAGTTTCTGTTTTCACACGGGAGGAAAACCCCTATTCACCTGACTTTGAAGTTAGACACGAAAAAGCAAACGACAATCTTAATTTCTACTTTGTAAATAATCCGCAAGGCAAAGACGGTTACAGACACAAACAACTTGATGACAATTTTGCAAAACTCATTTCGGACATCAAGCCTGACATTGCACATATTGGACATCTCAACCACCTTTCGACAGGTTTGGTTGACGAACTCAACAAGCAGAAAATATCAATTGTTTTTACGCTTCACGACTTTTGGTTGATGTGTCCAAGGGGACAATTCTTAACCCGAAGCGTTGGAAAGGAACACAACTTTCAGTTGTGTTCAGGACAACAAGACCACAAATGTGCAAGCGACTGCTACCGAGTTTATTTCAGCGGCAACGAACGAGACGAAGAACAAGACATTGAAAATTGGAGCCATTGGATACACCAACGCATG